>DASSLT010000019.1:0-55576 GCA_035689305.1 Solirubrobacterales bacterium | reverse complement strand
TAGGGCTCGGCGACGATCGCCGCCAGCTCGTGCGCGCCGGTCGCGGTCACGAGCGCCCGCTCGTCGTTCCACGGCACGACGATCGTCTGCTTCGCGGCCGCCTCGGGCACGCCGGGGCTTGCCGGGATCCCCTGCGTCGCGAGGCCCGAGCCGGCGTCCGCGAGCGCCTCGGTCGTGCGCGCGAGCGTCGCGTAGGCGGTCGCGTCGAGCAGCCGCAGCGTCGCGAGCCCGGCGGCGACGGCGAGCGGGTTCCCCGACAGCGTGCCGGCCTGGTAGACGTCGCCGGCCGGCGCGATCCGCTCCATCAGCTCGCGCCGCCCGCCGTAGGCGGCGGCGGGCAGCCCGCCGCCGATCACCTTGCCCATGATCGTCAGGTCGGGGATCACCTCGCTGCGCTCCTGCGCGCCGCCGGGCGCGACGCGGAAGCCGCTGATCACCTCGTCGAAGACGAGCAGCGCGCCGGTCGCGTCCGCGCGCTCGCGCAGCAGCTCGAGGAAGCCGGGCTGCGGCGGGACCAGGCCCATGTTCGCCGGATAGGGCTCGGCGACGATCGCCGCCAGCTCGTGCGCGCCGGTCGCGGTCACGAGCGCCTGCTCGTCGTTCCACGGCACGACGATCGTCTGCTTCGCGGCCGCCGCGGGCACGCCCGGGCTGGCCGGGATCCCCTGCGTCGCGAGGCCCGAGCCGGCGTCGGCGAGCAGCCCGTCGACGTGGCCGTGGTAGGCGCCGGCGAACTTGAGGACCTTGTCGCGCCCGGTCGCCGCGCGCGCGAGCCGCAGCGCGCTCATCGACGCCTCGGTGCCCGAGGAGGTCATGCGGACCATCTCGACGGACGGCACGCGCGCGGCGATCTCGGCGGCCAGCTCGACCTCTCCCGGCGTCGGCGCGCCGAAGCTCGTGCCACCCGCGGCGGCGCGCTGCACCGCCTCGACGACCTCCGGGTGGGCGTGGCCGAGGATCAGCGGCCCCCACGAGCAGACCCAGTCGACGTAGCGGTTGCCGTCGACGTCGACCAGCTCGCAGCCCTCGCCGCGCGCGACGAACAGCGGGTCGCGCCCGATCGCGCGCATCGCGCGCACGGGGGAGTTCACGCCGCCCGGCAGCAGCGCCAGCGCCCGCTCGTACAGCTGCGCGGAGCGTGCCTCGCTCCGCTCAGACACCTGCGTGCTCACGCTCCCACGCCTGGAAGTCGCCGGTGAAATAGAGCAGGCGGATCTTCTTGAACTCGGTCGAGGAGTAGAGCGTCGCGCGCTCCTCGATCCCCGTCATCTCGGCGATCGAGTCGAGGATCGCGTCGCACTCCTCCTTCGAGCGGCCGTGGGCCATCGTGAAGACGCTGTAGGGCCAGTCCTCGTAGGTCGGCCGCTGGTAGCAGTGGGAGATGCCGCGGAAGGAGGCCATGCGGCCACCGACCTCGAGGATCTCGTCCTCCGGCACCTTCCAGACCCCCATCCCGTTGGCCGAGAAGCCGGCGCGGCGGTGGTAGAGGATCGCCGCCACCCGGCGCAGGATCTTGCGGTCGACCATCCCCCGCAGCCGCTCCAGCAGCTCTTCGGTCGAGATCCCGAGCTCGACGGCAGCCTCGTCGTAGGGGCGGGCGACGGCGGCCATCGGGCCCTGCAGCGCTTTGATCAGGGCGATGTCGTCCTCGTCGTAGGGCTGCATTTCGAGCTCGCGCGGGGGCGCCGCTTCGACCGTCGCCGCCAGCGCCTCGGTCCCCTTCTCCATCTCCAGGTTCATGTTGATCTTGAACAGGGTCAGGGTCGGCAGCTCCCGCATCGACTCGGCCCCGGCCTCTTCCATCAGCGCCTCGAGCGTTCCCGAGAGGCCGAGCTCGGAGTCGGGCGGCGTCGCGATCGTGAACCAGAGGTTGAACTCGTGCGTGCGCAGGTAGTTGTGGGAGACGCCGGGGTGCGCGTTGACGATCTGCGCCGCCCGCTGCGGATTCGCGGAGTCGACTTTGGCCGCGACCAGCATCGACTCGTAGCCGAGCGCGCGGGTGTCGAAGATCGGCGTGATCTCGCGGATGATGCGGCCGTCGAGCAGGCGCTGGGTGCGGGCGAGGACGTCGTCGAGGTCGAGTTCCGCCTCGGAGGCGACGAGGGCGAACGGCTCCGGGTCGAGCGGGAAGCTCGACTGCAGCAGGTTCATCAGCCGCTTGTCGGTCTCATCCAGGGGAATCGCCGAGCCGTCCTTGCGACTGCGGGCCTTCGACTGCGGGGTCTTCACCGAAGCCAAGCTGCGGCCTCCTTCGCGTAGTAGGTAACGATCGCGTCGGCGCCGGCCCGGCGGATCGAGGTCAGCGTCTCGACCACCGCGGCGCGCTCGTCGATCCAGCCGTTGGCGGCGGCCGCCTTCAGCATCGAGTACTCGCCGGAGACGTGGTAGGCGGCGACCGGGGCCGCGGTCGCGTCCTTGACCCGGCGCACGACGTCCAGATATGGCGTCGCCGGCTTCACCATCAGCATGTCGGCTCCCTCTTCGAGGTCGAGCTCGGCCTCGCGCACCGCTTCGGCGCCGTTGGCGGGGTCCATCTGGTAACCGCGGCGGTCGCCGAACTCCGGGGTCGACTCGGCGGCGTCGCGGAACGGTCCGTAGAAGGCGGAGGCGTACTTGGCGCTGTAGGCGATGATCGGCACGTCGGCGTGGCCCTCCTCGTCCATCTGGTAGCGGATCGAGCCGATCCGGCCGTCCATCATGTCGCTCGGGGCGACCGCGTCGGCGCCGGCCTCGGCGTGGGAGATCGCGGTTTTCGCCAGCAGCTCGACCGAGAGGTCGTTGTCGACTTCGGCGCCGCCCTGGCGGAAGACGCCGCAGTGGCCGTGCGAGGTGTACTCGCAGAGGCAGACGTCGGTGATCACGACCAGGTCCGGGTGCGCGTCCTTGAGGGCGCGGACCGCCATCTGCACGATCCCCTCGTCGTCGTAGGCGCCGCTGCCGACCTCGTCCTTGGCGGCGGGGATCCCGAACAGCAGCAGGGACTGGATCCCGGCGGCGGCGATCTCGCCCGCCTCCTCGACCAGGCCGGAGATCGAGAAGCGCTCGATCCCGGGCATCGACGGGATCTCCTCGCGGATTCCCTCGCCGGCGACGACGAAAGCGGGCTGAATCAGGTGCGCCGGCGAGAGCTCGGTCTCACGCACGAGGGCGCGAAAGGTGTCGGTCCGGCGCAGGCGGCGCAAGCGAGTGGCGGGGAAGGCCATACGGGATCGATTCTAGGGTTCACCCAATCTCAACGGCCACCTCAGGACCACCCGGGGTACCGTTGAGCGCCGATGGACGGGGCTGCGACAGTCGCGCTCGAGGCGCGGGGGCTGGTCAAGCGCTACGGCGAGCGGGAGGCCTTGCGAGGCGTCAGCTTCGAGGCGCAACCGGGCGAGCTGGTGGCGGTGATCGGGCCCAACGGTGCCGGCAAGACGACGCTGCTCTCGATCCTCGCCGGCATCCTCGCGCCCGACGACGGCGAGGTAACCGTCGCCCGCGGCGAGGTCGGCTGGGTCCCGCAGCAGGCGGCGCTCTACCGGCGCCTGACCGTGGAGGAGAACCTGCTGCTGTTCGCGCGGCTCGAGCGCCACGCGGATCCGCGTGCCTCGGTCGAGGGGATGCTCGAGCTCTCCGGCCTCGGCGAGCGCCGCGGCGAGATCGTCGCCCGTCTCTCCGGCGGCAACCAGCAGCGGATCAACATCGCGGTCGGCCTGCTCTCGCGCCCCCGGGTGCTGCTGCTCGACGAGCCCAGCGTCGGTCTCGACCCGCGGCAGCGGGCGAAACTCTGGGAGTTCGTCTCCGGGCTCGCCGCCACCGGGACGACGGTGATCTTCTCCACCCACGACATCCAGGAGGCCGAGCGCTACGGCCACCGCCTGCTCGTCCTCGCCGACGGCGAGTCGCTCTTCGACGGCGGCCCGGAGGCGCTGCTCGAGGCCGTCCGCGGGGAGGCGCCGGAGGCCGCCGGCCGTGACTTCGAGACCGCCTTCGTCGCCTACCTCCAGCACCGGGGGCACTGAGGCATGTACTGGCTGCTGCTCAAGGACCTGCAGATCCTGCGTCGCTCGCCGCTGCAGGCGGCGCTGCTCGTCGCCTGGCCGATCCTGATCGCCGTCCTCGTCGGCTTCGCGA
The DNA here is from genome assembly GCA_035689305.1 of Solirubrobacterales bacterium. Taxonomy (GTDB): domain Bacteria; phylum Actinomycetota; class Thermoleophilia; order Solirubrobacterales; family 70-9; genus VAYN01. The sequence continues at coordinate 51,460 of DASSLT010000019.1, read as the reverse complement.
TCTCCGGCGGCTCGGAGAAGCCGCGGGTCGCCTTCCTCAACGAAGTGCCGGCCGACAGCCGGATCAGCGTCGGTGGCGAGGGACTGCCGGCGGCCAACGTCAAGAACCGGATCTGCCGACGGGTCGAGTGCGTCGACGTCGGCAGCCGCGAGCAGGCGGTGTCCAGGGTCGAGTCGGGCGACGTGCTGGCGGCGCTCGTCCTGCCCGCGGACCTGGTCGAGAAGATCAACTCGCTCTCGACCCTCGACCCAGGCACGCCCGAAGTCGAAGTCCTCGTCAACGAAGACGACCCGGTCAAGGCGGAGCTGGTCAAAGACCGGATCGACTCGCTGCTGGCGCAGGCGAACCTGGCGATCGCGCGGCGGATCGCGGTCGAAGGCAGCCGCTACCTGAAGCTGCTGATCGACGGCGGCAACCTGAAGCTGCTCGGCCAGTCGATCCCGATCCTCGGTCTCGGCGCGACGGCGCGGATCCTCGCCGCGCTCGAACCGGCGCTGGCCCCGGACCTGCGCGCCTCGCTGCGCGAGGTGATCGAGTTCGCCGACCAGGGCCGCGAAAACCTCGACGTCGCCGGCCCGCTGATCGACCGGCTGGCGCAGCCGATCGTCGTCGACCGCGTCGCCGTCGGCGGCTCCTCGCCGCCGCTGGAAATCTTCGCGATCGCCGTCGCCGCGACCCTCGCCCTCGCCTTCGTCGTCATCCTCCTCGTCGCCGGGTCGCTGGCGCTCGAGCGCGAGGAGAACGCCTTCCCGCGCCTCACCCGCGGCCTCGTTTCACGCGAGGCGCTGCTGACCGAGAAGGTCCTGCTCGGGGTCGCGGTCGGTTTCGTGGTGACGATGCTGCTGCTGGCGGGGCTGGAGCTGTTCGTGCCGCTGGAATGGAGCCGGATCGGTCTCTGGCTGGTCGCGATCCTGTTCGGCGGCGCGGCTCTGGCGGCGGCCGGAGCGGCGCTTGGGGCGGCGGCGCGCGAGGTCCGCACCGTCTCGCTGCTGGCCTTCATGGTCACCCTGCCGGTCGCCCTGCTCTCGCTGGTCCCGGCCGGCACCGTCGGCGGCGTCTACGACGCGATCCGCATCTTCACGGCCCTGTTCCCGTTCAAGCCGGCGCTGCAGGCGATGACCGCGGCGCTCGACTCGGCCGGCCCCAGCATCGGCGGGCCGCTTCTGCACCTCGTCGCCCTCACCCTCGCCTACGGGGTGATCGCGCGGCTGGCGCTGCGCCGCTTCGCGGCGGTCTGAGAGCACCGGCCGCTGCCGGCGCTACTGGTTTTCGGCGCCCTCGTGGTAGCCGCGCGGCAGGTACCAGCGCTGGCACTGGCGGCCGGGGGATTCCGGCGACTTGCCCTCTGCGGTCGAGTTCCCCCAGCGCCCGAACCAGTTCGCCCACGGCCCGAACTCCCTCCACTCGAGATCGGCGAGCGGAGCGCCCTCGCCGTCGGCGTCGTCGGCGATCTCCTGGATTTCGTCGGTCGCCTCGAAGAAGTTGGCGTGGGAGTCGCGGGCGACGTAGATCACCGGCCGCCCGTTCCGCTTCTCGACCTTGTCCCAGGCTCGCTTACCGCCGCTGTGATGCTGGGAGACGGTCATCGCGACCGGCTCACCGTCCCGATAGCCGACCTGGACGAACTCCCAGTCGCCCTCGTGCTTGCCGGCCACCAGGGCGATGACCTTCGGGTTGTAGAGGTACCAGAGCCAGTACTGGATCCAGGTCAGACCACCGTCCTCCAGTTCGCGCCGGTAGCCGACGCCGCGCAGCTCGGGTGGCAGGGTCGTTTCCTGTTCTTCGGGAGTGGGCTTGCCCGGGAAGTTCATCCGGCCGCCCTCGACCGGCAGCGAATCCAGCTTCACCGGGCCCGAATCGCGGTAACTCCCCTCGGCATCCGGGCCGGCGTGGCCCGGCGGCGGCAGCATCATCGTCGCCGGCACCGCCTCGACGCTCTCGACCGCGACCGGCTGGAATTTCTCGTGGCGGTCGAGGAGGAAGATCGGGATGCGCTCATCCATAGCGAACCGAACCTAGCGTTCGGGTTCGTTCCAGGCAAAAACGCCCGGGGACGCCGAGCTTCAGAGCCCGAGCGGCAGCGAGCCACCACGGAGGACCGCGGTGCGGGCGGCGGCGAGACCGGGGTCGAGACTCGACTCGACGAAGCGCTCGAGGTCGAGCTCCGGCGCCAGCACATGCCGGACCCGCTCCAGGACTTCGACCTCGCCGAGGGCCGGGAAGCGGCGGGCGGCCGACTCGACGGCCGCCAGTGCCACCTCGGAGCCGTCGAGGGCGAGGCAGCCGTGGCGACTGACGTAGAGGTCGACCGCCTCGAGCTCGGCACCGGCTTCGGTGCGGAGCTCGGCACCGCGCAGCTCCTGCAGCTCGTAGTTCGGCTCGGTTGCCGTCAACAGCTGCTCCTGTGCCGGCGTCGGGTAGGCGACGAAGACCGGTGCGACAGTGCCGGGGCTGCGCTGCAGAGTCGAGGGCACCGCGCCGTAGGGAGAGATGTGGGCCGAGTAGACGACGTCGAAATCGCGCAGCTCGGCGCGCAGGACCGGCAGCGGCACGTCGGGCAGCGCCGCCAGCTTGCGGGCCAGCACCGAGGGTGCCGCGTTGGCGCCGTAACAGAGCAGCGGCCGGCGGCCGGCGAGGTCGGCGTCCTCCAGCGGCAGATCCGAGGTCCTGCTCCCGAGCTGGACGAAGGAGCAGAGCGGCGCCTCGTAGGGGTAGGCGATCGCGCGCGCCAAGATCTCGCCCGCGTGCGGCGGCTCTTCCATCCGATTGAATCTCGCAGATAGGGTCATCTGGCTATGCGGGTCCTCTTCATCGGTGACGTGGTCGGCAGCCCGGGCAGGCGCGGCCTGCGCGATGCGATGCCCGCCTTGCGGGAACGACATTCCCCGGACCTGATCGTCGTAAACGGCGAGAACTCGGCCGGCGGCATGGGGATCACCGAGCGCACGGCGGGCGACATCTTCGCCACCGGCGCCGGCGTCATCACGACTGGCAACCACGTCTACCGCCACCGCGAGGCCTACGAGTACCTCGAACGCGAGCACCTCGTGATCAGGCCCGCCAACTACCCGCAGGGCAACCCCGGCCGCGGCTACACCGTGGTCGAGGCTGGCGGGATGCGGGTCGGCGTGATCAACCTCAGCGGCGCTGCCGGGCTCAAGGTCGCCCGCTCGCCGTTCGACGCCGTCGACGAGATTCTCGGCCGGATCGAGGCCGACGCCGTCGTCGTCGACTTCCACGCCGAGATGACGAGCGAGAAGGTGGCGATGGGCTGGCACCTCGACGGCCGCGCCGCCGCGGTGCTCGGCACCCACACCCACGTCCCCACCGCCGACGGCCGGGTCCTGCCCCAGGGGACCGCCTTCATCTCCGACGTCGGCATGACCGGCTCGCGGACCAGCGTCCTCGGGGTCAAGCCGGAGCAGGCGCTGGCGGCACTGATGACGCAGATGCCGACCCGGTTCGAAACCGCGACCGAGGACGTCTGGGTGATGGGCGCCGTGGTCGAGGTCAACCAACAGGGGCTGGCTGACTCGATCGAGCAGGTGATGGTCCCGGCTCCGGAGCCGGCGTCTTAGCGCTCTCTCTGTCGCCCAGCATCGCCAGCGCCACCAGCAGCAGCGGGTAGAACCAGACCAGGTAGAGGTAGAACCAGTGCTGCAGGGTCAGCTGCACGGCGATGATCAGCGCCGCCCCGAGGGCGGCGACCTGGAGCAGGGACTTGCGGCGCGGGCGGAAGGCGAGCAGCAGCGAGAGCGCCGCGGTGGCCGCGGTCAGGGCCAGCCGCAGCCACTCGATCCCGTCGACCTGGCCCCAGATGCTGAACGGCGAGTCGCGGTCCTGCTGGAACCCGATCGTGCGGTCGTAGAACGTCTTCAGCCCGGGGTCTAGGGCCGGCCACAGCATCACCGCGGCGCTGGCGAGAGCGAGCCCGGCGGCGAACAGCAGCATCGAGCGCCGCTTCGTTTCATAGGTGAGCAGCATCGGCGCCAGCACCGCGGGGACGAACTTGGCGAAGGTGGCGAGCCCGAGGGTCACCCCGCGGGCCAGCGGTCGCGCCAGCAGCACCAGGGTCCCGACCAGGAGCATCGCGACCAGGGAGTCGTTGGAGTTCGACTCCAGGGTGAAGGCGGTGTAGGGGTAGGCGGCCCAGCCGAAGGCGAGGATCGCGGCCAGGCGGCGGCCGTCGGGGCCAGGGCGGATCCGGAACCCGAGCAGGATCAGCAGCGCGAAGGTGGCGACGTCGAAGGTGATCGCGGCACCGTGGGCGGCCGGGATGTCGTTCCAGGTCCCAGTCCAGGGCCAGATCAACTCGAAGGGGACGTAGGCGTAGTAGTTGACCGGGCCGTAGGTGTCCCCCTCTGAGATGTCATCGGGGAAGTTGCCGTAGATCGGTTCCCCGTGGACGATCCGGTCGGCGCCGACCACCCCCGCGTAGCCGACGTCGACGGCGCCGGAGTCGGCCATGTTGAGCCCGACCCGGAAGCCCATCAGGAACAGCGCCGCGACCAGCAGCCAGAGCGCTGGCCAGACTGGCCGCAGCCCCTCGCCCCGGCCGCGGAACCCGATCCACAGCGCCCGCGCCAGGAGGTAGAGCAGCGGCCCGTACTGGAGCGGGACGGAGACCCCGATCTCGCCGAGGTTGAAGAAGACGTGGGAGACACCGAAGGCGAGCAGGACCAGCAGGTCGAGGTTGGCGACCCGGCGCCAGCGGCGCCAGTCGACGAGGCCGATGAGGAAGATCGCGCAGAGCGGCAGGAAGACGTAAGGGGCGTTGAGCTTGTGGCCGAACTGGCCCGAGTAGCCGCGGGCCATCTTCCAGGCGACCTGGTAGCCGGTCCACGACTCCATCACCTTGCCGTCGTGCGAGTCGACGAGGACGAGGACCAGCTCCTTGTCTTCGGCGAAGTAGGCGACCTCCCAGTGGCCGTCGTTCATCGAGGCGCTGGGCGACAGGCCGGGATGCTCGCGGCGCTCGTCGATCACCTTCTGGTCGCGGTCCGCCGCCGCGATCGCTTCCGCGCTCGTCACCTTTCCCGGCTCTTCCGGTTCGGGCCCCGAGGCGCCGGCGGCGGGAGCCAGGAGGAGGGCGACCGCCAGAGCGGCGACGATCGAGACGAGAAGGCGGCCGGCTCTCAATTGGCCTCCAGCCCGAAGTAGGCGAGCACCGCCGGTGCCACGTCCCGCAGGGTCCACTGCCGGCGCTCGTCCGCCGACGCCGGGCCGCAGCCGACGAACAGCAGCGGCCCGAGCGAGTCGCCGGCATGCAGCGAGCCGTGGCTGCCGCCGCCGACGTGGCTGTCGCCGCCCCAGTCGAGGGCCTCGAAGCCGAGCTCGAGCGAGACGACGAAATCGCCGGCGTGCGGCGCCGTCAGCGCCGACCAGACCCGGGCCAGCGGATCGGGGTAGGTCTCGCTGCGCAGGACCCCCGCCTCGATCTCCGCCGCCAGCGCCCCAGGGTCGCCCTCGATCTCCCAGCTGCCGCCGCGCAGGTCGGCAACTCCTTCGCCGGGCCGGAAGCGCAGGCGTTCGCCCCGCCGTTCGACCACCGCCCACTCGCCGCCGCCCGCGGGCATCCCCGGCTCCAGCCGGTCGAGCGGCAGCCCGTCGGCGCCCTCGAGGCGGCAGACGAGGTCGACTCCCTCGATCTCCGCCAGCCGCTCTCGCACCTCATCCGCCTCCGCCCGCTCGTCCTCCGACGGCAGCAGGTAGACGTGGGCGGCGCGGCCGGTCGGGCTGACCGCGAGCTGGGCCAGCTCGGGACGGTCGTCGGAGGGCTGCAGCACCGACCACTGCGTCGCCAGCAGCTCGGCCAGCGGCAGCCCGCGGTGGACCTCGGTCTGGGCGTGGTCGGCGACGAGGATCATCGCGTGCTCGTCGAGGAAGCGGTCGAGGCCGCCAGCCGCCTCGACGAAACGGGCGAAGCAGGTGTCGGCCTTCGCGATCGACTCGACCGAGGCCTCGGGGCCGTGTTTGTGCGAGTAGTTGTCGTTGTCCGGCAGCGAGAGCAGGAGGAAGTCGAACAGCTCCCCCTCGGCGAGCTCGGCGGCGCAGCAGGCGGCGTACTCGTCGCGGTTGCCGGGGATCGAGGTCGACTTGCACGGCACCTCGCGACTGGCGTAGAGGTCGCCGTAGAAGAGGTCAGTCGGGCCCCAGGTGTGGTGCCGGAACTTCAGTTTGGTCGCGTCGACGGCGCGCCGCAGGAGCCCGTCGAGCGAGACCTCGTGACGGTGGCGGCCGCGGTAGATCAGGAACGGCGTGCAGGCGGTCCGCGCCCCCTCGTCGTCGAGGCGCTCGAACAAGGTCTCGACCTCGGGACTGAGGTGGGCGAGGTTCATGTTGTAGACGAGGTCGTAGAGAGCGCGGAAGACGCCGAAGGCGCGGGTCGCGTCGAGCGAGGAGCCGTACTCGACGTAGCGCCGCTCGAGCCGGTGGTACCAGTTCATGCCGCTGATCCAGTGGCGGTCGGCGCCGACGCCGGTGACCAGCTCCGAACAGGCGACCGGGGTCACCGAGGGGAAGCTGGAGACGCAGTCGGGGACGAAGACGCCGCGCTCGAGCAGCGCCGCGAAGGTCGGCGCCCGCTCCTCCGCGACCGCGCGTTCGAGCATGTCGGTGCGCAGCGAGTCGACGTAGGTGAGGACCAGCTTCTTGTCGGCGACCGGCATGGCCGCGGTCAATGATGGAGCACGCGCGCGCTCGGGCGGCCGGTCGGCGCGGGCAGCGCCCTAGCGCAGGACCCGCAGCCCGGCGTGTTTGCGCTGGGCGCGGCGGTGACGGGAGATCCCGAGCCAGGCGAGGGCGAGGGCGACGACTATCACCAGCGGCGCGAAGACGAATGAGATCGCGACCACGATCAGCGCCGCCAGGCCGACCAGGAACCCGAGCGCGCCAGCGCCCGAGCCCTCGCGGCGGCTCGCCCCGTAGACCAGGTCGCTGATCACCAGGCAGGCGGCCGCGGCGCCGGCCAGACCGAGGACGGCGCCGACGATCCCGTTCAGCAGGAAGCCGGCGATCAGGCCGATGATCGCGGCCAGCAGCGTCATCCGCCCGCGAGCGCCACCGTGCGTGCCGGTGGTGCCGGCGAGCATGCCGATCGCGATGCCGATCCCCAGCTCTCGAAGAACGTCCACGTGCGAAAAACTAGCCGTCCGAGCCGTCCGGCGTCGATACGGCACACTTCGCGGATGGCCGAAGTGCCTCAACCGCCCTATCGGCGGCGCGCGCGTGCCAGCACCAGGGACCTGGAGCGTTACGCCGGACTGTTCGCCGCGCGCACCGCGGTGATGCGTTCTTCGGCGATGCGCGACCTGATGGCGATCACCGCGCGGCCGGAAGTGATCTCGCTGGCCGGCGGCCTCCCCGACACCTCGACTTTCCCGCCCGAGAGCTTCGCCGCGGAGATGACGCGGATCGCCCAGAAGTCGGCGGCGGAGGCGCTCCAGTACGGCCCAACCGAGGGCTTCGAGGAGACCAAGGACTGCATCCTCGAGGTGATGGGCGCCGAGGGGATGCTGCCCGAGCACGACGACGTGATCGTCACCACCGGCGGTCAGCAGGCGATCGACCTGGTCTGCAAGACGCTGGTCGATCCCGGCGACGTCGTCATCTGCGAGGCGCCGACCTACCCCGGCGCGGTCCCGACCCTGACCAGCTACCAGGCCGACGTGATCCAGATCGAGTGCGACCAGGACGGGATGCGGGTCGAGGAGCTGGAGCCGCTGCTCGACCGCTTGCGCGGCGAAGGCCGTCACCCCAAATTCATCTACTCGGTGCCGACCTTCCAGAACCCCGCCGGGGTGACGATGTCGCTGGCGCGGCGCCAGCAGCTGGTCGACCTGGCGCGGTCGCGCGAGCTGCTCGTCGTCGAGGACAACCCCTACGGCCTGCTGCGCTACAGCGGCGAACCGCTGCCGCCGCTCTACCAGCTCGACGGCGGTGACTTCGTCCTCTACATCGGCACCTTCTCGAAGATCCTCTCGCCGGGGATCCGGCTCGGCTGGGCAGTGGCGCCACCGCCGGTGATGGACAAGATCGTGATCGGCAAGCAGGCGGCGGACCTCTGCACCTCGACCCTGACCCAGTACTTCGTCCGCGAGTACTTCGCCGAAGGCAAGTGGCAGCAGTACATCGAGGAGCTGATCGGGATCTACCGGCGCCGGCGCGACACGATGGTCGCGGCGCTGAACGAGCACTTCCCCGCCGAGGCGAGCTGGACCGACCCCGAGGGCGGCCTCTTCATCTGGGCGACCCTGCCCGGCTACATCGACACCAGCGACCTGCTGGCGAAGGCGCTGCGCGCCGACGTCGCCTTCGTCCCCGGCCAGGCGGCGTTCGTCTCCGAGCGCGGGCGCAACTCGATGCGGCTCAACTTCTCCGGTGTCGACGAGGACGAGATCCGCGAGGGGATCCGGCGGATCGGCAAGGTGATCGACGAGCAGGTCGAGCTCTACGGCGCGCTGACCGGCGAACACCGGCTGCCGAGTCGGGAGCAGGCCCCGGCGGAGCCGGCCGAAGAAAACGTGGTGCCGTTCCGGCGCAGCAGCGAAGCCGGCTAGCTTTCGCCCTGGGCGAAGTCGTCGGGCGTGACCTCGTCGAGGAACTCTTTGAACTTGTCGACGACCTCCTCGGTGTCCTCGACCTCGTGCTCGAACTCGATCGCCGACTCCTCGATTACGTCCTCGGCGGCGAAGATCGGGGCCGAGACCCGGACTGCGAGGGCGAGGGCGTCAGACGGACGCGAGTCGATCTCGACCTCGGAGCCGTTGACCGAGACCGTGATCGAGGCGTAGAAGGTGTTGTCGCGCAGCTCGGTGACGGCGACCCGCTCGCATTTGGCGTCGAGGTTCTCGAGCACGTCGGAGAGCAGGTCGTGGGTCATCGGCCGCGGCGTCGAGGCGCCCTGCAGCTTCATCAGGATCGCCGCCGCCTCGGGGTGCCCGATCCAAATCGGCAGGAACCGGTTCCCGTCAACGGTCTTCAGCAGGACGATCGGCTGCTTGCCGACCATGTCGAAGCTGACGCCGTAAATCTGCATCTGCTGCACGAGAACGCTCCCGGCCGTGGTTGGATCGCCAAGTATAGGTAGGCGCAGCGGGGCCTCCAGGAGGCTCAGGAGAGGCGGCGACGGGCGAGCCTTTCGGCCTCATCGAGAAGCTGGAGCAAATCCGGGCCGGACTCGCTCAGGGAGCGGAGCGGGTCCTTCAGCTTCAGCCGCACCAGTCGCTCCGCGAGTGTGTCGGCCGGAAGCGAACCGGCCTTCGGAGCGTCCACCTCCCCAACTAGATAGGCCACCGACACGCCTAGCGCGGCTGCCAACTGCCGAACCTGGGGCAATCCTGGCTCATGGCGACCTTGCGTCCAATTCGTCACAGATTGCTTGGACGTGCCGGTCTGCTCAGCAAGTTGCCGGTGACTCAATTCGCGCCTTTTGATCGCTGCGTTTAGGCGGGATGCGAATGCTAATCGCATCGCCGAATCCTCATCGAGAGCCACGGATGCCGTCCTAGCTAATTTGTACGCTAGTCGAGTTCTAGTGTCCCAGAAATCTTGCCCCAGGGGAGAGACGAAGGGAGTCTCTGCTTAGCGGGTAGTGGATGGGAGAGACTGTGTCTTCACCGACCGCAGCAACGCTGATCGATGTCGTCGACGGCCTCGACCGAGAGGTCGGAAGAGTCGCCAGGGGAGAAGTCCTCGACAGAGGAGAGAACTTCCGGACCGCCCACGTGTTCGTGCTGAATCAGGTGGGCGAGCTGCTCCTGCAACGGATCGGACCGCGCAGACTCCGTCATCCGGACCGGTGGGGCTCATCGGTTGCGGCTTACCTGTTCGCTGGCGAGACCTACGAGGAGGCCGCTGCGCGCCGACTTTCCGAAGAGCTCGGGGTCCAGGCGCCGCTGCGCCAATTGGGCAAGCTCGAGATGCGAGACGAACAGTCGTTGAAGTTCGTGTCGTTGTTCCTGGCTCACAGCGACGACGTGGCGAATCGAGAGCCCGACCACATCGCCGAGCTTGCCTTCTGGCCGCTCTCCCAACTGCAACGCGCGGTCGAGGTTCAGCCGGAGATGTTCACGCCTACGTTCGTCCGACTCTTCCAGGCTTTCGGCGGCGGGTTTGAATGAAGCTCCGTTAGAGCGCGAGGAGCTTCGCAGCCAGTACGAGCTCGCCGTGGCCGAGTACCGCTTTCAGGTTGAACTCAACTGGCGGCGCTCCGAGTACTTCTTCGTCCTCAACATCGGCGTTCTCATCGCTGCACTCTCCCTCTTTTCCAGCGATCGCGCTCCCCAATGGCTTGTCGCGCTCCTTTTCCTGGTCGGCGCGTTGTTGGCCTTCCTCTCCATAATGGCCAACGAAACCCAGCACGGCTACTACACGGCTGCACGGCAGCAAAAGGCCAATCTCGAGGCGCGTCTCGGCTTGAAAGAGACCGCTCTCGCGACGACGCCGGGGATGGGTTCCGCCGCCAAGCGCTTGGGAAGGGTCGGCACCTTCCTGAAGACGATGCTGATTGCGATTGCGGTGGTCGACCTCGCTGGCGGCGTGGTCCTCTTGACAGAAGAGGCCGCCTCTGGCGCGAAGAAGGTCGCTGTCGTCGTCAAGGTTCGCACGCAGAACTCGAACAGCTCCCTGCCGACGACGGTCGCAGTCAGCGATGACAGCCAGCTACTTGCGACCAGGACGCTCGATGAACAGGACAGTGCGAAACCGATCCGGCTGGAGCCTGGCTCGTATCAATTGTGGGCGAACGGCCGAGCCGACTGCAGCCGCCGTCTCGACGTTTCGCAGGTACCGTTTCAAGCAGTGACTCTCGCCTGCTGAGTCCCGCGAAAGTGGGCGATCCTGGATTCGAACCAGGGACCTCGTCCTTATCAGAGACGCGCTCTAACCAACTGAGCTAATCGCCCGGGGACGGCGATGATAGCGGCGGCGGGCAGGCCGGATCGGCCGGCGCCGGCGCCCCGGGGTCTACTTGCCGCGGCGGCGCAGCTCGCGGGCGAGGGCGTGAGCCTCGGCGACGTCGTCGAAGCGGAGCTCGACCGCGAAGCCGTCCTTGCGCGGTCGCACCGTCACCTCGTGGCCGAGGGCGGTCTCGAGTGCGTCGCCGACGGCTTCGAGCGCCTCGGCGAGCTCGGGATCGAGCGGCGCTTTGCCTCTGTTCACCCTTGGCTGGCTAGCCAGCCGAACCCTGTTCTCGGTTTCCCGGACCGACCACCCCGCCCGCACCGCGTCGCGGCTGAGGCGGCGGCGGACGTCGTTGCCCTGGGCCCCGAGCAGAGCGCGGCCATGACCCTCGCTGAGCTCGCCCGACTCGAGGTGGGCGAGGGTCTCGTCCGGAAGCTCGAGCAGCCGGATCAGGTTGGAGACCGCCGGGCGGCTGCGGCCGACCCGGCGCGCCAGCTCCTCTTTGGTCAGGCCCAGGTCCTCGACCAGTGCGGCGCAGGCACGGGCCTCCTCGACCGGGTTGAGATCCTCGCGAACCATGTTCTCGATCAACGCTGCCTGCAGGCGCTCGGCCTCGGCCTGGTCGCGGATCACCGCCGGCACCTTGTCGATCCCGGCCTCCTGTGCAGCCCGCCAGCGGCGCTCGCCGGCGACCAGCTCGTAGCTGCCGTCGGCGAGGGGGCGAACCAGCAGGGGCTGGACGACGCCGCTGGCCTTGATCGACTCGGCCAAGGCGGTCAATGCCTCGGGGTCAAACGTCTTCCGTGGCTGGTTCGGGTTCGGTTTGACCAGACCGACCGGCAGCTCACGCAGCTCGCCGGCGGCACCGGCCACCGATTCGGGCAGAATCGCAGCGAGGCCGCTGCCGAGGCCCGCGCGTTTCTTCTTGGTCCCGCTAGCCACGGTTGGCAAGCTCCTTCGCCAGCGCCCGGTAGGCGACGGCACCTTGCGATGCAGGGGCGTGCTCGGTCACCGGCAGACCATAACTCGGCGACTCGGCGACGCGGACGCTGCGCGGGATCACCGTCTCGAAAACCATCTCGGCGAAGTGGTCGCGCAGCTCCGACTCGACGTCCTGGGCCAGCCTGGTGCGCTCGTCGTACATCGTGATCAGCAAACCCGCCACCTCGAGTCGAGGGTTCAGCTCGCGCCTGATCAGGCCGAGGGTTTCGAGAAATTGAACCAGGCCCTCCAGCGCCAAATACTCGGCCTGGACCGGGACGATCACACGGTCCGACGCGGTCAGCGCGTTGACGCTGACCGGACCGAGCGCCGGTGGACAGTCGAGGAAGGTCATCGCGAATCGCTCCCGCACCGGCCCGAGACGTTCGCGCAGGCGAACCTCGGAACCGTCGATCCGGGGCAGCTCGACCGCGGCGCCGGCCAGATCGCGGCTGGCCGGCACCAACCAGAGGTTGTCGGGGCCCGCCGGGCGCGCCGCCTCGGCGACCGAGACCTCTCCGGTCAGGCAATCGTAGGAGGAGGGGTGGAGATCGCGGCCTCCACCGAGGGCGACGGTGGCGTTGCACTGGGGATCGAGGTCGACCAGCAAGGTCTGCTCGCCGGCCGCTGCGGAGCAGGAGGCAAGGTTGACCGCGGTGGTCGTCTTGCCGACGCCGCCCTTCTGATTCGCCACCGCGTAGACAAGGCCCATGTCGGGCCAGACTAATTATCTGCGCGCGTCGGAGGGAGGTCGGATAGCCTGCTGGCCGTGTCTCAGACCAATGACTGGCCAGATTCCCCTGCCGAGCGCGCTCGCGAGCTGGTCGAGGGCGTGCTTGACGAGCTCGACCTCGACGGCGAGGTGGAGCTCGAGGAGGACGAGGAGCGGATCGCGATCACCGTCGTCGGCAACGACGACTACGGGCTGCTGATCGGCAAACGCGGCCAGACGATCGACGCCCTGCAGCTGCTCTGCTACCAGGCCGCCTTTCGCGGCATGCGCGAGCGCAAGCGCGTCCTCGTCGATGCCGCCGGCTACCGCGAGCGCCGCCGCGAGACGCTCGAGAGTCGCGCCGACCGCGCCGCCGAGCAGGCGCTGACCAACAATCGCGTGGTCGAGATGGACCCGATGAGCGCCCAGGAGCGCCGCGTCGTCCACGAACGCCTCAAAGATCGTGCCGGGGTCGAGACCTACAGCGAGGGCGACGAGCCCCACCGCTGCGTGGTCGTCGCTCCGCTCGTCGCGGAGTGACGCCGGACCCAACCGCTGCGCTGGACCCGGCTGCCCGTGAGGCGCTGAGCATGGTCCTCGAGCTGCTGGCGACGGAGCGAGCTTCGGTCAGCTCAGTCGTCGACGAGCGCGCTTGGCAGGTCCACGTCGTCGACAGCCTCACCGGCCTCGAGGTGCCTGAGTTGCGCGCAGCGTCCCGGATTGCCGACGTCGGTGCCGGAGCCGGCTTCCCGGGCCTGGCTCTCGCCGTCGCGCTCCCCGGCGCCGAGATCGACCTGATCGAGTCCGTCGGCCGCAAGTGCGAGTTCATGCAGCGAGCGATCGACACCGCCGGAATCGCCAACGCAACGGTCCGCGACACCCGCTCCGAGGACTGGGCCGCCTCGGGCGGAGGCGACGCCTACGAAGCCGTCACGGCCCGGGCCGTAGGCCGCCTCTCGACCCTGGCCGAGCTCGCCAGCCCACTCCTGAAGCCAAATGGCGTCCTCGTAGCCTGGAAGGGGAAACGCGACGAAGACGAGGAGCAGCAACTGGCCCGCGCCTCCGAGTCCCTGGCGGTGCGCCCCGAACAGATCCTCGACGTGGGCAACCGGGCCGGCTCCCAGCACCGCCACCTCCACGTCATCCGCAAGTCAGGCCCCACCCCGGGCGATTTGCCTCGACGGCCTGGTATCGCCAAGAAGCGCCCCAAGGGCTAGAGCTGTTTCACGTGAAACGCTCCGCGGGGGACGAATCCCCGCCTAGCGGCGCTTGCGTTTCTTTTTTTTCGGCGGTGGAGGCGGAGGTTTTGCTTCCGCCACTGCCGCCGCCCCAGCTGGCGTCGCCGCCACCGGCACGGGAATGATTCTTTTGATGACCAGCCCCTGACCGATGGTCCAGACGTTGGTCGTGATCCAGTAGAGGATCAGGCCCGCCGGGAAGCTGAGGATGAAGGGGACGAAGATCAGGGGGAGGACGAACATCATCATCCGCTGGCTTTTGTCGGCCGTGACCGACATGAAGAAGCCCGAAGCGAGCTGGGTGCCGACGTAAAGGACGATGAGGACTATCAGTTCCGCCCCGGTCGCCTTTGCCGTCAGGTCGTGGATGAAGAGGAATTCGGCGCCGTACTGGGCGCAGTGCCCCGCCTCCGGGCATCCCATATCCGGCGGCAGCTCGTGGCGCAGCGTGTAGAAGAGGGTGATGAAGACCGGGAGCTGCGCAAGCAGGGGGATGCAGGAGGCGAACGGGTTGACTTTGTTCTCTTTGTAGAAGCGCATCATTTCCTGCTGCATGCGCTGTTTGTCGTTTTTGTACTTCTCCTGGAGCGCCTTGATCTGCGGCTGCAATGCCTGCAGCGCGCGCATCCCTTTCAGCTGTTTGTAGGTGAGCGGGATCAGCAGCGCCCGCACGGTCACCGTCAGGGCGATGATCGCGCCGCCCCAGCTGAGGCCGACCTGATCGTGGAAGAACTGGAGGACGCCGTTGGCAACGTCGATCAGCGGCTGCAGGACGTTCGCGACGGGCAGGATCACGAGCGAGCCTCTCCGTGGTAATCGGCCGGATGCACGTGGCCGAGGCCGCGCAGGGTGAAGTGATCGGGCACGGGGTCGAAGCCACCGTGGCTGAACGGGTTGCAGCGCAGCAGACGCCAGGTGCCGAGCAGGAAGCCCCTGATCACGCCGAAACGTTCCACTGCCTCCACCGCGTAGGCGGAGCAGGTCGGCTCGTAGCGGCAACGGCGGGGGCGCGAGGGCGAGATCCAGCGCTGATAGGCCCGGATCGGGGCCAGGGCGATGCGTTTCACGTGGAACGCCCTTTCGGGGTTCCACTTGCGAGAGCCTCTTCGAGGCACTTGGCGGCGCCGGGGCTGCCATCGCGATCGACCAGCTCGGCGATCTCCGCCCGGGCGACGATGACGAAGTCGTGGTCGCCGGGTAGCCGGTCAGCCAGGCCCCAGAACGCCTCGCGCAGGGCGCGCTTGACCTTGTTGCGCTCGACTGCACCGCCGACCTTGCGGCTGACCGATACTCCCAGCCTCACGTCCTTGCGCTCCTCGTCCTTGCGCGGAAAGGTGTAAAGGACCAGGTAGCGGGTCGCATGGGAGGAGCCGTCGCGGTACACGCGGTCGAACTCGCCGCTGCGCGACAGGCGACGTCGCTTCGACGCCATCTAGGGCGTGAGGCGCTTGCGTCCTTTGCGCCGGCGTCGACTCAGGATCGCGCGGCCACCGCGAGTGCTCATCCGCGCTCGAAAGCCGTGGGTTTTGGCCCGCTTCCGCTTCTTCGGCTGGTAAGTCCGCTTCATGCCGGCGGAAGTATACGGACGCGGCCCAAATCTTTTCTGCGGGATTTGCGGGGCACCCGAATCCCTGCCCCAGGGGCGCCGCTATGGTCGCCGGCCAGGTGCCCGATGACTCCTCCAGACAAGAACTCGACGCCCTTTGGCAGGCGACCCAGGACCGGCTGCGGGCATCGGTTCCGGAGTCGACCTACCGGCTCTGGCTGGAGCCGCTGAAGGCGACCGGCTGCGACGGTGAGACCCTCTACCTGAGCGCCCCGGAAGGGATCCGGGCCTGGGCCGAGCGGCGCTACGCCAGCTTGATCGCGGAAGCGCTCGCCGATTCCGGCACCACCGTTCACCGGGTCAGCTTCGCGGGGGGCGGGATCGGTGAGGAGATCGAGGCTGCCCGCGTCGACCTCAACCCCAACTACACCTTCGACCGCTTCGTCATCGGTCCCAGCAACCGCCTGGCCCATGGCGCCGCCCTCGCGGTCGCCGAGGCACCCTCGGAGGCCTACAACCCGCTCTTCCTGCACGGCCCGCCGGGGCTGGGAAAGACCCATCTGCTGGCGGCGATCGCCAACTACCTGCACGACAACGCCCCCGGACTCAGCGTCCGCTACACGACCGCCGAGTCCTTCACCAACGAGTTCGTCGCCGCCCTCAAATCTCAGGGCAACGACGTCTTCAAGGCTCGTTACCGCGATCTTGACGTGCTGCTGATCGACGATGTCCAGTTCCTCGAGGGCAAGCCCAACACCGAGGAGGAGTTCTTCCACACCTTCAACGCCCTCTACGAGTCGGGCAGCCAGCTCGTCCTCTCCGCCGACCGGATTCCGAGCGAACTCTCGACCCTGGCCTCGCGCCTGCGCGACCGCTTCGAGTGGGGGCTGACCGTCGCCGTCGAGCCACCGAATCTGGCGACCAGGCTGACCGTCCTCAAACGGCTCGTCCGCGAGTCCGGGGTCGAGGTCACCGACTCGGGCGCCCTCGCCGAGCTCGCCAACCGGATCGACGCCAACATCCGCCAGCTCCACGGCGCCCTCACCCGGGTTCTCGCCCACGCCTCGCTGATGGCGAGGCCGCTCAGCTCCGAGCTGATCGCCGAAGTCGTCCCTCGCAGCCGTGCTCGCCAGGCCACTTCCGTCGAGGAGATCCAGCAGCGGGTCGCCGAGCGCTTCGGCATCTCCCGGGCCGAGCTCGTCGGCTCCAGCAGAGCGGCGACGCCATTGCGTGCCCGCCAGGTGGCGATCTTCCTCACCCGCGAGATGACCGACCTCTCGCTGCCCCAGATCGGCCGCCTCTACGGTGGGCGCGATCACTCGACCGTGCTCAACTCCCTGCGCCGGGTCGAGGCGGGCATCGCCGAGGACTCCGACCTTGCCGAGCAGGTCCAGGAGCTGCGCGGCGCAATCCACAACCCTGTGCGCAGCGAGCGCTGACGGCCGACCCCGATGCAAGAATCCCCAGCTTCCCACAACCACTTCCACAGCCCGGAAACGGCGGCGCCAGGCCAAATCAGCCATGGTTCAGACTCTTTCCACAAGCCCTAATCCCACTCGAGAAGGCATTCGACACTTGAAGCTCACGACCAAACGCGAAGATCTCGTCTCCAAGCTCTCGATCGTCTCCAGAGCCGTCTCAACCCGCGCCGCCACCCAGGCGCTGTCCGGCGTCCTCCTCACCGCAGCCGAGGGTCGGGTGACGCTGACCGCCACCGATCTCGACATGGGACTGCAGACCGCCCTCGACGCCGAGGTCGAGGGCGAGGGCACGGTTCTACTGCCGGGACGGTTGCTGGCCGAAGTCGCGCGCTCGCTCGGCGACGCGAGCGTCGAGATCGAGGCCCGCGAGGCCGAGCGCGACGTCGAGATCCGCAGCGGCTCCTCGTCCTTCCACCTGCGGGTGCTGCCGGCGGAGGACTTCCCGAAACTGCCGGCGGCTGAGGGCGACGCGACGCTGAAGATTCCAGCCGCCGCCCTCGAGTCGAGCATCGAGCTGGTTGCGCGGGCCGCGTCGCGGGACGACATGCGGCCGGTGCTGACCGGCGTCTTCGTCGTCGCCGGCGGCACCGAGATGACGATGGTCGCCACCGATTCCTACCGGCTCGCGGTCAAACGGACCCAGCTCGAGGCGGATCTCGGCGGTGAGCTGGAGGCCAATATTCCGGCGCGGGCGCTGCGCGAGCTCGGCCGCATCCTCTCCTCGGAGGGAGCGGAGGAGGCGGTGATCTCGCTGCTCCCCAACCAGGCGATCTTCGAGGCCGGCTCGATCACCCTGACCACGCGGCTGATCGAGGGTCAGTTCCCGAACTTCCGCCAGCTCCTGCCCGAGTCCTACGAGCACGACGTGCGGCTGCCGCGCTCCGAGTTCCTCGACGTCACCCGCCGGGTCAGCCAGCTCGCCCAGCGCAACGCGCCGTTGCGACTTTCGCTCGCGGCCGGGGAGTTGACCGTCGCCGCCGAGACGCCCGACGTCGGCGACGCGACCGAGACGATGCCGGCCGCCTTCGAGGGCGAGGACCTGGAGATCGGGTTCAACCCCGAGTTCCTCAAGGAGGGGATCGAGAGCGTCGAGGGCGAGGAGATCCTGCTGCGCCTGATCTCGCCGCTGCGACCGGGCCTTCTGCAGCCAGTCGAGAACGAAGACTTCCGCTACCTGGTGATGCCGATCCGGCTCAACGTCTGATGGCCTCCAGACGGACCACCTGAGGTGATGGGCCGGTGCTCGTCACCGCGATCGAAGCGCGGCCGTTGCGCAGCCTCGACCAGGCCCGGGTCGAGCTCGAGCCGGGGATAGTCAGCGTCGTCGGCCCCAATGGGGTCGGCAAGACCAACCTGGTCGAGGCGCTCTACTTCGCCCTCACCGGCCGCTCCTTCCGCACCTCCGACCGCCGTGACCTGATCCCGTTCGGCGGCTCGCTCGCCCGCGCCGAGGCCTGGGTTCGCGACGAGGACGGCCTCGAGCGCCGGCTGCTCGCCTCGGTCAGCCGCAGCGAGGGCCGACGACACCTGCTCGACGGCAGCCCCGCCGACCCGGCGACGATCGCCCGCAACCGCCCCCCGGTCGCCGTCTTCGCCCCGGACCGGCTCAGCCTGGTCAAGGGCCCGCCGGCCGAGCGCCGCGCCCACCTCGACGGCTTTGCCGCCGCCCGCTGGCCTTCGCGGACCGAGCTGCGCAAGCGCTACGGCCAGGCGCTCGCTCAGCGCAACGCGCTGCTCTCTCGCCTGGCCGCCGGCTACGGCAGCCCCGCCGACCTCGACGTTTGGGATGCCGGCCTCGCCAATGCGGCAGCCCCGCTCGTCGCCAGCCGCGAGGAGGCCGTCACCGAGTTGGCCGACCCCTTTGCCACCACGGCCGCCGAGCTTGGTCTCGAAGGCGGCGCCACGCTCGAGTACGCGCCGCGGGCGGGTGGAGCGGCAGAGGAGATCCGCGCCGGCCTCGAGGAGCGGCGCGAGCAGGACATCCGCATGGGCCGCAGTTCCTGGGGCCCGCACCTCGACGAGCTCAAGCTCAACGCCGGCGGCCGCTCGCTGCGGCGCTACGGGTCGCAGGGTCAACAGCGGGCGGCGCTCCTCGCCCTGCTCTTTGCCGAGCGCGAGGTCCTCTTGGCCGCCCGTCGGGTGACGCCGCTGCTGCTCCTCGACGACGTGATGAGTGAGCTCGACCCCGGCCGCCGCGAGCGCCTCGTCGCCCGCCTCGACGACGGCGGCCAGGCCCTGATCACCGCCGCCGACGAAGAGTCTCTGCCCGCCCCGGCGCTGCACGCGGTCCTCCGCATGCCACCCCCGCCGGCCCTCTCTCCGGCCTCCGCGGCGTGAGCCACCGCCGCGCACCGCGCCAGGCCGGTGCGGCATTCCGCGCCGCCCGTGACCTTGCCGCCCCTCGCACCGGCCTGGCGGCGGTTCAGTCGGCCTGGGCGGAGGCTGTCGGCGAGCGACTTGCGGCGGTCGCGGTGCCGGTTTCCGAGCGCGCGGGAACGCTGACGATCGAGTGCGCCGACAGCGTCTGGACGCAGGAGCTGGACCTGATGCAGGAGCAGCTTTTGGAGCGCTTGCGGGAGGCGCTCGGCGAGCGAGCGCCGCAAGCCCTCAAATTCCGCGCAAACCCGGAGCGCTTCTAGACACCGTTTGTACACGATTTGCAGGGAATTTGTCGCTTCCCGCGGTTCGTTCCGCAGCCCCGAACTGGTATTCTTATGGCAACTCGTGTAACGCCCCGAGCCGCTTGGAGAAAGCCTCCACGCGCCGGGGCTTTCTGTGTCAACCGGAAGGGACTCATTGCCTGAGAAGAAAGCCAGCGGCGACTCCTATGGCGCCAAGGACATCACCGTCCTCGAGGGCCTGGAGGCGGTCCGCAAACGGCCCGGGATGTACATCGGCTCGACCGGTCCCCGCGGCCTCCACCACCTCGTCTACGAGATCGTCGACAACTCCGTCGACGAGGCGCTGGCCGGGCATTGCGACAACGTCCGCGTCGTCCTCCATCCGGACAACAGCTGCACCGTCGCCGACAACGGCCGCGGGATCCCGGTCGAGACGATGGCGAAAGAGGGCCGCCCGGCGGCCGAAGTCGTGCTCACCGTCCTCCACGCCGGCGGCAAGTTCGGCGAAGGCGGCGGCTACAAGGTCTCCGGCGGCCTCCACGGTGTCGGCTCGTCGGTCGTCAACGCCCTCTCCGAGCGGCTTCATCTCCACATCGAGCGCGACGGCTTCGTCTGGGAGCAGGACTACGAGCGCGGCAAACCGCAGACCGAGCTGGCCAAAGGCGAGAAGAGCGACGGCCACGGCACGACGATCACCTTCCTGCCCGACCTCGAAATCTTCGAAGAGATCGACTTCGACTTCGAGACCCTGGCCGAGCGCCTGCGCGAGACCGCCTTCCTCACCCGCGGCTTGCGGATCGAACTCGTCGACGAGCGCGGCGAGACCAACAGCGTCACCTTCCAGTACGACGGCGGCATCGAGGATTTCGTCCGCCATCTCAACGCCAACAAGGAGACGCTGAACCGCAAACCAATTTATTTCGAGGGCGATAAGGACGACGGGGAAGTCGAGATCGCGATGCAGTGGAACGCCTCCTACCAGGAGTCGATCTTCAGCTTCGCCAACAACATCAACACCCACGAGGGCGGCACCCACATGTCCGGCTTCCGGGCGGCGCTGACGCGGACGCTCAACGCCTACGCGCGGGCCAAAGGGCTGCTGAAAGAGAAGGACGACAACCTCGCCGGCGAGGACGTGCGCGAGGGCTTGACCGCGGTGATCTCGGTCAAGCTCCACGACCCCCAGTTCGAGGGGCAGACCAAGACCAAACTCGGCAACCCGCCGATCAAAGGCCTGGTCGAGGAGACCGTCAACCGCAAACTGGCCGAGTTCCTCGAGGAGAACCCGCCGGAGGCGAAACGGATCATCAGCAAGACGATCGACGCCGCCCGCGCCCGCGCCGCCGCCCGCAAAGCCCGCGACCTGACCCGCAAGTCGGCGCTGGAGAACTCGACCCTGCCGGGCAAGCTCGCCGACTGCACGGTCAAGGACCCGAGCCTGGCCGAGATCTTCGTCGTCGAGGGCGATTCTGCCGGCGGCTCCGCGAAGCAGGCCCGCGACCGCAACACGCAGGCGGTGCTGCCGCTGCGCGGCAAGATCATCAACGTCGAGAAGAGCCGGATCGACAAGGTGCTCGCCAACAACGAGATCCAGGCCCTGATCACGGCGATCGGCACCGGTGTCCACGACGAGTTCAACATCGAGGACGCCCGGTACCACAAGATCGTGATGGCGACCGACGCCGACGTCGACGGCGCTCACATCCGCACCCTCGTCCTCACCTTCCTCTACCGGCAGATGCCGGAGCTGATCAGCGCCGGCTACGTCTACATCGCGAAACCGCCGCTGTACCGTGTGAAACAGGGGAACCAGGAGACCTACCTGGAGCGCGAGTCCGAACTCGAAGAGCTGCTTCTGCGCGACAAGCTCGAGGAGTTCGAGCTGACCGACGCCAGCGGGGAGAAACGGAAACTGACCGCGAGCCGCTGGCAGGCCTACATCCGCCGCTCGAAAGAGTACGAGGGCTGGGGCTCCTCGCTGCAGGCCGACTTCGGCCACGAGGTGGTGCGCTTCCTCGAGGAGTCGAGCCTGCTCGACGAACAGGTGGCGACGATCGGCGCCGCTCGCGAGGTGCTGCAGCGCGAGGCGGGCCCGAACGAGCCGTTCGACACCGAGGTGCTGGAGTCGAGCGACGAGCTCGTCGTGGTCAAGGCGGTCGAGCGCCAGAGCGGCCTCGCCCGCACCCACCGGCTGCCGGTGCGGCTGTTCGACCATCACGACTACCGCAAGTTCGCCGAGGTCCACGCGGCCCTGCTCAAACAGGTCGGCCGCCCACCGTTCAAGGTAGCCCGCGGCGAGCGCCGCAGCGTCGCGCTCTCGTTCGAGGCGCTGCGCGGCGCGGTGCTGGAGCTGGCCCGCCAGGGCGTGCAGCTGACCCGGTTCAAGGGCTTGGGCGAGATGAACGCCAAGCAGCTGCGGGAGACGACGATGGACCCGGCCTCCCGGACCTTGGCTCAGGTGACCCTCGAAGACGCGACCGCCGCCGACACGATCTTCTCGATGTTGATGGGCGACCAGGTCGCGCCTCGTCGCGAGTTCATCGAGGCCCACGCGAAAGAGGTGAAGTTCCTCGATGTCTGATCTGACCGCTCCGAGCAACGACGCTGAAAGGGGGGCGCTCTGATGGCTCTGAACGCCCTCACCGGCAACATCGAGGAGCGCGCCCTCGAGCAGGAGATGCGCTCGTCCTACCTCGATTACGCGATGAGCGTGATCGTCGGCCGGGCGCTGCCCGACGTCCGCGACGGGCTCAAGCCGGTCCACCGCCGCGTCCTCTACGCGATGCACGACATCGGCCTGCAGCCGACCCGGCCGTACCGCAAGTGCGCCTTCATCGTCGGCGAGGTGATGGGCAAGTACCACCCGCACGGCGACTCGGCGATCTACGACACGCTGGTGCGGATGGCGCAGGACTTCTCGCTGCGCTACATGCTGGTCGACGGTCAGGGCAACTTCGGCTCGATCGACGACGACCCCGCCGCCGCGATGCGGTACACCGAGGCCCGCCTCGCCCGCCTCGCGACCGAGCTGTTGCGCGACATTGATGCCGACACCGTCGACTTCGGTCCCAACTACGACGAATCGACGCAGGAGCCGCAGGTCCTGCCAGCGCGTTTCCCGAACCTGCTGGTCAACGGCACCTCGGGGATCGCGGTCGGGATGGCGACCAACATTCCGCCCCACAACCTGCGCGAGGTGGCCGGCGCGGTAAGGGCCTACATCGACGACCCGGGCATCGACCTGGCCGGGCTGATGGAACACATCAAAGGCCCGGACTTCCCCGGCGGCGGGATCATGAGCCGGGAGGGGATCCGCGACGCCTACGCCTCCGGCCGCGGCAGCATCCGGGTGCGCGCCCGTGCCCACGTCGAGCCGCTGAAAGGGGGCAAGGAGGCGATCGTCGTCACCGAGCTCCCGTTCATGGTCAAGAAGGGCGGTGAAGGCGGGCTGATCACCAAGATCGCCGACCTCGCCCGCGACAAGAAACTCGAGGGAATCTCCGACCTGCGGGACGAGAGCGACGAACGCTCCGGCATGCGGCTCGTGATCGAGCTCAAACGCGGCGGCCCGCCGGCCAAAGTCGTCCTCAACAACCTCTACAAAAAAACTTCGATGCAGTCGACCTTCGGCGCCAACATGGTGGCGCTGGTCGACGGCGTACCGCGGACGCTGAGCCTGCTGGAGCTGATCCAGCACTACGTCGAGCACCAGCGCGAAGTCGTCACCCGCCGCACCCAGTTCGAACTGCGCCGGGCCGAGGCACGGGCCCACATCCTCGAGGGGCTGCTGGTCGCACTCGACAACCTCGACGCGGTGATCAAACTGATCCGCGGCTCGAAAGACCCCGACGACGCCCGCGACGGGCTAATCGAGAAATTCGAGCTCTCACGCGAGCAAGCGCAGGCGATTCTCGACATGCGCCTGCAGCGCCTGACCGCGCTCGAGGCCGACAAAGTCAGGGCCGAGCATGCCGACCTGATGGAGCGGATCGGTGAGCTGCGGGCGATCCTCGGCGACGAAGCGCGGGTGATGGCCCTGGTCAAGGACGAGCTCGCCGAAATCGTCGAGTCCTACGGCGACGAACGCCGCACCGAACTGGCCCACTTCGAGGGCGACGTCGGCATCGAGGACATGATCGCCGACCAGCAGATGGTGATCTCGCTGACCGCCTCGGGCTACGTCAAGCGGCTGCCGCTGGCGACCTACCGCCAGCAGCACCGCGGCGGCGTCGGGGTGATGGGGATGAACCTGAAAGAGGACGACTACATCGCCCACCTGCACATCTGCTCGAGCCACGACTACCTGCTCTTCTTCACCAACCGCGGCAAGGTCTACCGGCTCAAGGTCTACGAGCTGCCCGAGGGGCAGCGCACCGCTAAAGGCAGCTCGCTGCGCAACCTGCTGCCGCTGCGCGAAGGCGAGACGGTGATGGCCGTGATCCCGACCCGCGACTTCAAGGAGAACAAGTACCTGGCTTTCGCGACCGCCAAGGGGCTGGTCAAGAAAACCGAGTTCCTCGCCTACAACACCCCGATCCGCGCCGACGGGATCATCGCGATCAAGGTTCGCGACGGCGACGAGCTGGTCCAGGTGCGACTGACCTCGGGCGAAGACGACATCCTGATGGTCTCCCACTCGGGCCACGCCTCACGCTTCTCGGAGCAGCTGGTGCGGCCGATGGGCCGCGACACCAGCGGCGTCAAAGGGATGAACGTCGCCAGCAAGGACAACCGGGTGCTGGCGATGGACATCGCCCGCAACGACACCGAACTGTTCGTCGTCACCGACAACGGCTACGGCAAGCGCACCCCGGTCTCCGACTACCCCGTCAAGGGCCGCGGGACGAAAGGCGTCCTGACCGCGAAGCTGACCGAGAAGAAGGGCGGCCTCGTCGGCGCCCTGATCGTCGCCGAACATCAGGAGCTGCTCTTCATCTCCCAGAACGGCATGGTCCAGCGCACCTCCGTCGGCGGCATCTCCCAGATGGGACGGTCGACCCAGGGGGTGAAGGTGATGAACATCAAGGACGACGACTCCGTCAGCGCGGTGGCGCTGGTGGTCGAGTCTGACTCAGGTGAGAATGGGGCCGAGGAGCCGGCAGCAGAGGAGCTGCCAGAGGTCGGTGGGGCGGCCGCGGACGGCGACAACGCGGGGTAGCGTCGTCACGTTCGAGCTGAGGAAGCTTCGAGCCGCGCCACCGTGCTGATTCGTCGCGCAGCTTTCAAGGGACGGAAGCTTTCCGGGTCTTCACACCCTCAGGGTGAACCAAAGATCAGCCGAGCCCGGTACCGCGGACCCGCTTGACCAGCGCCGCGATCAGGTCGTTGAAGGAGAGGCCGGCGGCGTCGGCGGCGAAGGGGGTCGGCCCGGTCTCGGTCAGGCCCGGGACGGTGTTGATCTCGAGGATCTGCGGACCCTCGTCGTCCAAGATGATGTCGACCCTTGCCAGATCCCGGCAGCCGGCGAGCGAGTAGGCGCGGCGAGCGGCGTCTTCGACCGCCTCGCGCTCCGCGGGGGTGAGATCGGCGACCTCGAGGGTGGCGGCGCCGGTCTCGTAGTGGGCGGTGAAGGTGTAGTAGGGCTCGTCGGTGATGATCTCGACGATCGGCAGCACGGTCGGCTCGTCGGTGGGGCCGACGACGGTGACGGCGAGCTCGCGGCCGGCGATGAAGCGCTCGATCACGACCCGGTCGTCGTAGTTGAAGGCGCCGAGGACGGCGGCGGGGAATTCGTCGGAGCGGCTGACGACCTTGATCCCCAGCGAGGAGCCCTCGCGAGCGGGCTTGACGACGAGCGGGAAGCCGAGCTGCCCGGTCAGCGAGTTGAGGGTCTCGCCAGCGCCGAACTCGGTGAAGGCCTCACGGTTGAAGGAGTGCCAGGGCGGCGTCTTCAGGCCCTCGGCGCGCAGCATCTCCTTGAAGGCGTGCTTGTCGAGACAGCGGGCGCTGGCGTGGACGTCGGAGCCGGTGTAGGGGATGTCGAGGATCTCGAGCAGGTCCTGCAGGGTCCCGTCCTCACCGCCGCGGCCGTGCATCGCGATCAGGACGAAGTCCGGCTTGCGCTCGGCGATCAGGCTGACGAAGCGCTGGTCGGGATCGACGGTCTCGACCGTGAAGCCGAGCTCTTCCAGAGCGGCGGCGGCGAGGCGCCCGGAGCGGAGGCTGATCTCGCGCTCCATCGAGCGGCCGCCGTTGGCGACCAGGACCCGCGCGCTCATGCGGCGCCCTGCTGTCGCGAGGCGTAGGCCTCCAGCAGGACCGAGTCGAAGGTCCTGGTCGTCGCCCGCCGTTCGGCGGCCTCGGCGAGGGCGATCTCGATCAGCGCCTCGGCGAGCTGGGGGAACTCGATTCCGACCGGTTCGAAGAGGTAGAAGGAGAACGACCCGGGCACGGTGTTGGCCTCGTTGAGGACCACCCGCGCCTCGCCCTCCGGATCGACGACGAGGAAGTCGTAGCGGACGACACCGAAGAAGCCGAGCGCCCTGTGGGCGGCCTTCGCCGTCTCCTGGATCCGCGCCGTCAGCGCCGCGGGGATCGGGGCCGGGATGATCCGGTCCGCCGCCGCCATGCCGGCTTCCTTCGAGCCGCCGGCCGCGCCCTTGCCCTTGCCGCCCGACATGTACTTGTCCTCGAAGTCGAGGACCGAGTTCTCCTTCTTGACCGGCTGCTCGCAGGCGGAGGCGGTGAGCTCGCCTTGGGCGCGGCCGAGAACGGCGCAGTTGATCTCGACCGCCTCGTCGAGCGCCGGCTCGACGAGGACGGCGGTGTCGAGTTCCAGCCCGAGCTCGAAGGCCTCCTCCAGCTCCTCCCGGTTCTGGCAGCGTGAAACGCCGATCGAGGAGCCGAGCGAGATCGGCTTGACGAAGCAGGGCAGCCCGATCTCGGTCTCGACCCGGCCGACCACGCCACCGCCGTCCCGCCCGTACTCGCCACGGCCGATCACCAGGTCCGGGTTGACCTCGATCCCGGCGGCGCGGAAGACGGCCTTGCCGGTCGCCTTGTTCATCGCCGACGCCGCCGGCCCGACGCCGCCGCCGGCGTAGGGGATCTCGGTGTGCTCGAGGGCGCCGAGCAGAGCCCCGTCCTCCCCCCCGGTGCCGTGGATCGCGCAGATCACAGCGTCGAGGCGCAGCATCTGGTCGCCGCGCAGGCGCGAGCCCGAGGGCAGCACGAAACCCGAACCCTCGGCGCCGCCGAGGCGGAGCTCGCAGGGAACGGCGCCGCGCGGCGGGTCGCTGCTGAAGGCGTCGACCTTGGCCAGCTCCGCCCCGCTCCAGAAGCGCCCGTCGCGACCGAGGTAGATCGGCACCACCTCGTGGCGGTCGCTGAGCGCCGCCATCAGCTGCTCGGCGCTGATGATCGAGACGTCGTGCTCGACCGAGGGGCCGCCGAAGCAGACGCCGACCCGCTTCCCCGCTGGGGCCATCAGCGGGCGACCTGGCTCAGGAGCGGCTTCCTCATCAAGCCTGGACGATAGCCGGGGCCTGGCGCTGATAGAGGTCCGGGAGGTCGTTCTCGAAGAGGATCACGTCGCCGGCGCGGGAGCTCTCGGCCAGCAGTTGCTGGGCGCCGCCGGAGTCGGCGACGACGCGCAGCGCATCGGCGGGGAAGCCGGCCGCTTCGAGCCCGCGGCGGATCGGCGCCGTCTGCTCCTCGCCGACGAGGACGACGACGTCGCAGACCTCGGCCGCCGCGGCGCCGAAGCGCTCGTTCTCGGCGTCCTGCTGCTCGCCGAGCTCGACCATCCCCGGCGTGACCAGCACCCGCCGCTGGCCCGGGTGGGTGGCGAGGACCTCGAGCGCCGCGGCCGCCCCCGCAGGGTTCGAGTTGTAGGCGTCGTCGATGACGACGATCCCGGCGGCGCGGTTGACGATCGTCGAGAGCCGGTGCTCGGGGGCCGCCACCTGGCCGAGCGCCCGGGCAATCTGTTCCGGCGCCAGCCCCAGCTCAGAACCGACGGCGGCGGCGGCAAGCAGATTGGCGACGTTGTGCTTGCCGAGCAGCCGCGCCTTGACCGGCGCTCGCAAGGTCTCCGCGCCGGCGCGGAGACAGAGCTGGAAGTGGGTGCGCCCGTCGCGCAGGGCGACGTCCTCGGCCCAGGCGTCGGCGTCGGGGTGGGGCTCGGGGGAGAAGAGCCGCACGGTTGCCGGCGTGCGTTCGGCTGCCCGCCGGCAGCGTTCGTCGTCGGCCCGGGTGATGAAGGTGCCGGCGGCGGGCAGCGCTTCGCCCAACTCCCCCTTCGCCTGCTCGGTCACGTCCAGGGACCCGAAGCGCTCGAGATGAGCGGGGCCGATCGCGGTCAGGATCCCGATCTTCGGCGCGACCAGATCGCAGAGCTCGGCGATGTCGCCACGGCGGTAGGCGCCCATCTCGACCACGAAGGTGCGGTGGTTGGGCCGCAGGTTCTCGTTGATCGTGCGGATCACGCCCAGGTAGCTGTTGAAGGAGGCGGGCGTCGGCAGCGTCGGCCCAGCCAGGTCGGCGACCTGGCTGACGCAGCCCTTCGTCGTCGTCTTCCCGTAGGAGCCGGTGATCCCGATCACGAGTGGGTCGATCGCCGCCAGCTTGCGTCGCGCCCGCCGCTCGAAGCGGGCGTTGTCGGCCTTTTGGACCGGGCGCAGGAGCAGGTTCGCGGCACCGAGCAGCTCCGGCGTGACCAGGAGGAGCAGGCTGCCGAGCAGCGCCAGCGCCAGCGCTCCGGCAACCGGGTCGGCGACGAGGCCGGCGACGAAGGCGAGGCCGGCGACGAGCGCGCCGAGCAGCACGGCGACGACGAAGAGACGCCGCGCCCGCGAGGTGAAGACGAGGGGCTTGATCTGTGGGCGCCCGATCACGCGCCGGGCCCTGACGATCGCCGCCACCAGGGCAGCAATGGCTACCTCGCCGGCCAGCAGGTCGAGGCCGAAGGCGAGCGCGATCAGGTCGCCGGTGATGAACGCCAGCCCGACGTCGACGGCGCTGAAGCGCTCGTCGCGTCGCGCGACCCAGACTCGCAGCCGCTTCAGCTCGTAGTGCTCCTGCTGCAGCAGGTGGAGGAAGAGGTGGGTGCGGGCGACGAGCAGGGAGAGGATCGCCAGATAGCCCGCGCCGAGGGCGACCCACTCGAGCGAGCTCACCGAGCCGCGTCCCCGCTTGCCGCCTGGCGCGGCTGCTCACAGAGGAAGAGGCGGCTGACCCCGGCAAAGCGGCCCGGCTGCTCGGCGTAGGCGAAGTGGTGGGCCCCCTCGAAGACGACCAGGGCGCCGTCGGGCAGGAGCTCCTCCATCCGTTCGCCCATCCACAGCGGCGTGTCCTCGTCGGCATCGCCCCAGACCAGCAGGCAAGGGGCCTTGATTTCGGGCAGCAGGCCGGAGAGGTCCTCGCCGATCACGCGGCGGAGGGTCTCGCGCATCGCCGGCGAGGCTTCGGCGTAGTCGGTCGAGGCGACCCGCGAGCGCAGCCGGTCCTGCAGCTTGCGGCCGGGTGCCCCGAACAGGCCGATTACGCGGCCGAGCTTGGCGACCGCCACCCGCCGTTTGTACTTCCACCCGCGTTTCGGTCGCAGCCCAGCCGAGTCGCAGAGCAGCAGCCGCCCGACCAGCTCGGGGCGGCGGGCGGCGAGGCAGATCGCCATCGCTCCCCCCCGCGAGTGGCCGATCAGGTGGCACCGCCGGATTCCCTCGCTCGCCAGCAGCGCCGCGACGAACTCCGCGTACTCAGTCGAGGACCAGGGCTCGGGCGGCTCCGCCGACTCGCCGAAGCCCGGCAGGTCGAGCGCGATCACTTCGGTCTCCGCGGCCAGCGGCGCGACTATCGACTCGACCGCCTCGATGTGGGCGCCCCAGCCGTGGAGGACGACGATCGGCAGGTCGCCGGCCTCGCGTGGGCGCCCGCGGCGGGTCAGCCGGACCCGCGGCCCGGCCGCATCCGACCAGGACTCGGTTGGCGCTCCCGGCGCGCCGGCGATCGTGGCGTGGTCCTCGGCCATCGCCAAAACCGTAGCGTGGCGCCCCGCCGGCCCGGCGGCGGGGCGCCCGGCTCACCTGGGGCTAGGGCTGGACCAACGCGATCGCGAACACCTTGTTCTTCAGCACCCCGAAGTTGAATTCGGCACCTTTTTTGCCGGCGCATTCGTAGTTGAAGGAGGACCCGCCGGTGACGGCTCCCTTCTTGCACTTCGGATAGGCGCTCTTCAGCTTCGAGTAGGCGGCGCCGATCCCGATCCCGCTGGCGGTCTGGATCTTCATCAGCGGCGCCGCGGCGGAGGAAACGTATTCGCCGCCCGCGCCCTTGCCGCCGTAGACGACGACCGACTGGACCTTGCCCGCCTCGAATCCGATAAAGCCGTAGCCGCCGGCGCCTTCGAAGCTGCCGTATTCGCAGCGCCTGGAGCCGGTCTCCTTCGAGGTCGTGCATTCGCCGCGGTTGGCGCCGCCCCAGGCGGCCCGGGCCTTGGCTTCGCTCATGCCGAGCTTGACGCCGGCGATCGAGGTCGGGACGACGACAGTGGTGTCGCTTGGCTTCGGCAGCGAGCCGGCGCCGAGGGCGGCAGCGGGTACGAGGAGAGCGAGGACTGCGATGAGGACGAGCGGAGTTCTTTTCATGGCGCGCAAAGTAGACGCGAATCCCCAACCCTCCCGGACTGGGTGGAAACCACCTATGGGTGCGGGCCGCCTACGCGGCCTGCGGTAAGTACTGCTGCCAGGCGGTCGGGATCTTCGGGCTCGCGACCTGGATGAAGACGGTCGGCTCGGGAGCCTTCGGCGACTTCTTCGGGTGCATGTGGATCTCGCGCGGAAGCCGGTTGCCCTTGCGCCGGTTGCAGCTGGCGCAGGCGGCGACGATGTTCTCCCAGACCGACTTGCCGCCGCGCGAGCGGGGAATCACGTGATCGACGGTGAGTCCCGACTTGGTCGAGCCGCAGTACTGGCAGGTCCAGGAGTCGCGGGCGAGGACGGCACGGCGGGTGATCTTGCGCCGGTGCGCCTCGCGCGGGATCCGCACGTAGTTGACGAGGCGGATCACGTCGGGGCGCTCGAGCGTCATGTGCTCGGAGTGCAGGGCGGCGCCCTCGCGCTGCTCGAGCAGCTCGGCCTTTTCCTTCAGCAGCAGCACAGCGGCGCGTCTCAGCGTGCAGACGTTGATCGGCTCATACGTCGCGTTAAGTACCAAGACGCGTGCCATGGTGATCGGGATTGTAGGGGGCCGGCACCCTGATCGGCCGCCCCCGCCCCTTACTGGCCACTGTACGGTAGGAAGGGTGCCCCGGCTCGCGCGCGGACGCAAGACCCACCTGACCCAGGAGGAGATAGCGGTCGAGGCGCTGCGCCAGTTCGACGTCGGCCAGGACCCGAGCATCCGCAGTCTTGCCGCCGCGCTCGGCGTCGCCCCGACCGCGATCTACCACCACTTCCCCTCGCGCAGCGCGATCGTCGACGCCGCGCTTGGGATCGTCTGGCGCGAGGCGAGCAAGGAAGGGTTCCGCCTGCTCGAAGCCGCCGACCCCGAAGACCCGACCGATCTGCTGGTCACCGCGGCGCTGGCGACCAGGCGCGCCTTCGGCAACCACCACCAGATCGCCCCCTACATCGCCGCGACGCCCGGCGCCTCCGAGCAGCTCGCCGCGAACCTCGGCCTGCTGGCCGGCACCTTCGAGGCGCTCGGACTCCGCGGCGAGGAGGCCGGCCGCGCTTTTCACGCCTACGGCTCGTTTGCGGTCGGCTCGACCCTGGTCCTCGCCGCCCGTCTCAATCGCGGCGACGACGGCAGCAAGGGGAAGCCGGCGCCTGGTGGCGACGCCAAGGACGAACTCGCCGACACGCAGGCGGCGCTCGAAGCGATGATCGACCTCTCCTACGCCAATCCCGATCGCGACGAGGAACTCTTCGTCGACGGCCTGCGGCGGCTGATCGCCAGCTTCGTCCCGGCCTAAGCCGGCACCTACCCGCTCAGGCGAGCGGGTAGGTGCCGAGGATCCGCACCCTGCCGGCTTTCGAGCGCAGTCCCTCGATTGCGGCGGCGACGAGGTCGTCCTCGAGCACACCCTCGAGGTCGCAGAAGAACATGTAGAGGCCGATCTCCTGGCGCATCGGCCGCGACTCGATCCGGGTCAGGTTGATCCCCCGCGAGGAGAACTCGGAGAGGGCGTCGACCAGCGCCCCCGGGTGGTCCTCGCCGAGCTCGGAGAAGACCAGCGACGTCTTCCACGGCCCCGAGCCGCCGGGCTCCGTTCCCTCCGGCGCGATCCAGACGAAGCGGGTGACGTTCGACTTCTCGTCCTCGACGCCCTCGAGCAGGATCTGGCAGCCGTAGACCTCGGCTGCCGCCGCCGCTCCCAGCGCCGCCCACGGCCGCGTCGACTCGCTCACCATCCGCACCGCCGCGGCGGTGCTGCTGACGCTGCGCTGTTCGACGTCGGGCAGCGTCGAGCGCAGGAATCGCGAGCACTGGGCCAGCGGCTGCGGATGCGATAGCACCGCCTCCACCTCCTCGACCGCGACCCCCTCGCGGGCGATCAGGTGGACCCGCACCCGGTAGTCGTACTCGCCGACGATCGTCACCTTCTCGACCTCGAAGGCGAGCGTGTCGAGCGTCGGCCGCACCGAGCCCTCGATCGAGTTCTCGATCGGGACCAGCGCCAGGTCCGCCTCGCCGCGCTCGACGGCGTGGATCGCGTCGGGGATCGTCGTCGTCCGCAACGGCTCGAACTCGGCCCGCGCCGAGGCCTCGCGCAGAGCATCCTCGGTGAAGGTGCCGGCTGGCCCGAGGTAGGCGATCGTCGGCACCGGACTGCCTATTCGACCGTGAGCGTGTAGCTCGCTTCGTTGTTTTCGGTGACCTGCTCGCCAGGCACCGCTTCGACCTCGACTTCGAGCGACACCGTGCCCGTCGGCGCCGGGGTCAACGGGATCGAGATCGAGGAGATTTCGCCGGCGGCGATCGATTCGATCGTCCCCTGCAGGGTGTTGCCGCCGTCGACCGAGACCGAGACCTGGACCCCGTTCTCGGTCGATTCGCCCTGGTTCTGGACCTGGACTTCGACTTCCAGCGTTTCTTCGCCGGCGACGATCGCTTCGCCGCCTTCGACCAGTTCGGTGCCGTTGACGCTGGTCCCGATCAGGCCGAGGCCGTGGACGCCTTCGGTGGTGGTCCCGGTGGCGCCGCTGATCGCACCGAGCGCTTCCGCGACGGTGTCTTCTTCCAGCCACTTGGTGCCGTCGGGGACGAAGGTGCTCTTCGGCACGTCGGAGTCGCTGATCCCGTTGTCGTGAAGCACGCCGTCGATTTCCGGCCGCGCCACCTGTTCGTAGACGACGTCGCTGGCCAGCAGCGTCTGCATCTGGCGGGCGATCGCGGCGGTCGCTTTTGGCGCCCCGGCCTCGCCGAGGGCGGTGCTCATCTTGTCGGCGATCACCCCCATCGCGCTGCTGCGCAGCTCGTAGGCGAGCTCCAGCGAGCGCTGCGCGTCGCCCATGTCGCCGGGGGCGCTGAGGCCGTCGATCCGCGCCGCGTAGTTGTCCATCGCGCTGCGGTCGGCGTTGACGTCGTTGGTGAACTCGCTGACCGAGAGCCCGCCCGGGTCTTCGAGTTTGCCGAAGAAGTCTTTGCTGGTCTGTTCGGTCTCCTTGACGATCTGGGAGACGTTGCGGGCGTAGTCGCTGAGCGCGCGGTGGGCGCGGGCGTCGAGGCAGCCCTTGACCCCGAGCACGATCAGGATCAGGACGACGAGGCCGCCGCCGAGCGCGAGACCGCGCCGCAGCATGATCTGCTGACGTTCGGGTCGGCGTTTGGGTCGCGGCCGGCGCGGCGGCCGGCGTGCTGCTGAATCCTCCAAAAGAAGCGGCTCTCCAGACTGGTGGGGGCTGGGCGGAGAGTATGACCATTGGCGGCGCCAAGCCGCGGATAAAGGCCGCAAACGGTGACTTTTTCCCACTTTGGCGGTCAACAATCGGCGCAGGAGAGCGGGCTGTGACGGCGAACTTGGAGGAGTTTTGGTCGGCAACGTGGTCCTCAACCGGTTCGTGATCGAGCGCCGCATCGGCAGCGGCGGCTTCGGCGTGGTCTACGAGGCCTGGGACGGCCGCCTCGAGCGTCCGGTCGCGGTCAAGGCGATCGAGCAGCGCGGTGAGGCCGGGCGCAGGGTCCTGCGCGAGGCGCAGGCGGCGGCCCGGCTCAACCACCCCGGCATCGTCACCCTCTACGAGCTCGGCGAGGAGGACGGCAATGCGCTGCTCGTGACCGAGCTGGTCGAGGGTTCGACGCTCTCCCGCCTGGCCGCCGCAGGCGAGCTCTCCGATCGTGAAATCGGCGAGATCGGCGCCGACCTCTGCGAGGCCCTCGACCACGCCCACTCGCGCGGCGTCGTCCATCGCGACATCAAGCCCCAAAACGTGCAGGTGACCGAGGGCGAACCGCGGGCCAAGCTGATGGACTTCGGGGTCGCCCATCTCGCCGACGACTCGCCGCTGACCGCCGCCGGCGACGTCGTCGGCACCCTCGCCTACATGTCCCCCGAGCAGGCCGAGGGTCGCGAGGCCGGTCCCGAGGCTGACGTCTACTCGCTGGCGCTGACCCTGTATGAGTGCTGGAGCGGCGAGAACCCCCATCGCCGCGCCACCCCGGCGGCCACGGCGCGGGCGATCGGCGCCCGCACGCGGCCGTTGCGCCGCCTCCGCCCCGACCTGCCGCGTGAGCTGAGCGAAGCGATCGACGCCTGCCTGGCCCCCCGCCCCAACCGCCGTCTCTCCCTCGAGCAACTCGGCACCGCGATCGAGGACTCGCTCGACGAGCTCTCCGACTACACCGCTGAGCGCCGCTCCCACGTCGGCCTCCGCCTCACCGCAATCGCCACCGCCGTGGCCGCCGCAGGTTTCCTGATCGCCGGCCACGGGGCACTACTGCCCTAGGATTTCCGCCAGCTCCTCTGGCGGGAGGGGCTGATTCACCGACCCCAAAAGGAACGATCAAGATCGGTCTCTTCAGCAAACTCGAGTCGGGTATCGAAGGCCTCGTCGAGGGGGTCTTCAGCCGTGCTTTCAGCTCCGAGGTGCAGCCGGTCGAACTGGCGCGCAAACTGGCGAAGGAAATGGACGCCCACAAGACCGCCTCGGTCCAGCGGGTCTACGTCCCCAACGAGTACACCGTCTACCTCTCCAAGCAGGACCGCTCGAAGCTGGAGGGCTATGAGCGCTCGCTCGAGCAGGAGCTCTCCGGCTACCTGCTGGAGCACGCGCGCCGCCGCGGTTACGACCTGCTGACGCGGCCGGTGGTCGAGTTCTCGACCGACGAGCGCCTGCGGCTCGGCGAGTTCGGGATCCAGCCGCGCCTGGTGAAGCCGCCGGTCCACGAGGGCGAGGCCCCGAAACAGGGCGAAGAGGGCCACACGATGGTCTACTCGGCGGTCCGCGAGCGCGACCGCGGGCGGCCCAAACAGCCCGAGCAGTCGGTGCGGGCATTGGTCTCCACCCGGGCGGTGGTCTCGCTCGACAACCGCCGCTACGTGCTCGACGGGCCGCGGGCGACGATCGGGCGCTCGAAGTCGGCCGAGTGCGTGCTCACCGATCCCAACGTCTCCCGCCGCCACGCCGAGCTGCGCCGTTCGGACTCCGGCGACTGGCAGATCGTCGACCTCGGCTCGACCAACGGGATCAAGGTCAACGGCCGCCGCGTCGCCTCCACCCGGCTCAGCCCCGGCGACCAGATCACGGTCGGGACGACGACGTTTCTCTTCGACGTCGAGCAGTAGCAGGCGCTGCCCGTAAGGTGACGGACGCGTGGACTATGACCCCATCTCAGTAGCTCTGAAGTTCGGCTTTCTGGCCGTCCTTTTCCTCTTTCTGCTCGTGATCGCGCGCAGCGCGCTGAAGGATCTGCGGCGGACGGCCGCCCCTGCGCCGGATGCGACCGGTTTTCACTCGGGCCCCGGGCTCGGCGCCGCCTCGCCGCTGGGCGAGGACGCCTGGCTGATCGTCGAGCGCGGCGGCGGCCTCGAGGGCGGCCAGCGCTACGACCTGATCGGCGGCCTCTCGATCGGCCGCTCCAAGGACGCCGACGTGCAGATCGCCGACCGCTACGCCTCCAGCATCCACGCCAGACTTTTCGAACGCGGCGGGCGTTATTACGTCGAGGACATGAACTCGACCAACGGCACCCTGCTGAACGGAGCGGCGCTGGCCGGCGAGGCGGAGATGATCGACGGCGACACGGTCCAGATCGGCGACACCGAATTCCGCTTGGAGGTGACCTAGGTGACGCTGCGGATCGACGAGCAGGCCGTTCGCACCGACACCGGCCGCCAGCGCAACGCCAACGAGGACTCGGTCTTCACGCGCTCGCCGTTGTTCGTCGTCGCCGACGGGATGGGCGGCGCCCAGGCCGGCGAGGTCGCCTCCAAGGCAGCGGTCGAGTCGTTCGAGCGCGAACTGCCGCAGGCGGCGCCGGAGCGGGTTCTGGAGGAGACGATCGAGTCGGCGAACCGGACGATCCACGAGCTTGCCCGCAAGGATCCGAGCCTGGCGGGGATGGGGACGACGACGACGGCGGCAATCGTCGACCTCGAGGCTGAAGAGGTGGCGATCGGCCACGTCGGCGACAGCCGCGCCTACCGCTTCCGCAGCGGCAAGCTCGAACAGCTGACCCGCGACCACTCGCTGGTCGAGGAGATGCGCCGCAAAGGGCAGCTCACCGACGCCCAGGCCGAGGACCACCCGCAGCGCTCGATCATCACCCGCGCCCTCGGCCCCGAGCCCGAGGTCAAGGTCGACCTGCAGACGGTTCCCGCGCAGCCAGGGGACGTCTTCCTGATCTGCTCCGACGGGCTGACGACGATGCTCGACGACGGTCACATCGCCCGCCTGCTCGAGCGTGCCTCCTCGATCGAGGCGGCGGTCCGCGCCCTCGTCGACGAAGCCAACCGGGCCGGCGGCCGCGACAACATCACCGTCGTCGCGTTCCGACTCGAGGACGCGGCGGCGCCGGCGCGGGAGCCGAGCGCGGACGCCCCGACGCCGGCTTCCGAGGGCGCGACCCTGATCGGCGCCTCCGCCGAGGAGGCCGGCCTGACCGCGACCGAGGTCCGCCGCCGCGCCGCCGCCGAAGCGGCCCAGAAGCGGCGCGAAGAGCTGGCGGCGAAGCCGAAGCGCCGACGGCTGAAGACGGCGGCGAAGATCCTGATCCCGCTGCTGATCGTCGCCGCCCTGGCCTATGGAGCCTGGTACGGCAACCGCCAGGTCTGGTTCCTCGGCACCGACGACGCCGGCCGCGTCGCCCTCTACCGCGGCCTGCCCTACGAACTGCCCTTCGGGATCAAGCTCTACGACGAGCGCTATGCGAGCCCGATCCAGACCGACGTGCTGGTCGGCAAGCGCCGCGACGCGGTCACCGGCCACGACCTGCGCTCACGCGACGACGCGACCTCGCTGCTCGAAGAAATCGAACGCAGCCAGGGTGTGCCTTGAGGTCCTCTGCCCGCAACCGGGAGCTAGTCGCGCTGGTCCCGGTCGCCCTGCTCCTGACCGCGGGCTTCACCGCGGTCTTCGCCCAGGAGGGTTCGAAACTCGGCAACGCCAGCCTGATCTACGGCGCCTATTTCCTCGCCCTCTGCCTCGCCACCCACATCTACCTGCGGATCCGGCTGCCCAACGCCGACCCCTACCTGTTTCCGCTGATGGCGCTGCTGACCGCGATCGGGCTGGTGATGGTCTACCGGATCAACGAAGACCTGGCCCGCGACCAGGCCAACTGGTTCGTCCTCGGCCTCGTCCTCTTCGCGCTGACGATCCAGCTGCTGCGCGACTACGAGGTGCTGGAGCGCTACCGGTACACGATCGCCGGCGTCGGCTTGCTGCTGCTGCTGGCGCCGCGGCTGCCGGGGATCGGCCAGCAGGTCAACGGCGCCTACCTCGGGATCAAGATCGGCCCGCTCGCCTTCCAGCCGGCCGAGTTCTCGAAGATCTGCATCGTCGTCTTCCTCGCCAGCTACCTGCGCGAGCACCGCGAGGTCCTGATCGTCGGTGCCCGTCGCGTGCTCGGCGTCACCCTGCCGCCGCTGAAGCACTTCGGGCCGATGCTGGTCGTCTGGGGCGCCTCGATGTTCATGCTCGTCTTCATCCGCGACCTCGGCAGCTCGCTGATGTTCTTCGCCGCCTTCCTCGCCCTGCTCTACGTCGCGACCGGCCGCTTCTCGTTCGTCGTCATCGGGATGGCGATGTTCCTCGTCGGCGCCTGGTTCTTCGCCGAAACCGTGCCCCACGTCCACGACCGGATCGAAATCTGGCTGCACCCCTACCGCCACCCGCAGGACACCGGGTACCAGATCCTCAACTCGATTTTCGCCCAGGCCGACGGAGGGCTCTTCGGCAAAGGCTTCGGCCAGGGGCTGATCACGATCCCCGGGACCAGCAGAGCGCTGCTGCCGGCAGCCCAGACCGACACGATTTACTCGCTGATCGTCAACGAGCTCGGCCTGTTCGGCGCCTGCGGGGTGATCGCCACCTACCTGTTGATCACCGCCCGCGGCTTCAAGGTCGCGCTGCTGGCCTCGGATGGCTTCTCGAAGCTGCTGGCGACCGGGCTGACCGCGGTCTTCGCGATCCAGGCCTTCGTCATCATCGGCGGCGTCACCCGGGTGATCCCGCTGACCGGAGTCACCCTGCCCTTCATCAGCTACGGCGGCAGCTCGATCGTCGCCAACTTCGTCCTCCTGGCGCTGCTGCTGCTCATTTCCGACCGTGCCCGGCGTGAGGCGGCCGAGCCCGCCGGCCGCCCGCTCGGCGCCCTGGGGGCGATGGCGTGAATCGGCAGATCATCAAACTCTTCGCCTTCATCGTCGTCCTGTTTGGCGTCCTCGTCGGGTTCACGTCCTACTGGTCGGTCTGGGACGCGAAGGCGCTGAAGGAACAGGACGCCAACAAGCGGCCCCTGTTCGAGGCCCAGCAGATCGAGCGCGGCCGTATTCTCGCCGCCGACGGCACCGTGATCGCGATCTCGCGGCCGAAGGGGCACGGCGCCAACCTGCGCTACGTCCGCCACTACCCCGAGGGCGCTCTCTTCGGCCACCCGATCGGCTACAGCTTCATGGAATACGGCGACTCCGAGTTCGAGCAGTTCCACAACGCCGAACTGGTCGGCGAAGAATCGGAATTCAGCACGATCCTCGACGAACTCACCGGGAGCAAGCGCGAAGGCAACGACATCGTCACCAACATCGACACCGAAGCGCAGCGGCTCGCTCTGTCGGACCTGGAGGAACAGGGGTTCGGCGGCGTCGTTGCGATCGAACCGAGCACCGGCGCGATCAAGGTGCTGGTCTCGAATAAGCCGTACGACCCGAATCGGGTGCCCGAGGAACTCGAACAGCTGAACGAAAACGAAGTCGACCGGCCGCTGTACGACCGCGCCACTCAGGGGCAGTACCCGCCGGGCTCGACCTTCAAGGTGGTGACCGCCGCCGCTGGGCTGGAAAGCGGCACGATCACGCCGGAAACGACGATCGACGCGCCCGGTTCGATCCTCGACGAAGGCATCCCGCTGGACAACGACTTCAGCAAAGACTGGGGCGAAATCTCACTCGACACGGCGCTGACCAACTCGGTCAACACCTGGTTCGGCCAGCTCGGGCAGAAAGTGGGCCAGAGCCAGCTGTTCGAGACGATGGAAAAGTTCGGCTTCGGCTCGATCCCGCCGATCGACCTTCCCTCCAACCAGGTGGAACCCAGCGGTGTCTTCTCGGAAGGGAGCCTGCTGCATCGCAATGATCCGGTCGACCTCGCCCGCATGGCGATCGGCCAGGAGCGGCTGCTGGCGACGCCGCTGCAGATCGCGATGGTCGCCGCCGCCGTCGCCAACAAGGGCAAGCTGATGAAGCCGCAGATCTGGAACCGGGTGGTCGATCCCGACGGCCGCACGGTCAAGCACCTCGACCCCTCCGAGTACAGCCAGCCGCTGACCGCCGCCCACGCCGAAGAGCTGACGACGGCGATGGAAGGCGTCGTCAACGAAGGAACCGGCACCAACGCGGCGATCTCCGGCGTCCCGGTCGCGGGCAAGACCGGCACCGCGGAAACGCCCGGCAACAAGGCCTGCGGCGGCGGCGCCGAAGAAAATCAGGCCTGGTTCATGGGCTTCGCCCCGGCCGACGAACCGAAGATCGCAATCGCGGTCTCGGTCGAGTGTACGCCCCAGTTCGGCAACGACGTCGCGGCGCCGATCTTCGCCGACGTCGCCGAAGCGATCCTGAACGGCGAATAGAACCCGGCACCTGCATATTTGACGACAGATGAGACGATGAGAGTGAGAGGGGGAGCGGGTGGCTGAGGTCAAAGAGGGCAGCGTCGTCGATGGTCGCTACCGAGTTCTGCGAAAACTCGGCGCCGGAGGCATGGCGGACGTCTGGCTGGCCGAGGACCAGCACCTGCAGCGCCAGGTGGCGCTCAAGGTCCTGCACCGGCACTTTGCCCAGGACCGCGAGTTCGTCGCCCGCTTCCAGCGCGAGGCCGAGGCGGCCGCGGCTCTGCAGCACCCCAACATCGTCTCCGTCTACGACCGCGGCGAAGTCGACGGCACAAGCTACATCGCGATGCAGTACGTCGAGGGACCGACGCTGAAGCAACTGATCGACCGCGGGCTCAGCCCCGAGCAGGCGGTGATGATGATCCGCCAGGTGCTGGAAGCGGCGCGCGCCGCCCACCGTCAGGGCATCGTCCACCGCGACCTGAAGCCGCAGAACGTGATCGTCGACGACGAGGGCAAAGCCCACGTCGCCGACTTCGGCATCGCCCGCGCCGGCCTCTCCGAGATCACCCAGACCGGTTCGGTGATGGGCACGCCGCAATACCTCTCGCCCGAGCAGGCCCAGGGCTACGAGGTCAGCTCGGTCTCCGACCTCTACTCAATCGGCGTCCTGCTCTACGAGGCGCTGACCGGCCGCGTCCCCTTCGAGGGCGAAAGCGCCGTCGCGGTGGCGATGAAACAGGTCTCGCAGACGCCGCAGCGGCCGAGCACGCTCAATCCCCAGGTCTCGCCGGCGCTCGACGCGGTGGTGATGCGGGCGCTGGAGAAGGAGCCGGGCCAGCGTTTCCAGAGCGCCGACGCCTTCATCGCCGCCCTCGACCAGGCGATGCGCGAACCGGGGTCGGCCTCGGGGACGCAGTCGTTCGCGCCGCTGCCGCCGGTGGTGGCGACGCCAGTCGAGGGCGAGGACGAGGAAGAGGACAAGGGGCGGAAATGGCTCTGGATCGGCCTCGCGATCGCCGCCATCGTCGGCGTCCTGATTGGCCTGGCACTGACCCGCGACACCTCGACCGGGGTGCCGAACGTGACCGGCAACCAGCTCAACGTCGCGATCGCCCTGCTCGACCAGGAAGGCTTCCAGGTCGGCCAGATCAAACGGGTCGAGCGCCAGACGGCGCCGAACACGGTGCTCGAGCAGGACCCGGTCGCGTCGCCGCCGGCCGACCCGGCCGATGAAAACTGCTCCTTCCTCACCTTCTTCTGCTCGAAGCCAAAGGTGGATCTGACCATCTCCAACGGCCCCGGCAGCAGTCCCGTGCCAGGCACCTCCGGGCTAGAAGTCGAAGCGGCAACCAAGAAGCTGGAAGATGCCGGCTTCAAGGTCGCGGTCGAAGAGCGGACCTCCGCCTCGGTCGAGGTCGGGATCGTGCTCCACTCCGAACCATCCGGCGGCGAAACCGCGACCAACGGCTCGCGGGTGACGCTGTTCGTCTCCAGCGGCCCGAAGAAGGCCGGCATCCCCGCTCTGGTCGGCACCCAGCGCAACTCCGCCGTCGAACGGATCCGCGCCCGCGGCTTCGAACCCGTGGTCCAGGAAGAAGAAAGCACCAGCCCGGCCGGTCAGGTGATCAGCCAGACGCCACCCGCCGGCGGCAAGCTGCCGATCGGCTCGGAAATCATCATCGTCGTCGCCAGGCCGATGAAGAAGGCGAAGGTTCCGAGCGTGGTCGGCGTCGAACGCCGCGAAGCGGTCGAAGCGATCCGCGAAGCCGGCCTCGTCCCGGTCGTCGAAGAAGAAGAAACCGAAAACGAAGAAGAAATCGGGCTCGTCATCTCCCAGTCGCCCGAAGGGCGAGAAGAAGTCGAACCCAAGTCCGAAGTCACCCTGGTCGTCGGCAAGCGGTCCCAGTTCCCGCTCGAAGAAGAACCGTAGGGCGCGCCGATCCGCGGGAGCGCGGATCGGCCAATTGACTACCAGCGTCCCTATCGAGATCTTTGGCCCACTGGTGGCCAGACTCGAGGGAGGCGGTTGAAATGGGACGACGGAAAGTGGGTTTCGCCGTGGGCGCAATCGTGATTGCGCTCGCGATGCTGGGAGCGCAGAGCGCCGGAGCTGTGACCGGCACAACAGCTTTCACATGCAAGAAAAAGGCAGTCGAAGGAGGGGCTGGGTTTTCGGACGCGCATTGCGTCAATGGAGTTGGTAGCGGCGCGAAATATGAACACGTCGAAATTCCGGCGAACACGAAAACAGAACTGTTGGTCACGAACGCCAGCACTACCAAAGAAACAACGGCCGCGCAGCCGGTGTTTCTGAAGACGACCTTGGCTGGAGTCGAAGTGGAGCTCGAAGCGAAAGAAGCGCGCAACGTAGGGTCGTTCGAAAACCTGGTCGCGGCGAACGGCGAACATTACATCCACGGAACCGGAACAACGACCTACGGTGAAATCGTCGCCAACAAACCCGCCGGGAAAGGCTGCAAAGTCAACGAAGGGGTACTCACCACCAAACTGCTGACAGGCACGAGCGCGGGAAAAGGCATGGCGGGCACGCTGACTCCTGCTGAAGGGCTGACCTTTGGGGAAATAAAAACAGAAGGCTGCTCCATCGCGGCCATCAACAACACTTACCCGGTCACGGGCGCCGTCACCTGCTCAGGAGAAGGATCCACAGCGCTTTGCTCGCACGCGTCAGTCACAGCCAGCAGCACGCTGAAATTCGGCGGCCAGAAAGCCGGAGTAGATGTCAGCACAACATTCACCGGCCGGGCTCCCGGGGAGAGCGAATACACGCCGCTGGGGGTCACAACAGTGACCACATGAGCCGACCGGAGGGCGCGCCAAAAGCACCATAAGGCGTGGGGAGCCGGCCGAGCGGCCGGCTCCCCGAGCTCGTCAGACCCCTTCCTGTGTTTCGACTGTTGTGGCGCTGAGCGGCGTGAATTCGGTGTCGCCCGCGAGCCCGTCTTTGCCCGAGACTGTCAGCGAGCCTTCTATCCCCGCTTTGGCCCCTTTCGCTTTCAGCGTGTTCGGCGCTGTCGTTTCGGGGTGGGTGAAATTGATTGTGGCCCCATTTGGAGCGCCTTTGACGCTGCCGGTAACGCCCCATGTCCCTTCTATTGCCGGCAATGGGACCGCGCATTCGACGAAGAAGTTGGCCAGTACTTCTCCTTCTGCGGCTTCGAATTTGACGAAGTCGCCCTGTTCTGTGGTCGTTGCTTTCAGCGCTCTGGTGTCGATCCTGCCTGCTTTGCCTTTGACACCAGCTTCGTCTGTGTAGGCCACGCAGTTGTTTCCTGCCGGTTTCGTCACGGTGACGCCGTTGAACACGATCATTCCTGTGCCGCGGATGTAGTGTTCGCCAGATGGGTCTTTGGCGTTTTCGGCCCACCCCAGAGCGCTGACGTTCGCCGCCTGCAGTTCGACTTCGACTCCGGCGACGACCGTTTTCAGCTTCCACGGAGCCGTTTCAAGTGTTTCGCCGACGGTTTTGGCGTTGGTCCCTGTGATTTCTGTTGTTGTTCCTTCCGGGACCGGAAGATGGGCGTATTCGCCGGCTCCGACGTCGGTGGTTCTGCAGTGGGGTTTGGTGAAGGTGCCGCCGATCCCGACTTTCTTGCATGTGAAGGCTGTTGTGCCTTTGGTTACCCCCAGTGCGCTCTGGGCTGCGATCGCGCTGAACGCGAACGCACAGAGTGCGCAGACGACGATGGTTGCTCTACGTACGGTCATGGTGCCTCCCTCGAGGTTTGCCTTTTTGAGGGCTCGGCCGGACCCGCCGCCTCCGCTGAGCGCCGGGCAAGGGTCTCGTGAAACGGCCGATTGTCAATCGGCCAGGTGGCGAACTCGCCGAAGAGTGCGCCTCACTAGTCGATCAGCTTGACGTCGCTGATTTCGATCCCGTAGCTGCTTTCGTCGCCCGGGGTCGGTGCTGCCTTGGTGAACCAGAGGAGGAAGTTGGTGGCGGGGGCGGCGAGGTGGAGTTCGACTTCCTCGTTCTTGTCGGCGTCGGTGACTTCGCCGATCGGTTCGCCCCATTCGGTCACTTCTTCCGGCGGTTCGGAGGCGGTCGCGTAGA
The DNA here is from genome assembly GCA_035689305.1 of Solirubrobacterales bacterium. Classification (GTDB taxonomy): domain Bacteria; phylum Actinomycetota; class Thermoleophilia; order Solirubrobacterales; family 70-9; genus VAYN01. The sequence continues at coordinate 7,693 of DASSLT010000019.1, read as the reverse complement.
TCTGGGCGTCCCAGCCCGGGGACGGGGTGTGGATCACCATCACCTTCGGCGAGGCCGGCGATTCGGTGGTCACGTAGAGGCCGACGCCCGGGTTGTCCCCGGTCTTGGTCCCGGCGAAGGTTTCGTCCGCGTAGTGCTCGCTGCTCCAAGCGCTGGAGAGGTTGCCGTCGACGGCGAGCTGAACCGTGTCGCTGCCCTCCTCGCCGTCGCCGTCGGGGTCGTAGTCGGTCGCCGAGGCCAGCGGCACCGTCTTGCCCTTGTCCTTCAGTGCTCCACCGCCGCCCCCCGGGCTCCCGCCGCCGCTGATCAGGGTGACCGCCGCGACGGCGCCACCGCCGATCAGGACGATCAGCGCGATCGCAGCCCACGACCAGCGGGCGCGGCTCGAGAGCTTGCGCTGAGGTGGTGGCAGGGCGTCGAGGATGCTGGTCGCCTCGCCGGTGCTGGAGCCCGCCCGCGCCGCCTCGACCTCGAGCGCGGTCGAGAGGTCGTCGATCATCTCGCCGATCTCCTGGTAGCGCTGGTTCGGGTCCTTCGCCGTCGCCCGCTCGACGACCAGCGCCGCCGCGGCGGAGACCTCGGGCCGGCGCTGCTGGACGTCCGGCAGTTCCTCGTTGACGTGTTTCATCGCCACCCCGACCTGGCTGTCGGCGTGGAACGGGACCTGGCCGATCAGCATCTCGTAGAGGACGACGCCGAGCGAGTAGATGTCGGAGCGGGTGTCGACGCCGTGGCCCATCGCCTGCTCGGGGGCGACGTAGTCGGTGGTGCCGAGGACGCGGCCGGTCGCCGTCATCCCCTCCTGCTCGAGCTGGCGCGAGATCCCGAAGTCGGTCAGCTTCGCCCGCCCCTCGGCGTCGATCAGGACGTTCTGGGGCTTGATGTCGCGGTGGACCATGTTGCGGGCGTGGGCGACGGTGAGGCCGCGGGCGATCTCGATCGCGTAGGCGAGCGCCTCCTGCGGGTCAAGCGCCCCGACCCGGGCGATCCGCTGCTTCAGCGTCTCCCCTTCGACGTACTCGAAGACGATGTAGGGGTGGCCGCCGTCCTCGCCGGCGTCGATCACCGAGACCACGTTGGGGTGGGAGATCTTCGCCACCGCGCGCGCCTCCTGGCGGAAGCGCTCGAGCTGGTCGGCCTGCTCGGACATCTCCCGGTGCATGACCTTGACCGCGACGTCGCGGTCGAGCGTCTGGTCGCGCGCGAGGTAGACCGTCGACATGCCGCCGCTGCCGAGCTTCGCCTCGAGCCGATAACGGCCCGAGAGCACGGTTCCGATCATTTTTGAGCTGGAGGAAGCGGGGTCCATCTAGTCAGGGTCGACATTCTCGACCCTGCGCGGCCCCTTGGCCACTTTGCCGATCCGTCTTGCAACGGGGTAATGCACGCGCAGCAGGTCGAGCGCCGCCGACTCGTCCCCGGCGGGGACGACGATGCAGAAACCGCAGCCCATGTTGAAGACCTCGTGCATCTCCTCGTCGGAGACGCCGCCGCGCTCCTGGATCAGCGTGAAAACCGGCGGCACGGGCAGCGGCGCGTCGATCTCGTAGCCGACCTCGGCCGCCAGCCGCAGCAGGTTGCCGGTGCCGCCCGAGGTGATGTGGGCGAGGCCGCGGACGTCGACCGCGGAGCGCAGCAGCTCGACCACCGGCTTGACGTAGATCTCGGTCGGCTCCAGCAGCTCCTCGCCGAGCCGCCGCCCGAGCCGCCCTTCGGGGTCCTCGTCGAGGCCGATCCCGGCCAGCGCCGAGCGGGCCAGGGTGTAGCCGTTGGAGTGGATGCCGCTCGAGGGCAGGCCGATAACGACGTCGCCCGGTGCGACCGCGGAGCCGTCGATGATCGCGTCGAGGGCGACGGTGCCGAAGCAGGCGCCGGAGACGTCCACGCCCCGGACCAGGTCGCCGAGCTGGGCGAGCTCGCCGCCCGGGATCTCGACCCCGGCCAGCTCGGCGCCGCGGGCGAGACCGACGCCGATTTCCTCGCAGACCGCCGGGTCGGCCCTCTCGATCGCGATGTAGTCGAGCATCGCCAGCGGCTCGGCGCCGACGCAGATCACGTCGTTGACGTTCATTGCCACGCAATCGATCCCGATCGTGTCGAAGCGGCCGAGCTCCTCGGCGACGACCAGCTTGGTGCCGACGCCGTCGGTCGAGAGCGCGATCCCGGTCCGGTCGTCGATCCGGATCACGCTCGCGTAGTGGCCGGGCAGCGGCACCTGGGCCGAGGGCCGGCCGAGCTCGATCGCCCCCAGCGCCCGCACCAGGCCGGCGACGGCGGAATCCGCCGCGCCCTGGTCGACCCCGGCTTTGGCGTAGGCGTCGCTCACGCCGCCGATTCTTTCAGGCGCTGCGGCAGGTCGGTGCGAGGTCCGGGGAGGTTGGGAGCAGCGAACCCGGGCCTCGCCATCCCAAATCCAAATTCATCCAATATTTGGATTTGGAGGCATTGCCTCCCGCGTTCGCGACATTGACCGTGCTCTGGAGCGGTCAAAGTCGCAAGCGGCGAAGGACCAGCGCTGCCAGCGTCGCCCGGTAGGCGGCATAGGGCCAGAGGGCGCGGTCGCGCTCGACCAGCTCGATCAGTCCCTGCGAAGCGAGGGTGGAGGCGAACGAGGCGCCGGCGCCGAGCGCCAGCGAGCGCCGCAGCTCCGGCGTCGTCCCGCGCCGCGCCAGCCGCCCGCCCTTCAGGGCCGTGGCGCCGACGATGATCGGCAGCGCGATCGTCCGCGAGAGCAGGTTCGCCTGGTCGCGCGAGAAGCCGCGCCAGCGGGCGGCTGCCAGAGTGATGCCGTTGCGCGAAACCCCCGGTGCCAGCGCCGCCGCCTGGGCGACGCCGAGCGCCAGCCCGTCCGCCGCAGTCGCCTCGCCGCGACCGCGGCGCTGCGGCCGGGTGTCGGCGATCAGCATCGCCGCGGCGCCGGCGAGCAGGCCGTAGGCGGTGGCTCGCGGACCGCCGAGCCGGCGCTCGATCGGGCGCTCGAAGGCATAGCCGACCACCGCCGCCGGCAGGAAGGAGAGCGCCAGCAGCAGCGCCCGGCGGGCGTCGAACCCACGCAGCTCTTCGGCGATCAGGCGCCGCTGGCCGATCAGCAGCGCCGCCGCGGCGCCGGTGTGCAGCGCCACCTCGAAGCTCTTGCGCAGCTCCGGATCGACCTCCTCCCAGTCCCAGCCGGCGAGCCAGGGGACGAGGACGATGTGGGCGGAGCTGGAGACCGGCAGCAGCTCGGCCGGTCCCTGGACCGCCCCCAGCACCAGCGCCCGGCGGCTCGGGATCCGGTCCTGGCTCAAGCGCCGCCCGTGTTGGCCGGCTCCGGCCCGCGCCGGCGGCGCCTGATGATCCAGTAGATGACGCCGGCGACGATCGCCGCGGCGACGACGTAGTCGAGGTAGGAGAGCTTGTGGCGCCAGTCCTCCCAGTTGTCGCCGACCGCTTCGCCGATCAGGGCCAGGGCCAGCACCCAGGGGATGCAGCCGGCGAGGGTGAAGAGGGTGAAGCGCCAGAACGGCATCCGCGCAACCCCGGCCGGGAGCGAGATGAAGGTGCGGATGATCGGCAGCATCCGCGAGAAGAAGACCGTCCAGGAGCCGTAGCGGGCGAACCAGTCGTCGGCCCATTTCAGGTGCTTGGGGCTGATGTGGATCAGCTTGTTTTTCTCCAGCAGGTCGATCCGGCCGTAGTAGCCGACCGCGTAGGCGATCCAGGAGCCGGCGAGGTTGCCGAGGACGCCGGCGGCGACGATCCCGAACAGGGTCAGTTCGCCTTTGGAGACGCTGAAGCCGGCGAACAGCATGATCGCCTCGCTCGGCACCGGAATGCAGGCGGACTCCAGCGTCATCAGCAGGAAGACGGCGGCGACGCCGGCCGAGCCGATGAATTCGGTGGCGACGTCGACGATCGGTTCGACCACCTTGTCGGTGATGCTCGCAAGCAGGAGGAAGGTCCCCATGGAGCGGCACATCGTACGGACCAGACATGAGAAAAGGCCGCCAGTCGGCTCTGGCGCCCGTAAACTTCGCGTTTACATGGGCCGGTTGAACCACCCCGTATACCGCAACCGGGTGCTGCAGGTGCTGGCTGACGCGGCCCTCCTCGCGCTCGCCTACTTCCTCGCCTTCCAGCTCCGCTTCCTCGACGACCCGCACGGCTGGCCGCATCGCTACGAGGTGCTGTTCGCGCAGTCGGTCGGCTTCGTCGTCGTCGGCAAGCTGATCGTCTTCGCCGGCTTCGGGCTCTACCAGAAGTGGTGGCGCTACGTCAGCGGCCGCGACTTCATGCTGATCCTCCGCGCCGTCGTCGTCTCCAGCGCGATCCTCGTCGTCTTCTTCGCCGTCGCCCAGCCGTTCGCGCACACGCTGCCGCGCTCGGTCGAGGTCACCGACTTCGTCCTCACCCTGATCCTGGTCGCCGGCGCCCGGCTCGCGGTGCGGCTGATCGTCGAACGGCCCTCGCGCGACGCTCGGGTGCCGAAACACGAGGTGCTGGTGATCGGCGCCGGCTCCGGCGGCCAGATGGTCGTCCGCGAGCTGCAGCTCAATCCCAACCTCGGCTCGACCGCGATCGGCTTCGTCGACGACGACCCGCGCAAGCGCGGGATGCGGATGCTCGGCCTCAAGGTGCTGGGTTCGACCGCTGAGATCGTCGAGATCCTCGACGAGACCGAGCCCGACGAGGTCGTGATCGCGATCCCCTCGGCGCCGGGGACCCTGCGCGGCAAGGTCGTCGCCGCCTGCCGCGATCGCGAGATCCCGGTCCGCACCCTGCCGACCGTCTTCGAGCTCCTGCGCGGCGGCGTCCAGCTCAACAAACAGCTGCGCGAGGTGCGGGTCGAGGACGTGCTCGGCCGCGATCCGATCGTGCGCGAGCTCGACCGCGTCGGCGCCTACCTGCGCGACCGCATCGTCCTCGTCACCGGCGCCGGCGGTTCGATCGGGTCCGAGCTCTGCCGCCAGATCGCCCAGGTCAAGCCGCGTCTCCTGGTGATGCTCGACCACGCCGAGGACAACCTCTTCCAGATCGACCGCGAGATGGTCGAGGAGCGCCACTTCACCCACGTCGAGTCGGTCCTCGCCGACTGCAAGGAGGCGCACCGGATGCTGGAGGTGATGCAGCGCTTCAAGCCCGACGTCGTCTTCCACGCCGCCGCCTACAAGCACGTGCCGCTGATGGAGGCGAATCCGCTGGAGGCGGTCCGCAACAACGCGATCGCGACCCGGATCACGGCCGAGACCGCCGCCGCCTCGAGGGTCGAGCGCTTCGTCCTGATCTCGACCGACAAGGCGGTCAACCCGCAGACGGTGATGGGAGCTTCGAAGGCGATGGCCGAGTGGATCGTCGAGTCGGCCGGCAACACCCACACCGGCACCCGCTTCGCCTCGGTCCGGTTCGGCAACGTCCTCGCCTCCTCCGGCAGCGTCGTCCCGATCTTCAAAAGCCAGATCGAGCGCGGCGGGCCGGTCACCGTCACCCATCCGGAGATGACTCGCTACTTCATGACGATCCCGGAGGCGGTGCAGCTGGTGATCCGCGCCGGTGACATCGGCGCCGGCAAGGGCGAGGTCTTCGTCCTCGACATGGGCGAACCGGTGAAGATCGTCGATCTCGCCCACAACATGATCAGGCTGGCCGGGCTCGAGCCCGAACGCGACGTCGCGATCGAGTTCACGCAGCCACGGCCCGGCGAGAAGTTGCACGAGGAGCTGTTCAGCAGTAACGAGAAGCCGCAGCCGACGGCGGCGCGGCGCATCAACAGGGCCGTACGGGAGCGGCCTGTGGACTCGGAGTGGGTGGATTCGACCCTGGGCTCGCTCGAAAGCCTGGTTCTGGCCGGTGATGAGGCTAATTTGGCCGAGCGAGTGGTGGAGCTGATTGCCGCACCGGGCGGCGACGCCGCGACGGTCGTCTACGACGAGTAGCCTCTCGCAGCCACTTGTTCGATCTGATCAAGGAAATCGGCTCCTACGCCGGCCTGGCGGCTTTCTTGGGCCTCGGCGTTCTCACCCTGCTCGCGTTTACGCAAGGGCGGGACATCCGCCGCCTGCGCGACTGGGCGGGTTCGGCGCCCGAGCGCGACGCCGAACGCAAGGAGACCACCTCGGCGATCGCCGCCCAGCGGGCGGAAGAGCTGCGAGCCCTGGAGGAGAGCCGCACCGCCGAGCACAACGTGGTCGAGCAGCGCGAAGTGCGGCGCCAGCGGCGCGAGGAAGGGTTGCCGGAAGTGACCCGCGGCGAGCGGATCCGGGAACGGCTCTCGGGGGTCGGCGAGCGGCTCGCCGAACCGCGCTGGCTGGCGGCGATCTTCGTCGTCCTCGTCCTGGTCGTCGGGGGCGTCGCCTACGCGCTGATCAGCAGCTCCAGCGACGAAACCGGCAGCGCCAGCGCCAAGCAGGCGGCGGCGAAGACGAAACCGAGCGAAATCAAGGTCGCCGTTCTCAACGGCACTGCGGTCCCGAACCTTGCCGCCACCTACGGCAACGAGGTCGAGGACAAGGGCTTCAAGCTCGGCGCGATCACCAACACCAGCTCGAGCTTCGCCGACAGCGTCGTCATGTTCACCCGCGGCCACAAGCCGGAAGCGAAGAAGGTCGGCAAGCAGCTCGGGATCTCGAAGCTGCAGCTGATGACCGGCGAAATCGAAGGCATCTCGTCGGGGGCGAACGTGACGGTGATCGTCGGCGAGGACAATGCCGAAGCCGCCGAGTAGGCGGCTCAGCGCCGCCGCAATCGTCTTCGGCCTGCTCGTCCTCGCCACCGTCGCGGCCTTTGCCTGGGCCCAGCGGCTGAAGCGCGACCCGCTCGTCTTGGACAAGGTCACCTTCGTCGGCTACCCGCTGCCGCACGACCCCGAGGGGCCGCGCAAGGCCACCTTCACCCCCAACGACGACTGCCGCAACGACAAGATCCGGATCCGCTTCCGCACCACCGTCTCCGACGACGGCACCGTGCAGATCATCCGTCCCAGCGGCCACATGGTCTTGACCCTGGCGCGCGACGAATTCCTCAAGCGCTACCACTTCCACACCTTCTACTGGAACGGCCGCCAGCGGAACGGGAGCACCGCTCCCCCGGGTCGCTACAAGCTGCGGGTCAAGCTGCTCGGCGAAGACCGTGTGCTCGTCCCGCCCGGCTCGATCCACCTGCACCGCCCGCCGCCGAAGGAGCTCTCGGCCTGCACGACCCGGGCCCGGGGCGGCGGTGTCCCGGCTGAACCGAAAACGGGATCAGGGCCTTGAGCGGTTTCCTCGCCGGCGCCGGCGTCTTGATCGCCGCCGGCGCCAGCGGCGCCGCGATCCTGCTGCCTGCCGCCCGCCCGCGCTCGGCGGCGATGGTCGTCGCGATCGTCCTCTTCCCGATCCTGATCCTCGGCGACCAGTGGCACACCCACCAGATCGTCGACCTGCGCGACAGCACCAGCCGAATCGTCGCCCTGCTCGCGATCGCCGTGGTCGCCGTCAGCCTGCTCGCCTACTTCTTCCGCCGCTGGCCGATCCTGCTGCCGCTCGGCATCATCGCCGCCCTCCCGTTCCGGATCCCGCTCCACGCCGGCGGCGACACCGCGAACCTCCTCGTCCCGCTCTACCTCGTGATCGCTGGCGGCGTCGCGGCAATACTCGTTCGAGACTGGTCGCTTCCTCTGGCGGGTGGCGCGGGAGGGGAGGCCGAGAACGGAGCCAGTTTGCCCCGCCCGCAGGCCTCC
>DASSLT010000018.1:0-33878 GCA_035689305.1 Solirubrobacterales bacterium | reverse complement strand
AACTCAACACTCGACTTGACATGTGACTATTTGGTCACGTATGCTGTGGGCATGGATGACGTGTTCAAGGCGCTTGCCGATCCGACTCGCCGCGAACTGCTCGATGCGCTCCACGAGAGCAACGGGCAGACGCTGAGCGAGCTCGAGGCGCGTTTCGAGATGACCCGCTTCGGGGTCATGAAGCACCTCAAGGTGCTCGAGGGCGCCGGGCTCGTCGTCACCAAACGACGGGGCAGGGAGAAGCTCCATTTCCTCAACCCCGTCCCGATTCGAACCATCTACGAGCGCTGGGTGAGCAAGTACGCCGAGTCCTGGGCGGCTCCGCTCAGCCAGCTCAAGCACGACCTCGAGAAGGAGGAGTCATGAACGAGCGTGAACCCTGGGAGGTAGTCGACGGCCGCGCGATGGCGGTCTTCGAGATCTACATCAAGACCACCCCGGAGCGGCTCTGGGAGGCGATCACCGATCCCGAGCTGCGCAGCAAGTACAGCTTCGGCGTCCGCATCGAGTCGGACTGGGCGCCGGGCTCGACCTACAGCTCCGGGGTGCCGGGCGTGGTCGAGATCGCTGCCGGCGAGAACGTCGAGGTCGACCCGCCGCGGCGCCTGGTGCAGACCTTCCAGGCGCTGTGGAGCGATGGCGTCAAGGGCGAAGGCACCTCGCGGATCACCTGGGAGATCGAGCCGGTCGGCAGCTCCTGCCGCCTCGCGGTCACCCACGACCAGCTGCCGGCGGGCGCCAACAGCGAACTGTTCGGCGGCTGGCCGATGATCCTCTCCGGCCTGAAGACGCTGCTGGAGACCGGCGAGCTGCTCGACACCCCGGGTTCGCTGCGCTACGCCGAGGCGGAGTCCTGGGCTCCCTGAGCTACACCGCCTCCACCTCGCGCAGGCGGTGCGTGTCGACGTCGTAGACGAAGCCGCGCACCGTCTCGCGGTGGAGGAGGAAGGAGGAGCGGCGCACCCGCAGGATCGACTGCCGGACGTCGGCCTCGACGTCGCTGAAGGACTCGACCGCGAAGGCGGGGGCGATCCCGGTCGCCTCCTGCAGCTCGGCCCGGAAGCCGTCGTCGCTGATCTTCTCCATGCCGCAGTCGGTGTGGTGGATCAGCATCACCTCGCGCGTCCCCAGCAGCCGCTGCGAGATCGCCAGCGAGCGGATCACGTCGTCGGTGATGACGCCGCCGGCGTTGCGCAGCACGTGCGCCTCGCCGTCGGCGAGGCCGAGCGCGGCGAAGACGTCGAGCCGCGAATCCATGCAGGTGACGATCGCCAGCTGGCGCGCCGGCCGCACGTCGAGGTGCCGCTCCGTCAGCGGCTCGGCGAACTTCTGGTTGTTGGCTAGCAGCTCGTCGATCGTGTCCACGGGTTGGCAAGCCTAGTTCCCTAGGCTGCCCTCGTGGCAAACCTCGGCGAGACGACGATCAGGTCGGCGACCCCGGACGACTGCGAGCTGCTGGTCGAGCTGATCCGCGAGCTCGCGACCTACGAGAAACTCGCCGACAAGGTCGTCGGCGACGCGGCGGTCCTGCGGCGGACCCTGTTCGAGCAGCAGGCGGCGGAGGCGCTGGTGCTCGAAGCCGGCGGCGAGCCGATCGGCTACGCGATCTTCTTCACCACCTTCTCCAGCTTCGAGTGCCGCTCCGGGATCTGGCTTGAGGACGTCTACGTGCGGCCCGAGCACCGGCGCGGCGGCGCCGGCCGCCGGGTGATGGAGCACCTGGCGGCGCTGGCGCTGGAGCGCGGTCACGTCCGCTTCGAATGGTGCGCGCTCGACTGGAACGAGCCGGCGCTGAACTTCTACGCCGGCCTCGGCGCGACCCCGCTCGGCGAGTGGACGACGCTGCGGCTGGAGCGCCCGGAAATGGAAGCGCTGGCCGGTCGTTAGCCGCCGCAGTCTGCGGCGCGGCCGAGCAGCAGCGCGCGCTCGCGCTCGTTGGCGGTCAGCTCGGCGGCGCGGCGGAATTCGGCACCGGCCTCGGCCTCCCGGCCGAGCCGGGCGAGCAGGTCGCCGCGGACGCTCGGCAGCAGGTGGTACTCGCGCAGCGCCGGCTCGGCGGCGATCTGGTCGACGAGCTCGAGGCCGATCTCGGGGCCGAAGGCCATTCCCAGGGCGACGGCGCGGTTGAGCTCGACGACGGGGGAGGGGACGACCCGCGAGAGCGCCTCGTACAGCGCCGCGATCCGCACCCAGTCGGTTTCCTCGGCCCGCAGCGCTCGCGCGTGGCAGGCGGCGATCGCTGCCTGCAGCCCATATGGGCCGAGTGGCCGCGGCAGCGCTTCCGCCCGCTCCAGCGCCCGCCGGCCGCGGATGATCAGCAGCGGGTCCCAGAGCGAACGGTTCTGGTCGAGCAGCAGCACCGGCTCGCCGCCGGGCCCGACCCGGGCGCGGGAGCGCGAGGCCTGGATCTCCAGCAGGGCGATCAGGCCGTGGACCTCGGGCTCGGCGGGCGCCAGCTCGGCGAGGATTCGTCCCAGTCGCAGCGCTTCCTCGCAGAGCGCCGGCCGGATCCAGTCCTCGCCGGCGCTCGCTGCGTAGCCCTCGTTGAAGACGAGGTAGATCACTTCGAGCACCGAGGGCAGGCGAGCCTCGAGCTCCGCGCCGCGGGGAACATCGAGCGAAACCCGCGCCTCGCGCAGGGTGCGCTTCGCCCGCACCAGCCGCTGCGCGACCGTTTTCTCCGGGGCGAGGAAGGCGCGGGCGATCTCCGTCGTCGTCAGGCCGCCGAGCAGCCGCAGCGTCAGCGCCACCCGCGCCTCCTCGGAGAGCAGCGGGTGGCAGCAGGTGAACATCAGCCCCAGCAGGTCGTCGCCGACCTCGTCGTCGAGCTCGGCGGCGAGGTCGGCGCGCTCGAGCGCGAACTGGATCCCGATCTCGTGCGCCATCTCTTCCTGCTTGCGCGCGTAGGTCTTGCTGCGCCGGAGCTGGTCGATCGCCCGGTTGCGAGCGGTGGCCATCAGCCAGGCGCCCGGGTTGTCCGGGACGCCTGACCGCGGCCAGGTCTCGATCGCCGCCACCAATGCGTCCTGGGCGAGGTCCTCGGCGAAGCCGACGTCGCCGACGATCCTGGCCAGGCCGGCGATCAGCCGGGCGGACTCGATCCGCCAGACCGTCTCGACCGCTCGCGTGGCATCGGCCTCGCCCATCGTCCGGCCCTGGTCGTCCTAGGCCTGCGGCGCGCCGCCGGGGTCGTTCTCGAGCGCCGCTTCCTGCACGTCCTGCGGGAAGTCCTCGAGCTCGAACACGCGCCGGACCTCGATCCGGCAGTTCTCGCCGGGGCAGCGCGAGGCCCACTCGACCGCCTCTTCCTTCGAGCGCGCCTGGATCAGCCAGTAGCCGCCGACGACCTCCTTCGTCTCGCTGAAAGGCCCGTCGGTGACCGCCGACCTGCCCTCGGAGAAGACGACCGAGGCGCCTTCCGCCGGCGGATGCAGCCCGTCGAGCGAAAGCAGCATTCCGGCTTTGCGCAGCTCGTCGTTGTAGCGGCTCATCGCCGCCACGTCCTCGGCTGACGGAGCCCACTCCTCTTCGGTGATACCGGGGTACATGAACATCATGAATCGCATCTCTTCACTCCTTGTTTTTGCTGCTCACATATGCATTTCGTGCGGGACAGAAACACTGTCCGCAACCTTGCGACGAACTGGGCTCTCGATAAACGACAAGTTCTCCTGTCAGGGTTGACAAATCGCTTTGAGTAAGTGAGTTTGTCGAAGCAGAGGGAGGACTTGTCGGGGGGATGAATTTTGAGTGACTTAGGCCGCAAGGCACTGGCGATCGGGGTCGCACATAGTGCCTTCGGCTCCCTCGGAGAACTCTTGCGAGGAGCGGGAGTCGAGCTGGTCGAGACAGTCGACGGCAGCGCTGGCCTCAAGGCCTTCTACGTGGAGCGGCCCGACCTCGTCCTCCTCGATCTCGGTCTCGAAGATGCCGACGCTCTCGACCTTCTCGGCACCGTTCGCGAGCTCAGCGACGTGCCGGTCTTCGCCCTCGCCCCCACAGACCAGGAGGCGGAGCGGATCGTGGCGCTGCGGGCGGGTGCCGACGACTGCATCGGCACCGAGGCGTCTGAGCAGGAGGTTCTCGCCCGGATCGAGGCGCTGCTGCGGCGCACCCGCTCCCGACCGGAGATGGCGGCGGTCCTCAGCGACGAGTTCATCTACATCGATCATCTCAGGCACCGGGTCGAGGTCCTCGGCATCGAAGTCAGCCTGACCCCGATCGAGTTCCGGATGCTGGCGACTTTCGCCGAGAACCCCGGCCGGGTCCTCGGCCACGGCCAGCTCCTCGACCTCGTCTGGGGCGACAGGATCCGGGACAAGGACGAGGTCAAGCTGTACGTCAGCTATCTGCGCCGCAAGCTCGGCGAGGCCGCCGACGTCGACCCGGTCGAGACCGTGCGCGGGGTGGGCTATCGGTACCGGCCGCGGCGAACGGAAGGCGGGCGCTCAGCTCCACACTGAGGACGTAGCCACACTCATACCTCTTTCTTACTTCCTCCACCCTCGATTCCGATCGGCGACGCCGAAAGGTGGGGGATGTCCGGAAGAGCCACCCCACCAATCGCGCTGCCCATGACCGCCGCCCGTCCCCGGCTGGAGATCGCCCTGGGGCTGACGCTGCTCGTCCTCGCCGCCGGCCTCTGGCTCTCGAGCGGCGAGCAGACCCGCGCCGCCAGCTCCAACCAGACCCAGTCCGTCTCCGCCACCATCACCAACTCGATCTCCTGGGGCAACCAGGGCACCTGCCTGCAAAGTGCCGGCGCCGCTCCGTTCGGCACCCTTGCCGCCGGTTCCTCGAACACCGCCCCCGCGGTCGGCGTCTACACCGGCTGCATCGGCTCCAACGCTCAGTGGAGCGTGACCGGGACGATGAGCACCGAACCTGCGGCCGGCGGCGAAAAGATCCCGGCCAGCGCCTTCCGGCTGGAAGCGCTGACGGTTCCGCTCGGGGCTGGATCGATTGCCTGCGGGGTCGGTAACTCGAGCTCCAGCTGCACCCTCGACAAAAGCTCGGTCAGCCTCGTCAGCAACGCGCCGGCGACGCCGCTGATCGGCACGATCCTGACCAACGGCTTCACCTACGACTACAAACTGAGCGTGCCCTCGAACCAGCCCGCCGGTGAATACAGCGGCGGCGTGATCACGCTCACCGCTTCGAACTGAGGCCCCCCGTGTACGTCCTCGCCGATCGTGACTGGGTGGGCGTCCCGCAGATCCTGGTCGCGCTGCTCCTCGGCGCGGCGGCGGCGGTGCTGCTTTTCGTTTCCGTTGGGGGCGGGAGTCCCCGCCCGGGCTCCGACCTGGTCGCGGCGCGAACCGCTGCCCCGGCGTCGGTGCCGATCGCGATCCGCCGCCAGCGTGCCGGCGAGCGTTTCGAGGTCGCCGGCGCCTCCTTCCGGGTCGCCCGCCGGCCGCTCGGCGCCTGGGGCGGCGCTCCCCGGCGGCTGGTCGCGCCCCGGGGCGAGCGGCTGCTGGCGGTCGCGGTGACGGTCGTCAACCGCGCTCGCCAGGCTTTCAACCCCGGCCTCCTGTCCTATCTCGTGCGGGGGCCGGGGGGGACGATGCTGGCGCCGCTGCGCGCCGGCGTGGTCGGCCCCGACGGCCTCGGCCGCGCCGGAGGGCTGCCACTCGGCGCCGGCGCCGAAGAGCGCCTCGTCTTCGCCCTCCCGGACCGGCTGCGGAGCCCGGTGCTGGCGATCCAGCCGAGCCCCGTCTGCGCCCTCGAGGTCCGCGTCCCGCTTGGGTAGCTAGTAACCCCAGCGGCGCCGGCGCCAGCCGCGGTAGAGCAGCACGACCGCGGCAAGCAGCAGCAGGACGGCGCCGATCTCGCGCCAGGGCACGACCCAGAAGCTGGCCTCGCGGCGGGCGGCGCCGTCGCCGGTCCGCACCGCGGCCTCGGCATCGAAATCGCCGAGCAGCGGCGGGTCCTCCCAGCGGCTGACGAATTCCCGCGTCTGGCCGGGGAAGAGCTGGCCGCCGAACGGCAGCCTCTGCTTCGGTTCGTCACCGTCGCGAATCGTCACCCCGGCCCGGTTGGCGCCGTCGAAGTCGAGGGTGACGTTGCCGTTGTTGCGGACCGTGGTCGCGACCGCGACCGGCCCGCCGTCGGCGACTGCGGGGACTTCCAGCGAGGTGATCGTCGCCCGTGGCCGCAGCTTGCCGCGGACCCGGATCGTCAGCCGCACCGAGACCGCCTCGACCGCCGTCGCCGTGACCCCGCCGGCGTCGGCGAGGTGCTGCACGGTCAGCGAGGTGAGGTGGTCGCCGGGTTCGGCGTTGGCCGGGACCGCGACCTGGAACTGGATCGGCTGGGTGCGGTTCGGGGCGCCGGCGAAGGCGCTCGGCGCAAGGTGGATCCAGGACGAGGCCGAGAAGCGCGCGCCCGAAGCGGGCCGGTAGACCTGGCTGCCGTCCGCCCGCTGTCCGACGTCTTCGACGACGACCCGGAAGCGGTGACGGCGCTCGCCCTCGAGATCGACGTCGATCGTCCCCAGCGCGACCCCGCCGGCGCCGCGCTCGACTTCGACGATCGTCGGGTACACCTTGAAGGTGGCCGCCGCCGATCCACACCATCCCCAGACCAAAAACACACTTAAAACACACCCCAATCCGACCACCCGGAAAATGGGTGTGTCGGTACCCCACACCGGGGCAGGATCGCAAACGGTGTGGCCGGCAAATCCGGCGCCGGCTCGTTACTCGTCGCGCGGGGTGATGCGGAAGACCGAGACGACCTCGGCCTGGTGCGCCTCGGGGTGGACGACGTAGGCGCTCGGCCCGCCGCCGAACCAGCCGGCGGCTTCGTTGTTGCCGACGAAGATGCCGGGATGGTGCTTGCCGTCGGCGTCCTGCACCCAGACCTTGTCGCCCTCTTTGAAGCCGTCTTCGATCGCGTCGCTCATCGCCGGGCATCCTAGCCGGCAGTCCCGTCGCGGCGAATCGCCGCCGTTGTCACAGCGGGCCGTCCCGCCTCGTCTCCCCTGTACACCCGACCAGAGGAGGAACGATGAAGGTCCTGGTAGCAGGCGCCACCGGAGCGATCGGCAAGCAGCTGGTGCCGCGGCTCCGCGCCGACGGCCACGAGGTCTGGGCGATGACCCGCAGCGACGCCAAACGGGCCGAGATCGAAGCCCTGGGCGCGACCCCGGTCCGCGCCGACGCCCTCGACCCCGAGCAGGTCGCGAGCGCGGTCGGCGCGGCCGAGCCGGAGGCGATCGTGCACGAGCTGACGGCCCTGTCGGGCTCGCTCGACCTGCGCCACTTCGACCGCGACTTCGCGCTCACCAACCGGCTTCGCACCGAGGCCACCGACCACCTGCTGTCGGCCGGCCGCGCGGCCGGTGTGCGCCGCTTCGTCGCCCAGAGCTATGCCGGCTGGCCGGCCGCGCGGGTCGGCGGCCCGGTCAAGGACGAGGAGGCGCCGCTCGATCCGGACCCGGCGCCGCCGCTGCGCCAGGCGCTGGCCGCGATCCGGCACCTCGAGGAGGCGGTGACCGGAGCCGAGTGGACCGAGGGGGTCGCGCTCCGCTACGGCGGCTTCTACGGGCCCGGAACCTCGATGGCTCCCGGTGGCGAGCACCGGGAGCTGATCCGCAAGCGCGGCTTCCCGGTCGTCGGTGACGGCGCCGGCGTCTGGTCGTTCGTCCACGTCGCCGACGCCGCCGATGCGACCGCGGCCGCGCTCACTCACGGCAGCCGCGGCGTCTACAACGTCGTCGACGACGAGCCGGCGACGGTCGCCGAGTGGCTGCCGGAGCTTGCCGCCCAGCTCGGCGCCAAGCCGCCCCGCCGTGTGCCGCGCTGGCTCGGCCGGCTGCTGGCCGGGGAGGTCGCGGTGGTCATGATGACCGAAGTGAGGGGCGCGTCGAACGAGAAGGCGAAGCGCGAGCTGGGCTGGCTGCCGGCCCACCCGAGCTGGCGCCAGGGGCTGGCCGGGGCGGCGTGACCGGGTCCCGCGAAGAGCTGCTGGCAGAGCTGCGGCCGGGGGCGTTCGGGGTCGCCTACCGGATGCTCGGCAGCGTCAGCGAAGCCGAGGACGTCGTCCAGGAGGGCCTCGTCCGCTTCAACGACGCGCTCGAGCGCGGCGAGGAGATCTCCTCGCCGCGCGCCTACCTGGCGACGGTCGTCACCCGGCTTGCGATCGACGAGCTGCGCTCGGCCCGTGCTCGCCGCGAGACCTACGTCGGCGAGTGGCTGCCGGAGCCGCTGCTGACCGCGCCGGGCGCCGACCCGGCGGAGCAGGTCGAGCTCGCCGACTCGCTCTCCTTCGCCTTCCTCGTCCTGCTCGAGCAGCTGACGCCGGAGGAACGCGCTGTCGTCCTCCTGCACGACGTCTTCGACTACGGCTACGCGGAGGTAGCCGAGGTGGTCGGCAAGAGCGAGGACAACGCCCGCCAGCTCGCGGTGCGAGCGCGGCGGCGGCTGGGGGAGGGGCGCCCTCGCTTCGAGGGCGGCAAGCAGCGGCAGCGGGAGTTGGCGGTCCGTTTCTTCGAAGCCGCCGGGCGTGGCGACGTCGCCGGCCTCGAGGCGCTGCTGGCGCGCGATGTCATCCTCCGCGGCGACGGTGGCGGCAAGGTGCCGGCCCTGGCGCGAGCCCTGCGCGGCGCCAACCGGGTCGCCCGTACCGTCGTCAACTGGGCCAAGGCCGGGCTCGGAACCGAGATCGGCCTGTGCCCGGCCGAGATCAACGGCCTGCCGGGCGTGATCCTGACCTCGGCCTCGGGTGGGGTGATCGGGGCGATGGCGCTCGAATCCGACGGTGAGCGGGTGACCGGCGTCAACTCGGTCGTCAACCCCGACAAGCTCCAGCACCTTGGCCGGGTCGAGGGCCTCGACCAGGTTCTCGGCCGCGACTGACCGGTTTTCCGATCTGGCCCCCGGGTACCTCACGGGGGTCCGTTCAGGGATTCGGAAAGGAGACGACGATGCTCGGTGGGCTTATCGCGGTGCTGGTGGTGATCGCCTTGGTGCTGGTCCTGCTCAAGGTGGCAGTGGCCGGCGGGATCCTCGGCGTGATCGCGATCATCCTTCTGATCCTGCTGCTGATGGGGCGGCTCTAGGCGGCCTCGACGGGCTCGCTCAGCAGGGCCCGAGCCGCCGCAGCGCGGCGCGGTAGACCCGCATCGAGCTGTGTCTCCAGTCGCCGTGCGTCTGGGTTCGCAGACTCGGCACAAGCTCGTGGTGGTAAGGGGAGCTGAGGCTCTCGTTGTGGCCGATCACGTCGTGGATCGGGATCCCGTAGTGGCAGCGCAGGTACTGGGTCAGGCGCAGCGAGTCGCGGAACTGACTCGGGTCGTCGAGCACGTCGGAGTCGGCCGAGCCGACGTGCTCGATCCCGATCGCCGTGTAGTTGAGGCCGACGGTGTGGCGGCAGCGGGTGCGGAGGTTGACGAGCTGGAAGATCCGCGAGTTGCCGACGACGAAGTGGGCGCAGACGTTGGGCAGCTCGCCGAGCTCGACGTCGGGAACGTCGGGGGCGAAGGTGTTGTAGACGGCGGCGGCGGTGCTGGTCACCGCCATGTGCTCGACGATCACCTTTGGCTGGCGCAGCCGCCACTGGTAGGTGCCGTAGTGGCGCTTGGAGTAGGCGGCCATCTCGCGCTTGCGTTTCGGTCCGTAGGGGATCGGCCATTTCGTGATCGGCGGCCGCGCGGCGCTGGTGCTGGCGCCGGGGACCGTGCCGGCGGCCCCGGTTGGGGAAGGCACCGCCAGCGCGACGAGCAGAGCCGCGGCCACGGCGGCCAAGGTGACGACGGTGGCGCGCATCGGCCGGGAGACTAGAGGCGATGGCAGTCGAGCCGATGAAAGCGAAGCTCAGCGACCGCCCCTTCGACGACCCGGGCTGGGTCTTCGAGCGCAAGCTCGACGGGATTCGGGCCAGCGTCCGCCGCCACGGCGACGAGGTGAAGCTGACCTCGCGCACCGGGCGCGATCTCTCGCCTTCCTACCCGGAGCTGGTCGAGGCGCTGGCCGCCGACCCGGCCGACGACTTCCTCGCCGACGGCGAGATCGTCGCCTTCGAGGGCTCGCGCACCAGCTTCGAGCGCCTCCAGGGCCGGATGGGGATCGGCGACCCGCGGCTCGCACGTCTGAGCGGGATCCCGGTCTTCCTCTACCTCTTCGACCTGCTCGCCTTCGCCGGCAACGACCTCACCGGCCTGCCCTTGCGCGAGCGCAAGCGGGCCCTGCGCCGGGCACTGCGCTTCGAGGGCCCGATCCGTTACACGCCGCACCGCAACGAGCACGGCGTCTCCTACTTCCGCGAGGCCTGTGCCAAGGGCTGGGAGGGCTTGATCGCCAAGCGCGCCGACAGCCTCTATGTCCACGGCCGCAGCTCCGAGTGGCTGAAGCTGAAGTGCTCGTTCGAGCAGGAGCTGGTGATCGGCGGCTTCACCCCGCCCGGCGGCTCGCGCACCCGCTTCGGAGCGCTCCTCGTCGGTTACTACGAGGACGGCGAGCTGCGCTTTGCCGGCAAAGTCGGGACCGGCTTCAACCAGTACACCCTGGACGATCTCGGCGACCGCCTGGAAGCGATCGAGGTCCCTGACTCGCCGTTCGAGCGCGGCAGCGGGCTGCCGCGCGACGCACGTTGGGTACGGCCGGAGCTGGTCGGCCAGTTCGGCTTCGGCGAGTGGACCCGCGACGGCAAGCTGCGCCACCCCCGCTACCTCGGCCTGCGAGACGACAAGCGGGCGCGGGAAGTGGTGCGCGAGCTGCCCTCCGCGCGCTGACGCCAGCGCTAGGCGCGGATCAGCTTCGCCGTCGCGTCCTCGTCGGTCCGGGCGCCGGCCGCCGGCCGGACCGCGAGCACGACGAGGTCGTCGCGGAGGCCGCCCGAGCCGCGCTCCAGCGCGTCGGTGCGCAGCTTCGCAGTCAGCTCGGAGAGCTCGAGCCCGGCCAGCGATTGGGCCGTGGCGGCGAAGGCGTCGGCGTCGCGGTGGGAAGCGACCGGCCCCGCCTCGAGCCAGCCGTCGGTGCAGAGCACGAGCGTGTCCTCTGGCCCGAACTCGGTCTGGTGGCGGGCGATCGCCGGATCGCTCCAGCCGCCGAGGACTGCGCCGCCGCCCATCTGCACCGGTCCGGAAGCGGTCGCGTGGATTGCCGGCGGGTGGCCGGCGCTGGCCAGGGTCAGACTCCAGCGTTTGCCGTCGCGTCGCATCCGCACCAGCACCGCGGTCGCGAAGTCGTTGAGGCTGCTCCCCGCGAGCAGCAGCTCGTTGACCCGCGAGAGCACCTCGTCGGGCTCGTCGATCTCGCGGGTCAGGCCGCGGACCGCGTGGCGGACGGCGACGGAGACGCCGGCGGCGGCACTGCCCTTGCCGGCGACGTCGCCGACCAGGATCCAGCAGCCGTCCTCGGTCGGCAGCACGTCGTAGACGTCGCCGCCGATCTCGATCCCGCTGCCGGCGGCCTCGAAGACGACCGAGATCCCCAGTCCCAGAACCTCAGCGGGCTGCGGCGGCCGCAGCCCCCGCTGCAGGCTCTCGGCGATCTGCGCCCGCTCGCGATAGAGGCGGGCGTTGTCGAGGACGAGCGCCGCCCGCTCCCCCAGCTCGGCGAGGAACTCGAGGTCGTCGGGGTCGTAGCGCCCGTCACCGTGCGCGTGCAGGAAGGAGAGCGCGCCGAGGGTGCGGCCGCGGGCGATCAGCGGCACGACGGCCGCCGAGTTGTAACCGGCGTCGTCCATCAGTTCGCGGTGCTCGTCGCTCTGGGCGACGTCGTCGATCACCTCGGGGGCCTTGAGGTCGCGCCAGACCAGCGGCCGTCCCGCCCGCAGCACCTGAGCAGCGGGGTGGCTTCCGCCGGGATCGAGCGGCGAGGTGCGGCGGATGTGCTCGAGCCGGGCGGCGGCGGTCGGGTCGACGCCGGCGACGACGCTGTCGCCGAGCCAGCCGTCGGCGCGGACGAAGTCGATCACGCTGATCTCGGCCAGGGCCGGCACCGTGGTGGCGACGATCGTGCGGGCGGTGCGGTCGGGGTCGAGCGAGGTGTCGAGCAGGCGGCTGGCGGCGAGCAGGAACTCCTGCGCCTGCCGCCGGCGCTTGATGCTGGTCACGTCGCGGGCGATCACCGAGGCGCCGACAACGCCGTGGACCGCGCTGCGGATCGGGGAGACGGTGAGCGAGACGGCGATCCGGGCGCCGTCGGCCCGGATCCGTTCGGTCTCGTAGGTCTGCAGGACTTCGCCGTGGCGGACCCGGTCGAGGATCATCTGCTCCTCGTCTTTGTGGTCGGGCGGGATCAGGAACGAGATGTGGCGCCCGATCGCGGCGTCGGCGGAGTATCCGTAGAGGCGTTCGGCGGCCGGGTTCCAGGAGGTGACGATCCCCTCCAGGTCCTTGCTGAGGACTGCGTCCTGGGTGCCGCGCACGACCTCGGCCATGTGCTGGCGCACGCGCTCGGCGTCGGCGCGGTCGGTGGTGTCACGGAGGAAGCCGGTGAAGATCGGCGGTTCGGAGCCGGGGATCCTGGTCACGGTCAGCTCGACCGGGATCACGGTGCCGTCGGCGCGCAGCGCCGGCAGCTCGGTGCGGCAATCGATCATCTTGCCCTCGCCGGTTTCGAGATAGCGCTGCAGGCCGTTGCGGTGGCGCTCGCGCAGCTCTTCGGGAACGATCAGCGCCGCCAGCTCGCGGCCGAGCGCCTGCTCGCGGGTGTGGCCGAAGAGCCGCTCGGCGGCGGCGTTGAACTCGATCACGTTGCCCTCGTGGTCCATGCCGACGATGCAGTCGAGGGCGGCGGTCATCACCGCCGACTTGAACTGCTCCGCCTCTCGCACCTGCGACTCGGCGCGACGGCGCGAGATGAAGGCCGAGAGCTGTTCGGCGAACCCGGTCAGCAGGTTGAGCAGCAGCTCCGACTTGGCGTCGAAGGAACGGGTGTGGAACTCGGCGATCGCCAGCACGTCCTCGCTGCGGCCGGGCGCGATCGGCACCGCCAGCGCCGCGCTGAAGCCGAGCTCGACGGCGAGCTCGCGGCGGGGATAGTTCGCGTCGTCGGGGACCTCGGGGACGAGAAAGACCTCGCCGCTCTCCCAGGCGCGACCGGGCAGGCCGTCGCCGCGCTCGAAGGACAGCTCCCGGCTCAGCTTCCAAAGCGGCTCGGTGTCGAGCTCCGGGATGCTCCAGCCGCGGATGAAGCGCAGCGCCGGCTCCCCGTCGACGACTTCCCAGAGAGCGCCCGAGTCCCAGCGCAGGAGATCTGCGATCGTGGCGAGGAAGCCCGGCGCCACTCCGGTCAGGGAGTCGCCGTCGAGCAGCAGCGCCGCCAGCTCCCGCTGGGCCTGCAGGTAGCGCCTCAGCTCTAGTTCGCGCGGCTCGTCCATGTTCAGACGTTACCCGAGCAGAGGATGAAGAAAGCGTCAGTTTTCGCTCAAATTCGGGTTCCAGGTTGAATCCGGTGCGCTCCGGGAGGAGTGTGTGGGCATTCCCAAGACGGGTAGGTACCGAGCATGGCGATCAAACACAAGCTTGCCCGCAAGGCGGTCGGGACGACCGCGAAGCACAGCGCCCACGGCACGGTCTCGAAACTGAAGCGTGATCCGGCGCGAGCGATGACCCTACTCGGCGCCGGACTGCTGATCGGCGCCCTCCTCGGCTGGGCCGTTGCCCGCATCGTGAGCGACGACCCGGTCATCAGCGAGGACTCCGGGAGGGACTGAGGTGGCCGAGCGGCTGCTGCTGGCGATCGTCACCGACGCCTTCGGCGGCCCGGAGTCGATCGCCGAGCTGCAGCGCCAGGCCAACGGCGGCGCAGCACAGGTGCGGCTGATCGTGCCGGCGGTCGAGGCCAGCCCCTTCCGGCACACGCTCGGCGACGTCGACGAGCCGAAACGGCAGGCGGAGGAGCGCCTGCGCGTCGCCCTCGCCAAGGCGCGCGAGCACGGCCTCAACGCCACCGGCCACGTCGGCGATCCGGATCCGGTCCAGGCTGCACAGGATGCGCTCCTGGAAGCTCCGGCCGACGAAGTCCTGATCTTCGAGCACGAGGCGAGCCAGGCGACCTGGTTCGAGAACGGCCTCTTCGAGCGGGCGCAGGAAAATCTCGATCCGCCGCTGCGGATGGTCGTCGTCGAGTGCGAGGGGGACGGCGCCGATCACGTCGTCGAGGTCGAGGAGGCGGCCGCGGGCACCGTCGAGGTCGACGCCGACAAGGAGATCGGCTCGGCCTACCTCCCCGGCCTCAGCCGGGCCGACTTCGCAGGGATGGTGGTCGGGATCGTCGGCACGATCATCGTCATCGTCCTCGCCGCCGCGGCGACGGCGGAAGCGACGCCGACCGGGTGGCAGGCGGCGGCGATCCTGATCGCGATCTTCACCGCCCTGATCAACATGGCCCACGTCGTCGGCCTGACCCTGATGGAGAGCGTTCACTACCGCGGCGGTTTCGCCAGGTTCTTCCGCGACCTCGCCCTCGTCGGGACCCCGCTGGCGCTGATCGTCAACCTGTTCATCCTGCTCCTGGCCTGAGCCGGCGGGGGCGGGCAATTCCCCCAGAGAGAAAGGCGCAGGCGATGCGGAGCAGAAAGCTTGGAGCGGCGGGCCTCGAGGTATCGGCCGAGGGCCTCGGCTGCATGGGCATGTCCGAGTTCTACGGCGGCAGCGACGAGGCGGAAGCCAAGGAAGTGATCAAGCGGGCGCTCGACCTCGGCGTCAGCTTCCTCGACACCGCCGACATGTACGGGCCGTTCAGCAACGAGAAGCTGGTCGGCGAGGCGATCGCCGGCCGCCGCGAGGAGGTCGTGCTGGCGACCAAGTTCGGCAACGTCCGCGGCGAGAACGGCGAGCGGCTGGGGATCCGGGGCGACGCCGAGTACGTGCGCCAGGCCTGCGAGGACAGCCTGCGACGCCTCGGCGTCGAGCAGATCGACCTCTACTACCAGCACCGGGTCGACCCCGACGTGCCGATCGAGGAGACGGTCGGCGCAATGGCCGAGCTGGTCGCGGCCGGCAAGGTCGCCCATCTCGGCCTCTCCGAGGCGGCGCCGGAGACGATCCGCCGCGCCCACGCCACCCACCCGATCACGGCCCTGCAGACCGAGTACTCGCTCTGGACCCGTGACCCCGAGGACGAGGTGCTGCCGACGGTGCGCGAGCTCGGGATCGGCTTCGTCGCCTACA
Source organism: Solirubrobacterales bacterium (assembly GCA_035689305.1). Taxonomy (GTDB): domain Bacteria; phylum Actinomycetota; class Thermoleophilia; order Solirubrobacterales; family 70-9; genus VAYN01. Next base: position 18,757 of record DASSLT010000018.1, on the reverse strand, counting down.
GCCCGCTCGGCCGCGGCTTCCTCACCGGCCGCTTCCGCTCGATCGACGACCTGCCCGAGGGCGACTTCCGCCGCGTCAACCCGCGCTTCGAAGGCGAGAACTTCGGCCGCAACCTGGAGCTGGTCGGGCGGGTCGAGGAGATCGCCGCCGAGAAGGGCGTCAGCGCCGGTCAGCTGGCGCTCGCCTGGGTCCTCGCCCAGGGCGACGACGTCGTCCCGATCCCCGGCACCAAGCGCCTCTCCTACCTGGAGCAGAACGTCGCCGCCGCCGATGTCGAGCTCAGCGACGACGACCTCCGCCGCATCGACGAGGTCGCCCCGCAGGGCGTCGCTGTCGGCGAGCGCTACGCCGACATGTCCTCGGTCAACGGCTGATCGGGGAAACTGTGGCGATGCCCGCGCCGCTGATCGAGTTTCCGGCTGACGATGTCGAGCGGGCGCTCCGCTTCTGGGGCGGCTTGCTCGGCGTCGAGCTCGCCCCCCGGTCCGAGGCGGCCGGACAGGGCTGGGAAACGGAGGCCGGCGACCTGCGCTTGGGTGTCCACCAGCGCGGCCGCGGTCCCGGCGACACCGGCTCGCTTCCCTACTTCACGATCGACGACATGGATGCGGCGCTGGAGCGCGTCACCGATCTTGGCGGCAGCCTGATCCACCCCGGCGAGCGCTGGTCGATCTGTCGCGACTCCGAGGGCAGCCCCTTCGCCCTCGCCGCCCGCTAAGGGCGGGAGTCGACGGGCTCGGGGTGACGCAGGGCCTCGAGGACCTCCTCGGCGAGCTGGGAGCCGTCCTCGGGGCGCAGCGGGGTGGCGTTGATCCGCAGGGTGACGCCGTCGCCGTCGACCTCCTCCAGTGAGACGCTGGGGCGGTACCGGGTCGGGACCGTGATCGCCTCCAGCAGCTGATGCTCGACCTGTTGCGGGCTGGCGTCGGTCGGGAAGCGGACTCTGACGTCGACTTTGTCGGGCTCGCGCAGGGGGACGATGACGAGCCCGAGGAGGACGTTGTTGGGGACCATCAAGCGGTCGGCTCCCTGGCTCAGCGTCGTGTAGAAGAGGCCGAGCGAGGAGACCGTCCCCTCGAGCGAGCCGGCGAGGGCGCCGCCGACCAGCCGCACCCGTTCGCCGACCCGGAACGGCCGCGTGCTCTGCAGGACGATGCCGGCGAAGATCCCGCCCAGCGCCTGCTGGGCGGCGAGGCCGAGGAGGACGGCGGTGAAGGCGCCGCCGACGGCGAGGGTGCTGGCGGTGACGCCGGCGATCCGCAGGGCGAGGATCACGACCGCCGCCGTCGCCAGCAGCCGGATGACGAAGCCGGTGGTGCCGGCCGTTGCCGGGTCCATCCGCCGGTAGAGGCGCGGCGAGAGGCCCCGCGCCAGCCAGTGCGTTGCCGCCGAGCCGACGATGACGAGGACGACGACGGTGCCGATCCGGATCAGCTCTTCATGGCCGGGGGCGATCTTCGCGCGCTGGGAGTAGACGACCAGCGTCGCCGCCAGCACGAGCAAGGCCACCAGCAACCCGCCGAACGCCTTGCGCGAGACGCGCGGCGAGAGCTCGTCGCCGAGGCCGAGCTGCTGCCAGACGTGGCTGCGGGTCTCGAACAGCTCAGGCGGAAGTCTCCGGCGGCGCGGGGTCGGCATCGCCCACGGCTACCCGCCGCGGCCGGCGCCCATGCGTTCTGTGACGGAGGTCCGGTCCGGTCAGGCCGGCTCGGGATCGCCGCGCAGCGCCGCCAGGCCCGCATCGCGACTGGGGTGGATCGAGATCGAGAGGTTGAGGCCGCTGATCTCGAGTACCCGCTGGACCTGGTCGTTGCTGTTGGCGATCACCAACTTGCCGTCGCGATCCTGGTCGCCGTCGAGCTGCTGCCAGGCACGGACGATCATCGCGATCCCGGTCGAGTCGATGAACTCGCACTCGGTCAGGTCGATCAGGACCGAGGCGTCGCCGCCGGCAAGGGCCTCGTCGAGCGGGCCCTCGAGGTCCGGCGCGGTGCTGAGATCGAGCTCACCGCGGACCGCGACCACGCGGATGCCGTCGACCTCGGAGGTGGACGTCTCGAAGGGGGCAGGCGACACGCCGCGATGCTACCGCAGGACGGCTGCCTGTCGTGGGCGTAATCAACACGTCCAATTTTTAGAGCGGCGGTTTTGACCGTCTGGGGCGGGGGTATGGAATTCCCCGAAGCAGCGCGCGACTATATTGCCCCCGAGAGAAGGCGAAGACCGGCGCCAGTGGCGCCAGCGAAACTGATGGCAATGACGACGACCGACGATCGATCGGGGCTGAAGATGTCCCTGCCGGCAAGGGCCGAGAACGTCGCGGTCGTCCGGCATGCACTTGCGGGCCTGGGTGAGCGCCTGGGGATGGACGAGACCGCGATCGCCGACCTGAAGACGGTCGTCACCGAGGCGGCGATGAACGTCGTCGTCCACGCCTATCCCGACGGCGACCCCGGTCTGCTCTCGGTCGAGGCGCTCGTCGAGGACGGCGGTCTCACGGTCGAGGTGCGCGACTACGGGATGGGGATCCGGCCCCGCCCTGACGCCACCCGTCCCAGCCTGCGGATCGGCCTCACCCTGATCGCCGCCCTCTCCAGCAGCTTCGAGATCAGCGGCGGCGCCCGCCGCGGCACCGTAATCCGGATGCACCTGCCGATCAGCGAGATCGAGGAGGAGGACGACGACGAGACCGCGTCGACGACAATGGCCGCCCACGCCGCGCCGGCCCAGACCGAGGTCCGCGTCGGCCCACCGGAACTCGTCGGCACCGTCCTCTCGCGGGTCCTCAGCGCCCTTGCCGCCCGTCAGAACGTCAGCGTCGACCGGCTCTCGGACACGATGCTGCTCGCTGACGCGATCTCCGCCGGCGCTCCCGCCGGTTTCAGCGATGGCCATGTCACGCTCAGCATCGCCGAGCGCCCCGAGGGCGTCGTCCTCCGCGTCGGCCCGATGGTCGGCGGCGCCGGCGAGCGCCTCCAGGCCAGCCTCGAGGTCCCCGAGGTCGGCTCCCTTGCCAAGCTCGCCGATGAGGTCCGCGTCGACCGCGACTCCGAGGGCGAGTACCTCGTCGTCGCCATTGCTTCGCTGGCCGACTAGTCGCCTGCCGATTCGCGGCGCTGTTCGGCGACCTCGGCCCGGATCTTCTCCAGGGTCCGCCGCAGGATCCGGGAGACGTGCATCTGGGAGTGGCCGACCTGCTCGGCGATCTGGGACTGGGTCATGTCTTCGACGAAGCGCAGGTGGAGGACGACGCGCTCGCGCTCGTCGAGGTGAGGGAGGACGCCCTCCAGCGCCAGTTTGTCCTCGATCAACTCGAAGCCGGCGTCCACGTCGCCGACCCACTCCGAGGCGGGGGATTCGTCGTCTTCGCCGCCCACCGGCCGGTCGAGCGAGAGTGGGCGGCGGTTGTGGTTGGCCTCCATCACCTCGAGCACGTCGGTCGGGTCGATCCCCATCCGCTCGGCGATCTCGACGACCGAGGGTGAGCGCTGGAGCTCGACGGTCAGCGCCGTGGTGGCTTTCTCCACTTCGGCCATGCGGTCGTGCAGCCCGCGCGGCACCCGCACGGTCCAGACCCGGTCGCGGAAGTGGCGCTTCAGTTCGCCGAGGATCGTCGGCGAGGCGAAGGCGGCGAAGGGGGTGCCCCGGTCCGGGTCGAAACGGTCGATCGCGTTGACGAGGCCGAGGCTGGCGACCTGCAGCAGGTCGTCGAAGGACTCGCTGGCCCCGCGGTAGCGCAGCGCCAGGTTCCTCGCGAACGGCAGGTAACGGCGAACCAGCTCTTCGCGCGTCGCCGGATCGCGTTCGGTCCGGAACCGCTGCCAGAGCTCGTGCTCGCTGGCCAGGCCATCGGTGTGATGGTCGTGCAGCTGCTGCTCGCTTGCTGGGGTCTCGTCCTTCATCGACTCCTCGATTATTCGCGCCGGATCGCTACACCGGCGCCGCCCTGGGGCATCGAGACCGAGCCGTGCAGCGCCTGGGAACCCCGATTCCGGGCTACCCGTTCACACGATAGCGCCGCGGCGACTCCGGCTTCGAACCAGGCGCCGGTAGATCGTCGGCGGTCGGGGTAGCGTCATGGCATGGAGGGACGACTTCTACGCGCGCTGGTGACGGTGCTCGCGCTGCTGGCGCTGCTGGCGCTGCTGCCGGCCGCGGCGGAGGCGATCGGCGGCGCCCCCGGCCACTGGCAGCCGCCGCCGCGGACGGCCGCCTGGCAGTGGCAACTGCAGGGCCAGATCGACCCGACGGTCGGGGCCTGGGCCTACGACGTCGACGGCTTCGAAGCAAGCAAGGGCGACGTCCGTGCCCTGCACCGCCACCGCCGCAGGGCGATCTGTTACCTCGACGTCGGCAGCTGGGAGAACTTCCGGCCCGACAGGGACCGGTTCCCGGCGGGCGTGATCGGCAAGCGCTACGAAGGCTTCCCGAACGAGCGCTGGCTCGACGTCAGCCGCTTCCAGCTCTTCGCCGAGCCGCTGGAGGCGCGGATCGCGATGTGCGCGCGCAAGCGCTTCGACGCGGTCGAGCCCGACAACGTCGCCGGCTGGGAAAACGACACCGGCTTCCAGATCAGCCGCGGCGACCAGCTCCGCTTCAACCGCTGGATCGCCGACCAGGTCCATGCCCGTGGCATGGCGGTGGCGCTGAAGAACGACCCGAAACAGGTGACGCAGCTGGTCGGCCTGTTCGACTTCGCGATCGTCGAGGAGTGCTTCCAGTACGACGAATGCGGCTACTACAAGCCGTTCATCGACCGCGGCAAGGCCGTCTTCGAGGCCGAGTACGAGCTGCACCCGGACGAATTCTGCCCCGCTGCCGCGGCACTCGGCTTCAGCGCGATCCGAAAGTCCTACGACCTCTTCGCCAAGCCCTGGGAACCGTGTCAGCCACTGGAAGACTCAGCGGCTCGGATGGTGCTGTAGGTGTCGCCGACAGCGCCAGTCGCCTTGCCTTCCTCGCAGAGTCGCTGCAGCTGGAAGGCGATCTCGGAGAGCGAGATGCCGGGTGTTTCAACCCGGGGGAGGAGGTCGCCGGCGGTCTGGGGCCCGTCAGTCGTCAGCATTTCGATCAGCTGGGACCGGATCTGCTCGCCGCGTGTCGTGGCTGCTTCCTGCCGACTGCGGGCCCTCGGCTCGTCGCTCATTTACGGCCCTCGCTCATGGACGGGCACCATATGACAATCTGGCAGGTCCTGCCATGGGAGGCCCGACCAAGCTGGCCCGGTGCCGTCCCAATCCGACACTCCCCAGGCGAAATTCGCCGCCAACGTCGAGCGCTTGCGCGAGCGGCGCAAGATGACCCAGGAGCAACTCGGCTGGGCGGCGGGTCTGCACCAGACGGCAGTGGCGAGGATCGAGTCCGGCGAGCGCAAACCAACGCTCGACACGATCCTCAAGCTGGCCCGCGGTCTGGAGATCTCACCCGCGGAGCTGTTCGCGGGCATCGAGTAGCCTCGTCCGCACCCGCTGCGAGGACCCGAGGAAGGAGACCAGATGGGATTCGACCAGTACCACGAGCCACCGGATGAGCTGCCGGCGGAGACGCGCACCTTCGCCCGCCTCAGCGCCTCGCTGGAAGAGGAGGCACAGGCAATCGGCTGGTACCAGCAGCGGCTGGCGGTTGAGCCCGACGCCGAAGCGCGGGCGATCATGGAAGACGCCCAGGGAGAGGAGTTCAAGCACTTCTCGATGGACCTCGAGTTTCTGCTGCGACGGACGCCGCGCTGGCGCGCGATCGCCAAGGGGGTCCTGTTCCAGGACGGCGACATCGTCGAGCACGGCGAGGCGGCCGAGGCGGCCTCCGAGGAGGGTGGCGACGGCGACAGCGGTGACGATTCCGGGAGCGCCGGACCGGGCGATGGTTCGCTCGGCATCGGCAGCCTGAAAGGAGAGAACCAATGAACCACCTGCTGCGCGGTCACGCGCCCCTCTCCGATTCGAACTGGAAGCTGCTCGACGACGAGGCGCGCGAGCGCCTGCACGGGCCGCTGGCGGCGCGCCGCCTGGTCGACTTCTCCGGTCCCCACGGTTGGGAGCACTCGGCGACCAACCTCGGCCGGGTCGACAAAGTCACGCCGCCGAACGGCAAAGGCGTCACCGCGCTGCGCCGTCAGGTTCTGCCCCTGGTCGAGCTGCGGGCCGACTTCGCGATCCCACGCGCCGAGCTGCGCGACGACGACCGCGGCGCCGTCGACGTCGATCTCCTGGCGCTCGACGAGGCGGCGCGCCGTATCGCGCTCTCCGAGAACGTCGCCGTCTTCCACGGCTGGGCGAAAGCGGGAATCGGCGGCATCGCCGAGAGCTCGCCGATCAAAGCCGGCAAACTCGGTCGCACCGCCGAGGACTACCCGCGCTCGGTCGCCCGGGCCGTCGACGCGATCCGCCAGGGTGGGGTGGAGGGGCCCTTCGGCCTCGCCCTCGGCCCCGACGAGTACACGCGGGTAATCGAGACCGCCGAGCACGGTGGCTACCCGCTCTTCGACCACCTGGCGAAGATCCTCGAAGGCCCGATCGTCTGGTCGCCGGGGCTGAAAGGCGCGGTCGTGCTCAGCCTTCGCGGCGGTGACTTCCTCTTCGAGTCGGGCCAGGACCTGGCGATCGGCTACGACAGCCACGACGCCGAGAACGTCCACCTCTACCTGGAGGAGAGCTTCTCGTTCGTCGTCGCGACGCCCGAGGCGGCGGCGCCGCTCAAATCCTGAGCGGCGCCCCGCGGGGCGCCGCCGTCTCACTCGGAGACGGCGGCCTCGGTCTTGGCGTCGGCACTCTCGCGGTCCGGCGACTTGAAGTGCAGCATCTGCACCTTCGAGACGATTCCCGTCTCTTTGCCGTTGGCGAGTCGTTCGCCTGATTCGGCCTGGATCTCGAGCACGCGGTCCAGGGTCTCGCCGAGCAGGGCGGCGACGTCACTCCAGCCCTGCTGGTCGACGACCATCGGGGTGCGGCTGACGTGAACGTCGTCGACCTCCTCCAGGGTGCCGGCGGCGGCGGCCTCCTCGATGTCCTCGAACATCGACTTGATGATCGCGGTGGCGATCCCGGGGCGTAGGACCTCGGGCATCCGAGCCCATTCGGAATCGGTCAGGAACTGGCGCCTGGTAGCACGGTAGAAGTGCTCGGTGGCGCCTCGGCGCTGCTTCGTGTCGACGAGCTCGATGCAGTCGTATTTCTCGAGCACGCGCACGTGGTAGGCGACGAGGTTGAGGCTCTGGTCCAGCTCCTGGGCGAGCAGGTTGGGGCTGGCAACCCGTTCATTGAGAATGATCAGGATCTGTACGCGCAGCGGGTGGGCAAACGCTTTGGCGACGATTTGTTCGACGCCATCTTTCTTCTTCGTTCTCGGCAAGGGGCTGTCCTTCGGTCGATTGTGGGTGGCGGCCGATGGCTTTGACTTTAGAGCTAGAAACTCAGGATTTCCACAACAGTTGCGTTTTCTTCGTTTATTGCTGAGTTTTTAGTCCCTTGCGGTTGATTGCTAGAAATAATTCTAGTAGTCATTTCGTTTACCGCGTTTGAACGGCGCGAATCCACCGGGGAAAGGGACGTGAGGGGAGGTGGACTGGATGAAGATCGCAACCGCGTGTGTGCGCGTTACGCCGACCGCAATCATGAAGGGCGCCTGAGCTCGTTCTGGGACGGCGGTCGCGCCTGCCAGGCTTAGGCGGTGGCTGCATGGAAGCTGCCCCTGCTGGTCGTCGCGATCGCCGTCCCCACGGTTGCCGGCTTCTACGTCGGCGGCCCCGGGGTCGGCGTCGCCGTCGGCGCTCTGGTGGCGGTCGCGATCGTCGTCGTCGCCGTTCGCGCCCGGCCCCGCGAGGCGATCGGAGAGACCCCGACCGCCGGCTCGCGCCGGCGCCTGCTGGTCGTTGCGGCCAGCCCGGTAGAGGACCAGGCCGCGATTGCCAGGATCGCTGCCGAGGCCGCTGGCGGCGAGGGCCGCGACCCGGCTGAGGTCCTGGTTCTGGCCCCCGCCCGGATCGGCTTCCTCGACCGCTGGGCCTCCGATCTCGAGGGCGCCCGTCGCGCCGCCCAGCAGAACCTCGTGATCACCGTCGCTTCGTTGGCCAAGGCCGGCGTCGCCGCCGAGGCCCGGGTCGGTGACGAGGACCTCGTCCAAGCGGTCGAAGACGTGGTTGGCAGCTACGCCGCGACCGAGGTGGTCCTGGTCGGCGCCGGCTCCGAGCTCGACGCCGCCGCCGCCGCGGCGGAGCTGGAAGAGCGGCTACGGGTTCCTTTGTTGCGTCTCAGCGCGTAGGAATCCCTGCTAGCGGTCCACCAACTCGCTGAAGCGCAGGGCGGCGCGGGTCGGGATCGCGAACGAGTCCTTGTGGTGGAGGAGACCGGCACCGCTGAGATCGCGGACCGCGCGCTCGATTGCGTCGCGCTCGGCGAAGCCGGGATCCTCGCCGGCGACTTCGCGGATGATTTCGTTGACTGTCAACAGGGTCGGGTGCAGATTGAGCACGAGTTGGAGGACGGCCGCCTCGGTTGCGACGTCGCCTTCGCCTGTCGTCCAGCTGTCATCGCTTTGATCCATGCCGCGCTCCCGGCCGCTAAGTCGCTCAGTCCTCGCGACTCTCCCCGCGCGCATCGCCGCCGGTCTCACCGAGGCCGAGAATTTGCCGCGCCCAGGGCGCGTCGACCGCGGTCCGGTAGAAGTGCTGCATCGATCCCCGAACCGGAACCGTGTTGACGAGGGCGACGGCTTCGCAGTCGGCGAGCACCCGGACGTGGTAGCTGACGTTGCTGAGCGGCTGCTCGAGCAGGGCCGAGAGTTCGCGCGGGCTGATCGCGTCTTCGCTCTCCATCAGGCGCAGGATCTCGCGCCGCAGCGGGTGCCGCAGCGCCGCCAGCAGGTCGTTGTCGTCGGAGCGGTCGAGGCGTCCCATCCCGCCCGGGAATATAGAGCAACCGAAACCTTTTGTCTGTAGATCCTCTGTCTGCGCGAAAAGTTTCTCCGCGCATACCGAGATCCAGGCCATGGCCACTAACCGCGGACGCCGCCCATTTCGCTGAAGACCGCGGTGACGCCGCCGTCGTCGCGCTGCTCGTCGGCGATCACATGGGAGACGGCGTTGATCAGCGCCAGGTGGGTGAAGGCCTGCGGGAAGTTGCCGAGGTGGCGGCCGGAGTCGGCCTCGAGCTCCTCTGCGAAGAGGTCGAGCCAGCCGGCGGCCTCGAGCAAACGCTCGCAGAGCTGGCGCGCCCGCTGGCGCTCGCCGATCTCCGACAGCGCCGAGACCAGCCAGAACGAGCAGATCAGGAAGGTGCCCTCCTTGCCGCTGAGGCCGTCGTCGGTTTCGTCGACTTTGTAGCGGAGGACGAGGCCGTGCTCGGTCAGTTCGGAATCGATCGCGTCGACGGTTGCCCGCAGGCGCGGATCGTCGGGAGGGAGGAAGCGCAGCAACGGGATCAGCAGACAGGAGGCATCGAGGGCGTCGGTGTCGTAGTGCTGGCGGAAGACGCCGTCGCGGACGCCGCGCTCGAGGATCTCGGCCTGGAACTCGTCGGCCTTGCCCCGCCAGCGCGCCTCCATCTCCTCGTTGCCGATGCTTTGCGCCAGCCGGGCGCCGCGGTCGACCGCGACCCACATCATCAGCTTCGATGAGACGTAGTGCTGGGGCTCGCCGCGCGACTCCCAGATCCCCTGGTCGGGGTGGGGCCAGGCGTCGATCGCGGCCTCGACCTGGTAGCCGATCAGCTCGCGATCGGCTTTGGTGCCGCGCCCGCGCAGCGCTTTTTCGTGCAGATAGACGGAGTCGAGCAGCGCGCCCCAGACGTCGTTCTGGCGCTGGTCGTAGGCGCCGTTGCCGATCCGCACCGGCTTGGCGCCGCCGTAACCCGAGAGGTGGTCGAGCGTCTTCTCGGTCAGCTGCTTCTCGCCGCCGATTCCGTACATGATCTGCAGGTCCGGGTGGTCGCGGCAGACCTGGACGATGAAGCGCATGTAGTCGCGTGCCTCGCCGTCGAAGCCGAGCGTGTGCAGGGCCCAGAGGGTGAAGGTCGAGTCGCGGATCCAGCTGAAGCGGTAGTCCCAGTTGCGCTCGCCGCCCGGCGCCTCCGGCAGCGAGGTGGTGGGGGCGGCGACGATGGCGCCGGTCGGGCAGTAGGTGAGGCCCTTGAGGACGAGTGCCGAGCGCTGCAGGTGGATTCGCCAGGGATGGTCGGGGAACTGGCCTTTGCGCAGCCAGGCGCGCCAGAAGTCTTCGGTCGAGTCGAGTCGCTCGAGCGCCTCGGGAGCGCTGCGCGGTCCGCCGATGCCGCTGTCCCCCCAGGTCACGGCACAGAAGCCGCTCTCGTTCTCGCGCAGCCTGAGGCTGCCCGTGACGACGCCGCCGTCGACGCTGAGCTCCATGTCGGAGGTCAGGTGCAGCTCGGTGCCGTCGGCGGCGCTCGCCCTCGCTTCGCCGAGTTCGCCGCCGGTCCAGCTGGCGCCCTCGAGGCCGTAGCCGAAGCGCGGCAGGCATTCCATCTCCATCTCGACCTCGCCGTCGACGCAGGTCATCGTCCGCAGCAGCGAGTGGTCCGCCTCGAGGGCCACCGAGGCCTCGCCGGAGCCGTCGTCGGCGCCCCACTCGGCGATCGTCAGCGCATCGTGGACGACGACCCAGCCGGTCTCGGTCACCCAGGTCGTCTCGATCACCAGGGTGCCGGGCTCGTAGCGGCTGCCGATCGGGACGATCACACCCTTCGGCTTCAGTTTGAAGCGGCCGGCGCCGCGGTCGAGGACGGAGGCGAAGACGCTGGCCGAGTCGAACCGGGGCAGGCAGAGCCACTCGACGGTGCCGGCATAGGAGAGCAGGGCCGCGGTGTGGCAGTCGGAGAGGAAGCCGTAGCTGCCGATCGGCGGGAAGAGGTCGTCGAGGCTGCGCGGCATCGCGCCGCCAAGCTACCAGCGCGGGCGGGCGGGTGGACGACTCTTTTCCGGCGCTACGCTGGATCGCGTGACCCTGCCGATCGCCCACGCCTCGGGCATCTTCGGCCCGCTCGAGTTGCTGCCGATGCTGATCGCGGCGGGCCTCTACGCGAAGCGCTCGATGACCCTCGCCGGGAAGGGGCGGCCGGTTCCGCTCTGGCGCCAGATCTGCTTCGCCACCGGCCTCTTCCTGATCGCCGCGGCGCTGATCACCCCGCTCTCCGACGTCGCCGAGGAACTGGTGATCGCGCACATGACCGAGCACCTCCTGATCGGCGACCTGGCGACGCTGCTGCTCGTCCTCGGCCTCACCGGTCCGCTGCTGCAGCCGATCCTCGCGATCCGCTTCTTCGACCGACTGCGGATCCTCGCCCATCCGGCCGTGGCGATGCCGCTGTGGGCGGCGAACATGTTCTTCTGGCATGTGCCGGCGCTCTACGACGCCGCCTACGGGACGGCGTTCGTCCACTTCGTCGAGCACGGCAGCTTCATCGTCTTCGGCTGCCTCGTCTGGATGCCGGTCTTCGGCCCGCTGCCGATGCCGAAGTGGTTCACCGCCGGCTGGAAGGTCGTCTACGTGATCGTGATGCGGTTGATCGCGACCGTCCTCGGCAACATCCTGATGTGGTCGGGGACGGTGCTCTACGACCGCTACGCGGCGGGCGAGGCGCACTTCGGGATCTCGCCGCTGACCGACCAGAGCATCGCCGGTGTGGTGATGATGGTCGAGGGCACCTTCCTCGGCCTCGGCGTCCTCGCCTGGTTCTTCTTCGAGGCCGCCCGCGAGGGGATCGAGAAGCAGCGCCTGCTCGACCTCGCCCAGGACCGCGGGATCGAGCTCGACCCGCAGCGCGCCCAGCGCGCGGTCGCCGCCGGCCAGGCCGAGCACCTCGAACGGCAGCTGATCGGGAGGGGCCCTGAGACCGACTCGGCCTGAGCCCATCCTGCTGGCGGCGCTGGTCTTCGTCGTCGGTGCCTGCAGCCTCGGCGTCGAGATCGCCGCGGCGCGCCTCCTGGCGCCCTATTTCGGCGCCTCGACGATCGTCTGGGCGAACACGATCGGCGTCGTCCTCGTCGCCCTCTCGATCGGCTACTGGTTCGGCGGCCGGGTCGCCGACCGCCACCCGAGCCTGCGGGCGCTCAGCACCCTGATCCTGGTTGCGGCGCTGCTCGTCGCCGTCGTCCCCTTCGCCGCGCGGCCTTTCCTCGGCTTCTCGGTCGAGGCCTTCGACGACATCTCCGCCGGGACCTTCGCCGGCTCCCTGCTCGGGGTCCTGATCCTGGTCGCGGTGCCGGTGGTGCTGCTCGGCGCCGCCGCTCCCTGGGCGGTGCGGCTGGCGGTCGGCGCCGTCGAGGGCTCCGGCGAGGTGGTCGGGCGGCTCTACGCGATCTCGACCGCCGGCTCGCTGCTGGGGACGATGCTCTCGGCCCTGCTGCTGATCCCGCTGCTCGGCACCCAGCGCACCTTCATCGTCTTCGCCCTCTGTCTCGCCCTCGTCGCCGCCCTGGGGATCGGGTGGCGGGCGCTGGCGGCGCCGGCGGCGCTGGCCCTGGCCCTGGCGATCCCGGTCGGAACGATCAAGGACGCCGGCGAGGACGAGGTGATCTACGAGGCCGAGACCGAGCACCAGTACGCGCGGGTGATCGAACGCGAGGACGGGACCCGCGTGCTGGAGCTGAACGAGGGCCAGGCGGTGCACTCGCTCTACCGCCCCGGCGAGTACCTGACCGGCGACTACTGGGACGGCCATCTGGTTCTGTCGGCGGCGGACGACCCGGCGCCGCCGGAGCGGATCGCGATCCTCGGCAACGCCGGCGGCACCGTCGCCCGTGCCTTCGGCCACTACTTCCCCGAGACCAGCGTCGACGCGGTCGAGATCGACTCCGAGCTGACCGAGGTCGGGCGCCGCTACCTCGGCCTGCGCAATCCCCGGATGCAGGTCTTCGACGAGGACGCGCGGCCCTGGCTGCGACGGGCGGAGAGCGGCTACGACGCGATCATGGTCGACGCCTACCGCCAGCCCTACATCCCCTTCTACCTGACGACCCGGGAGTTCTTCGGGCTGACCAAGGATCGGCTCGGCGAGGACGGGGTGACGATCGTCAACGTCGGCCATCCCGAGGGCGGCGACGAGCTCGAGCGGGTGCTGGGGCGGACGATGGCCGCGGTCTTCCCGACGGTCCTGCGCTATCCGATCGAGGACACCAACACGCTGCTGATCGGCGGCGGCGAGGACCTCTCGGCGGTCCGCCTCGACCGCGCCGCCGACGGGATGCCGCCGGATCTGCGGCCGCTCGCCCACGAGGCGGCGCTGGCGCTGGAGCCGCGGCTGCCGGGCGGCGAGGTCTTCACCGACGACCACGCCCCGGTCGAGTGGCTGATCGACAGCTCGCTGCTGGACTACGCCAATGGCTAGGCGCGAGCGGATCGGCAGGCTGCAGGCATGGCTGGTGACCGGGCCGATCGGCCGCGGCGTCGCCTTCGCGATCGACTTCGGCGCCGCTCTGCGCACGATGCTGGCGGAACGCCGAGCGCGCTAGGGTCAGCGCTCCCCCCAATGCAGACCACTGTCAAAGAGCTGCCCGACTCACGCGTCAGCGTCGAGGTCGAGGTCCCCGCCAAAGACGTCGAGCGCGCCGCCTCGCGCGCCGCTCGCGCCCTGGCCAAGGAAATGCGGATGCCCGGCTTCCGCAAAGGCAAAGCGCCGCCCTCGCTGGTGATCCAACGGGTCGGCTTCGGCCCGGTGCTGGAGGAGGCGATTCGCGAGGCGCTGCCGGAGTGGTACGAACGGGCGCTGCTCGACAGCGGCATCAACCCGATCGGCGACCCCAGCATCGAGATGGTCTCGACTCCCGACGCCGAGGGCGAGGGGCTCGAGTTCAAGTTCGAGGTCGGGGTGCGGCCGCCGGCGACGCTCGGTGACTACAAGGGGCTCGAGGTCGGCCGCGAGGAGAAAGACGTCGACGAGGCCGTCGTCGATACCGAGGTCGAGCGGATCCGCGAGGGATTCGCGCGCCTGGAGCCGGTCGAGCGGGCCGCCGCCGAGGGTGACGCCGTCCTGATCGACTTCGAGGGCCTGCTCGACGGCAAAGCGTTCGAGGGCGGCAAGGCCGAGGATCAGTTGCTGGCGCTCGGCTCCGGCCAGTTCATCCCCGGCTTCGAGGAGGGGCTGGTCGGCGCCGCCCCCGGTGAGGACCGCGACGTCGAGGTCACCTTCCCCGCGGACTACCAGGCCGAGCACCTGGCCGGCGAAGACGCGGTCTTCAAAGTCAAGGTCAAAGAGGTGCGGGAGAAAATCCTGCCCGAGCTCGACGACGGCTTCGCCTCCGACGCCTCCGAGTTCGACACGCTCGAGGAGCTGCGAAGCGACATCCGCGAGAAAGTCGGCAATGCGGTCAACAGCCGCGCCGAGGAAGACTTCAGGATCCGCGCGGTCGACGCCGCCGTCGACGCGGCCACGGTCGACGTCCCGGATGAGCTCGTCACCGCCCGCGCGACCGAACGCTGGGAGCGGATGGAACGCCAGCTCGCCCAGCGCGGCATGGACCCCAACGCCTTCCTGCAGATGCAGGGCAAAACTCGCGACGAGCTGATCGAGGAATCGAAGCCGGATGCGGAGAAGGAGCTGAAGCGCGAGGCGGTCGTCACCGCGATCGCCGAGGCGGAGGGCATCGAGGTCGCCGAGGAGGAGCTGATCGAGGCGCTCGAGCACTCGGCCGAGCACGAACGGACGACCCCCCAGAAGTTGCTGGAGCGCCTGCGCCAGAACGGCCGCGACAAGATGATCGAAGAAGACATCAAGGCGCGCAAGGCGATCGAGCTGGTCGCCGAGGCGGCGAAGCCGATTCCGCTGGAGCAGGCGGAGGCGCGGGAGAAAATCTGGACGCCGGAGAAAGAGCGCGAGAAAGCCGGCGATCTCTGGACTCCGGGCGATCCCGAGTAGGCGTTGACGCTGGCGAATCATCGGGCGCAGGCACGCCTGACGGCTTCTATAGAGTGCGGAACATGAGTCCTCTGGTCCCGATGGTGGTCGAGCAGACGTCGCGCGGCGAGCGTGCGTTCGACATCTACTCGCGCCTGCTCGGCGAGCGGATAGTCTTTCTTGGGACGCCGGTCACCGACGACATCGCCAACCTGATCGTCGCCCAGCTGCTGCACCTCGAGTCGGAGGATCCGGACAAGGACGTCAGCCTCTACATCAACTCGCCCGGCGGCTCGGTGTACGCGGGGCTGGCGATCTACGACACGATGCAATTCATCAAACCCGACGTGCAGACGATCTGCGTCGGCGTTGCGATGAGCATGGGGGCGTTGCTGCTCTGCGGCGGCAAAGAGGGCAAGCGGATGGCGCTGCCGAACTCGAAGATCCTGATCCACCAGGTCTCGGCCGGCTTCCAGGGTCAGGCGACCGACATCGAGATCCACGCCAAGGAGATCATCGACGTCCGCCGCCGACTCGACGAGATCATCGCCAAACACACCGGGCAACCGTTCGAGAAGGTCACCAAAGACACCGAGCGGGACTACTTCATGAGCGCGGAGGAGGCGAAGGAGTACAGCATCGTCGACCGCGTCATCGAGCACCACTGAAGCGCCTCGCCCTTCTCGCCCCCGTCCTCCTTGCGCTCATAGCGGTGCCGGCTGCGGCCAAGATCACCGGCCGCGACGGCGGCATGCCCTATTACGGGCACGTCTTTCCGGTTCAGGGATCGCACGGGACGCGCGGCTACATCGGCGAATTCGGGGCACCACGCAGCGGTGGCCGCACCCACGAGGGGTTCGACGTCGTCGCCGCCTGTGGCACGCCGCTGGTCGCGGTCCGCAACGGGCGGGTGCGCGAGGTCGGCTACGACCCGGTGCTGTACGGCAACTACCTGCTGATTCATGGCGAAGGCGAGGACCGCAGCTACTTCTACGCCCACCTGCCGCGGCCGCCGCTGGTCAAGCAGGGTGAGTGGGTCTGGGAGGGCGAGCGGGTCGGCTCGGTCGGCGAGACCGGCAACGCGATCACGGTCGGCTGCCACCTCCATTTCGAGATCCACGTCCACGGCGTCCCGGTCAACCCGGAGCCGGAACTGCAGCGCTGGGACGGCTACAGCTGAGAACGCACTTCCTCCCGCATAGCGGTCAGAGCTGCGTTGTCAGCGGGCGTTCGAACCAGAGGTCGGCTTTGGCGTTGCCGTTGTAGGCGGGGACCTCGGCGTAACCGGCGCTGCGGTAGAGGCCAAGCGCCTCGGTCAGGTAGCTGGAGCTGTCGAGGCGAACGGCGCGGCAACCGCGCTCGGCGGCGATCCGCTCGAGCTCGACCAGGATCCGGCGGCCGAGGCCGGTGCCGCGGTGGGCTGGGGCGACGAACATGCTCTTGACCTCGGCGACGTCGGTGTCGAGATGACGGACGCCGCCGATCCCAGCCGGCTCGCCGTCGACCCGGGCGAGCAGGAGCACGCCGCCCGGCCGGCCCAGCTCGGCCGGCGGCCCAGCCGCAATCTCCGCCTCGAGGTCGACCGCATCGCCGAGCGGCCCGTCCGACTCGCGGATGAAGACCTCGTAGAGCGCCCGCACCTCCGGCGCATCCCGCCGCGCCTCTTCGAGCTTCTCGGCCATTGCGCAGAGCGACGCTATCGGTTCCCGAAATTGGCACGTTGTGCGCGTCTTTCGCGCGCTTTTGTCTGCGACAATCGCTGCCGTGACGAGAGAGGAGTGGGCAGAGTTCGACAGGAGCATCGCGGTGTCGGTGGCCCGACAGGAGGCGGCCGTCGCGCGGCAGGAGGCCGCGGTTGCGGAGCAGGAGAAAGCCCGGGCGCGATTCGAGGTGGCGATGGCTAGGTGGGCTGAGCAGGCCGAGCGAGACGATCAGTTGCTCGCCGAAATGCGCGCGGAACGTCTCGACGAACGGGATGAACGGCGGGCGATGATCGAGGGTCTGATGCGGATGATTGACCGGCTGCCCCCGGCAAAGAGCTAAAGCCCGAGCTCGTACTCGACCCATTCGGAGCGCTCGGCTCCGGTCGAGTCGTAGAGGCGCTGGGCGGTGTGGTTGTCGGGCGCGGTCGACCACTCGAGGTAGGCGGCGCCGCGCTCGCGGGCGACTTCGGCGGCGGCCTCGATCAGAGCGCGGCCGACGCCGCCGCCGCGGGCGTCGGGCTCGACGAAGAGGTCGTTCATCAGCACCGCCTCTCGCGCCGAGAGCGAGCTGAAGTGCCAGTAGAGGCAGGCGTAGCCGAGGAAGCGGTCTCCGGCCCGGGCGCCGAGCAGGAGGCCGTCCTCGCTGGGGGCGAGGAAGCGGCGGAAGAAGGTGCGGTTGCTCTCGTCGTCGATCTCCTCGACCTCGTAGAAGCGCTGGTAGGCAGCGATCAACGGCAGCAGTTCCTCGTACTGCTCGACGCTGACCGGGGCGATCTGGATTCCCTCGGACACCGGCTCACCGTATCGCCACCCGGGTCGGCGCCGCGCGCAAGGCGACGACCACGGGGAGGGGTCCCGCGCTGCCCGCAGTAACACCAACCCACGTACCGGCAGGTGGTCCCGTTTAAGCTCTTGGAGCCCCAGCCGGAGTTCATCGATCATCCCGATAGGAGGGGATTCCGCTGGCACGTCCCACTGACTCGAACGAGCAACTTCTCTGCAGCTTCTGTGGGAAGTCGCAGCGCCAGGTCAAAAAGCTGATCGCCGGCCCGGGCGTCTACATCTGCGACGAGTGCATCGACCTCTGTAACGAGATCATCGACGAGGAGCTGACGGCGCCGCCCGCCTTCGAGCTCGAGAACCTGCCGAAGCCGCGTGAAATCCACGACGTGCTGGAGGAGTACGTGGTTGGCCAGGAGGCCGCCAAGCGGTCGCTCTCGGTCGCCGTCTACAACCACTACAAGCGGGTGCAGATCGCTCAGTCCGAAGAGGTGGACGTCGAGCTGCAGAAGTCGAACATCATGATGCTGGGCCCGACCGGGTGCGGCAAGACGCTGCTCGCCCAGACCCTCGCCCGGATCCTCAACGTCCCCTTCGCGATCGCCGACGCGACGGCGCTGACCGAGGCCGGCTACGTCGGTGAGGACGTCGAGAACATCCTCCTGAAGCTGATCCAGGCCGCCGACTTCGACGTCAAGAAGGCGGAAACGGGGATCATCTACATCGACGAGATCGACAAGATCGCGCGCAAAGCCGACAACCCGTCGATCACCCGCGACGTCTCCGGCGAAGGCGTCCAGCAGGCGCTGCTGAAGATCCTCGAGGGGACCACCGCCTCGGTGCCGCCGCAGGGCGGGCGCAAGCACCCCCACCAGGAGTTCCTGACGATCGACACCACGAACATCCTCTTCGTCTGCGGCGGCTCTTTCGCCGAGCTCGACAAGGTGATCGAGCGCCGCGTCGGCGACAACGGCATGGGCTTCGGCGCGGCGATCAAGTCGAAAGAAAACAAGGACACCGGCGAGTGGTTCGAGCAGGTGCTGCCCGAGGACCTGATGGAATACGGCCTGATCCCCGAGTTCATCGGCCGCCTGCCTGTGGTCGCCGCGATCCATCAGCTCAGCCGCGACGACCTGATCACGATCCTCACCGAGCCGCGCCACGCGCTCACCAAGCAGTTCCAGCGCTTCTTCGTGTTCGACGACATCGAGCTCGTCTTCGCCGAGGACAGCCTCGAGGCGATCGCCGACAAGGCGCTCGAGCGCGAGACCGGTGCCCGCGGCCTGCGCTCGATCCTCGAGGAGACGCTGCTCGACGTCCAATTCGAGCTGCCCTCCCGCCGCGACGTGACCAAGTGCGTGGTCACCAAGGAGACGATCGCCCAGGGCCGCCGCCCGACGCTCGTCACCGAGGCCACGCAGCAGGACATCGGGC
>DASSLT010000017.1:0-7745 GCA_035689305.1 Solirubrobacterales bacterium | reverse complement strand
GGAGGCGACGATCGTCGGCACCACCTCGGTGATGCGCGACGAGGACTTCCTGATCGGGACCTACCGCACCCACGGCCATGCGATCGCCCGCGGCACCGACCCCAACCGGGTGATGGCCGAGCTCTTCGGCCGCGTCGACGGCTTCTTCGAGGCGGTCGTCGCCCCAGAAGACTTTGGTGCCGACGACTACGGCCGGGACCCCTTCGACTCCCCGCGACGCGGCCTCGTTGGTCGCCGCCCGCAGCGCCTCTTTGACCCCCTTGGTCTCGACCGCTTTCAGCAGCGCCCGCGGATGGAGCTCGCAAGCGGCGCCGGCGATCATCACGTTGTCGGGATCGGAGAGGTCGCGGCCGGCGGCAAACTGCTGACGGAAGGCGGCGAGGGAGAAGGAGACGGCGCGGCCGGTCTGCTTGGCGAAGGTCGCGACCCGCATCGCGGTCAGCATGTTGCCGGGCCAGGGGTCGGGCCAGACGATCGGCGGCAGCCCGTAGGCGGCAGCCCGCCGCTCGCACTCGGCCATCCCCGCCTCGCGATCGGGCCCCTGCCCCCAGGAGGAGCGGCCGAAGGTCTGGAAGAGCCCGCCGAGCAGGACCGGCTGCCACTCCGGCTGCTCCAGCCCCGCCTCGGTGAAGAGCCCGCTGATCCGCTCCGCGGAGAGGTACGCGTAGGGCGAGCCGAGGTCGTAGTAGAAGGCGGTTCTCATCTGAGGCCCCGAAAATCAAGCAGATCGGGGGACGCAGGGAAGGGCGACGAGGGGAGCGCACTCAAGTGCGTGACCCGAGAAGCCCGACCGAGGACCTCGAGATGCGCCGATTTGCAGGGGGGCCTCAGGCGTGGATGGCCCAGCCGTCGACCGCGCGGGCCGCATCGAGCACGGCCTCGGAGACCGTCGGGTGCGGATGCACGATCCGCGAGAGCTCCTGGTAACCGCCCTCGAGCGCCATCGTCGCGACCAACTCGGCGATCATGTCGCAGGCACGGTTGCCGACGATGTGGGCGCCGAGGATCTCGCCGTACTTGGCGTCGATGACGAGCTTGACGATCCCGTCTTTGTCGTCGTAGACGGTGCCCGCGCCCTCGCCGGAGATTTTCTGTTTGCCGATCTTCACCTCGTGGCCGGCCTCTTTTGCCGCCGCCTCGGTCAGGCCCACCGATGCCACCTGCGGGTGGGTGAAGGTGGCGCCGACCATCAGCTCCTGGTCGACCGGGTGGGTCTCGACGCCGCCCGCCTTCTCGACCGCGACGACGCCCTCCTCCTCGGCCTTGTGGGCCAGCGCCTTTTTGTTGACGAGGTCGCCGATCGCAAAGACCTTGGGGTTGGTGGTCTGCCCGTAGGGATCGACCTTGATCTTGCCGTTCTCCTCGAGCTCGACGCCGGCCTCTTTCAGACCCAGGCCCTCGACGTCGGGACGGCGGCCGCCGGCGACGCAGAGGTAGTCGACCTCGGCCGACTTCTCGCCGTAGGTGAACTTGACCGACTTCTTGCCGACCTCGACGTTCTCCACCGGCGCCCCGGTCGAGATCTCGATCCCCTGTTTCTTGAAGACCCGTTCGACGATCTTGGCGATGTCCTTGTCCTCGGCCGGCAGGATCTGGTCGAGCATCTCGATCAGGATCACCTCGGTGCCGAAGCGGGCGTAGGCGGAGGCGATCTCCGAGCCCGACGCGCCGGCACCGACGACGGCGATCTTCGCGGGCTGCTCGGCCAACGACCAGGCGCCCCAGGTGTCGACGACGCGCTCGCCGAACTCGACCCCCGGGATCGGCGCGGCGACCGAGCCGGTGGCGAGGACGACGGCTTTCGCCTCGTAGACGTCGTCGCCGACCTTGACGTTGCCCTCTGGCGTCAGCGAGCCCTCGCCGACGATCGTCGTCACCTTGTTTTTGTCCCAGAGGAAGCTGACGCCTTTCGACAGCGATTCGGAGACCGAGCCGCGGCGCTGCTGCAGCGCGTTCCAGTCGAGCTTGACGGCGGAGCCGTCGATTCCCAGGTCGGCGCCGTTCTTGGCCTCGGAGTAGATCTCGGCCGTGCGCAGCAGCGTCTTCGCCGGGATGCAGGCGTAATTGAGGCAGCGCCCGCCCGGTTTGTCGCGCTCGACGACGGCGGTCTTCTGGCCGAGTTGGGCGGCGCGGATCGCGGCGACGTAGCCGCCCGGACCACCCCCGATGATGATGGTGTCGAAGGAATCTGGCATCGGAGCTGAGCCTATAGGAGCGCCTGGGCCGGCCCGGTCAGGCGGTTGTAGATCCCCCCGATCGGAGGAGACGCCCGCTCAGTCGCGCGGCATCCGCTCCGGCATCTGGATCCGGGCCATCGCTTTGACCATGAAGAAGAAGAGGGTGCCGGTGACGGCGAGCAACGCCAGGGTGCCGGCGAACTGGCTCACGGTCGTTGCTTCGACGGCGAGGCCGTAGACGGCGCCGAAGATGAGGAAGACGAGGATCAGCTGGAAGCCGAGCACCGCCCAGTAGCGGGCCTTCCACATGCCCCAGGACATCACGCCCATGATCAGCGCCGGCGCCAGGACCTGCACCAGTTTCGGTTTCTCGCCGTCGACCTTTACCCCGGCCAGATAGCCGGCGACGATCGAGAGCGCGATCAGGCCGGCGATGACGGCACCGACGGTCACGACGGTCGGCCGTTCTCCCTCGCCGAGCGGCACCAGCGCCTCGCGCGCGGCCTGGTTGCGCTCCTCGGCTTTCGCGTACCCGGCCCGCATCCGCTCGCCGCCACCCCGCTGCTTGCGCTTGCGCCGTTCCTCAGCCACCGGGGGCGACGCCCTTCTCGGCGGCGGCGAAGGCGCGGCGCAGCGCTTCGGCGGCGACGCTCGGGTTCGGGGCGTCGCGGATCGCCCGCACCACGCAGAGCCGCTGCGCGCCGGCCCGGACCACCTCCTCGGCGTTGAGCGGGCCGATGCCGCCGATCGCGAAAAAGGGATGGGACGCGCGCTCGGCGGCGTGGGCGATCGGCTCCAGCCCGATCGCCGCCCGTCCCGGTTTCGTCGGCGTCTCCCAGATCGGCCCGACGGCGATGTAGTCGACCGCGAGCTCGGCGGCGGCGTCGACTTCGGCCTCGGAGTGGGTCGAGAGGCCGACGATCATGTCGGGGCCGAGCAGTTCGCGCGCCGCCGCGACTTCCTCGGCCTTGCCGACGTGGACGCCGTCGGCGTCGCAGGCGCGGGCCAGATCGGGGTCGTCGTTGACGATGAAGAGGGAGCTGTAGGTGTCGGCGACGCGACGATAGGTGTCGGCGGCCCGTTCGATCTCCGCTCTGCCGAGTTCCTTCTCGCGTAGCTGGAGGATGTCGACGCCGCCCGTGCAGGCCGCGCGCAGAAGCGCTTCGGGGTCCTCGTCATGGGGCCGGGCGTCGCAGACGAAATAGAGGCGGGCGGTGCGCAGGCGCTCGCGCAGAAGCGGACCGTTTCCCTCAGGGGGAGAAAAGCTCATACCCCGATTATCACCCCAGGGAGGGCCTGGGGAAACGCCCGCACGCGCCTGGCGGCGGCGGACACGGCGCGGTACGGCGTCCTCGGTCGGCCAAATAGCGCTGCTATTCGGCCTCCCTGCGTCCTTGTCCCGCTTGGTCCGGCGCTCGCCAGCCCCGCACGCGAGTTTCCCCAGGCCCTCCTTCGGGGGGCCCCACCCAGGTCACGATTCTGTCGCAGTCTCGTTGCGGACTTGTTGCACGGAGTAGCATCGAGGTATCGGGAGCCCATGCGGGCTGAGAGGGTGGCGGTGAAGCCACCGACCGTTCGAACCTGATCCGGGTAATGCCGGCGGAGGCAAGTGGTTTGTCGGAGAAGCGCAGTTACGACGCGATATTCGTAGGCGGCGGAGTGATCGGCCTCGCCTGCGGCTGGCGCGCGGCCCAGCGCGGAGCGCGGGTGGTCGTGCTGGAGCGGGCCGAGCCGCCGGCCGGCGCGACCCGGGTCGCGGCGGGGATGCTGGCGCCGGTCGGCGAGCTCACCTTCGGCGAGCCCGAGCTGCTGGAGCTGACGCTGGAGTCAGCGGCGCTCTACCCCGAGTTCGTCGCCGAGCTCGAGGGTGCGAGCGGCCAGCAGACCGGCTACAGCCGCGAGGGCGCGCTGCACATAGCCCTCGATCGCGATGAGGCCGCGCAGCTGCGCCGCGTCCACGACCTGCAGCGCTCGCTCGGGCTCGAGGCGGAGTGGCTCGGCCCGCGCCGCTGCCGTGTGCTCGAGCCAGGGCTCAGCCCCTCGTTCCACGGCGGCGTCTTCGCTCCCGGCGAGGCGGCAATCGACCCGCGGGCGATGGCAGCGGCCCTGACCGCGGCGCTGCGCGCAGCCGGCGGCGAGCTGCGGACGGGCGCCGCCGTCGTCGACGGGATTTTCGGCGGCGACCGTCTGGTCGGGGTGCGGACCGGCGCTGGCGACGAGCTCCGCGCCGATGCCGTCGTCCTCGCCAACGGCGCCTGGTCGGGGGCGACCGAGTGGCTGCCCGAGCATGCGCGGCCGCCGGTGCGGCCGGTCAAGGGCGAGGTCCTGGAGCTGCGCGGCCGCGACGGCGCCGGTGCGCCGTGCCAGCGGATCGTCTGCTCGGAGCGCGTCTACCTGGTGCCGCGGCCCGACGGCCGCCTGATCGTCGGCGCCACCGTCGAAGAGCGCGGCTTCGACACCGCGGTCAGCGCCGGCGGCGTGCTGGAGCTGCTGCGCGAGGCCTACCGCCTGCTGCCCGACGTCGCCGAGATGGAGCTGGTCGGCGCGATCGCCGGCCTCCGTCCCGGTACTCCCGACAACCTGCCGCTGATCGGCCCCGGCGCGATCGACGGCCTCGTCCTCGCCACCGGCCACTTCCGCAACGGCATCCTCCTGGCCCCCCTCACCGCCGACCGAATCGCCGCAAACCTGGCCACCGGCCAGAACCCCGCGGCGAGGTTGCCGTTTGATGCGGATAGCGCACCAAAACGCAACCTCAGCGAGGTGGCGCGGTGAGGATCGAGCTCAACGGTGAGGTGTGGGAGCTCGCGGAGGGGGCGACGCTGGCCGAGGCGGCGCGCGCGGCCGGGGCCCCCGAGGACGCGCGCGGCGTCGCCGTCGCCCTCGACGGCGAGGTCGTGCCCCGCAGCGAGTGGGAGACGACGCCGCTGCGCGAGGGGCAGGCGGTTGAGGTCCTCGCCGCGATCCAGGGTGGCGCGCCCGCGGCCGACGAGACCTGGGAACTGGGCGGCCGCCAGTGGTCCTCGCGGCTGATCGCCGGCACCGGCGGCTTCCGCTCGCTGGAGCAGATGGAAGCGGCGCTGAGCGCCGCCGGGACCGAGATCGTCACCGTCGCCCTGCGACGGATCGATCCCGCCGCCGAGGGCTCGGTGCTCGACGTGATCGACAGCCTCGGCCTCTTCGTCCTCCCCAACACCGCGGGCTGCTACACCGCCCACGATGCGGTCCGCACTGCCAAGCTCGCCCGCGAGGCCTTCCAGACCGAGTGGATCAAGCTCGAGGTGATCGGCGACGACCGCACCCTCTACCCGGACGCAGTCGAGCTGATCGACGCCGCCGAACAGCTCGTCGCCGATGGCTTCACCGTCCTCCCCTACACCAACGACGATCCGATCCTCGCCCGCCGCCTCGAGGAGGCCGGCTGCGCGGCGGTGATGCCGCTCGGCTCGCCGATCGGCTCCGGTGCCGGCATCCGCAACCCGTACAACATCGCGATCATCACCGAGCGGGCCGAGGTGCCGGTCATCCTCGACGCTGGCATCGGCACTGCCTCCGACGCCGCCCTGGCGCTGGAGCTGGGCTGCGACGCCGTCCTCGCCGCCAGCGCCATCTTCGGCGCCGAGGACCCGGTGGCGATGGGACGCGCCCTGCGCGCCGCCGTCGAGGCCGGCCACGCCGCCCGCTTCGCGGGCCGGATCCCGAAGCGCACCCACGCCGAGGCCTCGACCGCCTACGAGGGAATACCCGATCTATCCTGAGCATCTACGATGGGCGCCTCGCCCCTGTAGCTCAGTCGGTTAGAGCGGCGGCCTTTTAAGCCGCGCGTCGCGGGTTCGAATCCCGCCGGGGGCACTGTAAAAGTCGCTCACAGAGCCAAAAGCGGCTCGATATTTCGCCACCAACGCGGTTTCGGGGTTTGGGTCAGCACCGTGTCTCAGGCGTGAAGTCGGGACAATCGATCGCGCTCGCCTCCGATATCCGAGGGGACGCCTGCGGTAGCTGGCAGTTCCGGTACGCCGCTGTCCGGGGGTACTTCCCCGCCGTCTGGGGGTTTTGGCTAACCAAATAGGCAGAATAACTCCGACGATCCCGGCATCGCTCGGCCGAAGCGCAAATCACCGGAGCATCGCGCTGCGCTCGAAGAGTTCGCCGCCGACTACGAGACGCGCCGGGCGCAGCTCGACAAAGACCAGGAGGAGCTGCGAGAAGCTCGCGACGAGGCGATCCGGGCCGCCTATGACCACGGCCGCGGGCTGCCGACCCGTGAGATCGCCGAGATCATGCCGGTCAACCATCAACGGGTCTCGCAGATCGTGGGCAGCTAAGTCCCGAGCCCCTGGTCCTCGCGCTCGGTCGCGCGAAGTGCATCCATCACCTCCAAGTTGTCGGCGACGTTGCTGACGTAGGCACAGCCGTTTCCGTTTGCGCGGCCGGCCTCGCCGACCTGCGAGACACAGGCGTCCTTCTCGAGGATCTTGACGTGGTAGCTCAGTGCGCTGAGGCCGTCGGCGGGCACGACGTCGAAGAGGTCGGAGACCG
Organism: Solirubrobacterales bacterium; assembly: GCA_035689305.1. Lineage (GTDB taxonomy): Bacteria > Actinomycetota > Thermoleophilia > Solirubrobacterales > 70-9 > VAYN01. The sequence goes on along the minus strand of DASSLT010000017.1, from coordinate 1,029 downwards.
TCTGGGCGTCAGGCGTGTTGTTCAGCGCGCGCAGGATCCGCCGGCGCGTGGGATTGCTGAGCGCATGTCGCTGGTGGGGCGCCAGTGTGTTAGCGACCCAGGCCGGCAGGTCCCGCTCGTCTTCTCGCACTGAAATGTCCCCCGTCTCAAAGATGAATGGCTGTAAGGGCTAGGCGGCCGGACTCACCGGGCGGTGGGGTCCCGGTGAGTCCGTGCGACCGCTCAGGGATGGTTGCAGGATTCTGGCTAGCGCGCTAGCCAGAACGTTCCCCGAGTCAGGTGTGGCGGCCTCGCTTCGTCTCGATCAGCGCCGCGGAGGGTCTCGATAGTCACCGGGGGGCGGTTGGTAGCCGGGATCGACCCGCCGATCGTCGACTAGGACTTCGGACTGGCGCGAGCGACGGGACCACACCGCCCATTGCCAGATCGCGATGACCAAGCCGACGGCGCCGGCGATCATCAGGATCAGGCCGATCGTCCGTAGGTCGAGCCCCTTGACGTGAAGGTGGGTCGCGAACCGAAGGATCGCGCCCACCGCGATCAGGAAGATGCTGCCTGCGAAGGTCATCTAGTCCGCCCGCTCTACGCGACCCGGCGGAACAGGTAGATCACCAGCAGGATCAGGATGATGACTACGAGGATTCCTACGATGGTCATTGGGGGTCTCCTTTATCTCGTTAGGGCAACCGACGACCGGCGTCGGCCTGCGTAACCCTGGAGCTCGGAGAGCCGTGCAACGCAGTTCCAATTCCTTACAACCCGGTTGACTTTCCTACCCTTTCCGGCTTCAACGAAAACGGCAGGGATTTGTCAGGCGCAACCTCGAAAGATCGAGCGATGACGACGCCGCGTGCTCAATGCAGCGAAGGCGGATCAACCGTTTGGATCGAATTCGAAGCTCGACAGGTCCTGCCCGAAGATCGGGCTGACGATGACGCTGTCGAGGTCGATCGCATCGGAGACGAAGGTCGACAAGGTCAACGTCCCGAACGGCGCCCACGGCGCCTGCCGCATGTAGGCGCGGTCGAG
>DASSLT010000016.1:0-131696 GCA_035689305.1 Solirubrobacterales bacterium | reverse complement strand
GAGCGTCTCGTCGACGCGGGTGCGCGGCCGCCACACGATCAGGAAGTAGCTCGGGATGGCGCCCGCGGCGCCGAGCAGGATCGCCGCCATCGGGCTGATGTAGCCCGCAGCCGGGGTGATCAGGACGCAGCCGACGATGATCGCGGTCGCAGCGCCGATCGCCGTCACCTTCCGGCCCCGCGCCAGGTCGAGCAGGAACCAGACCACGAGGCTGCAGGCCGGGGTCAGCAGCGTGTTGACGAAGGCGAGCACGCTGGGGTTGCCGGTCGAGAAGCCGCTGCCGCCGTTGAAGCCGAACCAGCCGAACCAGAGCAGGCCGGCGCCGAGCAGGACATAGACGGCATTGTGGGGGAGCAGCGCCTGCCGGCCGTAGTCCCTACGGGCGCCGACGACCAGCGCCGCCGCCAGGGCCGAGAAGCCCGACCCCATCTCGACCGGAACACCGCCGGCGAAGTCGAGGGTGCCGCCGGCCATCAGCCAGCCGCCGCCGAAGGCCCAGTGGGCGAGGACGGCGTAGACCAGCACCGACCAGAGGGCGGCGAAGACGAGGAACGCCCCGAACCGCATCCGCTCGACGACCGCGCCGGAGACGAGGGCGACGGTGATGATGCAGAAGGTCGCCTGGAAGGCGAAGAAGACCAGCTCCGGGATCGTCGTCCCTTCGCGCGGCGCGAAGTCGACGCCGCTGAGGAAGGCGTTGCCGAAGCCGCCGATGATGCTGCCGTCGCCGTCGAAGGCCAGCGAGTAGCCGACCGCGGCCCAGGTGACGGCCGCCACCGCGATCGCGGCGACGCACATCATGAAGGTGTTGAGCGTGTTCTTCGAACGCACAAGACCGGCGTAGAAGAGGCCCAGCGCCGGGGTCATCATCAGCACCAGCGCCGTCGCCACCAGCATCCAGGCGGTGTCTCCGGTGTCGACCCCGGCGACCGCCGCCGACAATCCGAGCCCGCTCATTTGCCCACCGGCGTGACCGCGCCGTGGTCGGTGTCACCGGTGCGGATCCGCACCGCCTGCTCGAGCGGCAGGACGAAGATCTTGCCGTCGCCGACGTCGCCGGTGCGGGCGCCTTCGCAGAGCGCATCGATGGTCGTCTGCACGAACGAGTCCGAGACCGCGATCTCGAACCGGACCTTCTCCGAGAGGCCCATCTTCACGGTCGTGCCGCGGTAGGTCTCGACCCGGTCGAGCTCGCCGCCGTGGCCCTGGACGCGACTGATCGAGAAGCCCCGGACCTCGGCCCGGTAAAGGGCCTCGAGCACCTCGTTTGCCTGCTCGGGCCGGACGATGCCGATCACGAGTTTCACTTTTCTCCCCTCTCCCTAAACGAAACCGCTCTCTCACGAGCCTAGAAAGCGGGTCGGACCCGACACCCTCTCTCTACAATTTGCTCCGAATGTCCTCTCGAATGCGCAGGCGGCGCCGCAGGACGCAGCACCGCGTCTGGACCAAGATCGCGATCCCGCTCGGGGTGCTGCTCGTCGCCGGCCTGGTCGCCGGCGGCATCGCCGCGGCCTGGGGGCTGAACATCTACAACTCGGCGCCGCCGCTCTCGAGCCTGAAGCCGGTGCAGAAGGGCCGCTCCTCGGCGATCTACGCCGCCGACGGCAGCCTGATCGGATTCATCCGCTCCGACAACGTGCGTCAGCCGGTCCCCGCCGCCTCGCTCCCCGAGGAGCTCAAAAACGCAACGATCGCGATCGAGGACAAGAACTTCTACCAGCACGGCGCGCTCGACTTCGAAGGCATCGGCCGCGCCGTGATCGAGGACATCAGCGCCGGCTTCAAGCCGGTCCAGGGCGCCTCGACGATCACCCAGCAGCTGGTCCGCAACCTCTACATCCACAACCCCGAAGACACCCTGCACCGCAAGATCGTCGAAGCCCATCTCGCCGAAGACCTGTTCGAGGCGCACGATCGCAACTGGATCCTGACCCAGTACCTGAACACCGCTCCCTACGGGACGGTCGAAGGGCAGACCGCGGTCGGCGCCGAGGCAGCCGCCCAGACCTACTTCTCGAAACCGGCGAAAGAACTGAACCTGACCGAGGCGGCGCTGCTCGCCGGCCTGCCGCAGGCGCCGTCCGAATACAACCCGTTCCTCGACCCGAAAGCCGCGCTCAAGCGCCGCAACGAGGTCCTCTACGCGATGTTCGAACAGGGCTACATCGACGCGAGCGAATACCGCGACGCGAAGACCCACGGGCTCGGCCTCGAACCGGGGAGCAAGTACCAGGTGATCAAGGACCCGTTCCTCTTCGACCTGGTCCAGAACGAACTGATCGAACGCTACGGGATCAACACGGTCCGCAACGGCGGCCTCAAGGCCTACACGACGATCGATCCCGACCTCCAGGCCAAGGCCGAAGCCGCGATCGAAGGCTCCTGTTACGTCTGTTACGAAGGCGGGCCGGCGGCCGGCCTCGCCTCGGTCAACCCGGACACGGGGGCGATCGTCGCCCTCGCCTCGAGCCCGGGCGCCGAAGGCGAAGAACAGTTCAACTACGCCTGGCAGGCGCACCGCCAGCCGGGGTCCTCGTTCAAGACCTACGTGCTGACGACCGCGATCAAGCAGGGCGTCGATCCCGCCACGACCTACTACAACGGGACCTCGCCGATCACGCTCGACATCCCGGGGGGCGGCGTCTGGACCGTCCACAATGCCGAGTCCGGCGTCGGCGTGATGTCGCTCGAAGAGGCGACCTGGGAGTCGGTCAACGTCGTCTTCGCCCAGCTCGACCTCGACGTCGGCCCCGAAGCGGTGACCGAAACCGCCGAAGAAATGGGGATCGAATCGCCGCTGCAGTCGGTCCCGGCGGAGGCGATCGGCGGTCTCGCCTACGGCGTCAGCCCGCTGGAAATGGCCGACGGCTACGCGACCCTCGCCAACGGCGGCGTCCACCACGACCCGACCGCGATCAGCCGGGTCGAATTCCCCAACGGCAAGGTCGACGAGATAGAAAGCGAGGAGGGCGAACGCGTCCTCACCCCGGGGCAGGCCTGGGAAGTGACGCGGATCCTCGAGGGCGTCATCACCCAGGGCACCGGCGCCGGCTACACCTACATGGGCTGCGGCTCGGAGGCCGGCAAGACGGGAACCTCCGAGGAAGAGTCCGACGCCTGGTTCGTCGGCTACACGCCGATGTTCTCGACCGCCGTCTGGGTCGGTCACCCGCAGTCGCGCGAATACACCGGCTTCGGCGGTCCCACCGCGGGCCCGATCTGGCGCTCCTACATGGAAGCCGCCCAGGAATACAACTGCCCCGACTTCGAAGAACCGACCAGCCTGCCCGAACTCGAAACGCTGAGCACGGATCACACCCGCTCTTCCTACGAAGCCAGCAGCGAAGGCGAAACCGAAGAACCGGAAGAATCGGGAGACGAACAGAAGGAAAAGGAAAAGGCGGAAAAGGAAGAAGAAGGCGGCGGCGACGAAGCCGAGGAAGAAGAGGCACCGGAAACGCCGCAGACGCCTGAATCCAACCCCGGCCCGCCGCCCGCGGTCGGCGGTGGCATCAGCCCCGGTTAGCCGAGCTTGAGCGCGATCGAAGCCGTCGTCTTCGATTGGGACGGGACCCTGGTCGACTCCAAGCGGGTCCTCGTCGCCAGCTTCCAGGAGACGACGCGGGAGGTGCTCGGCAACCCGTTCCCGACCGAGCACGCCGACGTCGAGCGGATCGTCCAGGTCCGCGGCCAGGAGGCCTTCGCCGAGATCGCCGCCGGCGACGACGGCCTCTACGAGCGGATCGAGGCGGTCTTCCACCGCGTCTACGTCGAGCAGATGGAGGCGATCGAGCCGTTTCCGGGCGTGCTGGAGACGATTGCCGCGCTGCGCGCTGCCGGGCTGAAGACCGGCGTCGCCACCTCGAAGTCCCGCTCCCGCCTCGACCTCGAAGCCGAGCGCACCGGGATCGTTGAGCTGCTCGACGTCAGCGTCAGCGGCGACGAGGTGAAGCACGCCAAGCCCGACCCCGAGTCGGTGGCAGCGGCGATCGGTGGCCTCGGCGTCGACCCCGCCGCCACTCTCTACGTCGGCGACGGGCCGAACGACGTCCGCGCCGGCCGCGACGCCGGCGCGATCACCGTCGCCGTCAGCTTCGGCTTCCACCCCGACGAGGCCCGGGCTGAGCGCCCCGACCACGTGATCGACGAGTTCCCGCAGCTGCTGGCGCTGGCCGGCGTGGCTGAGATTTCAGACGCATAGCGGCTGAAATCTCAGCCACGCGTGGAATTGCCGTAGCGCTGCCGGGCCCGCTGGCGCTTCTCAGGCCCGTAGCGGTGGCGGTCCCACCAAGAGCCAGGGCGGGCCAGGCGCACGGCGGCAATCCACCAGACGATTCCCAGCGTCAGCCAGCCGGCGACGAACAGGAGCCATTGACCCTTCAGAGCCGTGATCGTCGACGGCGCGGCTATCAACACGGCCCAGAGGGCAATGCCGTACGCGATGGCGACGCCCGTCGAGACCGCGAACAGCTCCACGGAAGCCGTCGCCTACAGCGTTCCGAGCTCGATCAGCTCGACGCGGTAGCCGTCGGGGTCGCGGACGAAGCAGATCCGCGGGCCCTCGCTGCGGCCGCCGGGGCGGTAGGGGGGCTTTTCCGGCTCGATGCCGTCGGCGGCGAGGCGCTCGAGAGTGGAATCGAGGTCGTCGACACCGATCGCGATGTGGTTGTAGCCGGTGCCGTGGTCATAGGAGTCGACGCCGAAGTTATGGGTCAGCTCCAGCCGCGGTTCGTCGCCCGGCAGGCCCATGAAGACGTTGATCGCCTCGTCCCCGATCGGCATCCGCCGCACCTCTTCGAAGCCGAGCTTCTCGTAGAAGGCGACCGAGCGCTCGATCTCGCCGATCCGGTAGCAGGTGTGGAGATAGGTATTGGGCACGGGGACAGGCTATCGCGGCGGCAATTCCAAAAAACTGGGATTGCGTCGATCACAGTTCTTTCACTAAGTTGCAAAGAACTCGTCCCCATCCGGCAAGTAATCGAAGCCAGAAAGGCAACTTTTGCGCAACTTGAAATCTCGTTCCGGCGCGCTACGGGCGCTCGCCATCTCGGTCCCGGTAGCCGCGATCGGCCTCACCTTCTTCGCCTCCTCGCTGGCGTCGGCGACGACGCTGACCGGCGTCACCGACCAGATCTCGATCCAGGAAACGGGCGGCAAGCTGAAGTTCGTCTTCCCGTCGACGGTCGTCCAGGGCGACCAGCTCGAAATCGTCAACGAAACCAACCCGAAAAAGGTCGGCCCGCACACCTTCTCGCTGGTGACCAAGGGCTCGGTGCCGCTGACCAAGCCTGCGCGGAAGAGCTGCTTCACGCCGAAACACATCTGCCTCTCGGTCGCGCAGTGGCACGGGTTCAACCCGAAAACGGAAAAAATCAGCATCAACCCCGCCGAAGCCGGTCCGGAAGGCTGGAGTACCGCCGGTTCGACCTCGAAGAAGGGCGACTCCTGGTTCACCGAAAAGAAGGGCGAGGCGTTCGGCCAGGCAGTCACCGCGAAGCCGGGCGACCTCTACTTCATCTGCGCCGTCCATCCCTGGATGCACGGCAAAGTGACGGTGCTGCCGGCCGCTTCGAGCTAGGGGTACGACCGACCGGTTCACAGATTCGCCACGCCTGGGGCGCCGAGCCTTCCTCGGCGCCCTCGGCGGCGGCGCCCTCGCCGTCCTGCTGCCGCTTCGGGGGCAGGGTGGCGGCCTGCTGCCGCTTTCCAGCGGGCCGCCGGCCGCGGCTGCCGCGGTGCCCTTCCGGGTCCCGCTGCCGATCCCGCCGGAGCTGACCGACGCCGAAATCCGGATCCCGATCCGCGCGGCCGAGGCCGAGATCCTGCCCGGCCGCAGGACCAGGCTCTGGACCTACGGCGGCAGCTTCCCGGGGCCGACCGTGCGCCGCTGGGCGGGGCAGCGGACCAGGGTCACCTTCGAGCACCAGCTGCCGGCGGCGGGTGAGCTCTCCGTCCACCTCCACGGTGGCCACAACCGCACCCAGTTCGACGGCCAGCCGGGCGGCCTGACCAAGTCCCAGCCCGCCTCCTGGTACTGCCAGATCCCGCGCGGACTCTCGGCCCGGCAGTCTGGCAACGACCTGCTGCTGGCGCCGGGCAGGCGGAAAACCTACGTCTACGACCTGCGCGAGGCCGGCGAGCCCGAACGGGCCGCCTTCCAGTGGTACCACGACCACCGTCTCGACCGCACGGCGGAGCACACCTGGAAGGGGATGGCGGGGATGTGGATCGTCGACGACGAGTTCGACGCCTCGCTGCCGCTGCCCCGCGGCGAGCGCGACCTGGCGCTGATGATCGGCGACCGCAGCTTCGACCACCACAACCAGCTCACCGACCCCTTCCGCCGCGAGCTGCGCCCGCCCGCCGACGGCATCGTCGGCGATCGCATCCTCGTCAACGGCGCCTTCATGCCGCACCACCGGGTCGGCGCCCGCCGCTGCCGGCTGCGGATTCTCAACGTCTCCCAGTTCCTCAGCTACAACCTGCAGCTCTCCAACGGCGCGCCGATGGTCCAGATCGCCACCGACAGCGGCCTGATGCCGCAGCCGGTGAGCCGCACCGAGATCATGCTCGGGCCGGCCGAGCGGGCGGAGGTGATCGTCGACTTCGCGCCGATGCGCGGCGAGAGCGTCGAGCTGCGCAGCACCAAGCGCCACCCCGGCCGCAACAGCGACGGCGCCCACACCTACGGCGGCGCCCTGATGCAGTTCCGGGTCGGCAGCGAGCGCCTGGCGGACCGCACCCGGGTGCCGCGCAAGCTGCGGCCGCTGCCGGAGTGGACCCGCAAGGTCAGCCGCAAGCCCGACCACCAGTGGGTGATCACGGTCGGCGGCCTGTTCAAGACCACCTGGGAGATCAACGGCCGGACCTTCAATCCTGCTTACGCCGAGGCCCGGGTGAAGCTCGGCTCGACCGTCACCTGGGAGATCCACAACCGCACCAGCGTCGCCCACGTTATGCACCTGCACCACACCGACTGGTACCTGCTCGAGCGCGAAGGACGGGAGCCGCCGCCCTGGGAAAACTGTCTCAAGGACACCTTCTTCGTCTTCCCCAACGAAAAAATTCTCCTTGCCGGTCACTTCTCCGACTACACCGGGAAATTCGTCGTCCACTGTCACATGCTGGACCACGAGGACCACGGCTTGATGAGCCAATTCCAGGTAATCGAGGGCTAAAGGAACACGCCGGAGCGCCGATGCTTGGGCGTGCAGCCGATACCGAAAAATAAGGAAGCGATCAGGTCGCCGGGCCGCTCCGAGGCCCGGGCGGTCGGCACCCTGCTGATCGCAGGAGCGGGGCTGGTCGCGCTTTCCCTGGTCCTGCCGCATCCCAGCGGCGGCAATACGGCGGCGTTGATCCTGACCGCGGCAGGAATGCTGTTGGCCGGGGTCCTGTGTCGCGCGCTCTGGCGCCAGGTGCCGCTCGCCGCCTCCCACGTCGTCCTCGCCGCCACGATCGCCGCCACCGGGCTGCTGATCGTCGAGAGCGGGATCGCAGCCGGGCAGTACGGGACGGTCTGGGTCTGGGCGATCCTCGTCGTCTCCTACTTCTTTCCCCGCCGCGTCGCCGTCGCCTACCTCGTCTGGCTGCTCGCCGTCTATGCGGTCGCCCTCGCCTCGGTCGAAAGCACCGCCGGCTATTCACCGGTGACGCGCTGGCTCTTCAGCGCCGTCTCGCTGACCGTCGTGATGCTGTTCACGAGCTTCATCGTCGCCCGCCGCGACCGCGCCGATGCCCGGGCGCGCCGGTTCTTCGACATCTCCAACGACCTGCTCTGCACGCTCGACGAACGCGGGTGCGTCGTCGAGGCGAACGCTGCCTGGCAGCGGATGCTCGGTTACACCCAGGAGGAGATTCGAGGCAAGAACCCGCTCGACCTCACCCACCCCGACGACCGCAAGCGGGCGGTTGCCGAAACGCTGAAGACGTTCGACGGAGGCGAGTCCCACAGCCTCGAGGTCAGGGTTCAGGCGAAAGACGGCGGCTGGCGCTGGATTCACTCACGAGCTGTCTTTGCATCGGACGAGGGCCTGCTCTACGCGTGGTCGACTGACGTCACCGAGTTCAAACGGATCGCCGCCGAACGCGAGGAGCTCCTCGCCGAGGTCGAGGACGCCGCCCGCAGCGACGTCCTCACCGGCCTGCCGAACCGGCGGGCGCTCGACGAAGCGCTGCCGCGTGAGATGGCGCGGGCGCGCCGCGGCGAGTCGCCGCTCTGCCTGGCTCTGATCGACATCGACCACTTCAAGGCCTACAACGACGGCCACGGCCACCTCGCCGGCGACGAAGTCCTGCGCGAGTGCGCGATCGCCTGGGACTCGGAGCTGCGCGGCGATGACGCAATCGTCCGCTTCGGCGGCGAGGAGTTCCTCGTCGTCCTTCCCAATTGCCCGCTCGACCAGGCAGGAGAGATCGTCGAACGTCTGCGCAGCGTCACCCCGGGGGGGCAGACCTGCTCCGCTGGCGTCGCCGAGTGGGACTTCGCCGAGTCGGTCGACACGCTGCTCGGCCGCGCCGATGGCGCCCTCTACGAGGCGAAGGAATCCGGCCGCGACCGCCTCGTCGTGGCGCCGGTCTCCGAATCGGTCTGACCTGCTGCGTCTAGGTCATGATGGCGCGGTGGGCGACGAGCTGATCCACCGCTTCCGCCGTGCCCGGCGCCAGCCCGACCTGGTCGTGGTCGAGGGCTTCCACGCGCTCAAGCACGCGCTCCGCTTCGGCGCCGACGTCCTCGAGGCCTACGCCGTCGACCCGGCGGCGATCGAGGAGCTGGCGGGCGAGCTGGCCCCCGATCTCGCCGGCCGCTTCGGCGCCGACCGGGTCGCGACGATCGACGCCGAGACCCTGGCGCGGATGGTGCCGCTGGTGCCGCGCACCGGGATCGTCGCGATCGCCCGCCGGCCGGCCGTCGACCTGGCGGCGACGCTCGCCGACCCGCGGCCGGCGCCCGTCGTCCTGCTCGAGGACCCGCGCAACATGGGCAACATCGGCGCCTGCGTGAGGGTCGCCGCCGCGGCCGACGCGGCGGCGCTGCTGACCACCGGCGAGCACGACCCCTGGTACCCGGACGCGGTCCGCGGCGCCGCCGGCCTGCACTTCGCGCTGCCGGTGACGGCGACCCGGGAGCTGCCGGCCAGCGACCGGCCGCTGCTCGCCGTCGACCCGGAGGGGGAGGATCTGCATCCCGCCCAGGTGCCGCCGCGCGCCATCCTCGCCTTCGGCACCGAGCGCCACGGGCTCACCGGCGGCCTGCTCGAACGGGCCGACGCCCGCGTCGCGATCCCGATGCGAGAGGGGGTCTCCAGCCTCAACCTCGCGACCTCGGTCGCGGTCACCCTGTTTGCTATGCGGCTCGGAGCCGGATAGCGTTTCATTGACCCGTCAACCACCTGCGCCTATCGAAAGGAAGTGCCTGTGCCGCTTGCAGACATCAGCTTTGGGGAACTCCTCCTCATCGCCCTCGAGATCTTCTTCTTCGTGATCTGGATCTGGATCCTGATCACGATCCTCACCGACCTCTTCCGGGATCACGAACTGTCTGGGTGGTGGAAGGCGGTATGGGTGCTGTTCCTCGTCTTCATCCCGTTCCTGACGGCGCTGGTCTATCTGATCGCCCGCGGCCAGGGCATGCGCGACCGCACGATCAAGGCCCAGGCGGAGGCCAAACAGCACTTCGATTCCTACGTCCGCCAGCAGGCCCACGCCGCCAGCCCGGCCGACGAACTGCACAAACTCAACGAGCTGAAGGAAAAGGGCGCCCTCTCGGCCGACGAGTTCGAGAAAGCGAAGGCGAAACTGCTCGCCTGAGCGCGTTCCGACAGCCCGGTTTCCCGCCTGCGATGGGGGAGGCCGGGCCGTCAACGAAGCCTTTCGAAGTCCTTCTCGGCCCCTGAAAATGGTCGATTTGCAAGGGAAGTTGCAGGTTATTAGCAACTCCTAACAATTATTGGGCGACTTCGCTAGCCTGCCCGTCCACTGCCTGATCCTCGCTTGGGTCAGCGGCTACGCGATGCGGTCCAACCTCCCAGACACCCACTCAGGCGCGATCAGGCGCCGGGCGCTGCTGTTCGCGGCCCTGCTGCTGGCGGCCCTCAGCGTCGTCTCGATCTCGCTGGCGGGGAACGCTCCGGCGGAGACCCCGCAGGAAGAACTCGAATCCACCCGCGACAAGCTCGAAGGGGTGCAGGCCAACTCGGCGGCGCTGGCGGAAACGATCGCCGAACAGAACGCGGCGATCGACTCGATGATCGGCGAAGTCTCGGCGCTGCGCCAGAAGCGGGCCGCGGTCGAGGCCGAACTGGCCGAAAAGCAGGCCCAGCTCGAGGCCGCGACGAAGGCGCTCGAAGCCGAAGAAGCGCATCTCGAACGGGTGCGGGAGCAGCTCGGCCGCGCCCTCGGCTTGCTGCGCGAACGCCTGGTCGCGATCTACGAGGCCGGCTCGCCCGACCTGGTCAACGCGATCCTCGAATCCGAAGACTGGAACGAGATGGCGGCGCAGACCGAATACCTGAGCCGTATTCAGAGCTATGACGACTCGGTCGTCGAGCGGGTGAAGACGCTGCGCGACGAGGTGACCAAGGCCGTCGGCCAGCTGACCGAGCACCGCGACGCGGTCGAAGCGGCGCGCGACTCGGTCGCCGCGCTCGAGCAGGAAGTCGCCGCCGCCACCGCCGAAGCGGAATCGCGCTTCGCCGAACTGCAGGCCGCCCAGCACGAACGCCGCGCAGCGATGGAATCGCTCGAAAGCCGCGAAGAAGCGCTGAGCAGCAACCTCGCCTCGATCTCCAACCAGATCGCCTCCGAAGGCGGCACCACCGGCGTTCCCACCGCGCAGGTGCCGCCGCCGCTCAACCCCGGCGAAGAAGCGCAGGTGCTGAACGAAAGCCAGGCCAGCGCGCCGGCCTCGGCGCCGCAGGCGGTCAAGGACGCGATCTCGGCCGGCAACGCGATCGCGATGACGCCCTACATCTGGGGCGGCGGCCACGGCTCCTTCGAATCGTCCGGCTACGACTGCTCGGGCGCGGTCAGCTTCGCCCTGCACGGCGCCGGCCTGCTCGAAAGCCCGCTCGACTCGACCGGTCTGGAGACCTGGGGCGAACCGGGCGCCGGCAAGTGGATCACGGTCTACGCCAACGCCGAACACGCCTGGATGGTGATCGCCGGCATCGCCTTCGACACCGTCGGCGGCCCCGGCCCGCGCTGGCACAACCCCTGGGTCGACTCGCCCGAAGGCTTCGTCGCGCGCCACCCGGCCGGGCTCTAAAAGCGCCCGCTAATCGGGGCTTTAGAAAGCGGCCATAGGGTCGCCGCCTGGAACCGATCTCCTACTTCCAGGCCATCGTCCTCGGCGCCCTGCAGGGGATCGCGGAGCCATTTCCGATCTCCAGCCTCGGCCACGCGGTGATCGCGCCCTCGCTGTTCGGCTGGGACATCCACCAGAACGACGAATTCTTCCTCGCCTTCCTCGTCGCCACCCACTGCGCGACGGCGATCGTCCTCTTCTTTTTCTTTCTCGAGGACTGGAAGCGGATCCTGCGCGGGCTCGGCCGCACGGTCCGCGCCGGCGGGCGGCTCGACCCCGACGACAGCGACGCCCGGCTCGGCTGGGTGATCGTGATCGGGACGATCCCGGCTGGGATCCTCGGCCTCGCCTTGGAGCACAAGCTGCGCGATCTCTTCGCCTCGCCGACCTCGGCGGCGATCTTCCTCACCGTCAACGGCCTCTTGCTGCTCGCCTTCGAGAGCCTGCGGCGGCGCCGGCCGCACGCCGGCGACTGGGAAGGCGACGGCGACGCCCGCATCGCCCGGATGAGCTTCAAGCAGGCGCTGGCGATCGGCGCCGCCCAGGCCGCGGCGCTGATCCCCGGCATCTCGCGCTCCGGGATCACGATGGGAGGGGGGCTGATGACCGGGCTCTCGAACGAGGACGCCGCCCGCTACGCCTTTCTGCTGGCGACGCCGATCATCGCCGCCGCCGGCTTCCTCAAGCTGCCCGACCTGCTCGGCTCGGCCGGCGACGGGGTCCGCGGCCAGGCCCTGGTCGCCGCCCTGGTCGCGGCCGCGACCACCTGGCTCGCGGTCAAGTTCCTGCTGCGCTTCTTCGAGACCAACCGGCTGACCCCGTTCGGGATCTACTGCATCGTCGCCGGCCTCGTCTCGCTCGCGATCTTCGCTTTCTAGGTGGGGCGTGAGGGAGGCAGAGGGTTCGGTCCAGGAGCTGGCCGAGAACGCAGTTTTGCTCGCTATGCGGAGGGAACTGCGTTCTGAGTTCTTTCGACCGAGACGCTCGGTGACCCCGACGACCCGCTGCTGGTCTCGGTCCGCTCCGGCATCGACTACGTTTCCTGCTCGCCCTATCGCGTCCCGGTGGCGCGGGTGTCGGCGGCGCAGGCGACGATCCGCGAGCGCGCCGAGACTGTCTGAGTCGACAGCGGCGCGTCTGCCGCGATCCCGATCTCTGAGTACGATCGTCGCCTGGCTGGTCGGGATCGAGAGGAGAGGTGGATGGCTACTGAGGAGCAGGGGTCGAGCCTTGAGCGCGACCTGGAGGCGATGCTCGAGATCGAGCGCTTCGAGCCACCGACGGAGTTCCGTGAGCAGGCCCTGTGGTCGGACCCCGCCATCTACGAGGAGGCCGCCGCCGACCCCGAGGCCTTCTGGCTGGCCCAGGCAAAGGAGCTCCTCGACTGGGAGACCGAGCCGAGCCAGGGCCTGAACGACTCCAACCCGCCGTTCTACAAGTGGTTCGAGGACGGCCGCCTCAACGCCTCCCACAACTGCCTCGACCGCCACGTCGAAGCCGGCAACGGCTCCCGCGTCGCCTACCACTGGCGCGGTGAGGAGGGGGAGGCCCGCGACGTCACCTACGCCGAGCTGCACCGCGACGTCCAGCGCTTCGCCAACGCGCTGAAGAACCAGGGCGTCGAGAAGGGCGACGTCGTCGGCATCTACCTGCCGATGATCCCCGAGGTCGCCGTCGCGATGCTGGCCTGCGCCCGGATCGGCGCGATCCACAACGTCGTCTTCGGCGGCTTCAGCGCCGAGTCGGTCAGAGAGCGGATGGAGTTCTCTGAGGCAAAGGCGCTGATCACCGTCGACGGTGCCCGCCGCAAGGGCAGGACCGCTCCGATCAAGGCCGCCGTCGACGAGCAGATGGGCGACCTTCAGAGCCTGGAGACGATCGTCGTCGTCGCCCACACCGGCATCGATTGCCCGATGAAAGACGGCCGCGACGTCTTCTATGAGGAGATCCTCGCCGCCGCCGATCCCGAGTGCCCGGCGGAGCCGATGGAGGCCGAGCACCCCCTCTTCATCCTCTACACCTCCGGCTCGACCGCGAAGCCGAAGGGGATCCTCCACACCACCGGCGGCTACATGACGGGGGTGACGGCAACCCACCGCTACGTCTTCGACCTAAAGCCCGACCAGGACGTCTACTGGTGCGCCGCCGATGTCGGCTGGATCACCGGCCACTCCTACATCGTCTACGGCCCGCTCGCCAACGGCGTCACCAGCGTCATGTGGGAGGGGGCACCCGACTACCCCCACCAGGGCGTCTGGTGGGAGACGATCGAGGCGACGAAGGCGACGATCCTCTACGCCGCCCCGACCGCGATCCGCACCTTCATCAAATGGGGAGCTGAGATCCCGGAGAAGTTCGACCTCTCATCCCTCCGCCTCCTGGGCTCGGTCGGCGAGCCGATTAATCCCAAGGCCTGGCTCTGGTACCACAAGGTGATCGGCGGCGAAAGGTGCCCGATCGTCGACACCTGGTGGCAGACGGAGACCGGCGCGATCATGATCACGCCGCTGCCGGGCATCACCGCCACCAAGCCGGGCTCGGCGACCACGCCGTTCCCGGGGGTTAGCGCCGAGGTCGTCGACGAGCGCGAGGGCACGCCGCTGGCCGAGGGCCAGGGCCTGCTGATCTTGGAGCGCCCCTGGCCCTCGATGCTCCGCGGCCTTTACAAGGAGGACGATCGCTTCATCGAGACCTACTTCGCCAGGTTCGGCAAGGAGCGCTACCTGGTCGGCGACGCCGCCCGCCGTGACGCTGACGGCTACTTCTGGGTGATCGGCCGCATCGATGACGTCGTCAACGTCTCCGGCCACCGCCTCTCAACTGCCGAGGTCGAGTCGGCGATCGTCGCCCAT
This sequence comes from Solirubrobacterales bacterium, assembly GCA_035689305.1. Taxonomy (GTDB): domain Bacteria; phylum Actinomycetota; class Thermoleophilia; order Solirubrobacterales; family 70-9; genus VAYN01. Next base: position 117,536 of record DASSLT010000016.1, on the reverse strand, counting down.
CCCAACGTCGCCGAGGCCGCGGTGATCGGCCAATCAGACGAGGACACCGGCCAGGCGATCTGTGCCTTCGTCACCTTGAACGGCAACACCGAGCCCTCCGATCAGCTCCTCGACGGCATCCGTGAGGAGGTGGCGACCCGGATCGGCAAATTCGCCCGCCCGAAACGGATCATCTGGGCCGATGACCTGCCGAAGACCCGCTCTGGCAAGATCATGCGCCGGCTGCTCAGAGACATCGCCGAGGGCCGGGCCCTGGGCGACGTGACGACGCTGCGCGACCCTGGGGTGATGGCGGAACTGGAGACAAAGATCGCCGCGGAAAGCGACGGCGAGGACTAGCGCGATCCCTGCTTAGGCGACCCGCGCCAGCTCGTCGCGGCGCAGCAGCTTGCGCCGGTAGTGACCGGAGCCGCAGACGCGGTAGAGGTCGTTGTAGGTCTTGAAGAGGTCGAGGTCGGCGCGGGAGCTGCGGGAGAGCTGGCCGCCCAGGGCAACCCGCCGCAGCGAGAGCGCGAGGGAGGCAAAGACGGCGGGCAGGACGAGAGCGAGGACCAGGGGACTGCGGGCGCCGCCGTCGAGCGCGGCGATGGCGACGACGATGCCGATCGTCAGCGCTCACCAGGTGAAGATGGCCGCTTCCCGCCACCGCGAGGCGACAACTCGCCGCCACGGGACCAGCCAAAGGGCAGCCGCGCCGAGGAAGCCGGTGAGGGCGACCAGTCCCGCAAGCTGAAGCCGGCGCTCGGGTTCGGCGAAGGCGGCGACGTGGACGACGCCGGCGACGCACATGAGGAGGGTGACCCAGCCGCCGACGGCGACCGTCCTGAGCCAGGAATGGATCTCACCTCATCCGCGGGTCGACGAACAGACCCGAGAGGTCGAAGACGCTGCTCCAGGTCCGGTTCGAGAAGACGAAGCGGACTTCGCGGGTGCCTTCGGCGTCGCCCGCCAGCTCGGGCTTGACTTCGAACGGGTCGGAGAGGTCCCAGGCGCCGTCCGAGCCGAGATAGCCGACGTCGTCGGCGGCCGCGAGGCCGTACTTCGCTTTCGCGTAGTAGACGCTGACGGTGACCCCGCCCCAGCCGCCGACCGTGCGCACCCAGGCGCGGGCAGTCGGGTACTGGAGGGTGACGCAGACCGGGGGGCTGATCGCGTAGGCGCCGGCCGGCAGCTCCAGCGCTCCGCCGGCGCTGCCGTCGGGGTCGGTGGCGCCGACGAGCCTGGCGCCGTTGCGCAGGGTCCAGTCGCCGCTGCCCGCGTCGAAGTCGCTGTCCTGGGCTTCGGTGTAGAAGTTTTCGTCGCCGAACTCGAGGAACGGCTGCGAGAACGTCTGGCCCGGGCAGACCGCGAGTTCCGAGTTGGCTTTGGCGGAAGCCGGCTTGCCGCTGCCGTCCCAGTGCCCGCCGTAGTAGCCCCAGTGCCCGTGGTGCCAGGAGTCAGCGAGGGCGGAGCTGGAGAAGAGGCCGAGCAGGCCAAGGCACAGAGCAACGAGGAAGACGAGCTTCCGTGCCGATCCGAGTACATGTGCCGTGGGGCGAAACAGAGACATTGCGTCCTCCGTGACGTCTCACTGGCGACCGAGCTATCTCTTGCGAGACCTCTGGCTTTGCGTCCCCGCCTCGCGACGGGTTTGCCTTTTTCAGTGCTTTTCGTATGAGTTGGGTTTGAACTTCGTGAGCGGGAACTATCTGCGGGGGAGGGCTGCAGATGCAAGGGGCCTGGACGTGTGTTGACGAATCGGCTGGACGTTCGTCGGATTCCAGGCGGCGCAAGGAATGGTGAGTACTTAAGGCCGGGGCGCCAAGCGGGCGATACAAGCTGAAACTTTTGTCCGTCGAAGCCATCAAGGAAGCCGAGCGCACCAGGGATTCGCATTCGTTGCGAGCCCGACCGATGAGCCCTGCCCTGCGCCGGGCCGAACTGTTCGGCGGCGCCCTCTTCCTCGCCGCCGCGGTCGCCCTTGCCGTGCTCGGCGGCGTCGAAAGCTTCTCGCTGGCGACGGCGGCGATCTATGTGGCGGCGGTGGCGATCGCCAGCAACGTCCGCATCGACGTCGGCCCCGGCTTCACCGTCCCGACTCAGGCGGTCTTCGTGCCGATGCTGTTCGCACTGCCGCCGGCGGTGGTGCCGCTGCTCTTCGTCCCGGCCCTGGCGCTGGGGATGGCGCCCGACGTCCTCCGCGGCCGGATCGCGCCGAGCTGGCTGCTGACTGCGGCCAGCAACAGCTGGTTCGCGCTGGGGCCGGCCCTGGTTCTGGTCCTTGCCGGGGACGTCGCCCCGGACGAACGGTTCGGGATCCTGGCGCTGGCCCTGGCGGCTCAGTTCGCGGTCGATTTCGCCGCCGCCGCGATCCGCGACCGGCTCTTCGACGACCGCTCCTCGCTGTTGGGGCTGCTGCGGGAGGTGAAGCCGATCTACGCGATCGACGTCGCGCTCTCGCTGCTCGGCCTCGTCGTCGCCTTCGCCGCGACCAGCGGCTACGGCGGCTGGGCGGTGGCGCTGGTCGCGCCGCTCTTCTTCGTCCTCCGGATCTTCTCCAAGGAGCGCCAGGAACGGCTTGGGCAGCTGGCTGAGCTGAACGACGCGTACCAGGGAACGGCGCTGCTGCTCGGCGACGTGGTCGAGGCCGACGACACCTACACCGGCGAGCACAGCCGTGGCGTCGTCCGCCTCTCGCTCGACGTCGCCGACGAGCTCGGCCTCGGGCCCGACGGCCGCCGCAACGTCGAGTTCGGCGCCCTGCTCCACGACGTCGGCAAGATCGCGGTCCCGAACGAGATCATCAACAAGCACGGGCCGCTCGACGAGCGCGAGTGGGCGATCATGAAGACCCACACGATCGAGGGCCAGCGGATGCTGGAGCGGATCGGCGGCTTCATGGCCGAGATCGGGGTCATCGTCCGCGCCTCCCACGAGGCCTGGGACGGCGGCGGCTACCCGGACGGGCTGATCGGCGAGGAGATCCCGATCGAGGCGCGGGTGATCACCGCCTGCGACTCCTTCAACGCGATGACGACCACCCGCTCCTACCGCGAGGCGATGCCGGTCGCGGCGGCGGTCGCCGAGATGGAACGCTGCGCCGGGTCGCAGTTCGACCCGCAGGTGGTGGCGGCGCTGCTGACGGTGCTGAGCAGGGACGAGCCGGTGCCGGACCTGGCGGCGGTCGCCGCGGCGCTCTAGCCGCTGTTCTTCCTCACCATCTGTTCGACCGCGACCTCGAGCGCCTGCAGCTGTTCCTGGACGCTGCGCAGCTCGCGCAGCGCCATCGCCTCGGCGCTCATCTCCTCCGCCGCCAGCTCTTCCTCGAGCGAAACGATTTCGGGGGAGAGGAAGCGCTGGGCGAAGGCGCCGGTGAGCAGGGCGACGAAGCCGATGCCGACCAGCAGGGTGACGGTCGAGACGACCCGGCCGCCGGTCGTGGTCGGGTTGATGTCGGAGCCGAGCGTGGTCATCGTCGTCACCGACCAGTAGAGGCTTTCGGCGAAGTCGATGTGCTGGCTCGACTCGAAGGCCTGGAACAGAGCAGCGCCGCCGATCACGGTGAGCAGGGCGAGCAGCATCGCGTAGCGCAGCCCCTCGAGCGAGAAGACCTCGCGCGAGAGCTGCGCCAGTCGCAGCAGCCGCAGGAGGCGGAGCAGGCGCAGCACCCGCAGGCTCTGCAGGCCGGCCGGCAGGATCGGCGGCGTGAGGACGACGATGACGACGTCGAGCGGGTGGCGCTTGATCCAGGCCCAGCGATCGGGGACGACGGCGAGCATCACCACCAGCTCGATCAGGAAGGCGGTCCAGGTGATCCAGTTGAGGGCGATCGCGATCACCTGCAGGGCGCCGCCGGGGCTCGACTCGGAGATCGCCACGGTCGGCAGCGTCAGGGCCGCCGCGATCAGCATCGGCGTGTTCAGCCGTTCGGCGACCCGCGTGCTGCGCGCATCCATCCCCGGCGCGTAGTGCATCGGTTTCGCCTCGGCGGCGGCGGTCTTCTCAGCCCTGGCGGCTGCGTCGGCGGAGCTCACCGCAATTGCTTCGACGCCGAGCGCTCGGTGCCTACCTGCGCTCTGTGGCAGTCATTTCACCCGCATAGCGGAGGAAATGACTGCCACGGTCCCGGAAACGACAAGACCCGCCGGAGCGGGTCGAGTCTGGCGAAGCGGGGGACCACCCCGCAGACAGCTGATACCCGTGATCAAGGTACCACTGGCCGCACAGGCTCGCCGCGCCGAATCAGCCCTGGCGGGCGGCCTTGACCAGGCCCTGGCCGGGCCGGACGACTTCGGTCGGGACGAAGCTGTTGCGGGCTTCGGAGACCGTGATCGGGGCGATGCTGGGATCGCCGCTGCCGAGGATGTTGAAGCTGCCGATGATCCCGTTCTTGACCTTGGTCGCGCGGACGGCGCCGATCACGCCGGAGCGTTCGCCGCTCTGGGCGATCGCGCCGAGCAGGACTTCTGCCGCCTGGCCGGCGTAGGGGGCGAACAGTTCGACCGGGCCGCTGACCTTCTTCTTCAGCTGCGAGACGAGCTGCTTGCCGGGTCCGGTCAGGTCCTGGGGGACGAGGCCGGGGACGCTGGCGAACATTCCCTTCGAGGCGGCGCCGGCGAGGTCGATGGTCGACTGCTGGGCGAAGCCGTCGGGCGCCAGCAGCTTGATCGGGCCGGCGTTGGGGCCGAGGACGGCGACCTTGTCCTTGATCAGCTGGGCGCCGTTCTCTTCGGTCAGGCCGGCGAGCAGGATCGCGTCGGTGTCGGTCATCCCGATCGTGTTCATCGGGCCCTTGTAGCTGGAGGCGTTCTGGTTCCAGGCGCGGAAGCCGGTGATCGTGATCCCGAGCTTGCGGGCGGCGCCGCGGAAGGTCTTCGCCTGGCCGAGGCTGGTCGGGTCGCCGCCGGCGTAGAGGACGTAGGCACGGCTGATTTCCTGGGTGCGGGCGAACTGGGCCAGCGCCGCTCCCTGGTAGGCGTCGTTGGGGACGACCCGGGCGTAGTTGCGCCGCGCCGGGTAGAGGCTCCCCGGCTCGCCCTTGCCGCAGCTCGGGCTCGACTGGGTGAGGCAGATCAGGGTGTTGCCGGGCGAGACCATCGCCAGGCCGCCGCCGGTGGCCTGGCCGAGGATCGGGATCATCGCTTCGGCGCAGCCGGAGTTGTAGGTGCCGATCACGCCGAGCACGGTCGGGTCGGCGGCGTAGGCACGGGCGTTCTTCTGGCACTGCGACTTGCTCCAAAGGCCGGTGTCGGCGAGCGAGTCGTCGCAGGCCTGGAAGGCGACGGTGCGCCCGCCCGCCTTCCACTGCGCGCCTTCGAGCACGATCTGGATCGCGTCGTTCATCTGCAGCGAGCGCCGCCGCGAGTCGCCCTGCAGCGGCAGGTCGGAGACGATCAGCGCCTGCGCCTGGCCGGCGCCGCCGTACTGGACCGGCCCGCAGGCCGAGTTGTCGACCCCGGTCACCCCGGTCGTCGCGGCGCGGCCCTGGGTGCCGAGCGCGAGCACAGCGAGGCCGAGCAGCGCGAGAGCAGCGAAAACGGTGATCGGGCGGCGAAGGGTCACGAGACGGCGGCAGCCTAACCGATCGCCGTACGGGAAGCCAGATCTCCCCCGGACGGCGCCCCGAGCATTCGCAACATTCACCCCGCCAGAGGGGGGTAAATGTTGCAAGCGTGGTGGCGTGGCCTCCTAATCCGCTTCGGTCGCCAGCTGGTTGCTGAGCTCGACGTGGGCGCGGCTGTCGCTGCTGCGGATCAGGAACAGGGTGGCGATGAAGCCGAGGGCGGCGAAGACGGCGCCGACCATGAAGGCCGACTGGAAGCCTTCGACCAGCTTCGCCGGCTCGTGGGAGGAGCCGATGATGCCGTTGGCGACGGCGGCGAGGATCGCCAGGCCGAGGGCGCCGCCGACCTGCTGGGAGGTGTTGATCAGTCCGCTGGCGAGGCCCTGCTCGCGGTCCTCGATCCCGGAGACGGCGGCGATCGTGACCGGGACGAAGGCGAAGCCGAGGCCGACCGCGGCCAGCAGCGAGGGGCCGAGGATGTCGCTGACGAAGGTGCCGTCGACCGAGATCTGGGAGAACCAGACGAGGCCGCCGGCGATCAGCGCCATACCGGCGGCGAGGACGGGCTTGAAGCCGACTTTGGTCACCAGCTGCGAGGCGATGCCGGCGGCGAGGATGATCGAGACCGCCAGCGGCAGGTAGGAGAGACCGGCCTTGATCGGGCTGTAGCCGAGCACTTGTTGCATATAGAGGGAGATGAAGAAGAACATCGAGAACAGCGAGGCGCCGGTGAGGATGCCGACCACGTTGGCGCCGGTGATCGTGCGGATGCGGAAGATCGAGAAGGGGACGAGCGGCGCCCGCGAGCGGCGCTCGATCGCGATGAAGGCGGCCAACAGGACGGCCGAGCCGACCAGGGTGAGGATCGTCTGCGCCGAGCCCCAGCCGGCGCTTTCGGCGTCGAGCAGGCCGAAGACGAGGGCCGAGAGGCTGAGCGTGATCGTCACCGCGCCGGCGACGTCGAAGTGGCGGACCTCGCCCTCCTCGCGGGTTTCGGCGATCAGGCTGGGCGCGATCAGGGCGGCGACGATCCCGATCGGGACGTTGACCCAGAGCACCCATTCCCAGCCGAGGCTTTCGGTGAGGACGCCGCCGAGGAGGACGCCGGCGGCGCCGCCGGAGCCGGCGACCGCGCCCCAGATCCCCAGCGCTTTGTTGCGCTCGGCGCCGTCGCGGAAGGTGGTGGCGACGATCGAAAGGGCGGCGGGGGAGAGGATCGCGGCGCCGAGGCCCTGCACGGCGCGGGCGGCGATCAGCTGACCCGAGTTGGTCGCCAGCCCGCCCGCCAGCGAGGCGATCGCGAAGAGGACGAGCCCGGCCATGAAGACGCGGCGGCGGCCGAGCAGGTCGGCGAGGCGGCCACCGAGCAGGAGGAAGCCGCCGAAGGTCAGTACGTAGGCGTTGACGACCCAGGGCAGGTTGCTCTCGGAGAAGTCGAGCGCTTCGCCGATCGTCGGCAGCGCGACGTTGACGATCGAGGCGTCGAGGACGACGACGAACTGGGCGACGCAGAGCAGGATCAGGGCGATCCAGCGTTTGTCCCGAGCGGCGGCGGCGTCGGTCACCTCAGACAGACTACGGATGCGGCGTTACCGGCTGAAGAACTCGACCAGGAGCCTTTCGACGGTCTCCGGCGCGTCGGCGAAGGGCCAGTGGCCGCTGCTCGGCAGCACATGGACCTCGGCGGAAGGGAAGGCGTTGCGCTGGCGCTCAGCGAAGGCGGCCGGCAGGTAGGCGTCGTGCTCGCCCCAGATGACCAGGGCCGGGATGTCGCGCGGCGCCATCAGGGCCGAGAACTCCTTCGCTGCGGCTCCCGGATCGTCGGTCGCCCGGTAGAGCTTCAGCACCGCCCGTTTGGTGCGGCGGTCGTAGTGGTCGTACATCTGGTCGATGAACGGCCGCGGCAGGCCGCGCGGCTCGCCGCGGTTGACGAGGGTGCGGAAGGCGCTCCGGGTCGCGGTCGCCTGGAACAGCTCGCCGAGGCCGGGCGTGCGCCAGATCCGCGCCAGCCGGTGCCACTTGTAGCCGGGCAGGATGCCGGTGTCGATCAGGGAGACGCTGGCGAGGGCGTCGGCGTTCATCGCCGCCCAGACGAGCCCGATCGGGCCGCCGAAGTCGTGGAGGACGAGGTGGACGCGCTCGACCCCGAGCTGTCGCAGCGTCTCGCCGAGGAAGACCGCGTAGCCGAAGGGGCTGTACTCGAAGCCGGGGGCGGCGACGGTTTCGCCGAAGTCGGGCAGGTCGGTGGCGAGCGCCCGCTTGCCGGTGCCGGCGGCGGCCGCGATCAGCTGCTCCCAGTCGTCCGCCGAGCCGGGGTTGCCGTGGACGAAGACGACCGCCTCGTTCGCGTCGGCCGGCCCGGCCTGCAGCAGCCGCGTCGCGGTGCCGGCAACGGAGACGCGCGAGCGCTCGACCTTGGCGACGCTCATGCGGCGACCGGCCGGCGCGAGTCGGCGACGAGGCGGGGGAAGATGCGGGCCAGTTCCCGCAGCGGCTGCGAGCGGCGGGTGCCGACCCGGTCGAAGGCCGCCGCGACCGCCGGATCGTTGACGGCGGCCTTGAACAGCGCCTTTTCCGGTGGCGTCAGCTTCCTCCCGCTCGAGTAGTCGTGGATCATGAAGGCGTGCCAGCGCAGTTCGCGCGTGTGGCGCTTGCGGTAGCGCTCGAGCGCGGGACCAAGCGGCTCGGAACCTGCCAACGCCGGCGCGACCGCGTCCGCCAGCCATTCCCCCGACTGCAGCGCCCAGCCGCAGCCGACGCCGAAGATCGGGTCGATCGCCAGCGCCGCGTCGCCGACCAGCGCCAGGCCGGGCGCCGTCTGCCGCCGGGCCCGGTTCAGCATGTCGACCTTGCCGAGCACCGGTTCGATCGCCCGCCCCTCGCGGATCGGCGGCGCCTCGGGGGCGTCGCCGACGAGCTTGACCAGGGCGGCCTCGGGGTCGCGCTTGAAGTCCGGCAGCCGGTCCTTGGTCGGCATCGCCGCGTAGAAGGTGAGGCCGCTGTCGGTCGGGAAGGCGGCGACCCAGTCGGGGTCGAGCATCCACATCGCCGTGTCGGGCGCCAGCGGCGGCGTCGCCCCTTCGAAGTAGCCGCCGTAGGCGATCCGGCCGTGGGGCCGGGTCTTGACCGGGACACCCGAGAGCTCGGCGATGCGCGAGTCGCGGCCGTCGGCGCCGACCGTGAGCGGCGCCCGCAGCCGGGTCTCGTGGCCGTCGCGGTCGCGGACGACGACGCCGGCGATCGTTTCGCCGTCCCAGAGCAGGCGCTCGGCGCTGCGGCCGAGGATCAGCTCGACGCCCGGCTCGGCGCCGGCGGCCTCGCGCATCAGCGGGTCGAGCACCGAGCGGCGCAGGTTGAGACAGAGCCCGGCCTCGTCTTTCGGCGCTCCGATCCAGCCCCACCGGGTCCAGGCGTGGAAGTGGGAGCGGACCGCGCCCGCGGCTTCGACCTGGTCGAGCAGGCCGAGGCGCTCGAAGACCGGCACGCCCGAGGCCTGGATGAAGTGCGAGCAGATCCGCTTGAAGGCAGCGGGGTCCGGAGACTTCTCGACCAGCGCCACCCGCGCCCCGGCCCGGGCCAGGAGCATCGCCGTCGTGCAGCCGGCGAGGCTGGCGCCGACGACGACGGCGTCGTGGTCCGATTGGCCGGTGAAGATGTCGTTGCTGGATCCGGTGCTGGCCATTTCGCCCTCCCGCGTGGTGTTCACCGTTCGTCCCGTACTATACGACTCGAATCATGAAAAGCAACCCAATCCGTCTCACCGGAACTTCCTACGCGGTTCTCGCCCTATTCGATCAGTGCGGCGGCGAGGCGACTTCGTACGACCTCAAGCAGGCGCTCGACAGCTCGATCCAGAACTTCTGGCCGGTCCCGCACACGACCGCCTACGAGGAGCCGGCGCGACTCGCCAAAGCCGGCTACCTGACCGCCCGCCAGGAGGAGGGCGGCCGTCGCAAACGGGTCTACGCGCTGACCGAGGCCGGCCGCGAGGCGCTGCGCGAGTGGGCCGCGGACCCGTCCGCCTCCGCGCCCCAGCTGAAAGAGGAGGCGGTGCTGAAAGTCTTCGCCGGCGGCGACCCGGGGCCGCTGCTCGCGGCCCGGATCGCCTGGCACCGCGGCAAGCTGGAGGAGTTCGGCGAGTACCTGGACGCGGTCCGCGGGGTCGAGGGCATGGAGGGCCAGGAGCGGGCGCTGAGGGTCGGCACCGGCTACCACCAGAAGATGATCGAGCTGCTGGAGTCGCTGGCGGCCGAGGTGGAGCGGGCCGAGGTCTAGCGGCGCTTCAGGAGAACGGCGTCCGCGGGTGGGTCCAGATCCACTCGTCCTCCTCGAACCACTCCTCGAAGGCGTCCCAGCGGACGCCCGCTGCGGGTCGAGCACGACCTCGCGGCTCACGCCTTCGCCGCCTGCGGCTCCCACTTGAAGCGTTTGCTCGCGATCCGGATGCCCACGGCACACCAGACCAGAAGGACGATGACGTTGCCGAGTTCGAGGCCGGTGCCGCTGGCGCCCGGCGCCAGCGTCGTCTGCAGCCCCAGCGCCAGGTGGTAGAGCGGGAAGACCTTGCCGACCGTTTCCAGCCAGCTCGGCAGCTGGTCGACCGGGATCCAGACCCCGGAGACGAAGGAGAGCATCACGACCGAGAACGGGGCGATCGTCGAGGCGGCGTCGGGGTTCGGGGTGAAGGCGCTGAGCGCGATCCCGAGCGAGCACATCGTCGCCGTCCCGAGCAGGACGTAGACGATGAAGGCGGGGAAGGTCGAAGCGGGGACCGGGACGCCGTAGGCGACAGCGCCGACGCCGAGCAGCAGCGCCGTCATCAGCAGCGCCTGGGCGCTGGCGCGGGTGATCTGGGCGGCGATGAAGGTCCAGGGGGGCATCGGCGTGCCGCGGTAGCGCTTGAGCTGGCCGTTCTCGCGCTGGGTGGTGAGCGAGACGGCGAGCGTGGTGAAGGTCGAGAGCGCGACCGAGTAGGCGATGATCCCGGCCGTGAAGTAGGCCTCGGCGCTGAGCTTCAGATCCCCCGGCAGCGTCGTCGTTTCGTTGCCGCCCTTGCTGAAGATCGAGTTGAAGAGGACGAGCAGGATCAGCGGGAAGGCGGCGGTGAAGATCAGCACCCGCGGCGTCCGCAGGGCGACGAGGATCGCCATCCGCGCCTGGGCGAGGACGACGCCGCGGTCGTTCACGACTCCTCCGCCTCGGCGCGGGTCAGCTCGAGGAAGATGTCCTCGAGGCTCGGCCGCCGGACCTCGAGCTCGTCGAGCTCGACCTTGCGCTGCTCGGCCAGACCCAGCAGGCGGTAGAGGTCGGGCTGCGGCGACTCGGTCTCGATCTCCACCCGGTTGCCGGCGACCGCCACCTGCGCCGCTCCGATTGCGCCGCGCACGTCCTCGACGGAGAGGCCGCCGTTGAGGCTGAAGCCGATCACGGTCCGGCGCCCGAGCTCGCCGCCGAGCTCCTCGGTCCGGCCCTGGGCGACGATGCGGCCGTCGCGGAGGATCGCGACCCGGTCGGCGAGGTGCTGGGCCTCGTCCATGTAGTGGGTGGTGAGGAAGACGGTCTTGCCGAGCGCCTTCAGCCCCTCGATCATGTTCCAGGCGTCGCGGCGGGCGCTCGGGTCGAAGCCGGTGGTCGGCTCGTCGAGGAAGATCAGGTCGGGGTCGCCGATGATCCCGATCGCGACGTCGGCGCGCCGTTTCTGGCCGCCGGAGAGAGTGGCGACGCGGGCGTCGCGTTTGTCGCCGAGGCCGACCAGGTCGATCGTCGCCGCCACCGGCCGCGGCCGCTCGTAGAAGCGGGCGAAGAGCGAGACCGCCTCCGCGACCGTCCACAGCGGGTCGAGCTCGCATTCCTGGAGGACGAGGCCGACGCGGTTGCGCCAGGCGCGGGTCGGCGCCCCGGGGTCGACACCGAGCACCGAGACCTCGCCGCCGGAGCGCTCGCGGTAGCCCTCGAGGATCTCGATCGTCGTCGTCTTGCCGGCGCCGTTGGGGCCGAGGAAGCCGAAGACCTCGCCGGCGGCGACCTCGAACTCGATCCCGCGCACCGCTTCGTGCTCGCCGTAGGACTTGCGCAGGCCGCTGACCGTGATCGCCGCTTCGCTCACCGGCGGCACGCTACCCAATAGTGGTTAAAGGGAAAGTAATTTGCTAAACTAATTATCAACGCTAATCAATGACCACTGAGCCCACGCAGATCTCCCTCACCGACACCGCCGCGAAGCTGCGGATGGCGCTGGTCCGCACGACGCGGCGGCTGCGGCAGGAGGCGGCGGCGGAGACCAGCGGCCTCACCCCGACTTCGGTTTCGGCGCTGGCCACGGTCGAGCGCCACGGCCCGCTGACGCCCAGCGAGCTGGCCGAGATCGAGCGCGTGCAGCGGCCGACGATCACCCGCACGCTCGGCTGCCTGGAGCGTGAGGGTCTGGTCGACCGCACGCCGGACCCCGCCGACGGCCGCAGCTCCCTGGTCGCGGTCAACGCCGCCGGGCGCGAGCGGCTGCGGCGCCTGCGCGGTCGCAAGAACGCCTACCTGGCGCGGCGCATGCGCGAGCTCACGGCCGACGAGGTCGAGACGCTGGAGCGCGCCGCGGAGATCCTCGACCGGATGAGGGAGGGTGAGCCGCGGTCCGGGCGCGAGCAGCGCCCATGAGGTACCACCTGCGACGCTCCTTCAACTCGCTCGAAGTCCCCAACTACCGGCGCTACTTCGCCGGCCAGCTGATCTCCCTCTCCGGCACCTGGATGCAGACGGTGGCGGCGATCTGGCTGATCCTCAGCCTCACCGACTCCGGCATCGCGGTCGGCCTCACCACCGCCCTGCAGTTCCTGCCGATGCTGCTGATCGGAGCCTGGGGCGGGGTGCTCGCCGACCGCCTCCCCAAACGCCAGCTGCTGATCGCGACCCAGGCGCTGATGGCGATTCCGGCCGTCGGCCTCTTCGCCGTCACCGCGACCGGTGTCGTCGAGCCCTGGATGGTCTTTCTCGGCGTCTTCGCGATGGGGACCGTCAACGCCGTCGACAACCCGACCCGGCAGAGCTTCGTGATGGAGATGGTCGGCCCCGACCGGGTAGTCAACGCGGTCAGCCTCAACAGCGTCATCGTCCAGGCGGCGCGGATCGTCGGCCCCGCCTTCGCCGGGATCCTGATCGCCGCCTTCGGCGTCGTCCCCTGCTTCGCGCTCAACGCGCTCACCTTCGCGGCGATGATCTTCGCCCTCTCGGGGATGGACACCGCCAAGCTGCACACCGAGCCGGTGGCGCCGCGCGGTCCCGGCGCGATCCGGGCCGGGCTGCGTTACGTCGCCCGCACCCCGGAGCTGGCCGTGCCGCTGGCGCTGATGGCCCTGGTCGGGACGCTCGGCTTCAACTTCCAGGTGGTGCTGCCGCTGCTGGCCAAGTTCAGCTTCGGCGGCGGCGCCCTCACCTACGCGGCGATGGTCGCGGCGATGGCGGTCGGCTCGATCGCCGGGGCGCTGATCAACGGCCACCACGGCCGCACCGGGCCGAAGCTGATCGCCGGCGGCGCCCTCGCCTTCGGCGTCTCGGCCCTGCTCTCGGCGGCGATGCCGGCGCTGGCCCTGGAGATCGTCACCCTCGCCGTCCTCGGCGCTGCCGCGGTCACCTTCGCGGCGACGATCAACTCCAGCCTGCAGCTCGCCGTCGCCCCCGAGATGCGGGGCCGGGTGATGGCCCTCTACTCGGTCGTCTTCCTCGGCTCGACCCCGATCGGCGGCCCCCTGACCGGCTGGCTCGCCCAGACCTACGACCCCCGCGTCGCCCTGCTGCTGGCGGGGGTCTCCGGCGTCAGCGCCGCCTGGGCGGCCAAGGTCAGCTTCGCCCGCCTGCGCAAGCGGACGGCCGGAGCGGATGCCCCGGCCGTCCCCGCCAGCTAGCCGACGTAGCCGGCCGATTCGAGGTACGCCGCGGCCGCCGCCTTCGGCGTTTCTTTTTCGAGTTCGACCCGGGCGTCGAGCTCCTGCATCACTTCCAGGGTCAGGCCTTCCTGGACCTGGAGGATCGTCTTTTCGTAGTCGGGCCCGGCTTCTTCGACCACCTTCGGGGTGGTGACGAAGATGATGTTGCCGGCCGGGAAGACGTGCTTGTCGTCTTCGAGGATGACGAACTTGTCGCTTTCCGCCGAGAGCTGCGGGTCGGTGGTGAAGAGGATCGAGAGATCCGCCTGACCCTTTTCCAGCACCGTGTAGCGGAGGCTGATGTCGACCGGGTGGAAGGACTTGAACTTCAGCCCGTACAGTTTTTCCAGCCCGGCCAGGCAGTCGATCCGCTGGCGGCACTCGGGCGAGCCGTAGAGCGAGAGTTTTTCGGAGACGCCTTCGAGGTCGGAGACGTCTTCGAGGCCGTACTTTTCAGCCGTCTTCTTCAGGGTCCCGACCGCGTTGGCGCTTTCGAACGGGGTCGGTTCGAAGGCGACGAGACCTTCCTTTTCGAATTCTTCGTTCGCTTTTTCCCACGCTTCGGTGGCGTCGGTGGGCACTTCTTCGGGTTCGAGACCGAAGAACGAGGTCAGCGCGGTGGAGGCGTACTCGGGGTAGCCGGAGACGGCACCGGACTTGACCGCCTTGTGAGCGACGGTTTCCGAGCCGAGGCTGAGGTCGCTCTTGGCTTTGTAGCCGGCGGCAGCCAGGGCCTGAGTGTAGATTTCGCCGAGGATTTCCTGTTCGGGGAAGTTCTTCGAGCCGATCGTCAGGCTGACCTTGCCGTTGTCCGGATTGGCGACGATTGCGCCGCCGGCGCCTGCTTCGTTTTCACCCCCGGTGGTGTCGGCGCTGGTGGCTTCGGAGCTGCTGCTGTCGTCGCTGCTGCCGCAGGCCGCAATGCCGAGCGCCAGTGCCAACGCCGCCAGTGCCGCCAACGCGACTCGCAGCTTCCTATGGTCGATCCTCACTGTTGCCTCCTTGGTGTGGGTTTCGAACTGATCACGTCGTTCGCAGCTTCAATCCTTTCGAGGTCAGCAGACGCTGCAACCCCGCAAGGGAAAACTCGATCGCCAGGGCGAGCAGCGCGACCACGATCGCGCCGGCCAGCACCCCGTTGGAGCCGTAGACGTTTTCGCCGAGGATGAATTCGCCGAGGGTCGCGACGCCGGCCAGCGGGGCGATCGTCGCCGTCGCGACGATCCCGATCGCCGCCGTGCGGATGCCGGTGAAGATGCTCGTCACCGCCATCGGCGCCTCGACCTTGCGGATCACCTCGAACTGGGTCATCCCCATGCCGCGGGCGGCTTCGACCGTCGAGCGGTCGACCTCGCGGACGCCGACGAAGGTGTTGACGAGGATCGGCGGGATGCCGAGGACCGCCAGCGCCACCGTCAGGTTGCCGAGGCCGACGCCGACCACCGCCGCCATCAGCGCGATCAGGCCCAGCTCGGGGATCGCTCGCCCGGTGTTGCCGAGGCCGATCGCGACCAGTTCCCCCTTTCCCCTGTGACCGAAGTACAGGCCCGCCGGCAGGGCGATGAGGAGCGACAGCAGCAGCGCCAGCACGGTCACTTCGAGCTGGGCGAAGGCCAGTTCGATCACCTGGTCGATTCCGCCGACGGTCTTGCCGCCGGTCACGTTCGACGCCTGCGGAGAGAGGATGAATTCGATCGCGCCGCCGAAGGAGGCGAAGATCGGCGTCGCGATGCTCACGACGGCCTCGCCCGGCGCCAGGGGGTGCTGAAGTACTGGATGGCGAGCAGGATCGCGTCGAAGATCAGCGCCATCACCACCACGATCACGATCACCATCACGATCGTCGTCGGGAAGTGGAGGTTCGGTCCGTTGAGGATCAGGGGTCCGAGCCCACCGGCGCCGGCGAACACGGCCAGGGTCGCGATCGCGATCGTGCTGACGGTGGCGATCCGCAGGCCGCCGATGATCTCGGGCAGCGCCAGCGGCAGCTCCACCCGCCAGAGGATCTGCCGCCGGGTCATGCCCATGCCGCGGGCCGAGTCCTTGGCCGACTCGGGAACGTTGTCGAGGCCGACGGTGACGTTGCGGTAGATGATCTGCAGCGTGTAGGCGCTGAGGGCGATGATCGCGGTAAGGCGGCTGCGGCCCGTGATCGGCAGCAGCAGGAGGAAGAAGGAGATGCTGGGGATCGCGTAGAGGATCCCGGTCCCGGCCAGCAGCGGCGGCCGCAGCCAGCGGCGGCGGTGCGCGATCAGTGCCAGGGCGAAGGCGACGAGGAAGCCGATGACGACCGAGATCGCGACGAGTTCGAGCTGCTGGACCGCTGGCGTCACGTAGCGGTCGAGATGGTCCTTGGCCCAGTCGAAGCAGAACAGGTGACTGGAGCTCGCCTGGCAGGGGCGGTTCTCCGGCGTCCGTTCCTGGATGAAGCCTTCGCCGACTTTCCCGACCTCGGCCAGCGGCACCACCAACCCCGCGAGGCTAGCCATGCGGTCGCTCCACGGCGCTGTGCTCCTCGGTCTTCGCCTTCGGCGAGGCGAGGAACTCGGAGATGATCTCGACCGAGAGGACGCCGTCGATGCGGCCCTGGTGGTCGACGACGGCGGCGTACTGGGCCTCGCCCTGGAGCAGGTCGGCGAGCGCGTCGCGCATCACGTCGTCGCGGTCGAGCAGCGGGCCGAGCGGGGAGTCCGGTTTCCCGGGCACGGTCTCGGCGGCGAGGTCGCGCTCGGAGAGCCAGCCGAGCGGCCGCCGCTCGGCGTCGACCAGCAGCGGGTAGGGGACCTCGACGTCGGGCGCGGCCAGCTTCGCTCGCACCTCGGCCGTCGGCTGGCCGACGTAGGCGAGCGGCGCCTCCCAGAGGTCGATGTCGGCGACGCGCATCAGCGCCAGCCGCTTCAGCGCCCGGTCGGCGCCGACGAAGTCCTCGACGAACTCGGTCGCCGGCGACATCAGGATCTCGGCCGGGGTCGCGTACTGCTCGAGCTTGCCGCCCTCGCGCAGGATCGCGATCCGGTCGCCCATCTTGATCGCCTCGTCGATGTCGTGGGTGACGAAGAGGACGGTCTTCTGGATTTCCGCCTGGAGGCGGAGGAACTCGTTCTGCAGGCGCTCGCGGTTGATCGGGTCGATCGCGCCGAAGGGCTCGTCCATCAGCATCACCAAGGGGTCGGCGGCGAGCGCCCGGGCGACGCCGACGCGCTGCTGCTGGCCGCCGGAGAGCTGTGCCGGGTAGCGGTCGCCGAGCTCGGGGTCGAGCCGGATCAGCTCCAGCAGCTCGGCCGTGCGGGCGCGGGTGCGCTCCTTCTTCCAGCCCAGCAATTGCGGCACCGCGGCGATGTTCTCGGCGATCGTGCGGTGGGGGAAGAGGCCGGTCTCCTGGATCACGTAGCCGATCTCGCGTCGCAGCCGGGCCGGCTCGCGCTCGCGGACCGACTCGCCGCCGACGAGGATGTCGCCCTCGGTGATCTCGACCATGCGGTTGACCATCCGCATCGCCGTCGTCTTGCCGCAGCCGGAGGGGCCGACGAGGACGCAGATCTCGCCGGCGGGGACCTCCAGGGTGAGGTGATCGACGGCGATCGAGTCGGAGTTGCCGTAGTGCTTCGTCGCCCCCTGGTAGCTGACCGAGGAGGCCCCTGACTGGGACTGTATGTCGGTGGCGGCCTCGCCCGGCGGCACTGTCACAAACCTATACCCCTGGTCACGCCGGCTTTGAAACCTCTGACGGGTCAGTTCATCCGGTGGGGCGCCGCGATGCTCACAGCCCGAGGCGGCGGGCGCGCTCGGCGGCGCGGGCGACGATCTCCTCCTCGTCCGCGAGCTCGCCCCCCTTCATCAGCACCCGGCCGGCGACGACAGTGGTGTCGACGACGGCGCCGGAGGCGGCGTAGACGAGGCCGGCGGTGAGGTCGCCGACGCCGAGCGCCGGCGATTCGCCGCGCAGGAGCAGGAAGTCGGCCGGCTCGCCCGGCGTGAGGGCGCCGGCGCCGAGCAGCGGCGCCCGGGCGCCGGTCGCGACCGCCCAGGCCTCGGCGGCGTCGATCGCGGTCGGGTCGGCGGCGGCGTGCTTCTGGGCGAGGGCGAAGGCCTTCAGGTCCGACAGCAGGTCGAGCGAGTCGTTGGAGCCGGCGCCGTCGGTGCCGAGGCCGACCGCGACCCCGGCCGCCTTCGCAGCCGGGTGGGGGAAGACGCCGCCGACCGCCAGCTTCATGTTGGCGACCGGGTTGGTGACGACGGTGGCGCCCCGCTCGGCGATCAGCGCCAGCTCCTCGGGGTCGAGCCAGACGCCGTGGGCGAGCACCGTGCGCTCGCTCAGCATCCCCAGCCGGTCGAGGTAGTGGGCCGGGCGGACCCCGTGGGCGGCGATGCAGTCTTCGACCTCGTTCGCCGTCTCCGAAAGGTGGATCTGGATCGGCAGCCCGCGCTCGGCACCGAGCTCCGCGATCCAGCGCAGGCTCTCCTCGCTGACGGTGTAGATCGCGTGCGGGGCGAGGGCGGGGGAGATGCGCGGGTCCTGCTCGGCCAGTATCGCCAGGCTCTCGTGGGCGGAGGCGCGCAGTCCCTCGGCGTCGCCGTTGGCGTCGAACAGGGGCGCCCCGACCGTGGCTCGCATGCCGGCGTCGGTAACCGCCCGCGCCGTCGCCGCCGGCCGCCAGTACATGTCCCAGAAGCGGGTCGTGCCGGTGCGGATCATCTCCGCGCAGGCCAGCCGGGCGCCCCAGTAGACGTCCTCGTCGTCGAGCTTCGCCTCGATCGGCCAGATCAGGTCTTCGAGCCAGGGCATCAGCGGCAGGTCGCCACCGGAGCCGCGGAACAGGGTCATCGCCGCGTGCGTGTGGCCGTTGATCAGCGGCGGCACCAGCGGCGCCCCGCCGGCGTCGAGCGTCTCGTCGCCCGCGAGCGGCGCGACCTCGGGGCCGATCGCGTCGATCAGGCCATCGACGCAGCGCACGCCGACCGTCTTACCGTCGAGCTGCGCGTTGGCCACGGTGAGCGTGTCGGCTTCCTCACTCATGTGCGGGAGGAACTCGCCACTCACGGCCCCACCGCTCCGAGCTTGGGCAGGACCGCGGCGAGGCCGTCGCGCAGCAGCGCCGCGTTCTGCGCCCGGTCGGCTTCCAGCTCGGCGACGCTGAGGCGGCTTTCGCCGAGGCCGTTGGCGAGATTGTCGACCATGCAGAGGGCCGCGTACTGGAGCCCGAGCTCGCCGGCGACCACGCACTCGGAGGCGACGGTCATGCCGACGACGTCGGCGTGGGCGGCGATCAGCCGGATCTCGGCCGGCGTCTCGAAGCGGGGGCCGACCGTCTGCCAGTAGACGCCGCCGTCCCGCGGTGCCGCGCCGCCCGCGCTCCAGGCCTCGATCACTTCCCGCCGCCAGTGCTGGTCGAATCCGGGCGCGGTGTGAGCGCGGGCGTCGGCGAAGATCGAAAGATCGAGGTGGAGGGCGATGAAGTCGTCCGGGCAGACGACGGTGCCGACCGCCAGCTCGGTGCTGAGCGAGCCGACCGAGGCGATCGCCAGCACCCGGTCGCAGCCCTGCTCGGCCAGGTGCCGCAGGTTGGCGACGTGGTCGATCTGGTGGGGGAGAACGTAGGGGTCACCCGTGTGCCGCTGAACGATCGCCGCCCCGTGCTCGGTGGCCGCGGCCGCGATCTCCTCGCCCCCCGGCCCCAACGCGCTGCTCCCGAGCACCACCGCCAGTCGTCCCATCCGGCGATCCTACGCCGAGATTGCGTTTTGGCTTCCATAGCCACCGAAAAGGCAACCTCGGCGAGAGCTAGGCGCCTTTGCGGCGGGCGCGGAGCTCGGCGACGGCCTCGTCGTGGTCGACGATCGGGGCGGGGTAGTCGAGGCGGTCGAAGCCTTCCATCCGCCAGGGCCGGAGGATCGCCTTGCCGCGCACCGACTCGAGCTCGGGCAGGTAGCGGCGGACGTAGACGCCGTCGGGGTCGAAGCGTTCGGCCTGGCGGATCGGATTGAGGACGCGGTTGGGCCGGGTGTCGTTGCCGGTGCCGGCGACCCATTGCCAATTGCCGGCGTTGTTGGCGACGTCGCCGTCGGCGAGCAGATCCCAGAAGTGCCAGGCGCCCTCGCGCCAGTCGAGGTAGAGGTCCTTGGTCAGGAACGAGGCGACCGCCATCCGCGCCCGGTTGTGCATGAAGCCCTCGGCGGCGAGCTGGCGCATCGCCGCGTCGACCAGCGGGTAGCCGGTGCGGCCCTGGCGCCAGGCGTCGAGTGCGCGCCGCGAGCGCGACCAGCGATCGCCGCGGTGGCGGTAGTCGCGGCGCGGCAGCGAGGGGTTGGCGGCCAGCACCTGGTGATGGAAGTCGCGCCAGCAGAGCTGGCGCACGTAAGGATCGCCCCCACGACGCCCACGAGCCTCGCTCGCCAGCTCCAGCGGCGAGACGGTGCCGAAGCGGAGGTGAGCGCTGAGCCGTGAGGTGGCGTCACCCGGCAGGTCGTCGTGGCGCTCGTCGTATTCGCTGAGGTGGTCGTGGAGGAAGCGCCGCATCAACTTGCGACCCTCGCTCTCGCCGCCGGCTGTGAGGCCGGGCGAAGGGCGACCGCCGGCCAGCTTCTCCAGCGCCGGCAGGCGGCCGGCGGCGAGGCCGTTGGGCAGGTGCAGCTTGCGCGGCGCCCCACGGACCTCGCGCAGCGGCGCCGCGCTCCAGGCGCGGTGATAGGGGCTGAAGACCTTGAAATGGTCGCCGCCGGTCGGGGTGACGGCGCCGGGCGGAGCGATCGTCACCCCGGGATGGGCCCGGAACTCGATCCGCTCCTCCGCGCAGGCCGCCGCCAGGCGCCGCTCGCGGCGGCGCGCGTAGGCGCTCCAATCGGCGCTGACGTGGAGCGCGGTGGCGTTGCACTCGCGGGCGACCGCCAGCGCCTCCTCGACCGGGTCGCCGCGGCGGATCAGGAGGCGGGCGCCGCGCTGCTTCAGCGCCTCGTCGAGATCGGCGAGCGCCTCGCGCATGAAGGCGACCCGGTTGGGGGCGGCGAAACGCGAGCGCAGCAGGCGCTCGTCGAGGACGAAAAGGGGCACCGTCCGCTCGGCCGCTGCCGCAGCGGCGAGGGCGGGGTTGTCGTGGACGCGAAGGTCGCGGTTGAAAAGGACGAGTGCGGTTCTCATCTCGAGGGTATGGTGCAGACGATGGTCGAGCGCCCATCAGGGAGAGACGAGAGCGAGGAGGAACGTCTCGATCGCAACCTCTCCGAGCTCCTGCAGGAGCTGCGGGTCGCACTGCCCGGCGTCCAGGTCCTCTTCGCTTTCCTGTTGGCGGTTCCGTTCCAGCAGAACTTCACGAAAATCTCCGAGTTCGAGAAGAACGTCTACTTCGCGACCCTGCTCTTGACGGCGCTTTCGGCCGCTCTATTGATTGCGCCATCTGCATATCACCGGATCACTTTCCGCTACCAGCAGAAGCACCGCCTCGTCTTCATCTCCAACCGGCTCGCGATCGCCGGCCTCGCCACCCTGGCGCTGGCGATGACCTGCGCGATCATGCTGATCACCGACGTTCTCTTCGGCACCGTGGCGACGATCGTCACCGTCACCGTCGCCCTGGCGATGTTCATCCTGCTCTGGGCGGTGCTGCCGCTGAAGCGCCGGCTCAGGTACCGGGACGAGGGGCTGCCGCTGCTCGATCCTCCCGGAAGCGACTGAGCTCAGCTTCGAGTTCGGCCAGGAACGGCAGTTGCGGCGCCTCGCGCTGCAGCAGTCCGCAGTCCGCTTCCCAGACTTCGAGCTTGAGATCGAGTGGGACCTCGAACTCCTCGGCGATCGCCTCGCCCTGGACAGCGTAGGTGCGACGCAGCATGCCGACGTTGGTCAGCTTGTCGGCGCCGTAGATCGCCAAGGCGTCGCCGCCGGCCGCCCGGATCCGCTCGCGGTGCTCGTCCTTGCGCTGGCGGTAGTCGGCGATCGTCTCGTCGTCGCTGAGGGCGGCGACGAGACCGGCAACGGGTTCGCCGAAGCGGGCGCGCAGGTCCTCGACCGTCGTCTCCGAGTCCTCGACGACGTCGTGGAGGAGCGCTGCGGCGAGGACCTCGTCGCTGACGTCGTGCTCGGCCAGCAGCGCCGCCACCGCCTGCGGATGCTCGATATAGGGCATGCCGCCGCTGCCGTTGCGGACCTGATCTGCGTGTGCTTCACGGGCGAGCTCGAGGGCGTCGGCGACGAGCGCCGAACGCTCGATGGCTGCCGCCAGCGGGGAGGGGGAGATCCCCGTCACGTGCTGGGGAAAGTGGGGGCCCAGGACACTTCCCGGGAGGGTAGCGCTCAGGCGGTGGCGGCAGGACTCGGAGCCGGGGCCGGCACCGCGGTTGCGATCGGCCGCGCCGGGCGCGGCGGCAGCTGGTGCTCGTCGCCCTCGGCGCCGATCCCGATCGCGTCGCCGACGCCGCCCTGCGAGGCCCAGCCCTGCTGCGCTTCGGTCTTCAGCCCGTCGAGGAAGGCGTCGGAGTGGAGCGGGTCGTGGTGGAAGAGGACGGTGCGCTCGGCGCCGGTGCGGCGGGCGAAAGAGAGGGCGTGGCTGGTCGCCGAGTGGCCCCAGCCGATGTGATCGGGGTACTCGGCGTCCGCGTACTGGCCGTCGTGGATCAGCAGCGAGGTGTCGCGGGCCAGCTCGAAGCCGGAGATCCAGTCCTCGTCGAGCTGGTCGAGATCGGCGCCGAGCGCCGGCTCGTGGTCGGGGATGTAGGTGAGCGAGGAGTCGCCGTCGTCGATCCGGTAGCCGAGAGTGGGTCCGCGGTGGGCGACGGAGGCGGCGCGGATTCGCGCCGGGCCGATCTCCCACTCGGTCTCGGGACAATGGCGGAAGGAGACGTCGCAGGGCAGCTCGCGGACCTCGACCGGCGAGAGCGGGGCGGAGATGTAGCGGGCGATGCGATCGCGCAGCGAGGCCTCCGGCGAGGCCGGCCCCCAAATCACGAGCTCGGTCTGGGGGCGGAAGGCGGGGGCGAAGAAGACGAGCCCCTGGATGTGGTCGAGGTGGAGGTGGGTGAGGAGGATGTGCAGCCGGGCCGGCTCCTCGCCGAGGGCGAGGCCGAGGTTGCGGATGCCGCTGCCGGCGTCGAGCGCCAGCAGCGAGCCGTCGGAGAGGGTGACGCCGACGCAGGAGGTGTTGCCGCCGTAGCGGATCGTTTCCGGCCCGGGGGCCGGGATCGAGCCGCGGGTGCCCCAGAGCTTGACCTTCACGCCGGCCCCGCCCCGTTGCCGTTCATCTGCGCGGCCGGCCAGAAGATCGCGATCGCGCCCTGCGAGCCGTGGGCGGTGAGGATCGGGAAGGCGGAGGCCTCGACCGAGTGGAGGGCGCCATCGGTCGAGCGGATCTCGAAGTTGGCGTGGGCCGGGTGGCCGTCGCGGACCGCGGAGACCAGCGGCAGCTCGTCGTAGGGGATCGGTTCGCCGGCCGCGTCGAAGGGGCCGAACATCGAGCCCCACTCCTCGGGGCCGACCGTCCCCAGCTCCTCGAAGCGCTTGCCGAGCAGGATCCCCGCTGCCTCGTTGTAGAAGACGAGGAGGCCGCCCTCGTCGACGAGGAAGGCCGGCGTCGAGAGCGCCGACATCAGGTTCCGAGCCAGGATCAGCTCAAGTGGCTTTTGCGACATAGTCGTTCTACTCTAGTTCCGAAGCACCGCATCGGGGTACGGAAACAGCCGGGTTTGTCCTGCGCGGACGGAAAGGCGCCAGCCTCCTGCTCCGGCTTACCCGGAAGGGTGACTTTCGTCACTCAGAGCCTGTTGCTGATGAATACTGCTCTGGAAATGCCCCCTTTCGTGATTCAGATCAGCGACCTTCACTTCGGCGCCAGCTGGCGCAGCGGCGACCCGGCTGACGCTCTGGCCAGGGCGGTAGATGTCGTCAACGCCTTCCCCACCAGGCCCGAGGCGGTGCTGGTCACCGGCGACCTCACCGACCTCGCCAGCGCCGAGAACTACGCGCTCGCCCGCGAAGGTCTGTCCAAGCTCGAGGCGCCGTTCCACGTCCTGCCCGGCAATCACGACGAGCGCCAGCTGATTCGCGCCGCCTTCGACCTGCCTGGTGTCGGGGATGACCCGATCCTCTATGCGGTCGACCTCGCCTCGTTCCGAGTCCTGATGCTCGACACGATCGTCCCCGACAGCGACGGTGGCGCCCTCGACGGCGGCCGGCTCGAGTGGCTCGGGTCGGAGCTGGGGCGCGAGCCCGAGCGCCCGACCCTGCTCGCCATGCACCACCCGCCGCTGGCGACCACGGTCCCGGTCTGGGACGAGATCGCCCTCGCCGCCGCCGACCGCGAAGCCCTGGAGCGGCTCGTCGCCGCCAACCCCCAGGTCATCGGCCTCGTCGCCGGCCACCTCCACCGCACCGTCTTCACCGCCCTGGCTGACCGCCCCGTCCTCGCCATCCCCAGCGTCTACGAACAGGCCAGGCTCGACTTCGGTCTAACCGACTTCGAGATGTCAGCCGACCCGCCGGGCTTCGCCGTCCACACCCTCGTCGACGGCCGGCTCGTCTCCCACCTTCAGTCGTTCTAGCCCGCCGCTTCAGCTCTGCGCAGGCCGCCGCGGGCCCAGAGGGCGAAGAGGAACGGGAGCAGGATGCCGATCGCGAAGGCGAGGGCGACCACGGCCGGGTCGCCGGAGATGAATCCGCGCCCCGCCTCCAGCAGCGCCGTCACCGGATTGATCGAAGCGACGGTGTGGATCCAGCCCTCGAGCAGGTCGAGGGGGACGTAGACGGGGGCGAGGAAGAGGATCAGGAAGACGGGGAACTGCATCAGCGGGCCGCCCTGGATCGAGCGCACGCGCATCGCGATCCCGGCCGCCCACATCGTCGCCGTCAGGTTGACGAGCACGGCGAGGACGTACATCGCCACCAGTTCGCCGGTGCTGCCGTCGACGTTCATGCCGGCGACGAGCGCGATCACGGTCAGGAAGGCCCAGGTGATCAGGGCGCGGACGAGGGCGGCGCCGGCGTAGCCGGCGACGATGCCGCCGCGGTTGCCGACGGCGAGGAAGTAGCGGCGCGAGAACCCGGTCTCGAAGTCGCGGGCGATGCCGAAGCCGGTGAAGACGCCGCCGAAGGCCGCCGACTGCAGCAGCACGAAGACGAACTGGAAGGCCGTGTAGCCGCTGGGGAAGTCGAAGCCCGGCACGTTGGCGATCGCCGAGAGGCCGCCGGCGAAGGAGACGAAGAAGAACAGCGGGAAGACCAGCGAGGGCACCAGGAGGGCGGGGTTGGTGAGGTAGTTGTGGATGCTGCGCCAGGCGACCGCGCGGGCGACCGTGCGCAGGCCCGGTGGGCGGTGCTCGCTCACGTCCGCACCAGCCTCGTCTTCAGCGCCGCCGCGGCGGCCCACATGCCGATCGCCAGCAGCGCCGCCGCGATCCCGAAGCCGAGGGCCAGCTCGCCGATGTTCCAACCTTCGATCAGCAGTGAGCGGAACGCCTGCAGCAGGTAGGAGACCGGGTTGGCGGTCGCGATCGCCCGGTACCAGTCGCTCTGGATCAGTTCCAGCGGCAGCGCCATCGAGGAGAGGAAGAGGAAGACGAAGAAGACCGGGAACAGGCTCTGGACGGCCTCGCCGTTGCCGGTGCGCAGTGCCGCGAAGAGGCCGATGCTGCCGAAGGCGACGGTGATCGCGACCGAGAGGGCGACGATGACGAGGACGCCGGCGGGCCCGGCGGCGAGTTCGGCGCCGGCGATCAGGCCGACGCTGAGGTAGACGACCGCCTGCACGACCCCGAGCACGACGGCACCGGCGAGCAGCCCGCTGAGCAGCGCCGCGCCCCGCAACGGGGTCAGCGCCAGGCGGTTGAGGAAGCCGGTCTCGATGTCGCGGGCGAGGTCGGTGCCGGCGTTCATCACCGAGAACAGGGCGCCCTGCATGAACGGCACGGCGAGGGCGAAGGTGAGGTAGGAGTCGGTCGGGAAGCCGGGCAGGTTGGTCGCGTCTTTGAGCCCGCCCGAGTTCACGGCGAGCAGGAAGAGGGGGAAGACCAGCGCCGGCACGATCTGGGCCGGCTGGCGCAGGGTGCGAAGGATCGAGCGGTGGGCGAGCTGCCCGACCTGACTGCGAAGGCTCGGGCTCACGCCACCCCCGCCTCCTCGGCGGCCTCCTCGCCCTCCGCCTCCTCCTCGGCGGCGCCCTCGAGCGAGCGCCCGGTCTTGGTCAGGAAGACATCGTCGAGCGAGGGGGCGTGCAGTTGCAGGTGCTCGATCGCGATCCCCTCGGCGTCGAGCGCGCGAACGACCTCGGCCAGCTGCGACTCGCCGCCCTCGAGCCGCACCGCGGCGCCTTTCGGAGCCGCGCCGGCGAGCTCGCCGAAGCGGGAAAGGACGGCGACCGTACGCTCCTGCTGTTGGGGATCGCAGGGCACCGCCTCGACCGTCGGCCGCCCGATCTCCGCCTTCAGCGCCGTCGGCGTGCCCTCGGCGACGATCTTGCCGTGGTCGATGATCCCGACCCGGTTGGCGAGGGCGTCGGCCTCCTCCAGGTACTGGGTGGTGAGGAAGACGGTGACCCCGTCCTCGCCGGCGAGGCGGGCGACCTCCTCCCAGAGCGCGGTCCGGCTCTGGATGTCGAGGCCGGTCGTGGGCTCGTCGAGGAAGAGGATGCGGGGCCGGTGGACGAGGGCCAGAGCCAGGTCGAGCCGGCGTTTCATCCCGCCCGAGTAGCCACCGACTTTGCGATCGGCGGCCTGGGAGAGACCGACCCGCTCCAGCAGCTCGGCGCCGCGCGCCTCGCGCTCGCCCTTGGGGATGCCGTGCAGGGAGGTCTGCAGCCGCATGTGCTCGCTGCCGCTCAGCAGCGGGTCGAGCGCCGCCTCCTGCAGCGCCGCGCCGATCGCCGAGCGCACCCGCGGCCCTTCGGAGACGATGTCGAAGCCGGCGACGCGGGCGGACCCCGCGGTGGGGGGCAGCAGCGTCGTCAGCATCAGCACCGTCGTCGACTTGCCGGCGCCGTTGGGGCCGAGGAAGCCGTAGATCTCACCCGGCTCGACCCGCAGGTCGATGCCGTCGACCGCTCGCGGCCCCTTCTTGAACTCGCGCACCAGGGCTTCCACCTCGATGCCCTGCGGCTGTGCGTTGTCTGCTGCCATCGTCCCCTCCGGGTTGACTGCCAAACTCAATAGTTGAGGTTATCAAAGATTGAGGTACAATAGCTTCATGCCGATGACCAAGGACGGAAATTCGAAGGTCGGGGAGGAGGGAACGGCGCGCGAGGCCTGGAAGCTGCTGGTCGCCCTCGTCTACCCGCCACGCTTCCTCGAGATCGCCCGCAAGCTCGGGCTGACGCCGGCGCAGCTCGGGGCGGTGCGGCTGCTCGACGAGCCGCGGACGATGGGGGAGATCGCGACCTTCCTCCACTGCGACCCCTCCAACGTGACCGGGATCGTCGACGGCCTGGAAGAGCGCGGCTTCGCCGAGCGCCGCCCCGCCGAGCACGATCGCCGGGTCAAGCTGATCGCTCTCACGGCCGAGGGCCGGCGGCTGCGGACCCGCCTCACCCGCGAGATCGAGCGCCCGCCCGAGTGGCTGGCGGGCCTCTCCGCGGCCGATCAGCGGACCCTGCGGGACCTGCTCCGGCGCGCCGCCGACCCGACCGGCTGACCCGAAAGGGCCGCGAACGCGTAGAACTCACGTCCTCGAATGCGCGAGCGCACCCTCACCTACCGCATCGCGATGGCCCTCAACCGCCCGGTGGCGCTGTGGGGACGGCTGCGCGTGGAGGGGCTGGAGACGCTGCCGGCGGAGGGGCCGCTGCTGATCGTCGGCAACCACGACAGCCACTGGGATCCGGTGATGGTCGGCGTCGCCGCGATCAAGCGGCGCCAGATCCGCGCCCTTGCCAAATCCGACCTCTGGAAGATCAAGCCGCTGGCGCCGATCCTCAACGGCATGGGGCAGGTCCCGATCGTGCGCGGATCGGGCGACAAGGAGGCGCTGGCGAAGGCGGTCGAGGTCCTCCGCGCCGGCGCCTGCATCGGCGTCTTCCCCGAAGGGACCCGCTCGCGCGGCAAGGTGCTGCGGGCGCGCAGCGGCGTCGGCCGGCTGGCGCTGGAGGTGCCGGAGGCCCACGTCAGCCTGGTCGCGATCGAGGGCACCTCGGACCTGACCGGATTCCCGCGCCGCCCCCGGCTGCGCCTGCGCTTCTTCGACCCGGCCGGCGGCCAGCCGCGCCCGGACGAGGAGCCGGCCGAGCTCTCGGCCCGGCTCCTGGCCGAGATCCGAGAGCTCGTCCCTCCCTCGATCTCCTACCGCAAGCGCGGTCGGCAGACCGACGTCTGACTCAGTCCGCCGGCTCCTCGCCGTTGCCCTTCAGCGCGTACCACTCGCCGCCGAAGGCCTTGATGTCGTTGCCGTTCGCTTCGCCCGGTTTCTGGTCGCCGGCGAAGGTGTAGAGCGGGTGGCCGTTGTAGGTGACCTGCGTCGTCCCGTCTTTGCGTTCGGTCGTCCCCAGCAGCGAGGCGTTGGCGCCGTTCGACGGCTGCGGTTCGCCTTCGCTCAGGAGCGGCGGCCAGCCTTCGGCGCAGGCGCCGTAACAGTTCGACGTCGTCCCCTTGTCCTTGTGGAAGTCGTAGAGGACGAAGCCCTTGGAGTCGACCAGGACCATTCCCAGCTTCGGCACGCTGCCGAGCGCGACGTAGGCATTGCCGCTTTCTTCGGCTTCGCCGTTGGCCGGGGCGGAGTACGAGTAGGCGCCGCCACCGCCCGATTCTCCGGAGCTCGCTTCGGTCGATTCGCTGCTCGCGGGCGCGCCGCCCTTGCCGCCGTAGGCGCCGCCCCCCGAGCCGCTGCTGTCGCTGCCGCCGCAGCCGGCGGCGACCAGCGCCGCGGTCACAGCCAGCAGTGCGAGCGCGTAGATGTTCTTGCTCACGTCTCTTCCTCCTCGGGTCGGATCTGGATTGCCGCCGCCGATCGGTCGACCGGAGCGATGAAGGTCTTGTCGCCGGCGTGGACGCCGATCGCCGCCGTGCGCGAGAGGTCGAGGGCCGAGCTGAGGATCGCGTTGGAGTCGTCGCCCCAGCGGTAGCGGAAGGTGCCAGCCGGGTAACGGGTGCCGTCGTCAGCACGGAGGAAGACGCGGCAGAGGGTGCCGGAGCGAATCCCGCTCACATACATGTGGATCTCGGTCCCGTAGGCGTGCGGCTCCAGCATCGCGGCCATCTCCACGCCTGCCGGCAGGGAGGTGAACTCGACATGCTGCTCGGGCTCTCCCCCGCCGCCGCCGCCGGTGAGGACGACCAGCGCCAGAACGGCGACTGCGAGGGCGGTCGCGGCGCCGCCGAAGGCGAAGCCGAAGCGCAGCCGCCGCTGGTGGCGGCGCTGCTCGCGGCGCTCGCCGTCGAGCGTGGCGAGGATCCGTTCCCCAAGATCCTTGGGCGGTTGCGGCGATGGTCCGAAGCGGCTGGGATCGGCGTGGGGGAGGAGCGTCGCCACTTGCTGCAGGGACTGGACCTCGGCCCGGCACTCGGCGCAGCCCTCGAGGTGCGCCTCGAGCCCGGCCTGCTCGTCAGCGCTGAGGTGGCCGAGGGCGTAGGCGCCTAGCGACTCGCGCCATTCGCGGCAGTTCTCAGTCTTCATAGCCCATCTCCTCCAGCACCACTCGCAGGGCCCGCAGGCCGTAATAGACACGGCTCTTCACCGTTCCCTCCGGCACCCCCAGTTCCTCCGCGACCTCGGCGTAGGGCCGGCCGCGGTAGTAGGTCTCGACGATCACCCGGCGGTGGTCGTCGCCGATCCGGCGCATCGCCTCCTCGACCTGCCAGGAGAGCAACGCCTCCTCCAACGGCTCGACCGAGGGCTCGATCCCACCCTCCGGTCCGACCCGCGGTCGCACCGAGCGCGCCCGGCCGAGGTCGATGACGACGTTGCGCAGGATCGCGAACAGCCAGGTCCGCAGCGAGCCGATCTCGGGGTCGAAGCGCTCGCCGGCGCGCCAGGCGCGGACGAAGGTCTCCTGGACCGCCTCTTCGGCGAGGCCGGCGTCGTCGAGCGAGCGCACGGCGAAGCCGTAGAGCTCGCCGGCGTGGGCGGCGTAGGCGTCGCGGACGTCGCGCTCGCGGCTGAGAGCCCCGGCGGCCATTACAACGATTTTGATGCAGGAAGGATCACGGCATCCGGACTACGTATGGATGCGGCGCCGGGTTCAGCCCCCAGGTGGAGGGCGACGCCGCCCGGTACCGGCATGCACCGGCACCGGGAGGCGGCAGCTTCAGGGACCGGCCTAGAGTTTTCCGATCTTGAAGATTTTCGTCCCGCAATCGGGGCAAACGCCCTGGATCGCCGGGCGACCGTTCTTCATGGTCACCTGTTTGGCGTCCTGGATCTCGACCTTCTTACGCTCTTTGACGCAGTAGCCCTCAGGCATGAAGGGCCCTCCTTTCGCTGCCGCATCCGCGGCATGACTCACGCCTGTGCGCGAGATGGATTGAGGCGAATGTAACGCAGCCTGGGGACACGACCCATTTATATTGTGCGGATACGCACGATACCCCCAAATGACGGGTCAACTACGCTCCGCTCGAACTGCAGTCATCCACCCAGCGCCAAGGAGAAAACGCAATGCCCGAAGCAGTCATCGTCGACACCCTCCGCACGCCGATCGGCCGTGCCTTCAAGGGCTCGCTCGCCCAGCTGCGCCCTGACGAGATGGGTGCCTTCGTCGTCGACCAGCTGCTCGAGCGCAACCCGGAGGTCGACCCGGCCCTGATCGAGGATGTCTTCTGCGGTGTCGGCATGCCGCAGGGGCTGCAGGCCTTCAACCTCGGCCGCATCGTCTCGCTGCTCTCGGAGAAGCTGCCGCAGGAGGTCAACGGCGTCACCGTCTCCCGCTACTGCTCCTCCAGCCTCGACGCGATCCGCCATGCCGGCAACGCGATCAAGGCCGGCGAGGGCGACGCCTACCTCGCCGTCGGGGTCGAGTGGGTGAGCCGCTACAACGAGCGCACCGAGGCGGCCGGGGCCGACGACCAAAACGACAACCTCAAAGGCAACAACGGCCAGCCCGACGCCTACATCGCGATGGGCGAGACCGCCGTCAACGTGGCGAAGAAATACGAGGTCAGCCGCGCCGACATGGACAAGTACGCGCAGCGCTCGCAGGAACTGGCGGTGAAATCGCAGGAAGACGGTTTCTTCGACCGCGAGATCGTCCCGGTCAAGCTCGAGGACGGGACCGAGGTCGCCAGGGACGATGGCCCCCGCGCCTCCTCGACCCTGGAGAAGCTGTCCGAACTGCCGGAGGCCTTCGGCGGCGGCGGCGTCACCGCCGGCAACTCCTGCCCGCTCAACGACGGTGCCGCCGCGGTGCTGATCATGAGCGACACCAAGGCCAAGGAGCTGGGCCTGACCCCGCGGGCCCGGATCATCACCGCCGCCACCTACGGCAACGAGCCCGAGTTGATGGGCGTCGCCCCGATCGGCGCGATCAAGAAGGTGCTGGACCGGGCCGGGATGACGATCGAGGACGTCGGCGCGGTCGAGCTCAACGAGGCCTTCGCCGCCCAGGTGATCCCGATCATGGCCGAATGCGGGATCGCGGAAGACAAGCTCAACACCCACGGCGGCGCGATCGCCCTCGGTCACCCGTTCGGGATGACCGGCGCCCGGATCATGGGCACGCTGCTGAACGTGATGGAGACCGACGACCACCAAGTCGGCCTCGAGACGATGTGCGTCGCCGGCGGCCAGGGCAAGGCGATGCTCGTGGAGCGGATGAACTGAGAGGGATGTCGAGTTTGTTCGGCAAGTCCGAACAAACTCGACACGCGGCATGGAGACGCTGATCTACGAGGTGGATGGGCCGGTCGCGCGGATCACGCTCGACAGGCCCGAGCGCGGCAATGGGATCACGCCGCGGATGCCGGTCGAGTTGGCCGAGTGCGTCGAGCGGGCCAACCTCGACCCGGCGGTGCATGCGATCGCGCTGGCCGGCAACGGCAGCGGCTTCTGCGGTGGCTACGACCTGGTCGCCTCGGCCGAGGGCGACATGAGCGAGCTCGGCACCCCCGCGGCGCCTGCCGGCTCGCCGCTGGATCCGGCGACGATCGCCGCCAACCATGCTCCCGAGACGAACTGGGATCCGGTCACCGACTATCAGTTCATGTCGCGCAACGTGCGCGGCTTCATGAGCCTCTTCCACTCCGAGAAGCCGGTCCTCTGCAAAGTCCACGGCTACTGCGTTGCCGGCGGCACCGACATGGCGCTCTGCTCCGACCTGCTGGTGATCGCCGACGACGCCAAGATCGGCTATCCGCCGGCCCGGGTCTGGGGCTCGCCGACGACGGCGATGTGGGCGAGCCGCCTCGGTCCGATGCGGGCCAAGCGCCTGCTCCTGACCGGCGACTCGCTGACCGGGCGCGAGGCGGCGGAGTGGGGACTGGCGACCGAGTCGGCGCCGCCGGCCGAGCTCGATGCCCGCTTCGAGCGGCTGCTGGAGCGGGTGGCGCGGATGCCGATCAACCAGCTGGTGATGATGAAGCTGCTCGTCAACCAGTCGGTCCACGCCCAGGGTCTGGCCCAGGCCCAGGTGCTCGGCACCTTCTTCGACGGCATCACTCGCCACACGGAGGAGGGCCACGCTTTCGTCCGCCGTGCCGGCGAAGGCGGCTTCCGCGAGGCGGTGCGGGAGCGCGACGAGCCTTACGGCGACTTCGGGCTCGAGGGGTTCGGGCTCGACCCAAGTAGCGACTAAATAGCCGCTGTGCTCGGCTTCGGCGCCTCGGATCTTTAGTTGCTGGACAGATGTCGGATCAGCGATCTCCAAAACCCGTGCCATAGTCGCCGCCATCAAGGCGACGATGACGGCTCAGAGGCGTAACAGAGGGGTGGCAATCGGACTGATGGCGACGGTCGCCGCCGTCCTTGCTTTCGTGGTCGCTCCGGCCGCCGCCTCGGCTGCCGCGCTCGAACCGACCGGCTCACTGCTCACCGAGCGCTACAAGGCCGCGGCCGCGCCCCTCCCCGGTGGCGACGTTCTTGTCGTCGGCGGCCTCCACCACATCGGCTTCACCACCGCCTCCGAGAGCCTGGCCTCGGCCGAGGTTTACGACGGCGCCAGCGGCAAATTCAGCGCCACCGGCTCGATGGCCGTTTCGCGGATGGACCCGGCCGCGGCGCCCCTGCCCGACGGCCGCGTCCTCGTCGTCGGCGGCCAGATCTGGGGCGGCGGCGGCACGCCGCTCGCCAGCGCCGAAATCTACGACCCCGAAAGCGGCGAATTCAGCGCCACCGACTCGATGGCCGTGGCGCGGTTCGGCGCGATGGCGGCGCCCCTGCCCGACGGCAGGATCCTGGTCGCTGGCGGTTACGGCGCAGGCAGTCTCTCCAGCGCCGAAATCTACGACCCCGAAAGCGAAGAATTCAGCCCGACCGACTCGATGGCCAGCCCCCGGGGAATGGGCATCGCGGCAACCCTGCCCGACGGCAGCGTCCTGATCGTCGCCCGCGGCAGCGGCGAAAACGTCGCCCGCACCGAGGTCTTCGACCCACTCACCGAAACCTTCAACCTCGGCCCGGAAACCGCCCGTCCCTACGGCGGCGCGGGGGGCACCCTGGACGACGGCACGGTCCTGCTCTTCACCGAATTCACCCGCTCCGAAATGGGGCCGCTGAAGACGACCCAGGAGTACGACCCGGTCACCGAAGCCCTCACCGGCACCGGCCTCGACCTCGGCGTCAACCGCCCCGCGGTGGCCCCTCTCCCGGGCGGCCGGATGCTGATCGCCGGCGGCAGCAGCGACGACTCCAAAGCCTTCGAAGGCCAGGCGATCGTCCCCTTCGCCGAGATCTACGACCCCAGCGCCAGCGAAGCGCCGGGAGCTTCCGGCGGGACCAGCAGTGGTACCGCTGAGCCCGCCAGCGTTCCGGCGGGCGGTCCGAACAGCAGCGCCGAAGAAGCGGGCTGGGAAGCCGCGAGCGCATCGCATGGAACGCCTTCGACCGCGACGCCGCGGGCCGGGGTTTTGCCGCAGGCGAAGCGGGCCTGCCACGCTGGCAAGGCCGGCGGCAAGCGTCACGGCCGCTCGGGCTGTGGCAAGCAGGGCAAGGCTCATCACCGCGCCACCCGCCACGGCTCTTGATTTCATACGGCCCGTGGCCGACCTCTCTCAGGTAACGCCGGAGCGCATCGCCGAGTTCGCCAAGGGCAGCTTCCCGGGCGATCTCGGGATCGAACCGCTCGAGATCGGGCCCGACCGGGCACGCGGGCGGATCGTCGTCGACAAACGCCACCTGCATCCCGGCGGCTACGTCCACGGTGGCGTCTGGACCGCGCTCGGCGACACCGTCGCCGCCTGGGCGACGTTTCGCAACATGCCGCCCCACCACGACCTGATGACGATCGAGCTGAAGCTCAACGTCTTCGGCTCCGGCCTGCTCGGCGACGAGATCACCGCCGAGGCGGTGCCGCTCCACGTCGGTCGCAACACGATCGTGATCGAGGTCCGGATCGAGCGCGTCCGCGACGGCGCGAGCAAGCTCGCCGCGAACCTGATCGTCACCCAGTTCGTCGTCCCGCCCGCGGCCACCTGAGCGGCGCGTTTCGGCGTCCTCGGTCGCTTGTGTGCAGAGCACACGGCGCTCCCTGCGTCCTGGAACCGCTTGCCCAGGCGACCGCGGCCTAGCTAGCCGCGAACGAGGAAGTCGTCCGCGAGGACGGCGACCACGCGCGGCAGGGAACCGAGCCGCCGCGAGAGGTCGAGCTGGCGCTGGGCGCCGGTGCGCTCGCCGAGGGCGGTCACCTTCTCCAGCTCCGCCCGGCAGCCGAGCGCGTCGGCGTGCGGACCGCAGACCGTGACCAGGTCGGCGAGCAGCTCGCGGGCAGGGACACGGCGGCCGAGTTCGGGCTCGATCAGCTCGGCGTCCATGCCGTCGCGGGCGGCCAGGAACCGATTCTCGGCGAGCACCTCCTGCGGCATCGGCCGTTCCATGTGGTCCTCGCCCTCGACCTCGGCGCGGACGATGCACTGGACCAGGGCGGCGATCGCGGCGGTGTCGGGCAGCGTCGTCTGCGCGTCCATGATCCGCACCTCGACGGTGCCGAAACGGGGCTGCGGCCGCACGTCCCACCAGAGGAAGGTCGGCTCCGGCACCGCGTCGCAGCGGATCAGGACGTCGACCGACTCGACGTACTCGGCGTAGTCGGCGAAGGGCCGGGGGATGCCGACCCGGGGGAAGGCCTGGAAGAGCGGCGTCCGCGCCGAGGCGAGACCGGTGTCGCGCCCCTGCCAGAAGGGCGAGTTGACCGAGAGCGCCAGCAGCAGCGGGATGTGGGTGCGAAGCCGGTTGGCGGCGTGGATCGCCTCCTCGGCGTCGGGCACGCCGACGTGGACGTGGAGGCCGAAGGTCGGCTCGCGCCGGGCCAGCTCCCGCATCGAGCCGTAGACGAACTGGTAGCGCTCGCCGGCGGAGACGACGATCTCCTGCCAGACCGCGAATGGGTGGGTGCCGGCGCTGGCGGCCCGCATCGAGAGCGGCCGCAGGGTCGTGTCGAGCTCGGTCCGCAGCGCCGCCAGCTCCTCGATCGCCTCGGGAATGGCGGCGTGGACGCCGGTCTGGATCTCCAGCGCCGAGCCATGGGTCTCGGCCGTGAAGCTGGCGGTGCGGCCGTGGGGGAGACGGGGGAGGACGCTGTCGATCCGGTGCGCGAGCGCCCAGGTCAGCTGGTCGAGCAGCATCACCTCCTCCTCGATCCCGACCGTGTAGGGGCCGAGCTCGTGCGGCTCCGCCCAGGCCGCCCAGTCAGGCAGCGTCCCGGGGGCGGCCACGGTCACGCGACCTCCCGCCCGCGGCTCAGCAGTTCGGGACCGTCGTCGCGGCAGGCGTCGACGAAGCGGCGGAAGAGCGCCGCCTCGTAGGGACGGTGGATCAGCGTCTCGGCGTGCCACTGGACGCCGATCAGGAACGGCCGGGTCGGGTCCTCGACCGCCTCGATCGTCCCGTCCGGGGCGCGGGCGCTGACCGTCAACCCCTGGCCGAGCCGGTCGATCGCCTGGTGATGGAAGGAGTTGACCTCGATCTCGTCATCAGAGCCGACCGCCGCTGCGAGCTTGCTGCCGGGATCGATCCCGATCGCGTGGCTGGTCTGGTCACCCGGCGTCGTCTGCCGGTGCCCGATCTCCGCGGAGAGGTCGGGCAGGTGCTGGTGGAGGACGCCGCCACGGATGATGTTGAGCGCCTGGGTGCCGCGGCAGATCGCCAGGATCGGCATCCCACGAGCGTCGGCGCGGCGGGCGAGTGCGAGCTCGAAGCGGTCGAGGTCGGGCTCGGTCGGCCCCAGCTCGGGATGGGGAGCGGCGTCGTAGTTGCGAGGGTCGAGGTCGGGGCCGCCGGAGAGGCAGACGCCGTCGAGCCGGTCGAGCAGTGGCTCGATCGCGTCCTCCGCCATCGGTGGCATCACCACCGGCAGCCCGCCCGCCGCTTCGATCCCCTTCAGGTAGGTCAGACCGAGCGCCATCTCGCGGCCGACCGGCTCGCCCTCTGGCAGCGGCGTCACCCGCTCGGCGGCACGCACCTCGGAGGTGGTGACGCCGATCAGCGGCCGGTGCTGCTGGCGGGACGCCAGGGAACGGCGCTTCATCGCCGCCCCCCGCGGCCGACGATCCAGGTGTCCTTGCAGCCGCCGCCGCGGGAGCTGTTGACGACCATCTCGCCGGCCCCCTTCGCGTAGCGGGTGAGGCCGCCGGCCATCGCCGCGCTGGCGCCGGGGCCGCTGAGGACGAACGGGCGCAGGTCGACCCGCCGTGGCCGCAGGCGGCCACCGCAGACGGTCGGGTGGCTGGAGAGCGGCACCGTGTCCTGGGCGATGAAACCCTCGGGGCGGCGGCGCAGGAGGCCGATCGCGCGTCGGCGCTGAGCCGCCGTCGCCCGCTGCATGATCGTCACCCCGTGGCCGCCGAAGCCATCGCGCGGCTTCAGGACGAGGTCGTCGAGCCGGCTCAGGACCTGGTCGCGGACCGCCTCGTCGGAGAGGTCGAAGCTCGGCACCGACCGTAGCTGCGGCTCCTCGCCGAGGTAGAAGCGGATCATCTTCTCGACGTAGGCGTGGGTGAGCTTGTCGTCGCCGACGCCGGTGCCGAAGGAGTTGACGCAGCGCAGCCGCCCGGACTCCAGGGTCGGCAGCAGCAGCTCACCAAGCTTGCTCGGGCTGCCATCGGGGGCGCTGAGCCGGTCCTCGTCGAGTCGCCGGTAGACGACGTCGAGCTGGGTGCGGTCACGGCCGCGGCGAAAGTAGAGGCGGCCCTTGCGCTGCTCGAGCTGGTGGGGGACGACGACCGGGAGGCCGAGTTCGTGGCCGAGCCGGCGGTGCTCGTACCAGGCGCCGGAATCGGGGCCGTCGGAGAGGATCGCCGCCGACGGGTCCGAGCCACCGTCGGGGGCGGCGGCGCGGATCGCGGCGCCGAGCAGCTCGACGTAGCCGTCGAGCGGCGCCGGCTCGGTCGCGAGGCCGAGCTCGGGGGCGACGGCTTCGCGCACGGCGAGCGCGTAGGTGGCGCCGGACGGCATCCTCAGATTGTCCTCCAGCACGCGCAGCTCGCCCGCGTCGTCGCGGACCAGGTCGAGGCCGGCGACGGTCGCCGCCGGCAGGCCGGGATCGAGCAGCCCCTGCATCCGTGGCTCGTAGCCGACCGAGGTTTCGAGCAGGCGCCGCGGGACGATGCCGGCGTCGAAGATCCGCTGCTCGCCGTAGACGTCGGCGAGGAACGCGTTCAGCGCCCGCGCCCGCTGTCCCAGGCCGACTTCGAGCGACTCCCACTCGGCCGCCTCGATCAATCGCGGGACGGGGTCGACGGCGATCGCCCGGCCGGGGCCGAAGGAGAGGCCGAGCCCGGCCGCATTTGACCGGACGCGCTCGCGCAGCACCACCAGATTCTGCCGCGCGAGCGCGTCGAGCACTTCCACGTAGGGAGGGCGCGGAGTGCCGGTCTGGGCGAACGCCTCGTCGCAGTGACCCGCGTCAAGCGGGTACTCACCGGCACCGGGAAAGGGGCGGGCCGGATTCAGCGTGGTCGCCATGAGGTCACGCTAGGCGTGGTACCCGGGACGGGACATGGCCCAACGTCGAAAATCCTCCGGCTGGGACTAGACAGCGGGAGAGTCGGCAGATTCGTGCTCGAACCCGTGCGGCGGGGTCTCGGCCGGGGCTTCCCAGGCTTCCACCGCCGGCAGCCGCCAGAGCACGCTGGCGATCGTCAGCCCGACCGCCGCCGCCAGCATCGCCAGGAACCACTGGACCGAGTCGAGCAGCGCCATTTCGAAGAAGTCGCGGACCGGGGCGATGGCGAGGATCAGCGCGTAGAGGGCGCCGAGGCCGGCGATCAGGGCCAGCATGTAGCTCTGGATCGCGATGTGCTCGCGGCCGGGGCCGCGCTCCAGCAGCAGCACGAAGGCGAGGCCGAGGACGATCAGGGTCGTCGTCGCCGCGGTGCGGCCGGCGTTGAGGCTGGCGCCGGCGACGGTGTCGACGAGGAAGAAAGAGAGGATCGAGCCGAGCGCCGTCGCCACCCCGGCCGGGACCGCGAAGGCGGCCAGCGCCCGCAGCAGCCGGCCGCGGTAGAGCGGCCCGTCCGAGGGCGCCAGGGCGAGGACGAAGGAGGGGATCCCGATCGTCAGGAAGGCGGCCATCGTCAGGTGGCGGGGGAGGAAGGGGAAGGCGAAGCCGGGCAGCGAGACGATCACGATCAGGGTCGCCGCGTAGACGCTCTTGGTCAGGTAGAGGCGTCCCAGCCGGTGGATGTTGCGAGCGATCCGACGTCCCTCGCCGACCGCCTCCGGCAGTCGCGAGAACTGGTCTTTGAGCAGGACGACGTCGGCAACGCCCTTCGTCACCTGGGCGCCCGACCCCATCGCCACCGCCATCCGCGCCTGCTTCAGCGCCGGCACGTCGTTGACGCCGTCGCCGATCATCGCCACGTAGCGCCCGGCGCCGACCAGGGCCGCGACCAGCGCCTTCTTCTGCTCCGGTTTGATCCGGCAGAAGATCGTGTTGTCGAGCGCGACCTGCTGCAGCTGCTCCGGGTCCTCCGGCAGTTCCGGGCCCTCGACGACGCCGGCGTCCTCGGGGACGCCGACCGCGTAGGCGACGGCGGTGACGGTGGCGGCGGCGTCACCGGAGATCAGCTTCAGATCGACTTCCTGCTCGCGCATGTAGGCGATCGTCTCGGCCGCGTCGGGGCGCAGCGTCTCCTCCAGCACGACCAGCGCCAGCGGCGCCAGCCGCGGCGCGGCTTCGCTGCCGGGGTCGCGCGGCAGCGCCTGGCCGGTCTCGCCGAAGGCGACGACCCGGCGGCCGGCGGCGGTTTCGGCTGCGAGCTTGGCGGCGAGCCCTGGCGGCAGGGTGAGGGCGCCGGCCTCGGCGAGGACGTCGGGCGCGCCGAGCACATAGGTGCCGCCGCTGTTGCCGTCGGCGAGCGCCAGCCCGCTCCACTTCCACTCCGAAGAGAAGGGCACCTCGGCCCGCACCGGCGCCGCCTCCCCCGGGTAGCGCTCGGCGATCGTTTCCAGCGTCTTGTTGCGGTCGCCGGCGCTGGCGGCGAAGCGGGCGAGGGTGGCGGCGCCGAGGGTCGGGTCGACGCCCTCGGCGAACTCGACCCCGGCCAGGGTCAGCTCGCCTTCGGTCAGGGTTCCGGTCTTGTCGACGCAGATCGTGTCGACCGCGGCGAGGCTCTCGGAGGCGCTCATCTGCTGGACCAGCGTGTCGCGGCGCGCCAGCCGCACGGCGGCGACCGCGAAGGTGACGCTCATCAGCAGGACCAGGCCCTCGGGGATCAGCGTCACCAGGCCGGCGGTCGCCGTCTGCGCCGCCTCGTCGAGGCTGGTGTTGCGGAGCTTCAGCGTCACCAGCAGCAGGACCGCGAGCGGCAGCATCGCGTAGGTGCAGACGAGGATCACCCGGTTGACCTCCTCCTGCAGCGGCGAGAGCGGGTGGCGGAACGCTTTCGCCTCGCCGGCGACGCGGCCGGCGTAGCTCTGCTCACGGACCGCGTCGACGACGTAGTGGCCGGAGCCGGAGACGCAGAAGGAGCCGGAGAGGACGTGGTCGCCGCGGTTCTTCTGGATCCCGTCGGCCTCGCCGGTCAGCATCGACTCGTCGAGGGTCATGCCGCGGGTCGCGAGGACGTCGCCGTCGGCGACGAGCTGGTCGCCGGGCCCGACCGCGATCACGTCGCCGGGCACGACTTCGGTCGCCAGCAGCTCGACCACCGAGCCTTCGCGGACGACGCGGGCGTGCGGCGCGACCAGGACCGCGAGCTCGTCGAGCGTCGCCTTCGCCTTCAGCTCCTGGCGGATCCCGATGTAGGAATTGATCACCGCGATCACCCCGAAGATCGAGTCGGCGTAGAGCCCGAGGCCGAGGTCGAGGACGAAGAAGACGCCGATGATCGTGTTGAACAGCGTGAAGACGTTGCTGGCGACGATGCTGGAGACCGAGCGCGACGACGTCTCCGGCGGCGGCCCCAGCTTGCGCAGCCGCGCCGCCGCCTCCTTGTCGGTCAGTCCTTGGTCGACAGCAGGCAGTCCCGTTTCCACTGCTCCTATTCAATAGGGTGAGGGCCGGATGGCGCTGAAGCTTGGACTCAACTTGGGCTACTGGGGCATCGGCCCCGCCGGCGAGGACGCACTCGAGGTCGTCAAGGCGGCCGAGGGGCACGGCTACGAGTCGGTCTGGGCGGCCGAGTCCTACGGCTCCGACGTGGTCAGCGTGCTGGCCTGGCTGGCGGCGCAGACGGAGACGATCAACCTCGGCGCCGCGATCCTGCAGGTGCCGGCGCGGCCTCCGGCGGCGGCGGCGATGGCGGGGGCGACGATCGACAAACTGTCGGGCGGCCGCTTTCTCTTCGGCTTCGGGCCCTCCGGCCCGCAGGTCTCCGAAGGCTGGTACGGCGTCCCCTACGCGAAGCCCTGGGGCCGCACTCGCGAGTACATCGAAGTCGTGCGCGCGATCATCGCCCGCGAAGGCCCGGTCGACCACCAGGGCGAGCACTACACGCTGCCGCTGCCGGGTGGCGAGGGCAAGGCGCTGAAGCTCAACTTCCACCCGCTGCGCAACGAGATCCCGGTCTTCGTCGGCGCGATCGGGCGCAAATCGGTCGAGATGGCGGCCGAGGTCTGCGATGGCTGGATCCCGATCTTCTTCAGCGTCGACGCCTTCGAGGCGACCTGGGGCGAGCATCTCGAGGCCGGTTTCGCCAAGGGCGGGCGCCAGCGCTCGGACCTCGAGGTCAGCCCTTCGCTGCAGGTGGCGATCGACGGCGACCTGGAGGCGGCGAAGAGCGTCGTCAAGGCCGGTCTCGTCCTCTACTTCGGAGGCATGGGCAGCCGCAAAACCAACTTCTACGTCGACCTCGCCCACCGCTTCGGCTTCGGTGAGGTCGCCGACGAGGTCCAGCAGCGCTTCCAGGACGGCGACAGGGCCGGCGCCTTCGAGGCGATGCCGGACGAGATCGTCGAGGCGACTTCGCTGGTCGGGACCGAGGCCGAGGTCGCCGAGCGGGTCGAGCGCTTCCGCGGCGCCGGCATCGATCGGCTGATCGTCTCCCCGGTACATGTGGAGCGGGATCAGCAGCTGCACACGCTCGAGCGGCTCGCCTCGATGGCGGGTGTGGGCGCGGTCAACTAGCGCTTTCGCTTAATCTTCCGCGCCGCAGGGTCATGAGGATCGGAGTCCCGAAAGAGACCGTGGATGGGGAGCGCCGGGTCGCGCTAGTCCCTGACGTGGTCAAGTCGCTGAAGAAAAACGAGCACGTCGACGTGCTCGTCGAGAGCGGTGCCGGCGACGCCGCCGGCCATCCCGACTCCCAGTACACCGACGCCGGCGCTGAGATCGCCGCGCCGGATGCGATCTGGGGCGCCGACGTCGTCCTCCGCGTCGCGGTTCCGACGGCGGAGGAG
The DNA here is from genome assembly GCA_035689305.1 of Solirubrobacterales bacterium. GTDB lineage: Bacteria > Actinomycetota > Thermoleophilia > Solirubrobacterales > 70-9 > VAYN01. Next base: position 76,192 of record DASSLT010000016.1, on the reverse strand, counting down.
ATCGGCAAGCTCAAGTCCGGCCAGGTCTTCATCGGCCACCTCAACCCTTGGGTCTCCGCCGAGACCAACAAGGCGCTGGCCGCCGTCGGCGTCACCAGCTTCGCGATGGAGGCGATCCCGCGGACGACCCGCGCCCAGGCGATGGACGCGCTCTCTTCGCAGGCCGCCGCCGCGGGATACGCGGCGATGCTGATCGCCGCCCGCGAGTCGGGCCGCTTCTTCGGGATGATGACCACCGCCGCCGGCACCGTGCCGCCGGCCAAGGTCCTCGTCCTCGGCGCCGGCGTCGCCGGCCTGCAGGCGGTCGCCACCGCCAAGCGCCTCGGCGCGATCGTCACCGGCTTCGACATCCGCCGCGCCGCCTGGGAGCAGATCGCCTCGCTCGGCGGTCGCCCGCTCGAACTCGACTTCATCCCCGACGCCGAGGGCGAGGGGGGATACGCGCGGCCGCTGACCGACGAGGAGAACGCGCAGGTGCGCGACGCGCTGACCGACAACGCCGCCAAACAGGACATCATCGTCACCACCGCCGCGATCCCCGGCCGGCCGGCGCCGCTGCTGATCACCGCCGACGCGGTGCGCGGGATGTCACCGGGCTCGGTGATCGTCGACCTTGCCGCCGAGACCGGCGGCAACTGCGAGCTGACCGAGCCTGGCCAGACCGTGGTCGTGAACGGGGTCAAGGTGATCGGCCCGCGCAACCTCGCCTCGGAGATGCCGGCCCCCGCCTCCCAGCTCTACGCCAAGAACCTCGAGAACCTGCTCGGCCTGATGGTCACCGAGGAGGGCGCGCTGAACGTCGACTTCGAGGACGACATCATCGCCGCCGCCTGCATCACCCAGGGCGGCGAGATCAAGAACGAGAGGGCCGCCAAATGACGCTGTTCACTGAGCTCGCGATCCTGGTGCTCGCCGCCTTCGTCGGCTTCGAGGTGATCTCCAAGGTCCCGACCACCCTGCACACGCCGCTGATGTCGCAGACCAACGCGATCCACGGCATCGTCATGCTCGGCGGGCTGATCGTCCTCGGCTACGCCGACGACGGCCTCGAGTACGTGATCGGGACGATCGCCGTCGCCTTCGGCGCGATCAACATCGTCGGCGGCTTCATGGTCACCGACCGGATGCTCGGCATGTTCTCGAAAAAATCAAAGCCGTCCGCCTCCTCCGCTTCGCGTCCGGGGGCGGCCGGGTCTGAGAAAGACGGCAAATGACCCTGCTCGCGGTCCTCAAGCCGGGCGGTGACGCCGCCACGGCGCTCTACATCGTCGCCTTCAGCCTCTTCATCATCGGGCTCAAAAAAGGCACCCACCCGACCAGCGCCAAGCAGGGCAACCTGGTCGCCGCCGCCGGTATGGCGGTCGCCGTGGCAACGACGCTGCTGCTCGATGGGATGGGCAACTGGGGCCTGATCATCATCGGCCTCGGGGTCGGCTCGGCGGTCGGCTTCGTCGCTTCGGTGCGGGTGCAGATGACCGAGATGCCGCAGATGGTCGCCCTCTACAACGGGGTCGGCGGCGGCGCCGTCGCCCTGATCGCTTGGTCGGAGCTTCGTCACGGGATCTCCCTCGGCGGCGACATCCCGCTCGAAGAGCTGATCCCGACCCTGCTGGCAGCGGTGATCGGCTCGGTCTCCTTCTGGGGCTCGAACGTCGCCTTCGCCAAGCTCCAGGACCTGATCCCGACCCGGCCGCTCTCGGTGCCCGGCCAGCAGGTCGTCAACGCCGTCCTGCTGATCGGGATCGTCGCCGCCTGCGTCAACATCGCGGTCAACAACGGCGACCCCTCGGAAGCGCTGTTCATCGGCATCCTGATCGCGGCGGCGCTGCTCGGGAACCTCGTCGTGCTGCCGATCGGCGGCGCCGACATGCCGGTCGTGATCTCCCTGCTGAATGCCTTCACCGGACTTTCCGCCGCCGCTGCCGGATTCGCGCTCGACAACGTGGCGCTGATCGTCGCCGGCACCATCGTCGGTTCTTCGGGAACGATCCTGACGATGGAGATGGCGACGGCGATGAACCGCTCGGTCGCCAACATCCTCTTCGCCGGCTTCGGCGGCGCGCCCGCGGGCGGTGGCGGCGGTCCGACCGAGGAGCGGCCGCACACCTCGATCGGCGCCCAGGACGCCGCGATCAAGCTCGCCTACGCCGACACCGTCGTCTTCGTCCCCGGCTACGGCCTCGCCGTCGCCCAGGCCCAGCACGCGGTCAAGGAGGTCGCCGACCAGCTCGAGAAGCGCGGGGTTACCGTCGGCTATGCGATCCATCCGGTTGCCGGCCGCATGCCTGGCCACATGAACGTCCTCCTCGCCGAGGCCGACGTGCCCTACGAGCAGCTGCGCGAGATGGAGGAGATCAACCCGGAGCTGCCGCGCACCGACGTCGCCGTCGTGATCGGCGCCAACGACGTCACCAACCCGGCGGCGAAGAACGATCCCGACTCGCCGATCGCCGGGATGCCGATCATCGAAGTCTCCGAGGCCAACGAGGTGATCGTGATCAAGCGTTCCCTCAGCCCCGGCTTCGCCGGCATCGACAACGACCTCTTCTACGAACCGAACACCTCGATGGTCTTCGCCGACGCCAAGGCGGCGGCGTCAGAAATCGCCGCCGAGATCGAGCAGCTGTAGTAGGGGCAGGCTCGGGGTGTGATCGCGGCGCCTGGCGGCGCCGGGGCTGCGCCATGCTGCGTCCTCCCTGCGTCCTTGCCTGGCTTGCCGCGGCGCTCGCCAGACGCTCGCGATCACACCCCTCGACTACCCCATAGGGGAAGAGGAAGGGGTGGGGAGAGGGTTCGCCGCGGCGGCCTTTCTTCCGGATGGATTCGGAGCGGGGGCAGGGGACGGTGGAGTGGGTCGGGACGCTGTGCGTCGTTTCTCTGCTGCTGGTCGGCCTGATTGCCGCTGGGGTGCGGGTGCCGGGCGGGGAGCTGGCGCGGTCGCTGGCGGACCGGATCCTCTGTGCGGCGGCGCTGGCGGATGGTTGTGGCGATGAGCCGACGCTGATCGCGTCGTATGGGACCGAAGTCGGGAAGCTGGTGCGGCGGCACATGCCGACTCTCGTCTTCGAGGACGGGTCGCGGGCGGTGCCGGTCGACTTCCGGCGCTGCCGCAGCACGAGCTGCGGTGACGCGGCGGGGGAGGGGAACGTGTACCGGACCGACCAGCGCCTGCCCGCCACCGCCTTCGTCCACGTCGTCGACTGCCGGGCGGGGGAGAGGGAGGAGTCTGAAGCGGCTGGCGCCGACTGCTCCGGATCCCGGGCCGGCAATCTCTATATCCAGTACTTCACGTATTACGCCGACTCGGCAACGCTGCGGGACGTCCCATTCGTCGGCGACGAGGGCTTCCACGAAGACGACTGGGAGGGCGTCCAGATCCGGATTCGCCCCGACGGCCAAGTCGACGAGCGGGCCTCATCTCACAACGGCTACAACTACGAGCTGAGCGTCGCCAACTGGGGCTCGGACGCCGGGATCGAGATCCTGGCCGATCTTGCCGAGGACCTCGGTGCCCGCAACCCGAACGGCTGGGGCCCCGAGACCGGCCTCCTCCTCGTCTCCGGCGGCAGCCACGCCGGCAACGCCGCCGGCGACCACGACCACGACCGCTACGTCCCCGGCCGCCGGGTCCACCTGATCCCACTCGAGCCGATCGCCGCCGCCGACACCTCGACCTTCGCCATCACCCCGCCCTGGCAGAAGCACGTCTGGCGCGACCCCGAAGCCGCCGGCACCGACTGACGATGAAGTGTGGTTGAGCTTTCACCCGCTATTCGGGTGAAAGCTCAACCACGTTGTTCAGCCGAGCTTGTAGGTGACGAGGCCGGAGGCGACGAGGCGGCCGTCGGCGGCGCCGTGGACCTTGACCTCGCAGAAGCAGAGGCTGGAGCCGCGGCGCAGGACGGCGGCCTCGGCGTTCAGTTCCTGAGCGCGGGCGGCGGCGAGGAAGTCGACGGTGAGGCCGACGGTGGTGCCTTTGGGCGGTTCGCCGTCGAACTCGATCGCCGACCAGGCGGCGGCCATCGCCGCGGTATCGACCAGGGCGGAGACGGCGCCGCCGTGGACGACGTCGCCGATCGTCACCACCTCATCGCGGAAGGGCAGCGAGAGGACGGCGCGGTCGTCCTCGATCTCCCGCAGCTCCATCCCCAGGTGGACGACCAGCGGCGAGTGCTCGAGGAACTCGGCGATCAGCTCAGAGCCCCGCATCGCCCCAGTCTGACGCCTGAGAACGCACTTGTGCGTTCTCAGCAGGATCTATTTCGGCGGCATCCGCAGGGCGCCGTCGAGCCGGATCGTCTCGCCGTTCAGCATCGGGTTGGCGACGATCTGGGCGACGGTCAGCGCGTACTCCTCGGGCCGGCCGAGCCGCGAGGGGAAGGGAACGCCGGCGCCGAGCGCTTCCCGCGCCGCCTCCGGCAGGGCGGCCAGCAGCGGCGTGTCGAAGAGGCCCGGCGCGATCGTCATCACCCGCACGCCCTTCGAGGCCATGTCGCGGGCCGCGGGCAGGGTGAGGCCGACGATCCCGCCCTTGGAAGCGGAGTAGGCGACCTGCCCGATCTGGCCGTCGAAGGCGGCGATCGAGGCCGTGTTGACGCAGACGCCGCGCTCGCCCTCGTCGTTCGGCTCGTTGCCGATCATCGCCGCGGCGGCGAGGCGGAGGACGTTGAAGGTGCCGATCAGGTTGACCTTGACGACGTTGGAGAAGAATTCGAGGTCGTGGGGGCCGCGGCTGCGCGCCAGCCGCTCGGCCCAGCCGATCCCGGCGCAGCAGACGGAGACGCGGAGGCCTCCGTCGGCGCTCGCGGCGCTGTCGACCGCGGCCTGGACGGCCTCGGCATCGGTGACGTCGGCGGCGACGAACTCGCCGCCGATCTCGGTCGCCAGCGCCTCGCCCTGCTCGGCGTTGAGGTCGGCGATCGTCACCTGGGCGCCGCCCGCGGCCAAGAGCCGCGAGGTCGCCGCCCCGAGCCCGGAGGCGCCGCCGGCAACTAGTGCTCCCGCTCCGTCGATCTCCACGCGCGCACCCTAATGCCTTCTTTACAGGTCGGTACCGAACGCTCTGTAGGGTTTTCCCATCGCGACCGAGGTGACGGCAAACTCCAAGGCGGCGATCGCGGACCTGCTCGCCGAGGCTCGTCGATGCACCCTCGAGCTGGTCGAGCCTCTCGACGACGAGCAGCTGAACCGCGTCTACTCACCGATCCTCAGCCCGCTGGCCTGGGACCTCGGCCACATCGCCAACTTCGAGGAGCTCTGGCTGGTGCAGACGATCGGCGAGCGCGAGCCGCTGCATGGCGAGCTCGGCCGCTTCTACGACGCGATCGAGAACCCGCGCAAGACCCGCGGCGAGCTGCCGATCCTGCGCGACGACGAGCTGCGCTCCTACCTGGCGGACGTCCGATCGCGGACGCTCGACGTATTGGAGGGCGTGAACGTCGCCGCCGACGCTGAGGACCCGCTGCTGCGGGACGGATTCGTCTACGAGCTGCTGCTTGCCCACGAGCACCAGCACAACGAGACGATGCTGCAGCTGCTGCAGATGGTCGACGGTTACGAGCCCCTGCGGGAGGTGGGGACGACCGCCGTCGACGGATCCGGTCCGGAGACGATTTCCGTCGACGCCGGCGGCTACGAGATCGGCGCCTCCGAGCACGGCTTCGCCTACGACAACGAGCGCCGCCGCCATGCGGTCGAGCTGGCCGCCTTCGAGATCGACCGAACCCCGGTCACCAATGCTGCGTACACCGAGTTCATGGAAGCCGCCGGAGCGGAGCCGCCGATGTACTGGGAGCGCGACGGCGAGGGCGGCTGGGTCAGCACCGCGATGGGACGCAAGGCGCCGATCGAACCCGACCACCCGGTGATTCACGTCTCTTGGGAGCAGGCCGACGCCTTCGCCGGCTGGGCCGGCAAGCGCCTGCCGACCGAGCAGGAGTGGGAGGCCGCCCGTGACCGCCTCGACTCGACCGGCCAGGCCTGGGAATGGACCTCCTCGCACTTCCTGCCCTATCCCGGATTCGAAGCTTTCCCCTACAGCGAGTACTCCGAGGTCTTCTTCGGCGACACCTACCGGGTCCTGCGCGGCAGCTCCTGGGCGACCCACCGGCACGTCGCCCGCCCGACCTTCCGCAACTGGGACCTGCCCGAGCGCAGCCAGATCTTCGCCGGCCTGCGATGTGCGAGGACGGCATGATCGCGATCGACGTCCACCTCGACGCAGACGCCGCCGCCGAGATGGCGCGCGACGTCCGCGAGGGCCTGACCGCCTCGCCGAAGGAGCTCTCGCCGAAGTACTTCTACGACGAGCGCGGCTCGCAGCTGTTCGAGCAGATCACCGAACTGGACGAGTACTACCCGACCCGGGCCGAGCGCGAGATCCTCGCCGAGCGCTCGCCCGAGATCCTGGCCACCGCCGGCACTCCCGGGACCCTGGTCGAGCTCGGCTCCGGCTCGGCCTCGAAGACCCGCCACCTGCTCGACGCGATGCGCGACGCCGGCAGCCTCCGCACCTACGTCCCGGTCGACATCTCCGAGGAGATCACCCAGGAGACCGCCCGTGTCCTCGTCGACGAGTACCCGGGGCTCGACGTCCGCGGCCTCGTCTGCGACTTCGAGAACGACCTCGAGCGGATCCACGACGACGGCCACCCGCGCCTGTTCGCCTTCCTCGGCGGCACGATCGGCAACCTCTACCCGGGCGAGCGCCGTGAGTTCCTGACCCGGATCGCCGCCCTCTTCGGCCCCGGCGACCACCTCCTGCTCGGGACCGACCTGGTCAAGGAGACCGCCCGGCTGGATGCGGCCTACGACGACGCCGCCGGCGTCACCGCCGAGTTCAACAGGAACGTCCTCCACGTCCTCAACCGCGAGCTCGACGCCGACTTCGACCTCGACGCTTTCGAGCATGTCGCCCGCTACGACGCCCGTGAGGAGCGGATGGACATCCGCCTGCGCTCGCTGGCCGAACAGAGCGTCCTGCTCGCCGGCCTCGACCTCACGGTCGAGTTCGCTGCCGGCGAGGAGATGCGGACCGAGATCTCGGCCAAGTTCACCCGTGAGCGCCTGGAGTGCGTCTACACCGAATCCGGCCTGCAGATGAGCGGCTGGTTCACCGACGCCGCCGGCGACTACGCCCTCAGCCTCGCCCGCGCCAGGTAGCCGCTCCGGCTCGCGTTCGCGGCTCTGTGCGGCGCACCGATCGGCGAGCTTGCCGATCGGTCGATTGACCCCCGCCGGGATCGGCTGGATCTTGGGACGTGTCCTGCGGGATCGCAGGCGGACCGGGCGGGTCAGTCGAGAGAACAAGGAGGCGTAGAGAGATGATTCGACGCAGAAGTGGGTTCGGCCTGTGCGTGTTGGCGGTCTTTGTCGCCGGCGCGGTCGCAGCACAGGCCGCCGGCGCGGCAACGAATGGGACAACAATGTTCATCTGTAAAAAAACCGGCAAAGGCGACTTCACCAAAGCCCACTGTGCCAACAGTGACAAAGGCACCGGTGAATACAGCCACGTGACGGTTCCTGCTGAAACACTGACATACATCGCCGCTGGCAACCTCGATACATCAACCAACCATCTTCAATGGAAGCTGCAAAGCACCGTAGCTGGGGCCGCGTTTGAACTGCAGATGGACGAAGTTGGCTTCAGCGGAAATATCGCTAACTACAAAGATCCAACCAGCGGGGAACACACAGCATTCGGCACTGCTCTGATCAGATTCGAGTGGGTGAAAGTGACGAAACCCGCCAAAGAGACCTGCAAGGTGTACAAGGACGAACTCCCCGAAGTCGGGCCAGAAGGTGAATTCCTGACCAGGAACGTGAGGTTCACGACGTCCAAACAGGAAGACGGGATGATCGTCGAACCCGAAGCAGGAACGGTGCTCGCGAGCTTCCACCTCGAAAAATGCACGAACCCCGCACTGAACAAAACATACAATCTCACCGGTAGCTTCAAGACCGTAAGCCTCAGCGGCGCGACAGCAAATTTCTCGCTCCTTGATACGACAGCTCAGGAAACCCTGAAACTCAACGGGGCCGCAGCCGGGCTGGAAGGTTTGCTCACATTCGAAGCCGAGGACCCAGTCGATCCCGGAGATGGCTGGACACCGCTCAGCTTCACAACAGTGGAGACAAAATAGGCGCGACGGGCGCCGCCGGGCGAATCAGCTCGGCGGCGCCAGCGCCTCGATCAGCTCGCCGGCGTTCTCCGGCGGCGTGATCATCGTCAGGATCGGCAGCGTGATGCCGCCGGCGACGTAGGCCTCGAGACGGTCCTTCATCTGCTCGGGGGTGCCGATCACGAAGGTGTCCTCGATCACCTCCCAGGGTGCGGCCGCGGCGGCGGCCTTGCGGTCGCCAGCCTGCCAGGCCTCGACCATCGGGTCGATCTGCTTGCCGTAGCCGAGCCAGCGGAAGAAGGCTTCGTAGACCGGGACGGTCGCGTAGGAGGAGAACATGAAGCGCGCGAAGGGCTCGGCCTGCTCGCGCTCGCCGGGGATGCAGAAAAAGCGGCAGAGGAGCTCGAAATCAGCGGCGGCGCCGTCGAGCTGGGCGGTGACCTGGGGCAGGCCGGCGAGCGGCAGGAAGTTGGTGAAGGCGCCGTCAGCGCGCTCGACCGCCAGCTCCAGCATCTTCCCGCGCAGCGCCGCCAGCACGATCGGGATCCGGTGTGCCGGCGCCGTCTCCAGCTTGAACCCGGTCGAGGTGCGCTCGCCGGCGAGCGCGGGCTGGAGGAAGTCGAGGGTTTCGCGGACCTTGCTCAGCGGTTTCTCGAAGGGGATCCCGTTCCAGCCTTCGATGATCCGGTCCGAAGAGGAGCCGATCCCGAGCACGAAGCGGCCGCGCGAGGCGTCGGCAAGCGCCGCCGCCTCCTGAGCGAGCAGCGCCGGGCCGCGCTGGAAGACGCCGACGATGCCGGTGCCGAGCCGCATCCGCTCGGTCCAGGCGGCGCTCAGGGTCAGCGGCGTGAAGCCGTCGGCGCCGTTGGTCTCACCGGTCCAGAGGTCGGTGTAGCCGGCCGCCTCGGCCCGCTTGACGAGCTCCTCGTGATCGGCCAGCGAGACGCCCGCCAATGGCAACGTCAGTCCCCAACGCCTGTCCACGCTCCGACCCTATAGCCTGCGCGCCGATGGCCGACGCCTCGCAAGCGAAGCCCGACCGCAACCTCGCGCTGGAGCTGGTGCGGGTGACGGAGGCCGCGGCGCTCGCCTCTGCCCGCTGGGTCGGCCGCGGCGACAAGATCGCCGCCGACGGCGCCGCTGTCGACGCGATGCGGTTCGTCCTCGACTCGGTCTCGATGGACGGCACGGTCGTGATCGGCGAGGGCGAGAAGGACGAAGCGCCGATGCTCTACAACGGCGAGCAGATCGGCGACGGCACGCCGCCGGTCGTCGACATCGCCGTCGACCCGCTGGAGGGGACCCGGCTCTGCGCACTCGGGATGCCGAGTGCGATCGCGGTCATCGCCCTCGCCGAGCGCGGGACGATGTTCGACCCCGGGCCCTGCGTCTACATGGAAAAGCTTGCCGGCGGCGAAGAGATCGCCGACCTGCTCGACCTCGACCGGCCGCTGCCGGAGACGCTCGAGCTGATCGCCGAGCGCAAGGGCGGCACCGTCGGCGACGTGATCGTCGTCATGCTCGACCGGCCGCGGCATGAGGAGGCGATGCGCGAAGTGCGCGAGGCCGGTGCCCGGATCCGCCTGATCACCGACGGCGACGTCTCGGCGGCGCTGCTGGCGGTCTCCGAACGCTCGCCGGTCGACCTGCTCTGGGGGATCGGCGGCACGCCCGAGGGTGTGATCTCCGCCGCCGCCCTGAAGTCGATGGGGGGGCAGCTGCTGGGACGGCTCTGGCCACGCAACGACGAGGAGCGCTCGGCCGCGGTCGACGCCGGTTACGACCTCGATCGCGTCCTCACAGCCGACGATCTCTGCTCCGGCGACGACGTCTTCTTCTCCGCCACCGGGGTCACCGACGGCGACGTCCTCCAGGGTGTCCGCTACCGCGGCGCCGGCGTCACCACCGAATCGCTGGTGATGCGCTCGCGCTCCGGCACCGTTCGCCGCGTTCACGCCCGCCACGATCGCGCCAAGCTGCGCGCGATCTTGGGCTCGGGCGCAGAGCGCTACGGCTGAAGCGGCTGCAAACCGGCGCCCGGCGGTGCCCTCCGTCGCTTGTGTGCGGAGCACACGGCGCTCCCTGCGTCCTTGCCGGGCTTGGCTTTCGCTGCCCCAGCGGATGTGGACGTACTTGTTCGTTTATAAAACATAATTGTTCTAATAAAGAACTCTTGGTAGGCTTGCGGTTGAGGGGAGAAGACATTGGCCTACGTACGAGATGCCTCGATCGGTGGCGACCGTGTCGTCACGACTGTGGACGAGTCCGCGGTCGAGGCGACCGCCGAGAAACTGCGGGCCGGTGAGGCGGCGCTGACGACGCTGGCCACGCCGCTCAACTCGATGATTCTGAGGGCGCTGGCCGAGCGGCCGATGCGGCTTGCCGAACTGCGGCGGGAAACTGGCCTGCCGGCGCAGACGACGCTGCGCGGGCACTTGGCCAACCTGCGCGAGATGGGGGCGCTGAGCAAGCGCCCGACCGACCAGATGCCTCACGCGACGGAGAACTCCCTGACCCCGATGGGTCACGAGCTGCTGGCGGTGGCAGGGACGTTGAACTGCTGGCTCGGGCAGGCTCCCGGCGGTCCCGTCGCGCTGGAGACCGGGGCCGGCCGGGGGGTCGTGAAGGCCTTCGCCGACGGCTGGGGCTCGACGATCATCCGCAGTCTCGCTTCGATGCCGATGTCGCTGACCGAACTCGACCGCAATATCCCGGATCTCAGCTATCCGGCGCTCGAGCGGCGCCTCTCCAGCATGCGGATCGCGGGCTTGATCGAGGCCCGCGAAAGCCGCGGCGGGGTGATCCCCTACGCAGTGACCGATTGGACCCGCCGCGGCGTCGCGCCCCTGGTCGCGGCCAGCAAGTGCGAACGCGGGCACATGGACGCCAGGGCCGCTCCAGTGACGCAGGCGGACATCGAGGCGGCATTTCTGCTCGCCACGCCGCTGGTCGGATTGCCGGCCGGCACCAACGGAACCTGCCAGCTCGAGGTGGAGGCCGACCCGGTCGAAGCCCGTGCCCAGGCCAGGATCTCGGTCACCGTCGAGCAGGGCAGGGTCGTCGCCTGCGATTCGGGGCTCGGTCCGTCACCCGGCAACTTCGCCGCCGGCTCGGTGACGAAGTGGTTCAGCGCAGTTCGCGACGGCACAGCCAGTCTGCTTCGCTTCGGCGGCGACCGTCGCGTTGCCGAAGGCATAGTCCTCGGCCTGCACGCGGCGATGGTCACTCAATAACGGCGGCTCGCTGTTCCTGGGCGCGGGCGGCCTCTTCGCCGACGAACGGGACCAACAGCTCGAAGGTCAGTTCGGGAAGCAGGTTTGGGAGCTCTGCTGTTCGATCGTGGACGACCTCCTCGTAGACGCAGGCGAGGGTGGCGCTGACCGCGAGACTGGTCGCCTGCGGAAGCTCGGGCCGGGGCGCTTCGTCGCCGCGTCCCTCCTCCATGAGGTTGACGAAGCGTTCGAAGTCGGCCTGGAAGCGCTCTAGCGAGGCAGGGCCGATGGCGCTGAGCTCGACCAGCGTGAAGCGGCCGATGTCGGGACTGGAGGCGAACCACTGGAGCGTCACTGCGAGCCCGTCGCGCAGCCGGTCCTCCCAGGGTCCGGGGGCCGTATAGGCCGCCTTGACCCGGGTTTCGAGGTCATCGACGAGCAGGCTGTGCGCGGTCAGCATGCACTGGCGTTTGTCGTCGAACAGTTCGTAGAAGCTCTCGCGACCGACGCCCGCCTCCTCGAGGATGTCGGCGACGGTCGTCGACTCGTAGCCCTTGGCGGCGATCACCCGGACGACGGCGGCCAGCAGTCGCTCCCGCTGCGACCGTGTGACGATCTCGCGCGGGAGACCGTGACGACCGCGCGGCAGGCGCCACTTGCGCAGATCCTCGGGCTCGGAGCTCAAGACGACGTGGCCGGTTGGGGTTGGCTGTCCTCGTCGGCCTGGCGCGACTGCTGCAGCGCCTCGTCATGTCCGGCGAAGGGAGCGAGGGCGAGGTAGACGACCTCGGGAAGGAGGTCCGGCAGGTTCCCCGCCCGACCGGCGGCGACCTGGTTGAAGATCAGCAGCTGGCCTCGGCCGACGGCGAGGCTGGGGTTCGTCCGCGGCTCCTTTGGCCGGTCGCCGTTCCATAGACCTTCGACGGCGGGCAGGAGGAGCGCACGGTAGCGGCCGCTGATCGCAGGGTCGACCGCGAGCGCCTCGACCGCGAGCAGACGCGCCAGTTCTGGCTGGGAGGCGAGCAGCTCGAGCACCGCGGCAGCGGCCTTGCGGACTGCCTCCGGCGGCGAGTCGTCGCTCGAACGCGACTCGGCGGCAGCCATCGCTACGAGCTCGATGCCGTGGTCCAGCGCCGCGTCGAAGCAGGCGCGCTTATCCGAGAAACGTTTGTAGAAGGTGGTTCGCGAAATGCTGGCGCCGCGGACGATGTCGCTGATCGTCGTCTCCGAGTAGGTTTTCTCGGCGCAGCTGGCGATCATCGCATCGATCATCCGCTTCCTTTGGGACTGGACACCGATGTCGCTGGGGACGGTGGGGCTTAGAACGTTGGGAAGCGTTTCAGAACTCGACTGTTTTTGCATCAATTCGATTGTTTCATTCCTGGCGGAGATTCGCTTCAGGAATCAGGACAATCGCCACAATCTCCGCATGGGGATTCCTGTCTATAGGGCAGCTCGCCGGTGTCGTGGACCTCATAGCGGAGCGAGTTGACGACCGCTCCGACCATCAGCGCCAGACTCAGAACATAGAACCAGAGCAGGGCGATGAGGATGAAGCCAAGGGTCGAGCCGAAGCGCGCCAGGCTGGACACGTTGGCCAGATAAATCGGAAACAGCCAGTTGGCAAGACCGGCGGCGACGGTGACGAACAGGGCCCCCGGCCAGACCGCTCGCCATGGCATGTGCCCTTTCGGTACGGCCCAGTAGATGACCGAGCAGATGAGGAAGGTGACGAGCAGCGCCGCCGCCAGCAGCAGCACCGTGTCGATCGCCTTGATGTGGGAGAGCCCGAGCGGCAGTTTGTCGGTGCTGGAGACGACCGCGCTCTCGATCGTCGGCCCGAAGATGCTGGCGGCGATGAAGAGGAGGACGACGGCGAGCATCGCGAAGGAGAAGCGCTTCTGCTCGACCCAGCCGCGGCACTCGACGTGGTAGATCCGGCAGAAGGCGGTGTCCATTGCTCCCCAGAACGAGGCGCCGATCCAGAGCGAGCCGACGGCGGCGGCGATCCCGATCGTGGTCGAGTTGTCCTGGATCCGGTTGAGGACGTCGGTCAGCGTCTGCTGCTCGACGTTGGGGAAGAGCCGTTGCAAGTCGTTGAGGACGCCTTCCTCGACGCCGCCGATCTTCAGCACCTGGCCGAAGACGAAGAGGACCAGCAGCGCGAACGGGAAGACCGCCAGCATCAGGTTGTAGGCGACCATCGCCGAGAGACCGGTGACGTTCTCCCGGTAGGCGCGCTCCCAGAAGGCTCGCAGCCAGGAGCGCGTTTTTCGCTGGACGGTAGGCATTGACTTTACAAACTGAAGCGACTACTATGCGAACAGGCGTTTGACGCAAGTTTGACGCCCGCCCCTTGGGGCAAAATGATTTAGAGCCTTAATTCGCGGACCGGGTCGTTGGTCCGCTTTTTCATCGTCCGGCGCGACTTTGTGCCCGCAACGGCATTTAATCGTCCAGGACTAAACAGCAAGCGCGAGGGAAACGAGTAGACACGGATGCTGGTAGCTGAGCTTCAGGAGTTAGAGGAGGTTAAAAACCTCATCAATCGTGGTCAGCAGCTTGGCGTGCTGACCTTCGGCGACATCGCCTCGGCAGTTTCCGAGGTCGATCTTGACGAGTCCGACGTCGAGGACCTTTACGGGCACCTCGAGAAGTCGGGGATCGAGCTCGTCGAGGACATGGACCCCGCCCAGAAAGCGGCGGCGGATGCGATGCCCGCGGACACCGGGAAAAAAGGACGGCGGCGCCAGAAACAGGCGCTTGACCTGAAACCGGACATGACCACGGACTCGCTGCAGTTGTTCCTCAAGGACATCGGCAAAGTCCGCCTGCTGACCGCTCAGGAGGAGGTCGAACTCGCCAAACGGATCGAGCGCGGCGATCTCGACGCGAAGCAGAAAATGGTCGAGTCGAACCTGCGACTGGTCGTCTCGATCGCGAAAAATTATCGGAACCAGGGCCTGCCCTTCCTCGATCTGATCCAGGAGGGAACGCTGGGCCTGGTCCGTGCGGCGGAGAAGTTCGACTACCGCAAGGGATTCAAGTTCTCCACCTACGCCACCTGGTGGATCCGGCAGGCGATCGCCCGCGCCCTGGCTGACAAGGCGCGCACGATCCGGATTCCGGTCCACGTCGTCGAGAAGCTGAACAAGATCGGCCGCGCTGAGCGCAAGCTGGTCACCGAGCTCGGTCGTGAGCCGACGCCGGAGGAGATCGCCGAGGTAACGGGGATCGACCCGGAGGAGGTCGACTCGATCAAGCGCTCCGCCCAGGCCCCGGTTTCGCTGGAGAAGCCGGTCGGCGACGAGGAGGAGTCGGAGTTCGGCCAGTTCATCGCCGACGAGAAGGCCGAGTCCCCGTTCGATCGGGCGGCTGACCTGCTGACCAAAGAGGCGCTGAAGGAAGCCCTCGAGAACCTCTCCTACCGCGAGCGCCGCGTGCTCGAGCTCCGTTACGGGCTCGGCGGCGAGCACCCGCGGACCCTGGACGAGGTCGGGCGGACGTTCAACGTCACCCGTGAGCGGATCCGCCAGATCGAGAACCAGAGCCTGAAAAAGCTGCAGTCGCTGGGCGAGGCCCAGAAACTGCGCGAGGTCGCTTAGCAGCAGGGTTTAAGCGGTTGAACATCCCGGCCGATACAGGTCGGGATGTTCGAAATCGCTTCAGCGCTTAAGACGCTCGTCGAGCGGGAGGGGTCCGACCTCCACGTGAAGGTCGATTCGCCTCCGATCGCGCGCATGCACGGGGAACTGATCCCGCTCGAGGGCTTCGGCGTGCTCAGCGCCGAGGACACCGAGAAGGCGTTTCGCGACATCGCCGAGCCGCGTTCGGTGGCGGAGTTCGAGGAGGACGGCGAGGCCGACTTCGCCTACGCCCTGCCCGACGTCTCCCGCTTCCGCGTCAACATCTTCAAGCAGCGCGGCGCGATCTCGATCGTCTGCCGCGCGATCCCCTTCCGGATTCGCTCGATCGACGATCTCGGCCTGCCCGAGGTGGTCCGCAGCATGGCCGAGGAGGCGCGCGGAATCATCCTCGTCACCGGCACCACCGGCTCCGGCAAGAGCACGACGCTGGCGGCGATGATCGACCACATCAACGAGACCCGGGCGCGGCACATCATCACGCTCGAGGACCCGATCGAGTACCTGCACCCCGACAAACGGTCGATCGTCAACCAGCGCGAAGTCGGCTCCGACACCAAGGGCTTCGGGCGGGCGATGCGGCGCGTCCTGCGCCAGGACCCGGATGTGATCCTGGTCGGCGAGATGCGCGACGAGGAGACCGTGCGGACCGCACTCTCCGCGGCCGAGACCGGCCACCTCGTGCTCTCCACCGTCCACACCCTGGACGCAACCGAGACGATCAACCGGATCATCGACTTCTTCCCGCCGCACCTGCAGCAGCAGGCGCGGGTGATGCTGGCGGCGACCCTGAAGGGGGCGATCGCCCAGCGCCTCGTCCCCGACATCACCGGCGAGGGGCGGGTGCCGGCCTCGGAGATCATGGTCGTCACCGGCCGCGTCCAGGATCTGATCCTCAACCCCGAAGAGACCGGCCGGATCACCGAGGTCATCGCCGAAGGCGAGTACTACGGGATGCGTACCTTCGACCAGTCGCTGCTCGGCTACGCGATGGAGGGCCGGATCAGCGAGGCGGTGGCGATGGAGTACGCCTCCAACCCGCACGACTTCAAACTGATGCTGGCCGCCGGTGGCCAGCGCGCGAGCGGGATCGAGCAGGTCGAAGCGGCGCGGCAGGAGCCGGTGGCGCCGTGAGGGACAAGCTCAACGACAACCCGATGGCGCAGCTGGCACTGGTCGGCCTGCTGCTGGTCGTCGGCGTCTTCATGCTGCTGAAACCCGGCAGCGGCGCGGAAGAATCCGAAGAAGCGCCGGCGTCGGGCGAAGTCACGGCGACGGCGGAAAGCGTCCAGGAGCCCGCGCTCGAAGAATCCGCGGCCGGGGCCACCGGCGGTGTCCCGACTTCGATCCCGGTTTCGCCGCCGCCGCGGCGGTTCAGCGCTGCCTACGACGCTGGCAAGACCGTCGTCCTCCTCGTCGTCCACGACGGTGGCATCGACGACGGCTACACGGCCGCGGCCACGAGCGCCGTCCTCGGCATCCCCGACACCAAGCTGATCGTCGTCCCGGCGGCGCAGATCGCCCGCTACGCCGCGGTCACCGTCGGCCTCGACCTCAGTCAGGTGCCGGCGTTGGTCGTGATGAAACCCAAGCGCCTCAGCCACGGCGTGCCGCAGGCGAGCGTCAAGTACGGGTTCCAGACTCCGCAGAGCGTGATCCAGGCGGTCCGTGACGCCGCCTACAAGGGCCCCGAAGCCACCTACCACCCCGACTGATCGCGATGAGCTCCAACGACAGGACCCAGTACCCAGGCCACCTGCAGCCGGTTCCGGACTCGGGTGGCTCGGCCGCGCCGGTACTTGGTTCCGAGCAGCCCGGCACCCCCGGGCTGACCCCGCCGCGCCAGCGCGGCCACTCACGCGGCTTCGTCACCGATGTCCTGATCGAGCTCGGCTACGCCTCCCCGGAACTGGTCCAGAGCGCGATCGAGTCGGCGCGGACCGCCGGCGGCCCGCCGGAGCGGCTGCTGCTCGAGCAGGGCGTGATCAACGAAGACCAGCTTTCGCGGGCGACCGCCGAGCGCTACGGGCTGCACCACGTCGACCTCGCCCTCTACAACGTCGATGTCGCCGCTGCGGCGCTGTTCCCGGTGACGATGGCGCGCCGCTACCAGGCCGTCCCGGTCGGGTACGTCGACCAGCACACGCTGCTGGTCGCCGCCGCCGACCCGGCGAACGTGCTCGCGGTCGACGACATCCAGATCGCGACCGGGCTCGACTGCCAGATCGCGGTCGCTGCCCGGGCCGACGTCGAGGGACTGCTGATCCGCCTCGGCACCCTGCAGAGCGCCGCCGCCGAGGCGGTGATCACCGAGGACGAAGTCGAAGAAGAGGAAGAGGTGCTGGCCAGCGTCAGCGAGATGCAGGCGGGCGCCGAGGACGCGCCGGTGATCAAGCTCGTCTACAGCATTCTCGCCCAGGCGGTGGGGGAGGGGGCCTCCGACGTCCACCTCGAGCCCGAAGAAGGCGAGTTGCGCGTCCGTTTTCGGGTCGATGGCGTGCTGAAGGAATCGGCGCACATCCCGAAGCGGATGATCGGCGCCGTGATCTCGCGCCTGAAGATCATGAGCGAGCTCGACATCGCCGAGAAGCGGATCCCGCAGGACGGCCGCGTCAGCGTCGTCATCGACGAGCGCCGGATCGACCTCCGCGTCACCACCCTGCCGACCCAGCGCGGCGAGGGGGCGACGATCAGGATCCTCGACGAAAGCAACGCCCAGCGCTCGCTCGACGAGCTCGGGATGGACGGCTCCGCCCGCGCTCGTTTCGAGACCTCCTTTCGTCAGGCCTACGGCGCCGTCCTCGTCACCGGGCCGACCGGCTCGGGCAAGTCGACGACCCTCTACGCGGCGCTCGGGGACCTCAACGAGATCGAGAAGAAGATCATCACGATCGAGGACCCGGTCGAGTACCGGATCGACGGCGTCAACCAGCTCAACGTCAACCGCAAGGCGGGGCTCGACTTCGCCACCGGGCTGCGCTCGATCCTCCGCGCCGACCCGGACATCGTGATGGTCGGCGAGATCCGCGACGCGGAGACGGCGCGGATCGCGATCGAGGCGGCGCTGACCGGCCACATGATGCTGACCACGCTGCACACCAACGACGCCCCCGGCGCGATCGCGCGCCTGACCGAGATGGGGATCGAGACCTTCCTGACGGCGTCGGCCGTCGACTGCGTCGTCGCCCAGCGGCTCGCGCGCAAGCTCTGCTCGACCTGCAAGACCCGCAAAGTGATCCCTTCGATGGCGCTGGCCGAGGCCGGGGTTCGGGTCGGGGCGGAGGTCGAGGCCTACGAGCCGGTCGGGTGCGCCCGCTGCAACCAGAGCGGCTACCAGGGCCGGGTCGGGATCTACTCGGTGATGTCGATGAGCAAGACGCTGAAAGAGATGACGGTGGCTCGCGCCCCCGAGCCCGAAATCGCCGGCATCGCCCGCGAAGAGGGAATGCTGACCCTGCGCGAGGACGGCGTCTCCAAGGTCCGCGCCGGCCTCACCAGCCTCGAGGAGGTGCTCCGTGTCACTGCCTGACTTCGACTTCTCCGAGGTGCTGCGCCACATGGTCGCGACCCGCGCCTCCGACGTCCACCTCACCGCCGGGTTCCCGCCGGCGATCCGCGACAAGGGCAAGATCCACCCGATGGAGGGCTTCCCGGTGCTGAACGGGCAGCAGACGCGGGAGGTCGTCTACGGGATCCTCAACGACGACCAGCGCAAACGATTCGAGAACAACCAGCAGCTCGACTTCGCCTACGCGATCCCGGGGGTCGCCCGCTTCCGCGTCAACTGCTTCTTCCAGCGCGGCTCGGTCAGCGCCGCCTTCCGCCTGGTGCCGCAGGACGTTCCCAGCCTCGACTCGCTGGCGGTGCCGCCGGTCCTCGCCGACCTGACCAGGAAACCGCGGGGCTTCGTCCTCGTCACCGGCCCGACCGGCTCGGGCAAGAGCACGACGCTGGCGGCGATGATCGACGCGATCAACTGCGAGCGCGAGGACCACATCCTCACGATCGAGGATCCGATCGAGTTCCTGCACACGCACAAACGCTCGATCGTCAACCAGCGCGAGATCGGCTCCGACGCGCCCGACTTCGGCCTCGGCCTGCGCGCGGCTCTGCGTCAGGACCCGGACGTGATCCTGGTCGGCGAGATGCGCGACCTGGAGACGATCTCGACCGCGCTGACCGCGGCCGAGACCGGCCACCTCGTCTTCGCCACCCTGCACACGCAGTCGACGGCGCAGACCGTCGACCGGATCATCGACGTCTTCCCGCCCGAGCAGCAGGGCCAGGTCCGGACCCAGCTTTCGATCGCCCTGCAGGGGATCGTCACCCAGCAGCTGCTGCCGACCCTCGACGGCAAAGGCAGGATCGTCGCCTGCGAGGTGCTGATCCCGACCCCGGCGATCCGCAACCTGATCCGCGAGGGCAAGACCCACCAGATCTACGGTGCCCTGCAGACCTCGGGCTCGGTCGGGATGCAGACGATGGACGCCGACCTGGCGCGCTTGGTCCGCGGCGGCAAGATCTCCCGCAGCCTCGCCGAACAGCGCGCCTCGGTCCCGGAGGAGCTGAGCCGCCTGCTCGGCGGCGGGCCGGCCGACCAGTCCGGTGGCGGCGTCGCGGTCCCGGCCTACGCGCAGGGGGCCTAGGGCACGATGGCTGGAGCGACCAGCTTCGAGTTCCGGGCGATGGACCTGGCCGGCACCACGTCTGCGGGCGTGCTCGAGGCCGAATCGAAGGCGGCGGTCGGCGAGCAGCTGCGCCAGCGTGGACTGATCGTCCTCGACGTCAGCGAGAAGTCGAACCCGCTGCAGATCGAGGATCTGTTCAAGCGCTGGCAACGGGTCGACATGCGCGAGCTGGCGATCTTCTCGCGGCAGTTCGCGACCCTGGTCGCCTCCGGGATGCCGATGCTGCGGACCCTGCACACGCTCGAAGAGCAGACCCAGGACGACCAGATCCGCGAGGCGGTCGCCGGCATCCGCTCCGACGTCGAGGCCGGCAGCTCCCTGGAGAAAGCGATGGAGCGCTACCCCAAGGTCTTCGATCGCCTGTTCCGGGCGATGGTTCGTTCCGGCGAGCAGTCGGGCCGGCTCGACGAAGTGCTGGACCGGATCGCCTTCCAGGTCGAGAAGTCGGACGCCCTGCGGCGCGAGGTCAAATCGGCGCTGATGTACCCGGCGCTGGTCTTCGGCTTCGCCGTCGTCGTCCTCGTTGCGATCGTCGCCTTCGTGATCCCCGTCTTCGTCAACATCTTCGAAGAACTGGCGAAGGAACACCCGCAGGAAAAGGCCGAACTGCCGATCCCGACCAAGATCTGCGTCGGCGTCTCCAACGCGCTCACCGGTTCCTGGTTCATCATCATCCCGGCGCTGGTGATCCTCTTCGTCGCCTTCTTCAAATGGAAGAAGACCGACCGCGGGAACGAGAGCTGGGACCGGATCAAACTCCGCTTCCCGTTCAAGATCGGCGACGTGATCCAGAAGGTGGCGCTGGCCCGCTGGTCGCGGACCTTCGCCGGCTCGGTCTCGGCCGGCGTGCCGATGCTGCAGGCGATCAGGCTGACCGGGGAAACCTCGGGCAACGTCGTCGTCGAGCGCTCGATGGAAGACGTCTACGCCTCGGTCAAGCGCGGCGGCACCCTCTCGGGACCGATCGAGGAGAACGCGATCTTCCCGCCGATGGTCGGCCACATGGTCGCCGTCGGCGAGGAGACCGGTCAGCTGCAGCCGATGCTGTCCAAGGTCGCCGACTTCTACGAGGCCGAGGTCGACGCCAAGGTGAAGGCCCTGACCGCCCTGATCGAGCCGATCATGATCGTTTTCGTCGGCGGCATCGTCGGTTTCATCGTGATCTCGATGTACCTGCCGATGTTTTCGATCTACGAACACATCCGCTGACTAGACGTTTGTCCGGTGCCGGGTTGGGAAAAGCCGGTAACCCAATCATTGGGTAGGTACTTTTTTCCGGCCGATTACCTCATTTTTCTCGCTCCCGGAAGCCAAAAAGTTAGGGACCCGCGAATTGGTTCCGAATTGCCCTAACCAGGCCTAAAGGTGGGGTCCTAGCCGCCGATGAGGACTGTGCAAATCAATGCCAGTGCCTCGGCGCCGACAGGCGAAACCCCGGGCTCTGGCGCACCGATAGGTCCACTAGGAGGTACCTATGTTGCTCCAGAATCTCCGGGCGAAAGTTGGAGCCCGGCTCAACGGCGACAGCGAGGCGGGTTTCACCCTGATCGAGCTTCTCGTCGTCATGCTGATCCTCGGCATCCTCGCCGCGATCGCCCTCCCGGCCTTCTTCAACCAGAAGGACAAGGCCAGCGACTCGAAGGCCAAGGAGAACGTCCACACCGCGCAGGTCGCGATGGAGACGTGCGCCACGGAAAACGGCAACAAATACACCAGCTGCAACCAGGCCGCGCTGCACAACATCGAGCCTGTGATTCCGGCGGAAAACGGCGGTTACACGATCACCACCGTCACCAACCCGGCCGGCGGCTACATCATCGCCAGCAAAGCCAGCGGCGGCGCGGAAACCACGTTCTCGCTGGAAAGGACGTCGACCGGCGCCCTCAACTACACCTGTAACCATCCCGGCAAAGGTGGCTGCCCCGCCGCGAAAGGCGAAGCCACGACCGGAGACTGGTCCGAATAGCACCAGCCTGACCGCTTGAGCATGGTTTCGCCAAGCGAGAGCACCGCGAAGGGGCGGGCCGTCACGGCCCGCCCCTTCGTCTTGCTCGGGCTCGTCTCGATCCTCTTGCTCGCAGCTCCGGCGGCCGCGCAGGCGACGCTCTTGCCGCCGTTGCTGACCGAATCGAATCCCGCTTCGCCCGGCGCCTCGACGACGCCGCGGATCAAAGGGCAGGTCGAAGAAGAGGTGATCAAAGGCGTTCCCTTCGGATCGCCCGCGTCGTTCGAAGAACCGCTGACGCGAGCGCCCGAACCGAACAACACCGTTCGGCTCTTCACCGAACCGAACTGCAGCGGTCCGGTCGCTGCCACCGGGACCGTCGAAAAACTTGAAACCGAAGGCCTGCAGGTGACGGTCGCCGCCGAATCGGTCACCATCTTCTACGGAATCCAGAACAACGCCACTGAAGAATCGGAATGCTCGCCCGACGGCTTCAGCTACCGGCAGGTCTCCAGCGCACCGGCGACGCCGACCTTCAGCGGAGTCAGTCCCGAATCGCCGGCCAACTACAACTTCCCCTTTCTGATCGGCAGCGCCGACCCCGAAGCGACGGTCTCGATCTACACCGCCGCCGGCTGTGGCGGTAGCGCCGTCGCCAGCGGCACGGGCGCCGCCTTCGGGGTGCCCGGGATCCAGGCCACGGTTGCCGACAATTCCGAAACCAGCTTCTACGCGAAGGCCACGATGGCCGGCTTTGCCTCCGCCTGCACTCCGGCTCCCATCCTCTATCGCGAGGTGACCCCACCGCCACCGCCGCCACCTCCAAGCGGTGGAACCGGTGGCTCCGGCGGAATCAACGCTCCGTCGGCGAATCCCCCTCCGGCGCCTCGTCTGCGGACCGTGCCGGCGCGGATCGCGAACGATAACACGCCCCTGCTCACCGGCAGCGCCCCCGAAGCCGGCACGGTGAAGGTCTATGCCAGCACCAGCTGCGGCGGTGACCCTGTCGCGAAGGTCCCGGCCGCCACCTTCACCGTGCCCGGGGTGGAGGTCACCGTGCCTGACAACTCCGCCAGTGCCTTCACGGCGGTTTCGCTCTCTCTCAGCGGTCGCGAATCGGTCTGCTCGGACCCGGTGACCTACTTGGAGGACTCGACCGCGCCGCACACCCGGATCACGATGGGCCCGGCCGCCAAGACCGCCAAGCGCAAGGCGAGCTTTCGCTTCACCGACACGACCGGCGATCCCTCCGGCACCTACTTCCTCTGCAAAGTCGACAGGGGGCAATGGAAGCAGTGCAGCTCTCCGCTCAACATCCGCCACCTTCGGCTCAAGCGCTACGTGGTCCGGGTGCGGGCGGTCGACCCGGCCGGCAACGCCGAGCCCAAGGGGGCGCTGCGGCGCTTCCGTGTGGTCAACCATCCGTAGCGGCTGCTCGCCGGCCGACCGACTGGCTAGAACTCAACCCCGATGATCGCCGCCGTACTGCTCGCCTTCCTCGGCGGCCTCGCCGCCGGCAGCTTCGCCACCGCCGCCGCGCACCGGGTGCCGCGGCGGATGCCGCTGGCGACCGAGCGCTCGCAGTGTCCCGCCTGCGACGCCCAGATCGCCGCCTACGACAACATCCCCCTCGTCTCCTGGCTCGTGCTCCGCGGCCGCGCCCGCTGCTGCGGCGCTCCGATTTCGCCGCGCTACCCGCTGACCGAGCTCTGCGTCGGCCTCCTCTTCGCCGCCACGGTGAGCGTCAAATGGGACGACCCCGCCGTGATCGCGATCGACTTCGTCTTCGTCACGATGCTGGCCGCGATCACGCTGACCGACCTCGAGCAGCGGATCATCCCCAACCGGATCCTGCTTGCCGGCGCCGTCCTCTGCGTCCTGATCGCCGCTCCGACCGATCCCGGCGGCCTGCCCGAGCGCGCGATCGCCGCCGCCGCGGCCGGCGGCCTCCTCTTCCTCGTCGCCCTCGCCTACCCGCAGGGCATGGGCCTCGGCGACGTCAAGCTGAGCGCGACGATGGGTCTCTTCCTCGGCCGCGCCGTCGCCCCGGCGATCCTCTTCGCACTGCTCGCCGGCAGCATCGTCGGCATCGCCCTGATCGCTCGCCACGGCGCCGAGGCGCGCAAGATGGCGATCCCCTTCGGCCCCTTCCTCGCCCTCGGCGGCGTCTTCGCGATGCTCGCCGGCGACCAGCTGATCGACATCTACCTGGGCTGATCTGAGCGCGCTACCCCCGATTTGATACCTGAATAGGTATCATCCAGTGGGTGGAAGATCTGAGCGAAGTCGTACGGTCGATGCGCCGGGCCGCCGGACTTTCGCAGCGTGTCCTGGCGACCCGGGCCGGGACCTCCCAGCCGGCCGTCGCTCGCTATGAGAGCGGCGTCGCGCATCCCAACTGGGAAACCCTGCAGCGGCTGGCGAAGGCTTGCGGTCGGCGCCTGCGTCTCGAGGTTGGGGTGACCGCCGACCAGGGTGACCTCGAGCTTGCCGAATTCCTCCTCGGTCTTGCGCCGTTGGAGCGACTGCGCGCCCTGGCCAACTACGCCAGGTTGCACGACCTTGCACAGGTGCCGCAGTGACTGCGCTCGACCCCGAGCGTCTCCTCCGCTCCCTCGTCGAGCACGAGGTCGAATTCTGCGTAATCGGTGCCGTTGCGGCCTGGTTGCAGGGCAACCCGACGGTCACGCTTGACCTTGACGTGATGCCGGTTCGGGACCTGGACAACGCCGACCGGCTGGCGGCGGCGCTGAACTCACTGGAAGCCCGGACGCGCGGCCGTGACGCGCCGACCGCTCTGGACGGCGGCGACTTCCTCGGCTGGCAACCGCAGCAATTCGACACCGACGCCGGCCCGCTGGACATCGTTCCGATCGCCGCTGCGATCGGTGGCTACGAGGATGTCGCGACGATCGAGCTGGCTCTCGGCGACTTCTCCGTTCGGGTGATCACGCTCGACGAGGTGATCGCCTCGAAGGAGCAGCTGGGGCGGCCGAAGGACACGGCGGCCCTGCCCGCCCTCTACGCGACGCGGGAGGCGCTGCGCCGGCGCCGGCGCGACAGCTAGGGACCCGGAACCCGGACTTCGGCACCGATCGCCAGCCGCTGGCCGTGGGGGTGGGGCTTCGCTCCTTCGGAGTCCTTCGACGTCGGCTTGCCGAGCGGGGCGCGGTTGAGGTCCTTGGTCTCGACCAGGTGAATCTTGAGCAGTTCGATCTTGTAGGTCTTGTTGGTGCCCCCGTAGACGAGGGTCTCGGGCAGGCCGGTCTCCATCGCGATCATCTGGCAGCTGGTGGAGCCGAGCACGCACTTGGCGTCGCCGAAGACGGAGTCGACGTCGGAGGAGACGACGAAGAGGGCCTTCTTGCCGTCCTTGGTCGAGCCCATGTAGACGAGCGCCGGCGTCTCGCGGCTCGGCAGCATCGTCAGCTCCGGCAGGTTGCGGCGCACGGCCGGTTCGTCGTCCTTGCCCTTCGCCTCTTCGGAGCCGCCGGCGGAGACCTTGACGTCGATCGCGTAGGAGTAGTACCGGAGCCCGCTCTGGTTGGGTTCTCCGCCTTCGCCGCCCGAGGAGGATTCGGTCGGGGTGTACGAGCTTTCCGGCGAGAACGATTCGGTGGAGGTGCTTTCTTCCGTACCGCCGGACGCCGCCGATTCGGACGAGGATTCCACCGTGCCCGAGCCTTCTCCGCTGCCCGTGTACTGCTGGACGAAGGGGTCCTTCGCCCGCAGGTGATTCAGCCGCCGGCGGTAGTCGCGCAGCCCCGGTGCCGCTTTGGCGACCAGCTCACCGCTGCGGGTTTCGGCGCCGGCTGCGCTCGCACTTGCACCCGCTTCGGTTGCCGCCGTTTCTTCGGTTTCAGAAGAGGACTGGCTGAGCGCGATCGGCACCGCGAACAGGGCGACGAGGAGGATCACCGCGATCGGCAGCAGGTGCCGGTCCTTGAGGTCGTAGTAGACGTCCTGGATGAATCCCGGGACTTTGATGTCTTTCAGCGCCGAGAGTTTCAGCTCCGGTCCTTTTTTCAGGAAGTTCATTGCGCCGCCGTTTCTTCTGAGGTCGTCGTCGCTTCTTCGCCGCCGGCTTCGGTCGCGACCGGGGCCGGTTCGGTCGCTGAGGCGCCGGCGGTGAGTTCTTCACCAGGCGGGATCAGGTAGGTCGTGACCGAGAAGGTGACGCTGAGGTTGGGGAAGTCCAGCACGGGGTCGGGGCCGAGCGAGAAGCCGTTGAGGGTGATCAGGCGGCCGTCGACGCCGATTCCGGCGTTGTGGGTGTCGACCAGCGAGTCGATCCGCTTGATGAAGTCGGCGATGTGCGTGAAGTCGCCGGTGAAGGTCAGGGTGTAGGGCATCACGGCGAGCCCGGCGGAGCCGACGGTCGCTCCCAGCGGCAGCAGCGAGGCGGCCGCCTCGGTCGGGGGCACCGTCGCCGAGGCAGGTACGGCGCCAGAGGATTCGGTCGTGCTCGGCGTGGTCGGGGCGGGCGCAGCCGGCGGCGGCGCGGCACTGCCTTCGCCGCCTCCGGCCAGCTGGATGCTTTCGAACTTCAGCTTCGATCCGGTCGCGATCTGCTGGATTTCGACCAGCAGCGACGACGTTTCGTCATTCGCCGGAACGGCCTGTCCGAGCACGACCAGCTGCCGGTAGTCGGTCGGGAAGTCCTGCTTTGCCGTCAGCGCTTCGGATTCGCGGCTCTGCGCTTCGGCGAGAGAGACGTTGAGGCTGCTCACCTGTTCGCCGAGTTCGTCGGATTTTTCACGCTTCGGCGCGAGCATCAGCATCCAGAAGCCGATTGCCAGAGCGACGACGACGAGCATCGCGACGATCATGCGACTCGCCGATTTCATTCTGCGCCTTCTTCTTCCGAGCTCGACGCCGGGGCAGCTTCTTCGGGCGGCGGCACGGCTTCGGCAGCGCCGGCTTCGCTTGCGACCGGGGCCGCGTCGAAGGCGACGACCATGTCGAACTGGGCGATGAAGCTCTTCGTCTGGCAGGTGGCCGCGCCCGAGCCGCCGCTGCTGGCGCCGCCGGCGCCGCCGAGCGCCGAGCCCTGGAATCCCACCCGGGTCACCCCGTCGATCTCCTTCAAGGCCTGCAGGAAGCCCGCCACCGCCTCCTGGTTCGGGGCGCATCCGGTCAGGGTGAGCGCTGGCCCGGCGACGCCGGTGCGCAACCCTGCTTCGCTGCCGCCGGCGACGGTGGTGCTCGGCGTGGCGCTCGCGGTCAGGTTGGTGAGCCAGATGTCCCCAGGCAGGATCAGAGCCAGTTCCCGCATCACCCGCTCCCAGTCGAAGCGGCTGTCGGCGAGGCTCGTCACCGTCGCCACCCGCTGTTCGCGGACGGCGTGGAACTGGGTGTAGGCGCTCAGCGACTGCGCGCGGGCTTCGGTCGCGGCGACTTCGCCCTGGATCCGGGTGATTTCGGCTTCGCGGTCGGAGATCTGGTTTTCGGTCAGGACCAGGGCGGTGACGCCGAAGAGGGCGGCGAGCAGGGCGGCGATCACGACGTAGGCGATCGGGCCGCCGCGCAGCGGCCGCCGCAGACCGGGGCGCTCCTCGCTCGGGATCAGGTTGACGGGACGCATCGGCTACCGATCCAGGGCCAGTCCGTAGGGCAGCGTGAGGCGTGCCGCGGTGGCGGGGTCGAGGCTCGCCAGCGCCGCCGGCAGGCCGACCTCGAGCGGCACCCCGAGCGCCGGCGCCATCGTCTCGGCCAGGCCCGGGATCGTGCTGGCGGGGCCGCAGAGGACGATCCGCTCGACCGCCAGCGCCGCCTCCTGCGCGGCGTAGAAGTCGAGTGAGAGCCGCAGCTCGTCGATCAGCGCGGCGGCGCCGATCTCGAGCGCAGCGCGGGCTGCGGCGACGATCTCCGGATCCCCCTCGATCGCCTCCGGCGGCTGCGAGAGGCCGACGTGCTGGAGCCACATCAGTGCGTGTTCAGGGCTGAGCTGGGAGCGGGCCGAGAGGCTCTCGGCGATGTCGTCGAGGCCGACCGGCGAGACCCTGGTGAAGAGGCACGAGTTGCCGCGGGCCACCGCCAGGTTGCTGACGTCGCCGACGTTGCAGTAGAGGACGGCGCCGCGCGCGGCGATCGAATCTGCCGTCGTCGCCTCGTCGACCCCGGGGCCGGTCTCGCCGGCGAGGGCGCGGATCATCGCGAACGCGGAGAGGTCGACCCCGACCGGTTCGAGGCCGGCGTCGCGCAGCGGTTTCAGCGAGGCGGCGATCATGTCGCGGCGGGCGGCGACGACGATCACGTCGATCTGCGGCGGCGCGCCCTCGGCCGCCGGGGCGCCGCCGACCACGCGGTGATCGATCACCGCCTGCTCGAGCGGCATCGCGATCTGCTCCTGGGCGGAGAAGCGGACGGCCGAGTCGAGCTCGGCCGGGTCCTCGATCGCCGGCAGTCGCAGGGTGCGGACGACGACCCTTTGGTTGGCGATCCCGAGCCGGACCCGGCGCCCGAGCTTGTTCTCGGCGAAGAGCGAGCGCAGCGCCGCCGCGACGGTCTCCGGATCGGCCACCTCGCCGTCGTGGAAGGCCTCCGGCGGGATCGCGATCGAGGCCGAGGCCGCCAGTTGCGCCGAGCCGTTCGTCCGCACTTCGGCGGCGCCGATGCTGCCGGCCTCGATCTCGAGGCCGACCAGCGAGGAGTCGTTGTTGCGCTTTTTCAGTATCGAAGCCATCGGGAATCGCGGTGGGCGCTGGACGCCCACCGCCTCAGCCTCTGAATCGACAGAATCCGGCCGGAACCTGAGCCCGCCGGGGCCGCGCGAAAGAGCTCCTGCAAGTCATTCGATCGTCTCGCGTCCCACCACCCAGTCCGACTGTTTCGGCTCGATGAAGTTCGGCGGCTCGAGGTACTGCAGGCGGTCGTCGTAGTTGTAGTTCTTGATGTAGCCGCTGCCGCCGGAGGTGCCGACCGCGCCCCTGTATTTCTGCGAGATCGCGCCGTTGACGGTGAGCGTGCCGAGCGCGGCGCCGCAGTCGTAGTGATCGACGATGAAGGAGTGGTTGATCGCCAGGATCGCGGCGTCGACCTGGACGTTTTTGATCGAGGTCGGCCCGTTCGAGCCGGAGTTGCATTTGTTATGGCCCGTCTGGGTCGAGGTGGTGTCGCTCGAGAACGGGTGGTAGATGCGGACGAAGTTGTTGGCGACCAGCCCGAGCACGCCTTCTTCGCTGTGGACGAGGTTGCCGTCGATGATGATGTCGTTTTCGGTGGCGAGCGTCAGCTGGCCGGTGTAGTTGCCGTGGATGTAGGCGTTGCCGCAGCCTGAGGTCGCCGGGTAGGTCGTGGTGAACGGCGAGTAGATCGTTTCGCAGACCCCGTTTTCGACGTAGACGACGCCGCTGGTGGGTAGCGCCCCCGAGTAGAGGACGTTTTCGGTGCAGCTTTTTCCGCCCCCGACCGTGATCGTGGTGCCGTTGAGGCAGATCCGCACCTGCCCTTTGAATTTGAGCCCGGCGAGCGTCTTCAGTTCGCTGTTGGTCGGCGGCGGCGTGATCACCGGGGCGTTGGCGGTGAAGGTGCCTTTGAAGTTCGAGTTGGTGCCGACGCAGGAGGAGCCGGAGTTGGGGATTTCTTTGGTCGAGTACCAGCCTTTTGGCGGTGAGCTGACCTCGACCGGGTCGGCGGCCCCGCGCCCCAGCGTCGGGTTTTTGCAGATCACGAAAGCGTCGTTGGTATGCATCGGTCCTTTGATGCTGTCCCCTTCGACGAACGAGATCGTGTCGCAGTATTCGCTGGTGGTCGGGATCGGCGCCGTGTAGCGACCTTCTTTGATCGTTTTCCCGCACTGGGAGTAGGCCCCGTCGAGCGCCGCCGACGGATTCGGGAAGCCGTAGGTGACGGGGTCGGAAGTCTCCCGCTGCGTGAAGTAGACGTAGTCGAGGAAGGTCGCCGGCTTGAAGGTGGCGACGATCGAGACTTTGCTGTCCGCCACGAACCCGGTCGAACGGATGCGGAAGGTCCCTTTCAGCACGCCGCTCGGCTCCAGCATGCTGGCGCCGGGGCTGGTCGTGCTGCATTCGGTGTACTGGGACTGCCCCGCGGCCGGCAGCAGTTCGATCGCGTAACTGCCGCCGGTTTTGCCGGGCACGAGCCGGCGTTTGGCGGTCGAGCCGACCTGGTTGACGGCGCTCGGCCCGGTGACGTTGGCGCAGTCGGTCCAGTAGTCGGTGTCTTTGTGCAGGTGGTAGACGTAGTCGTTGACGCCGGCCCGGGCCGCCTCGTAGGCGCGCCGGTGGTCGAGGTCGTTGCGGCTCTGGTGGATGTCGCCGGTGACGGCGGCGACGGCGACGAACGAGACGGCGACGACCAGCGACATCCCGAGCATCACCGAGATCATCGTGAAGCCGCCCTCGTTGTTTCGCTTCCTCATTGACATGGCAGGCTCGGCGCGTTCGGGTTGTAGGAGGGGGAGGAGAGGCGGAAGCTGACGCCGTCCTGGATCCGGGTCGGGTCGGCTTCGTTCGCGGATTCGCCTTTCTGCGGCGCGGTCATCAACGCCACCACGACCTGGATCGTGTGCAGGGCGTCGACTTCGCTCAGCGGCGCCGCGAAGGCCGATTCGCTCAGCGACCCGAGCGAGTAGCCGTAGTAGGAGAAGACCGCCTTGCCCGGGATCGCTTTGACCTTCGTCATCAGCGTCGTCGTGCCCGTCGGGGTCGTTTTGAAGATCCAGAACGGCGCGTTGCCTTCTTTCCAGGCGTAGTCGGTCTGGGTCAGGTTGCCGCCGCTGAGCGAGATCACGCTGAGGGTCGGCGCCGGGCTGACCGCAGAGCCGTTGGCGTGGACGAAGCGGAGCACGGTGCTCGTGCTTTCTTTCTGGATCGGTGAGATCTTCGGCGCGATGCAGGCCGAGTGCAGTTGGTCGACGACGCGGGTCAGCGTCAGCCGCGCCCGTTGGGTCGAGTCGACCCGTTTGCTCACCTGGGCCGTCGTCTGCATGCTGAGCAGGACCATCGTCGTCAGGCCGAGCATCACCATCGTGCCCAGCGACATCCCGATCAGCAGCTCCATCACCGTCGTCCCCTGCTGGTCCTCCTTCAGCCGGCGCAGGCTCACGGGCATTCACCGCTTTCGAGCCCCGTGCTGTTGCCCAGGTCGACGGTGAGGGTCGTCGCCGCGGTCAGGGTCTTGACCGTGACGGTGGTGACTTTCTTGCGTTTCAGTGAGCCGGAGATGTTGGCCGAGGCGCACGCTTCATAGACGCCCCAGGGCAGGCCCTGTTCAGCCACTCCGGTTTCGCTGGAGCTGGGCATCCCGCTTTTGTTGGTCGTGTAGACCCGCTTCATCAGGCTCAGCCCTTTGGCTTCTTTGCAGGTCTTGTCGGTGATCGTGACTTTCGCTCCCGCGACCGCGCTGGTGCCGTTTTTGACCAGCATTTCGAGCGCCGGCAGCTGGATCGTCACCGGCGCCGCGGTGCCGCCGGGGGGCGCGACGGCGTTGGCGATCGCGGCAGCGCTCGGCGGATTCGATTCACCGCTCGGATTGGGGTTGTTGGAGGCGCAGGAGCCGGCGTAGAGGATGTACGGCGAGGTGAACGGGAAGAGGGGGGTGACTTTGACGGTCGCTTGGCGGGCGAAGTTCGGCGTCCAGAAAACTTTCGCCGCGGTCATCGTCGTGTAGTTGGCGACGATCGAGTCGGCGGCCGCCGACGTGAAGGAGGAAGTGCTGCCGACCCGGGTTTTGAATTCGACCGGGATCGTCCCCGGGTAGTCGAACTGCGCCGCGACCGGTTTGATTTCGGCTTCCGGCACCGGCAGCGTGATTTCTTCGCTGCTTTTCCCGTCTTTGTTGACGAGCCCGGCTTTTTCACCGGAGATGATCGCCGGGTAATTGCCTTTGAGCAGGTCGGGGAAGACGACGCAGCCGCCGGCGTCGGTCATCCCGTAGAAGGCGCCGCCGGTCCCGGTGACCTCGACGCCGGGGCGCGCGACTTTCTGTTCGCTGGTGACCGAGACCGCGACGCCGCCCCGGCTGGGGTCGAGCGAGCCGGTCGTCGGCGCGACGATGCTGACGATTTCGGCCTTTTCGCCCTTGTCCATGCCGGGCCAGGTGACCGAGGAGCTGATCTGGACGTAGTCGGCGGTGGCCCCCTGAATGCAGCTCTGGGTTGAGGTGAGGTCGTTGACGAAGAGACCGGTCGAGCGGATTTTGAAGACGGTCTGGTTGAGGGTGACTTCCCGCGTCTGATCGAGGTGGTTGAGACGCGGCAGCTGCATCGAGGAGAGCCGCGCCTGGTCTTCCTGGGCGAGGGCGTAGGCCTCGGTCCCGTGGCGCTGCTCGGCCTGGGTCGAGACCGTGGTGACGATCAGTCCCGCGACCCCGGCGGTGGCGATGACCAGGACCAGGGCGCTGACCAGGACCTCGATCATGATGAAGCCGCTGTCGCGTTGCGGATGCTTTTCGGCAGGGCCGTTCCTCACCGAAGACCCATCGACCGCGTCGTCCCCCGCTTGAATCGGCAATACCTAGAAATGTCTGATGGGATCTGGGTTTGCGCCAAAGCTTCAGTTAGTGAAGCCACATGGCTACACTTGTTGAAGCGAGATTTTCGGACCGCCACTGGATCTGAACCGATGAGCGCGACCAGCAACTCAGAATGTCCTGTCTGCCGCACGGCGGAAGTCGTCTGCGGCAAGTGGACCTTGCTGGTGATCCGCGACCTCGCCGACGGGAGCAGCCGTTTTTGCGAGCTGGAGCGGTCTTTGGAGGGGATCAGCCCCCGCACCCTCTCGCTGCGGCTTCGCGCCCTCGAGGACGAGGGAATCGTTGAGCGGCACACTTTTCCCGAGGTTCCGCCCCGGGTCGAGTACGCGCTGACGGAGAAGGGCCGGGCCCTGGTGCCGCTGATCGAGGACATGCGGACCTACGGCGCCAGCTGGCTGTTCGAAGAGTCCGAGACCGCCGCCGCGGTCTAGACCAAACGTCCAGGCGTCGTTCTGCAAGGCGTCGTGCAGGCGCAGGAGCGCCGGCCGCCGGGCGGAAGCCTGGGACGTGCGTGACTTCCTGCTCAACGAAGCCCTGAAGCGCCTCGCGACCGAGGTCGCGACCCGGCTCAGCACCCTCGTCGCCGGCGGCGACCAGGTCCCCTTCGACGTCGCCGCCGACGCCGCCGACGATTCGCCCTTCTACAGCTACGTCCCGCTCAGCGGCCGCTACGTGCTCGACCACGCCGACGAGCTGCGTTCGCTGCCGAGCTTCGCCCCGGCGCGCGAGGCGGCGGTCGAGGCCGGCGTCGCCGCGCCCTATCTCGAGGCCCGCGGCGAGGCGGTGCCCGCCGACCCGAGCGAGCGGGCCGAGCTGATGATCTTCACTTTCTTCGCTTCGCTGTGGGAGGGATGCACCGGGTTCGCGCTCGATCGCGGCCGGCTCGAGGACGCGCTGTCGCTGCTCGACGCCGAAGGCCGCGAGGCCGACGACGCCGACGTCCTGATCGTCCCGATCGTCGGCTTGCGGATGTCGACGCCGCGGCTGAACCTGCCGCACGGAGTGCGGGTCGTCCGCGCCGACTCGATCGAAGCACCGGTCGACGCGATGCGCAGTGAGGGCATGGGCCGCGCCTCCTGGGAGCCGCAGTACCTGGCCGTCGCCGAGCAGGACCCCGACGAAGGCGCCGACGAGGCCTTGAACCAACTGCGCGAGCTGATCAGCGTCATGCGCCTCTTCAAGGGCGGCGGCGTTGGTCTCGGGCCCTATGCCTTCGCGCCCACCGGTGCCGACTGCTGGCGGCGGATCGCCACCGGTGCCCCGGCGACGCGGCCGGGCGGCTACCGCCTCAGCGAGGCGGAGGCAGAGGAGCTGTCCCGGTTCGCGAGCGAGCTCGAGTCCCGTCCCGACCCTGACGCCGCCCTGACCTGGGCGGTCGGCCGCTTCGAGATGGGCTGCGAGCGCGAGAGCGCGATCGACGGCCTCAGCGACCACCTGCTGGCGATGCGCGCGGTGCTCGAGGGCCACGGCCCGGTTGGCGCCTCGCTGCCGATGCGGGCTGCCGCCCTGATCGCCGCCGACGGCGAGCTGGACCGGATCGAGGCCCGCGAACGGGTCGAGGACACCTTGGAGCTGGAGCGCTCGACGATGAACGGCCGTTCGATCGAGGGCGCGGTCGAGGTTGCGACCTGGGCCGAGGACGGCGTCCGCCGCCTGCTGCGCGCCGCCGCTCTCGGCGAGCTCGGCAACGACCTCAGCGCCACGGCGGACGAGAACCTGATCGTCGCCGGCCTGGCCGAGGGCGACGCCGAGATCACCGTCTCCGTGCAGGAGCCCGAGCCGGAGCCCGAGCTCGCTCCCGAGCCGCAGTTGCGGATCACCGAACCGACCGCATCCGAACTTCGTATCCCCGAACCCGAGCTACGCGAGGAGGACGAGTACGACGTGGAGCAGGAAACCCGCATCATGGAGCCGATTCCGGCCGAAGACGAGATCAAGATCACGGCCACTCCCTGGCTCGACGAGATCTCCGACCCGCGCCCCGGCGACTCGCTGGAGTGGCCGGCCGACGCCGATCGCGACATCCAGCACCGCGAGCGGATCGACACCCCCCGCGTCCGCCACCTCTTCCCGGTCCCGGACTCCGACTGGGACGTCTCCCACCTGGAGTTCGAGTACAGCCGCCGCGGCGCTTCTTAAGCCCTCCCCGCCGCCATCGCCACCCGCTCCTCGCCGGTCGCGAACAGGTAGCGGTTGATCTCGGCCAGGCCGGCGAGGTCGTGGACGTCCTCGTCGAGGTAGGGGACGCGGATCACGCCTTTGGTCCGCAGCTCCGAGGCGAGGTGGTCGATGTTGCGGGCGTCGCGCTCGGCCAGCGCCTGGTAGTCGGAGAAGTTGGCGGCGACGCGCTGGGCGAGCTCGGCGTCGCCGAGCTTCTCGGTCAGCTCCGTCGGCAGGTCGTCGACGTCGGTCCGCAGGCACTCGGCCGGGTAGTGGACCTTGTTGACGATGACCCCGCCGAAGGGCAGCTTCGCCTCGACCAGTTTGCGGTGGAAGTAGACCGCCTCGTCGATCGGCTCGCCCTGGGGGCCGCAGACGACGAGGAAGCAGGTGGAGGGGTCGGCGAGCAGCTTGTTGACGCGCTTGGCGCGGGCCTGGAAGCCGTCGACCATGCCGCTGAAGGCGTTGAAGAACTCGGCCAGGTCGGCGATCAGGTCGAAGCCGACGATCCGCTTGAAGATGCCGAGCGCGACCGAGGCGCCGCGGCCGGCGACCTTGGCCGCCAGCCCGGTCGGCTTCATGAACATGCGCAGCGATTTGCCTTCGATGAACTGGGTCAGCCGTTTCGGCGCGTCGAGGAAGTCGAGCGCGTTGCGGGTCGGCGGCGTGTCGAGGACGAGCAGGTCGAAGTCGCCTTCGGTGTGGAGCTCGAACAACTTCTCCATCGCCATGTACTCCTGCGAGCCGGCGAGGGCGCTGGAGATCTGCTGGTAGATCCGGTTTTCGAGGACGCGGTCGCGGGACTCCTCGTCCGGCGCCTGGCGCGCGACCAGCTCGTCGAAGGTCTGCTTGGGGTCGAGCATCATCGCCCAGAGCTCACCGTCCATCTCGATCCCGTGCTTGGCGAACAGCTTCGGGTCGACACGGCGGGCGGTGTTGTCGAGTTCCTTCAGCCCGAGCGAGTCGGCGAGCCGCTTGGCGGGGTCGATCGTCAGCACGCAGACCTTCAGTCCCCGGCAGGCCATCCCGGTCGCGATCGCCGCCGAGGTCGTCGTCTTGCCGACGCCGCCGGAGCCGGCGCAGATGCAGATCGATTTGCCGTCGAGGGTCTCGTGCAGGGTCGGCATCAGGAGAGCCTCCGCGAGAGCCGCCGCGCCGCCTCGACGCCGAGTTCGGGCTCGAACAGGAAGGGCAGCGTTTTCACCGGCGCCTCGACCCGGCGCCGCAGGCGCGCCAGCTGGGCCCGCTGCGAGCGGGCCCGCCCGTGCTCGGAGAGCGCCGCCCGCGCCGCCGCTCGCGCCGCTCCCTCCTCGTTCTCAGCCAGCGCGGCCAGCTTCTCCGCCTCCGGTTTGCTGAACCGCTCCGGGTAGAGGCCGTTGAGGTAGACGCGATCGACCGCGACGCCGACCTCGTCGCGCAGGTCGTGCTCGAGCACCGCCGTCTCGTTGACCGGCATCTCCTCGGGCAGGGCGACGATCGCGGTGCCGGTGTGCGCGTGGTCGGTGATCAAGCGGTCCAACTGAAGGGCCTGGGAGTGGATCGGGCCGACGCGGGCGATCGAGGCGAAGGTCCGCGGCGTCTGCAGGAAGCCGACGCCATGACCGGTGGCGGGAGCGTCGACGATCACCAGGTCGTACTTGCGGCCCGACTTGACCTTGCGGTCGAGCTGGGCCAGCTCCCAGATCTTGCCGATCGTGACCAGCTCCTTGAGGCCCGGGGTGGCGGCGGCGAGGTAGTTGAAGATGCGGCTGCGGAACAGCATGTCGCGCATCGCCCGCACCTTGAGCTGGAGCAGCACGTACTCGCGCATCGACTCGTCCGGATCGATCGAGATCGACCACAGGTTCTCCTCCATCTCGACCTCGTGGAAGCCGACGGCGGTGTGCTCGAAGATCCGCGAGGCGTTCTCCTGCGAGGCGACCTCGCAGACGATCGTCCGCTTGCCTTCGGCCGCTGCCCGCAGGCCCAGCGCCACGGCGACCGTCGTCTTGCCGACGCCACCCTTGCCGGTGACGATCACCAACCGCTTGTCGAGGAGTTCAGGTATCGGGCAATTCCTAGCAATTTCGATCGCCGGCAGGAAAAGCGGGTCCCCATACGAATATCCGCGCAATGGGATTTCTAAGCCGAAAGAAGCCGAAGCCAGCTCCCGTCACGGTCGAAGAGGAGCAACCGATCCTGGAGGACCTCCAGGAGATGGAAGAACTCGTTCCCGAGTACGAGGAGCCCCGTGCTCCCGAGCCGGTCGCGGAGGCCGTGGCCGAGCCGGTCGTCGAGCCGGTGACCTACCGCGAGCCGGAGGTCGAGGAGCCGGAGGTCGAGGAGACCGAGATCGAGGATGAGGAGGACGACGGGCGGATGAAAGCCTCCGACCTGATCGCCCCCAGCCGCAACGACTTCAGCGCCAGCGCC
The DNA here is from genome assembly GCA_035689305.1 of Solirubrobacterales bacterium. GTDB lineage: Bacteria > Actinomycetota > Thermoleophilia > Solirubrobacterales > 70-9 > VAYN01. The sequence continues at coordinate 39,514 of DASSLT010000016.1, read as the reverse complement.
GAGGCCGAGGAGGAGCTCCCGGTCAAGCACGCCGACGTGATCGCCTTCGCCAACCAGAAGGGTGGCGTCGCCAAGACGACCACGACCCTGAACCTCGCCGTCGCTTTCGCCGAGGAGGGCTACCGGGTGCTCTGCATCGACCTCGACCCCCAGGGCAACCTGACGATGAGCCAGGGGATCGACCCCGACAAGGTCGAGACCAGCCTCTACGACGTGCTCGTCAACGACGTGCCGATCTCGGAGATCATCGTCGAGCGCGAGATCGACATCGCCGTCGCCTCGATCGACCTGGCCGGCGCCGAGATCGCGATGAGCACCAAGATCGGCCGGGAGCGCTCGCTGGAGAAGGCGCTGAAAGAGGTTTCGGCCGACTACGACTTCGTCTGCATCGACACGCCGCCGAGCCTCGGGCTGCTGACGATCAACGCGCTGACCGCAGCCAACAAAGTGATCGTCCCCGTTCAGTGCGAGTATCTGTCGATGCGCGGGCTGGTCCAGCTCCAGAACACGCTGAAGATGATCCAGGAGAACCTCAACCCAGAAGTCCGGATCGAGGGCATCCTGCCGACGATGCTGGACTCGCGGACCGTCCACGCCAAGGAGGCGGTGGAGATCCTCGAAGAGAACTTCGGCGACCTCGTTTTCCGCTCCCGCATTCGCAAGGCGATCAAATTCGCCGAGGCCCCGGTCAAGGGATCGAGCGTCCTCAAGTACGATTCCGGCAGCAGCGCCGCGAACTACTACCGGGAGCTGGCGAAGGAGGTCCTGGCGAATGGCACGGCGTAACAAGCGCGCAAGCATGCGCGAGGGTCCCCTCGCAGATCTTTTTCGTTCGACTGCCGATGACGCTCCGGCCGATCCGCCGGAGCTCGACGAGCCCCGTTACGGGCGCGAGGACCCTGCTGAGGCAAGAAAGGCCGCTGACGAAGCGGTGCCGCCGGCGGGTCCTGTCGCGGAGGACGACTCCTCGTCCTCCAGGGGTGCGGGCGAGGAGCCGCCCTCCGCGCCACCCGCCGGAGACACGCCTCCGGCTGCCGCCGATACTTCCGGGGGTCTCTACGACCAGGACGCTGAAGCTGGCATTGATCCTCCAAGCACTTCCGAAACCCCGCCCGAGCGGCTGAAACGGGTCTTCTCCGAGGAGCCGCGGGCGCGGGTCGAGCGCGAGGACTACCTGCCGGGCTCGCCGCGCTACGGGCGCGAGGAGCCTGCTTACGAGCCGCCGGGCTCCGGCGAGCCCCACCAGCCGGTGATCAAGGTCGTCGGCGTCGGCGGCGCCGGCGTCAACGCCGTCAACCGGATGGTCGACGCCCGCATCCCCGGGGTCGAGTTCATGGCCGTCAACACCGACCTGCAGTCGGTGCAGCTCTGCGTCGCCGACGTCACCGTCCACATCGGCGACGAGCAGACGCGCGGCCTCGGCGCCGGCGCCGACCCCGAGGTCGGCCACCGCTCGGCGTTCGAGGAGCAGGACAAGATCAAGCGCCTGTTGAAGGGCTCGGACATGGTTTTCGTCGCCGCCGGTGCCGGCGGTGGAACCGGTTCCGGCGCCGCCCCGGTCGTCGCCCGCCTCGCCCGCGAGGTCGGGGCCCTGACCGTCGGCATCGTCACCAAGCCGTTCAGCTTCGAGGGCAGCCGCCGCGGCGGCCAGGCCGACAAGGGAATCGAGGACCTCGCCGCCGAGGTCGACACCCTGATCGTCGTCCCCAACGACCGCCTGCTGCAGGTGCTCGACCAGCAGACCTCGATGGTCGAGGCCTTCCAGGTCGCCGACGACGTCCTCCGCCAGGGCGTGCAGGGGATATCCGACCTGGTGACGCTGCCCGCCGTGATCAACCTCGACTTCGCCGACGTCCGCACGATCATGTCCGACGCCGGCCGCGCCCTGCTCGGGATCGGGATGGCCTACGGCGACGAGCGGGCGATCCTCGCCGCCGAAAAAGCGATCTCCTCGCCACTGCTGGAGACTTCGATGGACGGTGCCCGGGCGATCCTGCTCTCGATCACCGGTGGCTCCGACCTTTCCCTGGTCGAGGTCTCCGAGGCCGCCAAGGTCGTCGGCGAGGCTGCCCACCCCGATGCCAACATCATCTTCGGCGCCAACGTCGACGACGAGCTGACCGACCAGATCTGGGTCACCGTCGTCGCCACCCGCTTCGACGGCCGCCCGAGCACTCCCCGCCGCTCGGCCGAGCCGACGATCCGCCGCACCAAAGAGCCCCCCGCGGGCCGTGGTCGCGGCGGCGGGCGCGAGACCGAGCTCGGCATCGACGTCCCAGAGTTCCTCCCGGGTTAGGGAGGGCGCCCCATGAGAGGGGTCGTCGCCGCTGGGCATCCGCTGACCGCCGAGGCGGGGGCTGAAGTGCTGCGCGAGGGCGGCAACGCGGTCGACGCCGCGGTCGCGGCGGTGCTGGCCTCGTTTGCGGTCGAGAGCCCGCTGACCGGGTTCGGCGCCGGCGGCTACATGATGGTCGCGACGCCGAGCGCCGAGGTGACCCTGCTCGACTTCTTCGTCGCCGCACCCGGCCTCGACGGCGGGGCTCGCCACACCGAGCTGGTCCCGGTGCCGGTGCGTTTCGACGACACCACCGAGCAGGTCTTCTACGTCGGCCCGGCTTCCTGCGGTGTGCCCGGTACCGCGGCCGGGCTGGAGACGGCGCTGGAACGGTTCGGCACGGTGCCGCTCTCCGAGCTGGTGCGCCCGGCGATCGCGCTGGCCCGCGACGGCGCTCCCGTCAACGCCCAGCAGGCCTACATCCTCGACATCCTCAGCCCGATCCATGACCGCCTGACCGGCACCCGCGCGCTCTACGCGCCGGAGGGAACGGAGCTGGTCGAGGGCGACGTCTTCCGCTTCGGCGAGCTGGCCGAGGCGCTGGAACGGTTTGGCGCCGAAGGGGCGGAGCCGTTCTACCGCGGCGAGATCGCCGCCGCGATCACCAGCTTCATCGTCGACAACGGCGGCACCATCGGTCCCAAGGACCTCGCCTCTTACGAAGCGCTCGAACGGCGCCCGATCGCGGCCCCGTTCCGCGGCACGGAAGTGCTGACCAACCCGCCGCCGTCCTCGGGCGGCCTCCTTATCGCCTACTGCCTCGGCCTCCTGGAGCGGCTCGGCGACCGCAGCCGCCCCGAGCAGCTGGTTGCGGCGATGGCAGCCGCCAACGACCTGCGCAGCCTCGAGTTCGCCGAATCGCTCTACGAGGAGGGGTTCGAGGCCGGCGTCCTCGACAGCGGCGGTCTCGATCAGGCGGCGGCCGACCTGCTCGGCTCGACCACCCACATCTCGGTGATCGACAGCGACGGCACCTGCGCCAGCGTCACCTGCTCCAACGGCTCCGGCTCGGGCGTGCTGGTGCCCGGCACCGGCGTGATCCTCAACAACATGCTGGGGGAGGAGGACCTCAACCCGCTCGGCTTCCACAAGATCGCGCCGGGTCGTCGCGTGCCCTCGATGATGGCGCCGACGATGGTCGTCCGCGATGGAGCCGTCGAGCTCGTCCTCGGCAGCGCCGGCTCGAACCGGATCCGCTCGGCGATCCTGCAGACGGTGGTCCGCGTCGTCGAGCAGGGACTGCCGGTCGAGCGGGCGATCGAGGCCCCGCGGCTGCATTTCGAGGACGGCGTCGTCCAGGCCGAGCCGGGAATCGACGGGCTCTCGCTGGAGCTGATCGAGGCCGGCGGCACCGCGGTCGCCCGCTGGCCCGAGATCAACCTATTCTTCGGAGGCGTGCAGGCGGTGGCGCGCGATCCTCGGACCGGCGCCCTCAGCGGCGGGGGCGATCCCCGGCGCGGCGGGGCGGTGGCCACCGCGTGACGGATTTCGAGGCGGAGGGTCTACTCGACGACCTCGCGGGCGAGGCGCGCGCGGCGCGGCTGGCGCTGCTCGAACAGCTGAGCGCCGAAGGCACGCCGCTGGAGGAGATGCGCCGGGCGGTCGCGGCCGGCCGTCTCTCGCTGTTGCCCGTAGAGCACGCGATCGCCGGCGACGGCGCCCGCTACAGCGCCCGCGAAGTGGCGGAGAGGGCCGGCATCGAGCTCGAGTTGCTGCGCCGCTTCCGCTCCGCCCTCGGCGTCCCCTTCGCCGACCCGGACGAAAAGATCGGGACCGAGGCCGATCTCGATTCGGCGCAGCGGCTGAAGGCGATCCTCGACGCCGGCTTCCCGGCCGAGGACCTGCTCCAGAACGCCCGCACGATCGGGATGGGGATGGGGCGGATCGCGGAGTCGAACCGCAACCTCGTCGTCCGCAACCTGACCCAGCCCGGCGACACCGAGGCCGATGTCGCCAACCGCCTGGCGCTCGCCGCCGAGCAGCTCTTGCCGCTGGTCGGCCCGACCCTCGTCTACGCCTTCCAGGCGAACCTGCTGGAGCAGGTCAAACGCGACGTGATCGCCGCCACCGATCTCGCCTCGGGGGAGATCGGTGGGGTCGTCGAGCGCACCATCTGCTTCGCCGACCTGGTCGAGTTCACCCGGCTCGGCGAGGAGATCGCGCCGGAGGAGCTGGGCCTGGTCGCGGGCCGCCTCGAGGAGATGGCGACCGCCGTCGCCGAGCAGCCGGTGCGGCTGGTGAAGACGATCGGCGACGCGGCGATGATGGTCAGCCCCGAGCCGAAACCCCTGGTCCGGGCCTCGCTGGAGCTGATCGCCGCCGCCGAAGCCGAAGGCGACGAGTTCCCGCTGCTCCGCGCCGGCCTCGCCAGCGGGCCGGCCCTGCCGCAGTCCGGCGACTACTACGGCCGCTCTGTAAACCTCGCCAGCCGCATCACCGGCGTCGCCCGTCCCGGCAGCGTCGTCGTCGACCTCGCCACCCACGACGCGATCGGCGAGGAGGAATTCAAGTTCACCTTCATCGGCGAGCGGCGCCTCAAGGGCATCGAAGGCCGCACCAAACTCTTCCGCGTTCGTTTGCGAGATTGACCGTGCCAGAGCACGGCCAAAGTCGCTAGCGCGGGTCGAGGACGACGACCGGTATCTGCCGGCCCTGGGCGTTCCGCCGGTAGAACTCGGAGCCCGGGTACATCGCCACGAACCGCGCCCAGAGGCGAGCGCGCTCCTCACCCTCGGCGACCCGGGCGCGGACCTCGCGAACCGCGGGCCCGACCTGGACCGTCGTCTCCGGGTTCGCCATCAGGTTGTGGAACCAGGCGGGGTTGGTCGGTTGACCGGCTTTCGAGGCCATGACGACGATCGCGTCGCCGTCCTCGAAGTACATCACCGGCGAGGTCCGCTTTACTCCGCTCCTGGCGCCGACGTGGTCGATCAGGGCGATGCGAGCCCCGGGCCAGCCGGGGATGTGGCCGCCGAGTCTGCCGCCGGAACGGCGATAGAGAGCGACGTGCGGTTTCGTCGAGCGGCGGCCGAGGTAGATGCCGCGCTTGTTGATGAACTGGGAGCCGGAGGCGGTGATCTGTCCGAACATGGACATGAACCGCCAGGCTAGTGCCTCAAGCCGGCTTGCGGCCGGAGACGAGCAGGTTGTAGAAGAGCTCGGCCGGGAGGCGGGGCTCGAGCAGGCTGGTGTCGACCTTCTGCAGGGCGATGTAGCTGCGGAAGGCGAAGCGGCGCCAGCGCAGCGGCACCGAGTCGGGCTCGGCGCTCGACTCGACCGTGCGCAGGCCCCAGCCCCAGGCGTTGGCGAGCAGCTCCTCGCCGCCGACCCGGCGCTCGTCGAAGCCGGCGTCGGCCAGCAGGTGGCGCAGGTCGGCGGGGGCGAAGGCGTGGACGTCGACCTCGCTCTCGAGCGCGTGGCTATGCGACTGAGCGGCTTCGGCGACCGCGCGCTTGTCGGCCCCGGTCAGCCGCCGCCAGGCCGGCGCGACGAGCATCCCGACCCGCTTCGGCAGCGCCGCCAGGCGGTCGCCGTAGCGCGACGGCTCGCCGGCGAAGGCGATCATCCCGCCCGGTCGCAGCACCCGGCGGAATTCGGCGAAGGCGCGGTCGAGATCGGGGATGTGGTGAAGGACGGCGTGGCCGAAGACGAGGTCGAAGCTCTCGTCGTCGAACGGCAGCTGCTCCGCCTCCGTGGTGACCGTGGTGACGTCGTCGAGCCCGAGCGCCTCTGCGGTCGCCGCCAGCCGCTTCAGCATCCCCGCTGAGATGTCGGTCGCGGTCAGCCGCTCGATCACCCCGAGCTGGACCAGGTTGAGCGAGAAGTAGCCGGTGCCGGAGCCGATCTCGAGCGCGTCGCCGAAGCCGGCGCCGTCGAGCCCGCCGAGCGCCTTGATCAGCTTCTGACGCACCTGCTCCTGGCCGATGTCGCCGAAATCGATCCCCCACTTGGCGTCGTACTCCTCGGCGGCGGCGTCGTGGTAGCGCGTGTTGACGTCCTTGATGTGCTCCGGCGTGGCGGTTGGCGAGGCTGGCATCGGGCCGGGACTCTAATACGGTGCCGGTCAGTGGAGCGCCAGTACGTCCAGCTCGACCAGCCGCCAGGAGTGCCACCGCTGCCGCTGACCGGCGAGCGGACGCTGCCCGACGTGCCGGCCGAGAACTACTGGTACCGGCGCCATCTGGTCGTCTACGAGTGGATCGCAGAGCGGGTCAACGGCCTGCGAATCGTCGACATGGCCTGCGGCGAGGGCTACGGCTCCAACGTCCTCGCCGGCGCCGGCGCGGCGGGCGTCGTCGGCGTCGACGCCAACCCCGAGGCGCACGAGCACGCCCGCCTGCGCTACACCCGCCCCAACCTCCGTTTCGAGCGCGACCTGGTCGAAACCTTCGCCGAGCCCTGCGACGCGGTCGTCTTCCTGCAGACGATCGAGCACGTGCAGGACGCCGACGCGATCCTCGAGCACTTCAAGTCGCTCCTGGCGCCGGGCGGGGTCGCCTACGTCTCGACCCCGAACCTGCTGACGCTGGCGCCGCCGGGGGCGGAGAAGTCGGACAACCCCTGGCATGTGCGCGAGTACCGCGCCGAGGAGTTCCGGGCGCTCTGCGCGGCCCACTTCCCACAGGTCGAGCTGTATGGCCTTTTCCACGCCCGCAAGCTGCGCGCCCACGAGCTGGCGCTGAAGCTCGGCTGGGATTCCGTCCACAAACGGCTCGGCCTGACCAAGCCCTTCTACGACCGTTTCACGCCGGCGATCTCCGCCTCCGACTTCGCTTTGCGCGACCGCGACCTCGACCGCGCCCTCGACTTCCTCGCGGTCTGCCAGGCATGAGCCGGCGCGAGAGCGCCGGCGACCTGGCTCTGGTCCTTCACTCCCACATGCCCTACGTCGAGGGCTTCGGCACCTACCCGTTCGGCGAGGAGTGGCTGTTCGACGCGGTGATTCGCTCCTACTTGCCGGTGCTCGAGGTCGCCCGCGACCTGACCATGACGGTGACGCCGGTCCTCGCCGACCAGCTCGAGGACGCGGGCGCCCGGGAGCGGCTGCGCCGCTTCCTCGTCGAGTGGCGGATCGGCGCCGCCGAAGCAGATCTAGGCGAGGTGCCGCCCGAGTGCCGGCCCGCCTGCGAGGCGGAGCTGGCCCGCTATCAGCGGGCGCTGGAGCTGCTCGACGCGGGCGGCGGCGATCCGCTGGTGCCGTTCCAGCGGGCGGTGGGGGAGGGGCGGGTGGCGCTGGCCGCGTCCGCCGCGACCCACGCGGTGCTGCCGCTCGTGGCGACTCGCGCCGGGCTGGCCCTGCAGCTCGACGCCGGCATCCGCTCGCACCGGAGGCGCTTCGGTTGGGACGGCGGCTTCTGGCTGCCGGAGTGCGCCTACGCGTCTAGGCTCGAGTGGCGCCTGGCCGAGCACGGTGTCGGCTGGTTCTGCGTCGACCAGAGCGCCCACGAAGCACCGCTCGAGGCGCTGGCGCCGGTCGCGACCGAGGCCGGACCGGTGGCGCTGCCGATCGACTGGGAGGCGATCAGCTGGCTCTGGTCCCTCGACGGCTACCCCTCGGATCCCGCCTACGCCGAGTTCGAGGGCAAAAGCCTGCGCGGGATCCGGATCTGGAAGATCGGCGGCGGCGCCTACGAGCCGGCGGCGGCGCAGGCGGCGGCGCGGCGCCAAGCCGAGGAGTTCCTCGCCGCCGCCGCCGCCCGCCTGCGCGAGTACTCCGAGAGCCGCGGCCGCCGCGGTCTGCTCGTCTTCGCGATCGACACCGAGCTGCTCGGCCACTGGTGGTCGGAGGGGCCGGCCTGGCTGGCCGCGGTGCTGGAGGGCGCCGCTGCCGCAGGGGTGCGTTTGGTCGACGTTCCGACGGCTTTGGCCGAGCACGAGCCGGTGCGGCGGCCGCTGCGCCGCTCCAGCTGGGGCGAGGAGAAGGACCTGCGGACCTGGGACTCGCCGCCGGTCGCCGACCTTGCCTGGGGTGCGCGACGGCTGGAGCTGCGCCTGCTGCGGGCGCTCTCCGGCGGTCTTCGCGGCGCCGCCGCCATGCGCGCCGCCCGGGAGCTGCTGGCGGCGCAGTCGAGCGACTGGGCGTTCCTGGACGGCCGCGGCCAGGCCGGCGACTACGCTTACCAGCGCGCCACCGATCACGCCCGGGCCATGCTCGAGGCCATAGACTCCGAATACGACACCGATTCCTGTATGCGTTCGCTTGCGCCGGACCTCAGCATCGCCGCCCTGCTGGAGCCCTGACACACTCGCCGACTGACTCGATGACCCGCGTCCTGATCCTTTCCTGGGAGTACCCGCCGCTGATCGAGGGAGGGCTCGCGCGCCATGTGCGCAAGCTCTCCGAGGCGCTGGTCGAGCGTGACGTCGAGGTCCACGTCCTCACTCGGGGCGGCGAGGAGTCGCCGGCCGAGGAGCGCAGCGGCGGCGTTTTCATCCACCGCATCCGCGAGCCGACCCGACCGACCGACCTCGGCGAGTTCGTCGCCTGGGTCGAGCGGATGAACTCGGACATGCTCGCCGCCGGCGTCGAGCTCGGCGACCGCTACGAGTTCGACCTCGTCCACGGTCACGACTGGCTCGTCGCCAACGCCTGCGACCACCTCGCCCGGCGCTTCGACGCGCCGCTGCTGACGACGATCCACGCCACCGAGTACGGCCGCCACCAGGGCTGGGTCGACAAGCACCCCCAGACCTACATCCACGGCGTCGAGCGCTGGATCGTCAACCGCTCGCAACAGGTGATCGCCTGCTCGCACTACATGAGCGAACAGATCGTCGACATCTTCGGCGTCGAGGAGAAGCGAGTGACCGTGATCCCGAACGGGATCGACCCCGACGACCTGCCGGAGCAGGATCCGGCCGACCTCGAGCGGCTGCGGCGGGAGTTCGCCCAGCCCGACCAGAAGCTGGTCCTGCTGATCGGCCGGCTCGTCTACGAGAAGGGCTTCCAGCTGGCGCTGGAGGCGATGCCGCGGCTGATCGAGGAAGTTCCCGACACCCGTTTCCTCGTCGCCGGCTCCGGTACCCACGAGGCCGAGCTGCACCGCCAGGCCGAGGAACTGGGCTTGATGGACCACGGCACCTTCCTCGGCTGGATCGGCGACGACGTCCTCCACTCGCTCTACCGGATCGCCGACCTCACCGTGGTGCCCTCGATCTACGAGCCCTTCGGGCTGGTGGCGCTGGAGGCGATGGCCTCCGGTTGCCCCTGCATCGTCGCCGACACCGGCGGCCTGCGCGAGGTCGTCCCGCACGAGGAGGCCGGCCTCCGTTTCCGCGCCCACGATCCCGAAGCCCTGGCCGAGGTCGCGGTCCGCGTCCTCTCCGACGACGAGCTCGGCCGCCACCTCGTCGCCGAAGCCTACGAGCACGTGCGCCGCTTCGACTGGGGCGACGTCGCCGAGCAGACGGCGGCCGTCTACGCCGACCTCGCCAGCACCAGGCTCGACCCGGCCTAGGTTCTAACGGCTCACTCGGGTGGCCCGAACCACCCGGCGCGGGGATCGCCGGGTGTCCAGGTCAGACCCTCGAGCAGGTCTTCCGGGGGGATTCCCATCGCGCCGGCGAGTTTGACCAGGGTGTCGATGCGGGCGACGCGGACCCCGCGCTCGAGCATCCCGATCTCGGTCCGGTGCAATGAGGCACGGAAGCCGAGCTCTTCCTGTGAGAGGTTCGCGCGCTTGCGGCAACGGACGAGGTTTTCCCCGAAGCGAGCGGCGACGTCCACCGGCTGCATCTTTTTGTCTGTTTGCTCTGGATTCAACTCCCACTCCGCTGCCCGTTTGACCACCGCCTGCGCGGGGTCCCGAAAGTGGAAGCTCTTTGTCATGCAGACAGAACGCTTCTATGTGGCCGGGGAACCTATCTCAGGACGGCGGCGGAGAAAGCGTCGTCGGCGCCGCCGGGTCGGGTTCGACCGGGTCGCGCCAGCGCAGATCGGTGGGCGCCTCGCGCATCCTGATCACCCGCGCCGGGATGCCGGCGACGACCGCGTTGGCGGGGACGTCCCTGGTGACGACGGCGTTGGTGCCGATGATCGAGTTGTCGCCGACCGAGACGCCGCGCAGGATGCAGGCGCCGTAGCCGATCCAGACGTTGGAGCCGACGACGACGTCGCGCTTGTAGATGCCCTGCAGCCGGATCGGCCGCTCGACCTCGACGACGCCGTGGTCGAAGTCGATGAACATCGCCCGGTCGGCGATCACGCACTGCTCCCCGATCCGCACCCGCTGGTAGGCGGAGATCGTGCACTCCTGGCCCATCACGGTTTTTTCGCCGATCTCGACCAGGCCCTCGTGGCAGCGGATCTTGGTCCCGTCGCCGATCCAGACGAAGCGGCCGAACCGGACCTCGGCCCTGCGGGCGATCTCGATTTCGAGCCGGCGACCGAGGAACAGCATCCCGTCGGTGCGCCAACGACGGCCGGCCCGGGTCAGCAGCCGTCGCCAGGAAAACCGCCACAGGAGCAGGGCGTAGCGGTGGTTCAGCATGTGATTTCGGGAGAGGAAACGGAGCACGGCCGGGCAACTCTAGTAACGCGCCGCGAGTTCACGGGCGGTTACTTAGACTGGCGCCGATGAGTGCGGACCAAGCCAGCCAGGCTCCGTCCGCGTCCCTCGCCGAGCGTCTGGTCGCCGGCGACAAGCGGGCGCTGGCGCGGGCGATCACCCTGATCGAGTCCGATGACCCGGCCGGTTGGGAGCTGGTTCGCGAGGTCTACCCGCGTACCGGCAAGGCGCGGATCGTCGGTTTCACCGGACCTCCCGGGGTGGGGAAGAGCACCCTGATCGGCGCCCTCACCGGCGAGCTGCGCAAAAGCGAGCGGGAGGTCGCGGTGCTCTCGATCGACCCCTCCAGCCCCTTTACCCGCGGCGCCCTGCTCGGCGACCGGATCCGGCTTTCCGAGCACTTCCTCGACAAAGGCGTCTTCATCCGCTCGATGGCCTCGCGCGGCGCCCTCGGCGGTCTCTCCGAGGCGGCGCTCCAGGTCGCGCTGGTGATGGACGCAGCCGGCAAAGACGACGTCCTGATCGAGACCGTCGGTGTCGGCCAGGCGGAGATCGACATCGTCGACCATGCCGACACGATCGTGCTGGCGCTGATGCCCGGTTCCGGCGACTCGATCCAGGCGCTGAAGGCGGGGGTGATGGAGATCCCCGACATCATCGTCGTCAACAAGGCCGACCACCCGATGACCGACACGATGGTCCGCGAGGTCCGCGGCGTCCTCGCCCTCTCACACGAACCCGAGGCCTGGAAGGTCCCGATCCTGCGCACCGAGGCGGCGCGGGGCGAGGGGGTCGACGAGCTCGCGGCCCAGATCAACGAGCACCGCGCCTTCATCGAGGCGGCGGGGACGCTGACCGAGCGCCGCGCCCGCAACCTCCGCAGTGAGGTGCTCGGGATCGCCACCTCGCGGATGCGCCGCCAGCTCGAGCAGACCATCTCCGAGGATCCCGAGACGACGGCGCTACTGGAACGGGTCGTGCGGCGGGAGCTCGACCCCGCCTCAGCCGCCGCCGAGCTGCTCGCGAGGCACGTCGATGGGTGAAACCTCATCGCTGCCGACGGTCGAAGAGGCGTTCGAGTGGATCGGGGCCGCGGTGACGGAGCTCGGCGGTGAGAAGGTCGGCGAGGTGACCGGCTTCTTCCTCGACGACGACAGCGGCGAACCGGCCTGGCTGATCGCGAAGCTGGGCGGCAGCCGCCGCAGCAACGGGCGGGTCGTCGCCGTGCCGCTCGGATTCTGCGCCGGGGCGCCGTTCGGTGTCTGGGTCGCCCAGGAGGGCGCGAAGCTGGCCGGCGCTCCCGTCGTCGATCCCGCGCGGCCGCTGCTGCGCGAGCACGAGCTGACGATCTGCTCGCACTACGGGGTCAGCGAGGCGGTCGGCCGGGCGGCGGAAGTGGTCGAGCGCCCGAAAGGCGCGGTCACCGCCGCGCCGCCACGCCTCTGAGCGCCGCGCCACTTGCGGTCAGCTGATCCGCGGCCGTCATCTCCTCGTAATCGGTGCCTGGAAAGGTTGACCCGATGGCCCTGCTGATCCTCTTCGGCTTCATCGCCGGTGCCGCCACCGCGGTTTCCCCCTGTGTGCTGCCGGTTCTGCCGATCGCGCTCTCGGCTGGCGCCACCGGCGGCCGCCGCCGACCGCTGGGGATCGTCGCCGGGCTGGTGGTCTCGTTCACCTTCGCGATCGTCGCCCTCGTTTACGTGATCTCGGCCTTGGGTCTGCCCAACGATCTCCTGCGCGGGATCGCGATCGGGGTCCTCCTCGTCTTCGGCGTCGTCCTCATGGTGCCGCCGCTCGCGGCTCGTCTCGAGGGCTGGCTGAGCGGCGTCAGCGGGCGGCTCGGCGTGCCCAAAGCCGCCGCCGACGGGTTCTGGCCCGGCTTCGGCCTCGGCCTCAGCCTCGGCATCCTCTACGCACCCTGCGCCGGCCCGATCCTTGCCGGCGTCATCACCTTCACCGCCTCGCAGGACTTCACCGCCGGCCGCCTCGCGGTCGCCCTCGCCTACGCGCTCGGTTCGGCCGGGGTCCTCTACCTGCTGATGATCGGCGGCAGGCGCCTGGTCCGGCCGCTGGCGCGCCGCGGCGCCGCCCTCCAGGTTGCGACCGGAGCGGTGATGGTCCTCGTCGCCGTGGCGATGGTGGCCGAACTCGACTATCGCTTCCAGAGCGACGTCGTCCGCGACCTGCCGAGCGCGCTGGTCAACCCGGCAGAAGGGCTGGAGAACACCCAGTCGGCGCAGCAGGCGCTGGCCGAGATCAACGGCATCGAGCCGCATGGCATCGGTGCCCTTGTCCGCGAAGAGTCGCCGCTGACGCCGGCGCACCGCAAGGCCTCGGCCGGTGGGCCCGCTGGACCGGCGGCCGACCTGCCGGTCTACGGCCAGGCCCCCGAATTCACCGACACCGAGCGCTGGTTCAACACGCCCGGCGACCGGCCGCTGACGATGCGGGGGCTGCGCGGCCGAGTCGTCCTGATCGACTTCTGGACCTACAGCTGCGTCAACTGCATCCGCACCCTGCCCTATCTGAACGCCTGGAACAAGCGCTACGCGAAGGAGGGGCTGACGATCGTCGGCGTCCACTCGCCCGAGTTCCCGTTCGAGCGCGAAGCGGACAACGTCGAAGCCGCGATCGCCCGCGAAGGGATCGAATATCCCGTCGTCCAGGACAACGAGCTCGGCACCTGGACCGCCTACGGCAACCAGTACTGGCCGGCCGAGTACTTCGTCGACGCGCGGGGGCGGGTCCGCTACGCCCACTTCGGCGAGGGCGACTACGCGAAGAAAGAAGACGTGATCCGCGAGCTCCTCGCCGAAGCCGGCGAGCACGTCGGGGCGAAGCGAGCGGCTGCCCACGGCCTCGCCGCCTCGGCCGGGGTGACGACGCCGGAGACCTATCTCGGCCCGTTCCGGGCGGAACGCTTCACCAACCCCGAACTGTCTCCCGGCGAGCACGACTTCGACTCCCCGTCGCTGCGGGCGCCGGCGACGGTGCCGGCGAACGAATTTGCCTACCGCGGCAACTGGAAGATCGCGTTCGAGTCGGCCACCGCCGAGGCCGGCGCCGGGCTCGACCTCGAGTTCGGCGCCCGCCGCGTCTACCTCGTGCTCGGCTCGCCGGGAGAGCCGCGCAAGGTTCGGGTCAGGCTCGACGGCAAGCCGATCTCCCCTGCCGAGGCGGGGGCGGACGTCCACAGCGGCGTCGTCACCGTCGATGCCCAGCGGCTCTACGAGCTGGTCGAACTGCCGCGGGTCGAGCACCACCTGCTCGAACTGGAACCGGAAGCGGGGGTGACGGGTTATGCCTTCACCTTTGGCTGATCACGCCCTCGCGCCCGGCGCAGAGGGGAGAATCGCGGCGATGGCCGAGGACGCCGCCCGCACCGTGCTCGTCGTCGACGACGAGCCGACGATCGTCGAGATCGTCGGCCGCTACATGGAGCGCGCGGGCTACGAGACCTACGAGGCGGCCGACGGCCCGGAGGCGCTGCGGGTTGCCGCCGAGCACCGGCCCGACCTCGTCGTCCTCGACCTGATGCTGCCGGGGATCGACGGGCTCGAGGTGATGCGCCAGCTCCACGACCGCGAGGGGCCGCGGATCGCGGTGATCCTGCTGACCGCGCGCGGCGAGGAGTCCGATCGCCTGGTCGGGTTGCGCGACGGCGCCGACGACTACGTCGTCAAGCCCTTCTCGCCGGCCGAACTGGTCGCCCGCGTCGACGCCGTCCTGCGGCGCGTCGCCCCGCCCGCCGACGAGCTGCCGCCGATCGAGCGCGGGCCGCTGCGGATCGAGCCGGCGACGCGCCGGGTGTTCCTCGACGGCGAGGAGCTCTCGCTGACCCAGCGCGAGTTCGACCTGCTCGCGTTCCTGGCCGAGCACCCGGGCCGGGTCTACTCGCGCGACCAGCTGATGGAGGCCGTCTGGGGCGAGACCTTCTTCGAGGACACCAGCACCGTCACCGTCCACATCCGCCGCCTCCGCGCCAAGCTCGGCGACGACGTCGAGATGCCGCGCTTCGTCGAGACCGTGTGGGGCGTCGGCTACCGGTTCAAGGCATGAAGCGGGCGGCCGTCATCGCCGTCGCCGCCTTTCTGGCCGGCGCCGCCGCGGTCGCCGTTCCGAACCGGATGGGGGCGACCCAGGTCCTGCTCGTCGTCCTCGCCGCCGGTGGCGCCGCGCTGGCGGCGGCGCTCGCCGTCCGCCTCTCGATGGAGGAGCGTTCCCGCCGCGAGATCGAGGAGGCCCGCCGCCAGCTCGTCGCCGCCGCTTCCCACGACCTCCGTACGCCGCTGGCCTCGCTCCGACTGCTGGTCGAGTCGATCGACGACGGCGTCGCCACCGGCGAGACCCGCGACCGTTACCTGCGCGAGATCCGCACCCACGTCGAGGTCCTCAGCGGCCTCGTCGACGACCTCTTCGAGCTCTCGCGGATCGAGGCCGGCGAGATCTCCTGGACGCTGCGCCAGGTCGAGCTCGGCGACCTGATCGACGACACCGTCGCCGCGATGCGGGCCCCGGCCGAGGAGCGTGGCGTCAGGCTCTCAGCCGACCTGCCCGCGGGTCATGTCGTCGCCGAGGCCAACGCCGAGAAGGTGCAGCGCGTCCTCTTCAACCTGATCCAGAACGCGATCCGGCACACCCCGGCCGACGGCTCGGTCACCGTCCGCGCCCGCAATGCCGATGGTGGGGTGGAGGTCGAGGTTGCCGACGACGGCGAGGGCATCCCAGCCGGTGACGACGAGCGCGTCTTCGAGGCCTTCTACCGCGGCGACGCCGCCCGCGGCGAGGACGGCGCCGGCCTCGGCCTCGCCATCTCCCGCGCGATCGTCGAAGCCCATGGCGGCCGCATCTGGCTCGAACACGGCCATCCCGGCACCCGCGTCCACTTCACCCTGCGCGCCGCCTGAGGTTCGCTCGGCGAGTGGGAGAGTGGTTCGCCTCGCCACTCAAATCCCTCAGTGCAAGATTGTGGCCCCTATAGGGGCCACAAAGTCGCGAAGGAGAATCTGACCGCTGCAGCGCCCTCTGCGAGCACCGCCCACACCCGCCCTGCACCCCTACCTGCCCAGTCGGGGTGCAGGGCGGGTGTGCCTCTCCAGCCCTACAGCTGCAGGCTCTTCACCTGCAGCAACTCCTCCAGCCCGTACCGCCCGTTCTCTCGCCCGTGCCCCGACTGGCCGTAGCCGCCGAACGGCGCCAGCGGGTTGAAGGGACCGCCGTTGATCTCGATCTGGCCGCTGCGGATCCGCTTCGCGACGGCGATCGCGCGCTCCTGGTCGCCGGACCAGACGCCGCCGGCGAGGCCGTAGGGGCTGTCGTTGGCGATCCGGACGCCGTCGTCCTCGCCCTCGTAGGGCTGGATCACCAGCACCGGGCCGAAGATCTCCTCCTGGGCGATCGTCATCTCGGCGCTGACGTCGGAGAAGACGGTCGGCCGCACGAAGTAGCCGCGGTCGAGGCCCTCGGGCGCCTCGGCGCCGCCGGTAAGCAGGCGCGCGCCCTCCTCCTCGCCGGCCTTGATGTAGCCGCGGACCCGGTCGCGCTGGGTCCCGGAGACGAGCGGGCCGAGCCGGGTCGAGGCATCGAACGGGTCGCCGGGCGTAAAGGACTCCGCCGCGGCGACGGCGAGCTCCTCGGCCTCGGCCAGGCGCTGGCGCGGGACCAGCATCCGGGTCAGGGCGCTGCAGGTCTGGCCCGAGTTGAGGAAGCACTTGGCGACGCCGTCGGGAACCGCCTTCTCGAGGTCGGCGTCGTCGAGGATCAGGTTCGGGGACTTGCCGCCGAGCTCCATCGCCACCGGCTTGACCGTCGCCGCGGCGAGCTCGGAGACGCGCTTGCCGGCCCGGGTCGAGCCGGTGAAGGAGACCATGTCGACGCCGGGATGGGCGGCGATCGCCTCGCCGACGACCGGCCCGGTGCCGGTGACGAGGTTGAAGACGCCGCGAGGGAGGCCGGCGGCCTCGATCACCTCGGCCAGCAGGAAGGCGTTCAGCGGCGTCACCTCGCTCGGCTTCAGCACCACCGTGCAGCCGGCGCCGAGGGCGGGGGCGACCTTGACCGCGATCTGGTTCAGCGGGTAATTCCAGGGCGTGATCGCGCCGACCACGCCGACCGCCTCGCGCAGCACCCGCGAGTTGCCGATCTCCTCTTCCCAGGCGACTTCCTCCATCAGCTGCGGGATCGAGCCGAAGTGGAGGGCGGGCAGGCCGGCCTGGATCATTTCGCTCAGCTTCAGCGGCATCCCCAACTCCTGGGAGATCGTCGCCGCGATCTCCTCTTTGCGCTCGGCGAGGCCGGCGGCAATCGCGCTCAGGTAGCCGGCGCGCTCCTCGCGGGAGGTCTGCGACCAGGAGTCGAAGGCCTCGCGGGCGGCGGCGACGGCGCGATCGGCGTCGACCGCCGTGCAGGCCGGGATCGTCCCCATCACTTCCTCGGTCGTCGCGTTGACGACGTCGATCCGCTCGCCGCCACTCGGCTCGACCCACTCGCCGCCGATGAAGATCCTGTCCCGCACCTGAAGCTCAGCCGCCGTCGCCATCGCCCTCTCCTCCTCGTCACGCAAACCCGGTTCTTGTCTCCGGGTAAGGTACTCCCTGAGCGGATATAGCATTTCCGCTATAAGTACAAATAAGCTATATTCGCCCTATGAGTTCGCCTGCCGAGGTGCTTCGTGAGGCTCGCCGCCGCCGCGGCGTCAGCCAGGCGCAACTTGCGATCAGGGCCGGCACCAGGCAGTCGGCGATCTCGCGCATCGAGTCGGGGCGCGTATCGCCCACGTTCGAGACCCTGCACTCCCTGCTCGACCTGCTCGGCGAGGAACTGGCGATCAGCTCCGAGCGACCGGACACGGGCATCGACCTGTCACTCAACGAGCGGAATCTGCGCTTGAGCCCGTCGGATCGGGTGAGGCAGGGCCTGGGCTTCGCCGACATGGTCAGGAGGAACAGGGGGGGAGAGAATCCGTCCGCCGCGGCTAGGGCCTACATGGCAAGGACTGAGCTCGGCGATGGACTCGACCTGCACCCGCTGCTCGGGGCGCTGATCAGGAACGGCGTCGATTTCATCGTCGTCGGCGGGGTCGCCGCCTGGGTTCACGGCTCGTCCTATCCGACCTACGATCTCGACGTCGCCTACGCCCGTGATCGCGGCAATCTCGAGCGGCTCGCCGCGGCATTGCGGCAGCTGAAGGTGCGCTGGAGAGGCGGGCCGCCGGACCTTCCGATTGAGCTCGACGCTGCGATGTTGCACAACGGCGCGAACTTCACCTTCGAGACCCCGTTCGGTCGCTTCGACGTCCTCGGTGACCTCTCAGGCGTCCACAGCTACGAAGAGCTGCGACGCGAGGCGCGGATCGAGTTCTATGACGGGCTCGAGATCCGGGTCGCCTCGCTCGATCACCTGATCGCGATGAAGCGGTCCGCGAACCGCGTCAAGGATCGGCTGATGATCATGGAGTACAAAGAGCTCTCGGGGCTGAGCGAGCCCGACCCGGAGTAGCGCCGGGTTGACCCTTGGCTCAGTCGGGGTCCGCGCTCGACTGGCCAGCCAGCGCCGCCTCGAACCCGGGGCCGGCGACCTGGCGGGCGTCGCGGGCGTGGAGCAGCTTGCCGCAGCTTTCGCAGATGCCGCGCTCGCTGACGACCCCGCCGCATTCCTTGTGGACGATCAGCCGCGGTGCTCCCTCGGGGCCCGCCGAGTACTTGTCGCCCCAGTTGAGGAGGGCGATCAGCGCCGGCCAGAGGTCGAGGCCCTTGTCGGTCAGGAAGTACTCGTAGCGGGGCGGGTTTTCGTGGTAGGCGCGGCGCTCGAGGATGCCCTCCTCGACCAGGTGCTGGAGCCGGGCGGAGAGGACGTTGCGGGCGACGCCGAGCGAGCTCTGGATCTCGCCGAAGCGGCGGTTGCCGTTCATCACGTCGCGAACGATCAGCAGCGACCAGCGCTCGCCGATCACTTCCAGGGATTTGGCCACGGAGCAGATCTGGCCGGGGTAGTCGTTTCGCAGCACAAAGTGATCTTCGCACACTTGGTTGCATCAAGCAACCGAGTGAGGTAGGCTGGCCGCCAGCACAGAGTTGCTTGAAGAAACTCGCTCGCACAGCCCGATCGGAGGCGATCAAGATGAGGCTGATCCACAACAGGCACCGGCACCAGCATCGAAGCAAGGCCCCGCGCATCGCGATAAGCCAGGAGGAGATCACCGCCGACCTCCATTACCCGGCCTCGCGCCGGGTAGCCGCCCGCGAGGCCGCGATCGTTCATCGGAGCGCGCCCCGTTGAGCGGCGACGGCGTCGTCCTCGCCGGTGAGGGGTCCGCGGCCGACGTCGCCGCCGCGTTTGCCGAGTCCAGCCCCGAGACCTCGCGCAGCCGCCACCTGGTTTGGCAGGACCCGGTGCCGACCGCTGCGGAGGGCGCCGGGATGACCGGGATGGAGTACATGTCCGCGATCGTCGGCGGCACGATGCCGCCGCCGCCGATCGCGGTGACGATGCGGCTGCGCCCGGTCGAGCTCGAGGAGGGCCGCGTCATCTTCGAGGGCGAACCGGGGGAGGAGCACTACAACCCGATCGGCGTCGTCCACGGCGGCTACGCGGCGACGCTGCTCGACTCGGCCCTCGGCTGTGCCGTCCACACGACCTTGCCGGCCGGCGTCGGCTACACCTCGCTCGGCCTCGAGGCCAAGTACGTGCGGCCGATCACCCGCGACACCGGCCGCGTCCTCTGCGAGGCGACCGTCCTCTACCGCGGCCGCAAACAGGCGACCTCGGAGGCGGCGCTGACCGCCGCCGACAGCGGCAAGCTGCTCGCCAGCGGCACCTCGACCTGCATGATCCTCGGCGGCGAGTGACGTGTCAGGCGGCGGAGCGGCGCGCAAGCTCGACCAGCAGTCGCACCCCGTAGCCGCTGGCGTCCTTGCCGGTGTACTCGCGGCCGACGTCCCAGGCGGTGCCGGCGATGTCGAGGTGAGCCCACGGCGTCTCGCCGACGAACTCCTCGAGGAAGGAGGCGGCCGTAGCCGTTCCCGCCTCGCGCTTGGAGGCGAGGTTGGAGAGGTCGGCGACGGTGCCTTTCATCATCTCCTTGAACTCGGGATGGAGCGGCAGCCGCCAGGTCAGCTCCCCGGTGCTCGCGCCGGCCTCGAGCAGCCGCTCGGCGAGCGTGTCGTCGTTGCCGAGCACCGCCGCGTAGGTCGAACCCAGGGCAATCACCACGGCCCCCGTCAGGGTGGCGATGTCGACGACCTGCTCGGCGCCGAGCTCGATCGCGTAGGCGAGGGCGTCGGCGAGGATCAGCCGGCCCTCGGCGTCGGTGTTGTTGACCTCGACCGTCTTGCCGTTGTACTGGGTGATCACGTCGCCGGGCTTGACGGCGCTGCCCGAGGGCATGTTCTCGGTCGAGGGGACGACGGCAATCAGGTCGATCGCGAGGCCGAGCTCGGCGATCGCCGCCACCGCCTCGAGCACGGCGGCGGCGCCGGACATGTCGAACTTCATCTCCTGCATCCCGGCGCCGGGCTTGAGCGAGATGCCGCCGGTGTCGAAGGTCACTCCCTTGCCGACCAGGCCGAGGGTGGGGCCGCTGCCGCCGCCGCTGTAGCGGAGGACGATCAGCCGCGGCTCCTCGACACTGCCCTGGGAGACGGCCAGCAGGCCGCCCATCCCCATCGCGGCGATTTCCTCGCGGCCGACGACGTCCACCGTGACCGTGGTGTGCTCGGCGTCAATCTCTTCGGCGCGAGCGGCGAGGAAGGCGGGGGTCGCGAAGTTGGCGGGCGTGCTCTGCAGGTCGCGGGCCCGGTTCTGGGCCTCGGCGCCGATCCGGGCCGCCTCGGCGGCGTCGGCGACGCTCGCCGGCGCCAGCAGAGTCAGCGCCTCGACCCGCGCCTGCGGATCGTCGCTGTCGCCGCGCCGGAAGCGGTCGAAGCGGTAGGAGCCGAGGATCGTCCCGGTGACCAGCGCCTCGGCGGCGGCGTCGGCGCCGACCGAGTCCGGCGGCAGCCAGGCCAGCGATCCGGCCTCCAGCCTCGCCGCCTCCTTGACCGCGACGGCGGCGGCGACCCGCAGCTTCTCGGCGTCGGCCTTGTCGCGCTCGCCGAGCCCGACGACCAGCACCCGCGGACCATCCGGCGGAAAGACGGGGGAGAGGCTCTTGAAGGAGCCCGTGGCGGCATCCGCCCCCGGCGCCTCGGCGATTGCCGCCGGCACCGACTCGCCGCTGTGGAGGCCGACGACCACCAGGTCGGTCGCCGCCGCCAGCAGATCGCTCTCTCGGACCTCGACCTTCATCCGCCGCGAGTCTATGCATTCGCAACCGGCGTCACGCCGGCCTCGCGGTATCGTCCTCCATCCGGGCGCCACGCCCACTTGACCAAGCCTGACCAAACCGGAGAAGAAAGGCAGTAGATGCCCAGCTCAGTCATTCTCGGAACCGCCCGCACCCCTGTCGGCAAGATGGGCGGAGCTCTTGCTTCCCTCGACGCGACCGAGCTCGGCGGCACCGCGATCGCGGCTGCGCTGGAGCGCTCCGGCGTCGGCGCCGAGCAGATCGAGCAGGTCGTCTTCGGCCAGGTCCTGCAGGCCGGCCAGGGCCAGATCCCCTCGCGCCAGGCCCAGATCAAGGGCGGGATTCCGAAAGAGGTCCCGTCGGAGACGATCAACAAGGTCTGCGCCTCCGGCATGCGCTCGCTCGGGATCGCGGACCTCTCGATCCGCGCCGGCGAGACCGGCGTCGCCGTCACCGGTGGCATGGAGTCGATGAGCAAGGCTCCCTACCTGCTGCCGAACGCCCGCTTCGGCTTCCGGATGGGCGACGTGCAGGCGCTCGACGCGATGACCCACGACGGGCTCACCAACCCCTTCACCGGCAAACAGATGATCAACGAGGCGAGTGAGGTCTCGAACGAGATGGAGATCACTCGCGCCGACATGGACAAATTCGCCGAGCGCTCGCAGCGCCTCGCCGCTGAGGCGATGGAGGCCGGTCGGATCGCCGAGGAGATCGTCCCGGTGACGGTCAAGTCGCGCAAGGGCGAGACCACGGTCGAGGTCGACGAGGCGCCGCGGCCGGAGACCACGCTCGAGACCCTCGCCAACCTCAAGGCGGTCGGCGGCGAGGGCGCGACCCACACCGCCGGCAACGCGCCCGGTGTCAACGACGGCGCCGGCGCGATCGTCGTCGCCTCCGAGGAGTGGGCCGAAAAGGAAGGCAAGGCGCCGCTGGCCAAGGTCGTTTCCTACGCCGCAGTCGCCGACGACTTCGCCTACCTCGCCCGCACCCCGGGCAATGCTGCGATCAAGGCGCTGGAGAAGATCGGCAAGACGCCCGCCGACGTCGACCTCTGGGAGATCAACGAGGCCTTCGCCTCGGTTGCGATCGGCTCGATGCGGATCCTCGGCATCGACGAGGAGAACGTCAACGTCAACGGCGGCGCGATCGCCTACGGCCACCCGATCGGCGCCTCCGGCGCCCGCATCGTCGGCGCCCTCGTCCACGAGCTCGGCCGCCGCGGCGGCGGCCTCGGCGTCGCCGCGATCTGTTCAGGCGGCGGTCAGGGCGACGCGATCGTGCTCGAGGTGGCCGCGCAGTAGCGCGGTCACCCTGGCAGGGAACGAATGAGCCGCGCCGCGGCTTTCTTTGACTTGGACAAGACCCTGATGGCGGGGTCGAGCGGGATGTCGTTTGCCCGCGTCGCCGCCAGCCAGGGGATCGTCCAGCGGCGGCAGCTGGCGAGCTGGAGCATCGAGCACCTGCGCTACCGCCTGCGCGGCACCACCGACGAGCGCACGACCGATGTCCTCCGCGTGGCCCGCGAGCTGATCAAAGGGGTGCCGGAGAAGTCGATCGTGCGGATGGAGCCGGAGGTGATGGCGGCGATCCTGCCCCGCATCTACCCGCAGATGCTGGACGAGGTCCACGCCCACCAGGACGCCGGCCGCCCGACCTTCATCGTCAGCGCCGCCGGTAACGGAATCGTCGAATCGCTGGCCCGGGTGCTCGGAATGGAGGGCGGGATCGGTACCCGCTACGAGGTCGACGCGGCCGGCGACTTCACCGGCCGCTTCGACGGCCCGTTCGTCTACGGGCCCGGCAAGGTCGAGGCGATGGAAGCGTTCGCGGCGCAACACGGGATCG
The DNA here is from genome assembly GCA_035689305.1 of Solirubrobacterales bacterium. Lineage (GTDB taxonomy): Bacteria > Actinomycetota > Thermoleophilia > Solirubrobacterales > 70-9 > VAYN01. The sequence goes on along the minus strand of DASSLT010000016.1, from coordinate 16,542 downwards.
ACCTCGCCGCCTCCTACGCCTACTCGGACTCGCTCTCGGACTTGCCGATGCTGCGCGCCGTCGGCAACCCGGTCGCCGTCAACCCGGACCCGCCGCTGGCGGCGATCGCTCGCGAAGAGGGCTGGCAGGTGAAGCGCTTCGAACGCCTCGGCCGCCGCCTGGTCGCGGTCGCCATCACCGTGCTGGCGACGGTCGCCGGCTTCGGCGCCTCGCGGGTTGCCGCGAGGCGCGGCAACAGCGCGACCGGCCGCCGCCGGTGAGCGCTCGTGCCTGGTTCCTGTTCGCCGCCGTCTCCCTGATCTGGGGGATTCCGTACCTCTTCATCAAGCTCGCGATCGAAGGCGGGATGCCGGCGGTCTCGATTGCCTGGGCACGGGTCGTGCTCGGCGCGATCGCGCTGCTGGCCGTCGCCTGGCGCGCCGGCACCCTCGGCTCGGTGCGGGGCCGCTGGCGCTGGCTGGCGGTCTTCGCCGTGGTCGAGGTGGCGGTCCCGTTTCCGCTGATCTCGGCCGGGGAGACCCGGATCGACTCCTCCACGACCGCGATCCTGATCGCGACCGCGCCGCTGACCGCGGCGCTGCTGGCAGTTCGCCTCGAACCCGAGGACCGGCTGACGAAGGCGCGCCTCGGCGGCCTTCTTGTCGGCCTCGGCGGGGTCGCAGCCCTGGTCGGGGTCCACGTCGAATCCGGTGGCGGCGAGCTGGTCGGCGTCGCGATCGTCCTCGTCGCCGCCTGCTGTTACGCGTTCGGCGCGACGATCATCAAACACCGCCTCGCCGATCTCGACCCGATCGCCTCGATGGGGGTCAGCCTGGTGATCGCTGCGGTGCTGCTGACGCTGCCGGCGGCGCTCGGGTACGACGGTGAGCGGCCGAGCGACGGCGCCCTCGGCTCGGTCGTCGTCCTCGGTCTCGTCTGCACGGCGGCGGCGCTGGTGCTGATGGCGATGCTGGTCGACGAAGCGGGACCGGGGCGGGCGCTGGTCGTCACCTATGTCAACCCGGTGATCGCGGTCGCGCTCGGCGTCGTCTTCCTCGGCGAGTCGCCGGGCCCGGGGGTGATCGTCGGCCTGGCGCTGATCCTCGCCGGTTCCTGGCTTGCGACGGTCGGTTTGCCGGCGCCGTCGTCGCTGTGGACCGACTAGGGTTTCTGGTCCGATGGAGGCCGCAACCGCCCGCAAGATCCGCGTCGTCGTCGCCAAGCCCGGGCTCGACGGGCATGACCGCGGCGCCAAGATCATCGCCCGCGCCCTGCGCGACGCCGGCATGGAGGTGATCTACACCGGCCTGCACCAGACCCCGGAGCAGATCGCCGAGACGGTGATCCAGGAGGACGCCGACGCCGTTGGCCTCTCGATCCTCTCCGGTGCCCACATGACCCTGGTCCCGAAAGTCGTCGCCCTGCTCGCCGAGCAGGGGGTGACCGACGTCCTCGTCACCGTCGGCGGCACGATCCCCGCCGACGACATTCCCGAGCTGAAGAAGCTCGGCGTCGCCGAGGTCTTCACGCCCGGAGCCGGCACCGACGAGATCGTCGACTTCATCCGCAGCGGCGCCGCCGAGCGCCACGCGAACGCCGAATAGGCGTTCTCCAAGGCGTCTCTACACGGATTGGTGCATAGGTCCGACGATCGGGGTATAGTCCTGATTGACTGGTCAGTCAACGACCGGCCGGCAATCGATAAGATCCCCGCCCCCAGCGGGACCGCGAGGCGCAAACCGCAGCCCGCCCAGACCTGAGAATCATCCCCAAGGAGGCTTCAACTTGAAGATCTGCGTCCTCGTCAAGGAGGTCCCGGACGCCGCGGTGCAGAAGCGCATCGATCCCGGCACCATGCGCCTGGACCGCAGCGGCGAGAAAAATCTCAACCCGTTCGACACGCACGCCCTCGAGGCGGCGATGCAGATCAAGGAGGGTGGTGCGATTCCGGTCGAGGAGGTCGTCGCGGTGACGATGGGCCCCGACTCCGCCGTCCGTGCCCTGCACAAGGCCGTCGCCCTCGGCGCCGACCGCTCCGTCCACCTCGCCGACGACGCGCTCGCCGGTTCCGACGTCTGCGCCACCGGCTACTCGCTGGCGAAAGTGCTCGAGTCCGAGAGTCCGGACCTGGTCCTGCTCGGCCAGCAGTCGGACGACGGCGAGTGCTACACGATCGGTGCCGTCGTCGCCGACCACCTGCAGATGCCCTCGCTGACGCAGGTGATCAAGATCGACGTCAGCGACGGCAAGCTGCGCTGCGAGCGCCAGGCCGAGTACGGGTACGACACGGTCGAGGTCGAGCTGCCGGCCGTGATCAGCGTCGGCGATGCGATCAACGAGCCGCGCTACCCGAGCCTGAAAGCGATCATGGGCGCGAAAAAGAAGCCGCTCGACTCGAAGGCCACCGGCGACGTCGGCATCGACGGCTCGATGGTCGGCAGCGCCGGCTCCAAGACCGCGGTTCTCGCGCTCAACCCGCCTCCCGCCAAGGAGGCCGGCGAGATCATCGAGGACGAGGACACCAACGAGACGGTCGAAAAGATCGTCGCCTGGCTCGACGAGAGGAAACTGATCTAAATGGCAGGCATTCTGGTTTACGCCCTCCACGACGACGAGGGCAACTTCAACAAAAACTCTCTCGGTGCCATTTCCGAGGCGGCGAAGCTGGCCGGCGAAATCGGCGGCGAGGCTTCGGCCCTGGTCGTCGGTGACATCGCCGACGATGCCTGCGCCGGGCTCGGCAACTGGGGCGCCGCCAAGGTCTACCGGGCGAAAAGCGTGCCCGAGGGCTTGGCCCAGCCGATCGTCGACGCGATGGCGAAGGTGATCGAGGACAACGGCATCTCCTACGCCCTGTTCGGCGGCGGCCTGCTCGGCTTCGAGATCGGCGCCGGCCTCACCGCCCGCCTCAACGCCGGCGTGACGATGGAGGTGACCGAGGTCAAGGTCCAGGACGGCAAGCTGGTCGCCGAGCGCCCGATCCTGCAGGACTCCCAGATCGCCGACGTCGGCTACGTCAGCGAGCCGGGGATCATCATCGGTCGCCTCAACGCCTTCGACGCCAAGGAGAGCGGCGGTTCCGCCGCGGTCGAGGACGTCGAGGTCGAGCTCTCGCCCTGGTCGACCAAGGCGACGATGGTCCAGCGCGGCGAGCAGCGCGGCGCCGACGTCAACATCGAGGACGCCGACATCCTGGTCGGCGGCGGTCGCGGTCTCGGCGCTGCCGAGGGCTTCAAGCTGGCCGAGGAACTCGCCGAGTCGATGGGCGGCGCCGTCGCCGCGACCCGCGCGGTCGTCGATGCCGGCTGGTACCCCTACGCGGCCCAGATCGGGCAGACCGGGAAGACGGTGGCGCCGAAGCTGTACCTCGCCGCCGGCATCTCGGGCGCGATCCAGCACAAGGTCGGGATGCAGAACTCGGAGAACATCCTCGCGATCAACAAGGATCCGAACGCTCCGATCTTCGAGTTCTCGGATCTCGGTGTGGTCGGCGACCTGCACAAGATCGTGCCCAAGCTGACCGAGGCGATCAAGGCGAAGAAGGGCGGCTGAGCTAGAGATGGCCGTCGCACCCAGCGAGTTCCCGCCGCCATTCGATTCGGCCAGCGTCATCACGGCGCCGACCGATCCTGTGGATGAGCGAATCGAGGTAGGCGTGGCGATCGTCGGCGGCGGACCCGCCGGCCTCGCCTGCGCCAACAAACTGATGCAGCTCCTGGAGGACGAGCCGGAGCTGACGGAGAAGCTGGGTGAAGTTCCGGTCGCGGTGATCGAGAAGGGCAAAGTCGCCGGCGCCCACCTGCTGTCCGGCGCCAACGTCGACCCCTCGGCGCTGGAACGGCTGTTCCCGGACCTGCCGCCGGCGGAGTGGCCGGCGGTCTACCAGGAGGTGACGAAGGACGCCACCTACTTCCTCACCCCGAAGAAAGCGTTCCCGCTGAAGCCGCCGCCGCCCAACTTCCGCAAAGAGGGCACCTACACGATGTCGGTGTCGAAACTGGGCCGCTTCCTCTCCGACAAAGCCGAAGAGGCCGGCGTCTACATCCTCACCGAGACCGCCGCGACGCAGCTGCTGGTCGAGGACCGGATCGTGCGCGGGGTCCGCTCCGGCGACCGCGGCCGCGGCAAGGACGGTGAAGAGCTCGGCAACTTCGAGCCCGGCTCCGACGTCGTCGCCAAGGCGACCGTGCTCGCCGAGGGCACGATCGGCCACCTCACCTACGCCGCGATGGACTACTTCAACCTGCGCGAGGGCTCGGACCCGCAGGTCTGGGAGCTCGGGGTGAAGGAGGTCTGGGAGGTGCCGAAGCCGCTCGACCGCGTGATCCACACGCTCGGCTGGCCGCTGCGCTGGAGCCCGAAATACAAGGAGGCCGGCGGCAGCTTCATCTACCCGATGGGCGAGGACAAGGTCTGCTTCGGCCTCGTCGTCGGCCTCGACACCACCGACGCCACCTTCTCCGTCCACGACGCCCTGCAGCTGTTCAAGACCCACCCCTTCATGCAGAAGATCCTCGAGGGCGGCAAGCGGGTCGGCTGGGGCGCGAAGACGATTCCCTCGGGCGGCTACTGGGCGCTGCCGCAGCGCTTCTCGGTGCCCGGGATGCTGATGGCCGGCGACGCGGCGGGGATGGTCAACATCGCCGAACTCGCCGGCGTCCACTACGCGATGCACGCCGGCATGTACGCGGCGGAAGCGATCGTCGAAGAGCTCAAGCGCGACATCGACGGGGTCAACTTCGAAAGCTACGACAAGGCGATCCGCGACTCGGTGATCGAGAAGGACCTCTACCGCTCGCGCAACATGAAGCAGCCGCTGACCAAAGGGCTGATCTTCGGCGGCGCGATGGGGTCGGCGATGGTCGCGACCAAAGGCGCCTTCCCCGGCGGCCACTGGAAGATCGAGGACAACGCCGAGATCCCGGTCTTCGAGGGCAACGCCGGCGACAAGTACCCGAAGGCCGACAACGAGCTGACCTTCAACAAGCTCGACTCGGTCTTCCTCTCGGGCAACGCGACCCGCGACGACGCCCCGAACCACGTCCGGATCCAGACCCACGTGCCGCGCGAGGTGGCCCAGACCTGGGTCTCGATGTGCCCGGCGCAGGTCTACGAGATCCCCGACGAGCAGCTCGAGAACGGCACCGCCGAGGTCGACGTCCACGTCACCGCCTCCAACTGCGTCCAGTGCGGCGCGATCACGGCCAAGGGCGGACGCCTCACCCTCCCCGAGGGCGGCGACGGCCCGCTGTACCAGGAGACCTGAGCATCTCGTGAGATAGGCGGCACGCGCTGCGCGCGACGCGTGCGTTGTGTTGGTCTACGGTCCGCCGGTGCCTCTTGGATCGCTGATCGTCGACGCCACGACGGAGGTTGGGCTCATTGCTGGTCTGGTCGCTGTCTGCGGATTCCTCAATCATGCGGCCCCGGCGCTAAGAGGCGCCGACGAGAAGGTGCTGCGAGGGGCGACGGTCCGTGGCGGCCTGGGGGGAGTCGCGGTGGCCGCCATTCTCAACCTTGGGACGCTATGGTTCTCGTAATGTTTTGTCTTCATGGAGCGGGTTTTAGATGAGCGAAAACCAGCTCTTTCTCGTCCTGCTGGCCGGGCTGTTCGTCGTCGGGAGCATCATTTTCGTCAGCATCGGGCTCCTCGGTGCGAGCGACCAGCTCCTTGGCTTTTTGGCCGTCGTGATCGGTTGTCTGGGCTCGCTTGTGGTCGCGCAGGTCCCTCCGTGGTACGAGTCCCGCCGCCGCCGTAGGCGCTGAGCGGCCCTGGTCGCCGGTCGGTTCCGGCCGGTCATCCGCTCCCCGGCAATAGGCTCGGCAGATGTTGGGCCTCGGCATCGTCTGCGCGGTAGGCGCCTCCGTCCTCTACAACACCTCGATCGCGCTGCAGGCGATGGAGGCGCGGGACGTGCCTCAGGAGCACTCGCTGCGGGTCTCGCTGATCGGCAAACTGGTCCGCAACCGCAAATGGCTGGGGGCGACGGGGCTCGGGTTGCTGGGCTGGCCGCTGGAGATCGTGGCGCTGCTGTTGGCGCCGCTGACCGTGGTCCAGCCCTGCCTTGCCAGCGGCCTCGTGGTCCTGCTCTGGCTCGGGGTGACGCGGCTGGGGGAGAAGCCGGGCCCGCGCGAGTACGCGGCGGTCACCGCGATCGTCGCCGGCGTCGCCGGGGTGGCGTGGGCGGCTCCCGACCGAACCACCGAGCACGCCGCGACCTGGGCGATCGCCCTCTCGCTGGGCCTGGTAGCGATCCCGATGTTCGCGCCTTACGCCCTGCGCGGGCGCGGTTCGTCGGCTGCGACCTTGGCAATCGTCAGCGCCGGCTTCGGCTACGCCTGGACGGCGATCACCAGCAAGCTGCTGACCGACGAGCTCTCCGACGGCACGATCCTGGTCGCTGCGGTTTGGCTCGCCACCGCCGCCGCTTCCGAGGGCCTGGCGCTGTTGAGTGAGATGAGCGCGCTGCAGAAGCGGCCGGCGACCCACGTGGCGCCGGTGATGTTCGCGATCCAGGTCCTGGTGCCGGTGATCCTGGCGCCGCTGATCTTCGGCGAGGACTGGGGAACCACGCCCCTCGACGGTGCCGCCCTCGTCTTCTTCATGCTCGTCGCGTTGGGGGGAACGGTGCTGCTCGCGGGCTCGAAAGCGGTAGGCGCCGTTCTAGAGACTGCCCATCGAGAGCGTGCATGACCAAGCAGGCCAAGGACGCAGGGAGCGTGGCGTGCTCTGCACGCGAGCGACCGAGGACGCCGGCATGCGATGCGTCATGCACGCTCTCGGTCCGATTTCGCTGGTAGATTTGCGCTCGCTCGATCCCGTAACCCGTCAACTCCGTTCGAGCACCAGCCCCCGTCACATCACTTAAGGAGCCGACCATAGGGTCCGCCGAGAAAATCCGGCCCGACGCGAGCAAGTTCGCGATCGGGTTCGATCACCGCGATCGCGCCAGGTTGTTCGAGCTTTGGACCGAGGTCCTCGACTCCGAGCAGTGGTCCGAGGGGGCCAAGTTGAAGGCCTTCGAGGAGCGCTGGGCGCAGTGGAACGGCCTGCCCAGCCTCGGCCTCTCGAGTTGGGCGGGCGGCGCCCTCGCCGCGCTCGAGTACGCCGGCGTCAAGGGGGAGACCGTGCTCTGCCCCTCCAACACCTTCATGGCCTCGCCACTGGCGGCAATCGGGGCCGGCGCCGAGGTCGAGTTCGTCGACTGCAACCGCGAGGACCTCTGCATGTCCTTCGCCGACTTCGAGGCGAAAGCCGAGAAGCACAAGCCGCGGGCCGCGATCCTCGTCCACATCGGCGGCCACATCGCTTTCGACGCGGAGAAGATCGCCGCCTACTGCCGCGACAACGGGATCTTCCTGCTCGAGGACTGCGCTCACGCCCATGGCGCCGAGTGGAACGGCGGCAAGCCGGGCGCCTACGGCGACGCCGGCGTCTACTCGCTCTACGCGACCAAGACCGTCTCGACCGGCGAGGGCGGCGTGCTCGTCTCCGCCGACGAGGGCCTGATCGATTTCGCCGCCAAGTTCCGCAACTACGGCAAGTTCGAGCACGAGGTCGACGGCCTCAACTTCCGGATGAGCGAGTTCACCGCGGCGCTGGCGCTGGTCCAGGCCGAACGGATGGAGGAGATCGTCGGCTGGAAGAACGAGTACGCGCGCGAGCACCTCGACCCCGTCCACCCGGCCCGCCTGGAGATGCCGGACGGGATGACCTCCGGCTACTACAAGTACATCGTCTTCGAAGAGCTCGAGAAGAGCACCGGCAAGGTCTACGACCAGCCGTGCCACCGGATCATGGGCCGCTCCGACGCGTTGCCCAACACCGAATGGGTGGCAGAGAACCACTGGTGCGTCCCGCTCTACTACCGCCCCGAGAGCCGCGAGGCGGCGCTGGCGCAAGGAGGAAACTAGATGAGGGTCCTGGTCACTGGAGGCGGTGGCTTCATCGGATCGCACGTCGTCGATCGTCTGCTCGACCGCGGGATGACGCCGCGGATCTTCGACCTCAGCGCTTCGCCCTACCACTCGCCGCTCGAGGTCGAGACCTTCACCGGCTCGATCACCGACGCCGCCAACCTCGACCTCGCGATGCGCGACTGCGACGCCGTCATCCACCTCGCCGCCGTCGCCGACGTCGGCCACGTCCTCGCCGATCCGGTCCTTGCCGAGGAGGTCAACACCCGCGGCACCCTCAACGTGCTCGAGGCCGCCTGCCGCGCCAAAGTCGGCCGTGTCGTCTACGGCTCGACCACCTGGGTCTACAGCGACTGCCCCGAGCAGGAGGTCGACGAGGAAACGGCGATCCCGGCCCCGCGCCATCTCTACACCGCGACCAAGCTCGCCGGCGAGACCTACTGTGCCGGCTACTCCGAGCTCTACGACCTTGAGTACACGGTCCTGCGCTTCGGCATCCCCTACGGCCCGCGCGCCCGCGCCGCCGGCGTCGTCGCCAAGTTCACCGACCTCTCCTTCGAAGGCAAGGCGCTGACGATCGCCGGCGACGGCAGCACCACCCGCAGCTTCATCTACGTCGAGGACCTCGCCGACGGGATCGTCGCCGCGCTCGCCCCGGCGGCCGCCGGCCGCACCTACAACCTCTCCGGCGACGAGGTCGTGACGATCCTCGAAATCGCCGAGCGGGTCCAGGAAAACGTCGACACCTGCGAGATCGAACACACGCCGCCGCGGCCGGGCGACTTCCCCGGCAAGACGATCTCCAACGAGCGTGCGCTCGAGGAGCTCGGCTGGAAAGCGGAGACGAGTTTCAAAGCAGGTGTGCGCAAGTACGTCGAGTGGGTGCGCTGCACGACCCGGCCGCCGGACCCGGTGCCTGGCAAACAGCCTTCGATGGGCGACAACGAACACGCTGCCGGCGCCCTCCTGGCCGGCGCCGCCCGCTTCGAGGAGCGCGAGCCGCGGGTCCTGATCCTGACCGCCGACATCGGCGAGGGCCACGACCTGCCGGCGCGGGTGATCAAGGCCGACCTCGAAGAGGAAGTGCCGACGGCGAAGGTCGAGATCGACAACGGCCTTGAGGCGATGGGCAAGCTGCTGTCCGCGGTGGTCCGCGGCGGCTCGCGCTTCACCTTCCGCTGGGCGAACTGGCTGTTCGACATCCAGTACTGGCTGATTTCGAAGTTCGCGCCGACCCGCTGGCTGGCGCACCACCTGATGTACCTGCTGGGCGCTCGCGGCTTGCTGCGCCTGATCGCCCAGCACGATCCCGACGTCGTCATCTCGACCTATCCCGGCACCACCGCTGTGCTCGGGATGCTGCGCGAGAACCGGCGTCTGGCGGTCCCGGTGCAGTCGGCGATCACCGACCTGGCCGGGCTGCGCTACTGGGTCCATTCCGGCGTCGACATGCACTACGTCACCCACCCGGAGTCGATCGAGGAAGTCGAGAAGCTGGCCGGCCCCGGCAGCGTCCGCTGGGCGCGGCCGCCGATCTCGCGCGAGTTCCTGATGCCGCGCACCCGCCGCGACGCCCGCGAGGCGCTCGACGTTCCCGCCCACGCGCGGATGGTGCTGGTCTCCGGCGGCGGTTGGGGGATCGGCGACCTCGAGGGCGCGATCGACTCGGCACTCGCCGACGGCGACACCATGGTGGTCTGCATCACCGGTCGCAACGAGGGCGCCCGCGAACGGCTCGAAAGCCGTTTCGGCGATCACGAGCAGGTCCGCATCCTCGGCTTCACCGAGCAGATGAGCGACTGGATGGCCGCTTCCGACGCGATGATCCACGCCACCGCCGGCCTCACCGTGCTCGAGGCCCACATCCGCGGCTGCCCGGTCGTCTCCTACGGCTTCAACGCCGGCCACCTGCGCGCCAACAACGCCTCCTTCGAGCGCTTCGGCCTGGCCGAAGTCGCGCGCTCCAACCACGAGCTCGAGTCGATGCTGCGCCACGTCACCGGCGAACGGCGCTCGCCCGACTCGTCCTTCGCTTCGCTGCCCTCGATTGCCACGCAAGCGCTCGCGGTGCGGCCCCGGATCAAGCCGCAGCCGGTCTGGCGCCTGCGCACCGAGCGCGTTGCCGCTGCCGTGGCGGCTGCCGCGGTTGCGATCGTCCTCGTGCTCTCCCTGGTCAAGAGCGAGAGCCCGCTGAAGCCGCTGAAGCCGGTCACCAGCCGGATTCACTTCGGCACCGACAACGATCAGGCGACGGCGGAGCCGGCGGCGAAGAAAATCGAACCGGCCGAAGCCGAAGCCGCCGCGACGGGCGCCAGCACCGGTCCTTGACGGCAGCGCTCGCGGTCGGGGCGGGTACCGCCGCGGCCGCGGCTGCGCTCAACTCGGTCACGGCCCTGGCGCCGGTCGTGCAGCCGCTCGGCGACGCGCTCGGGGTCAAGCTGCGCGAGGAGGGGGCGGACCACGTTGCGCTCACCTTCGACGACGGCCCTCACCCGCAAGGCACCCCCGCCGTCCTCGAGCTGCTGCGGGGAGCAGGAGCCGAGGCAACCTTCTTCCTCGCCGGTGAGCAGGTCGAGCGCCGGCCGGCCCTGGTGGCGGAGATCGTCGCCGCCGGCCACCGGGTCGAGCTGCACTGCCACCGTCACCGCAACCAGCTGCGGCTGAGTCCGCGCTCGCTGCTCGACGACGCCGAGCGGGCGCGGGCGGCGATCGAGGAGGCCGGCGGCCAGGCGATCGCCGACTACCGCCCGCCCTACGGGATCTTCAGCGCCCTCGGCCTGCGCGCGATCCGCAACCGCGGCTGGCGGCCTGTTCTCTGGTCGCAGTGGGGGAGGGACTGGAAGGCGCGGGCGACGCCCGACTCGATCACGCGTCAGCTAACTGCCGACGTGGTCGCCGGCGACATCCTGCTGCTGCATGACGCCGACTACTACAGCGCGCGCGACTCCTGGGTGCGCACCGTGGCGGCGCTGCCGAGGATCCTCGAGGAGCTCGAGGCACGGGGGCTGAGGTCGAGGGTGCTCCGCCGCTGAGTCGGCGGCGCCACCGTCCACACGTCGCAGCCCGCGAACGCTTCGTCGAGCCGCTGCGCCATCGTGCTCCTTGGCCGGTCCTGGTCGAAGATCTGCTGTGACATAGCTCTCCGTCCTGTAGGGGTCCCGTGAGGGGTCGCCGAAATGCTCCTCCCTCTGTCGGACGAAAAACCTGCACTTTGCGAAAAAGCCGGGAATTTGGGGAAAACCGGTGTCTAGGCCGTTTGCGCGAATTGCGCAATCTCGTCCGCCACACGTTGCGGCTGGTCAAGCGGAACGAAGGTCTTCGAGTCGGCAATCGTGACGATTCGCGCGTTCCCGGCTTCTCCCGCGAGCCGTTCCGCGTAGGAGATCGGGAAGTACTTGTCGCCTGGGGCCCAGGTCAGCAGGATCGGCAGCCCCGAGCCGCGCAGCTGCGCGGCTGCTTCCAACGTGTAGCGCTTGTTCATCCCGCCGGTGACCTTCTTCAGGTCGCGGAAGACGCCGCGGTCGTGCATCGACGGCGACAGCCAGGAGGCGACCAGCTCGTTGGGGATCCGGGTCCGCGCAAACGGCTTGAAGGCGCGGCGGCCGATGGCGGGGATGCGGAAGGGCAGCGACAGAACCGTCATCCCGCCCGGCAGCTTCGCCAGCGGCGGCATCGCCTTGAACATCCCCGGCGGGAAGTTCTCGTGGGTGTCGCAGTTGGTGAGGACGAGGCGGCCGATCCGCTGCGGGTGACGGGTGACGAGGATCTGGGAGATGGCGCCGCCGGAGTCGTTGCCGACGATCGTCACGTCCTCGAGCTCGAGCGCGTCGAGCAAGCTGGCGATGATCGCCGCCAGGCCGGGGGGAGAGAGGTCGGCATCGGGCTTCATCGCGATCTGCTGCGCGCCGATCGGCCAGTCGGCGGCGATGCAGCGGCACTGGCCCGCGAGCCGGTCGACGACCCCGTCCCAAAGCCGGCCGTCGACGAGGTAACCGTGGACGAAGACGACGCTCTTTGGTCCGGCTCCCGCCTCCCGATAGCGGATCCTTCCCGCCGGCAGATCGATCTCTTTGCGCTCGTCAGTCATGGTGCCTCCCGTCCGACCATGAGGCCGTGGCTGGATCTGTTTTTCTGTTCATGATTCTTGACTAAGATACATACCGTATGAATGTAAAACGCCGAAGTCAAGCCGAGCGTTCCGAGGCGACCCGCAGCGCCCTGATCGCCGCTGCCCGCCGGCTCTTCACCGAGAAGGGCTACGAAGGGGTCTCCGCCGAGGAGATCGTGCGCGAGGCCGGGGTTACCCGCGGTGCGCTCTACCACCACTTCGGCGGCAAGGCCGAGCTTTTGGAGGCGGTCTACGAACGGCTCGAGGCGGAGTCGACCGAACGCGTCGCCCACATCGTCCTCGACTCCGACCTGCACAGCCCGGTCGAGGCGATGAAGGCCGGAATCGAGGCATTTCTCGACGAGTGCGCCGAGCCCGAGCTGCGCCAGATCGCCCTCCACGACGCCCCGGCCGTGCTCGGCTGGGACCGCTGGCGCGAGATCGGCGCCGCCAACGGGCTCGGCCTGATCGAAGCGAGCCTGGCGGCGGCGATCGAGGCGGGGGAGATCCGCCAGCTGCCGGTCGGGCCCACCGCGCACCTGCTGCTAGGCGCCCTCGACGAGGCGGCGATGCTGGTCGCCCGCTCCGACGATCCCGCCAGCCGGGCCGAGGTGACGGCGGTCCTCGTCGCCCTACTGGATGGCTTCGGGGTGCCGCCAGCGCTCTGAGTCCCGGCGCGACTGCTTCTGCGCGTACATGCGGACGTCGGCCAGCTGCAGGGCGGCGGTGGCGGTTGCCGCCTCGGCTGGGATCTCGACCGCGCCCCAGGCGGCGCCGACGGCAAATCCTTCGCCCCGCAGGCTGAGGGCTTCGGTCGCCCGTCGCGAGGCGCGCTCGGCATAGCTGCCGACGCAATCGATCAGGACCGCGAACTCGTCGCCGCCGATCCGGTAGGCGCAGCCGCTTCCGGCGACCGCGTCGCGCAGTTGGCTCCCGAGCCGGGCCAGCAGCTCGTCCCCGGCCGGGTGCCCGAAGGTGTCGTTGTAGCCCTTGAAGCCGTTGAGGTCGAGCAGTAACAGGGTCGCCGGCTGCTCCTCGGCCCGCCGGCACTGCGCCTCGAGGTCGATCCGCAGGGCGCCCTGGTTGGCGAGGCCGGTCAACTGGTCGGTCCGCACCGCCTCCAGCAACCGCTTGTTGTCGAGCACGCTGACGGTCAGGCGGGCGACGATCGCCAGCATCGTCGCCGCCGAGAGGACCGCGGTCAGGACGCTGACCTCGCGCATGTACTGGATTACGAAGAGGCAGATCGTGATCAGCGCGAAGAGGGCGGGCACCATCAGCTCGCGCCAGTCGTCGACCCGGGTCGCGCGCCGGATCGGCTCCTCTCGTGGCTGCCAGGCCTCGATCCCGATGCAGACCGCGCCCAGCATGTAGATCGGCGTCACCCAGCCTTCGCCGGAGATTTCGAGGCCGCTCGATTCGAGGCTGCTGGTGATGTCGGCGAAGACGAGGGCGACGATCCCGAGCAGCAGCAGCGACCAGGTCCGTCCCGGCCGCCAGCCGGTCAGGGCGATGACGCCGACGACCAGCGAGAGCATGAAGACGTCGCCGAGCGGATAGGCCAGCGTCACCATCTGCTGCAGGGTGCTGCCGGTGGTGCGGGCGGCGACGAACTCGAAGACGAAGGCGGCGCCGAGGGCGCCGGTGCCGAGGGCGGCGATCAGGCCGTCGGTCCAGAGCCGCCAGTCGAGCGCCCGCGAGCGGGCCCGGACCATCAGCAGGACCGAGGCCGTCGCCAGCGGGTAGAAGGCGAGCCAGCCGAGGTCGCAGAACGACGGGTAGGGCGGCGAGGCGCTGCCGTCGTAGAAGACCGTCCAGCAGAGCTCGGTCGTCGCCTGGGTCAGGAGGGTGGCGGTGATCATCGCCCAGGCGGCGCGCTCACGCCCGCCGCGGCGGGCCCGCAGCAGGCAGGCGATGGCGGCGCTGAGGACGACCGCGTCGTAGAGCGGGCCGTTGAAGAAGTCCCCAAGCGAGTCGGCCAGGCCGAACCAGTTGTGGAGGGCGATCAACGCCGTGCCGCCGAACAGGAAGGCGCCGAGAACGGCGCGCAGGGCCCTCTTCTCATCGTTCTGGGCGTGTGCGTAGGCGAGGCTCACACGGCTCTATCGGCAGCCCTTGCGCGGTTCTCTATTCTTAAAAGAGATGAAGACTGATATTCACCCCGAGTACACCCTCGCCAACGTGCATTGCTCGTGCGGCAACCAGTTCTACACGCGGTCGACCAAGGACGATCTGCATGTCGAGCTCTGCTCCGAGTGCCACCCCTTCTACACGGGCAAGCAGAAGCTTGTCGACACCGGCGGCCGCGTCGAGCGCTTCCAGCGCCGCGCCGCCAAGCACCGGGCCGGGAAGTAGGAAAGTGAGCCCGCCGGCGGGCTTGACGAGGGCCGCACAGGCCCCTGCCGGCGACGAGGCGTCAAGCACTGCGTCCGCGAACGGCGGCGACCCGCTGCGCATGCCCGACGGCGCCCTCGTCGCCAAACGCGACGCGCCGGTCGGCGGTCAGGCGGTGCTCGAGGGAGTGATGATGCGCGGCGTCACCGTCTGGGCCGTCGCCGTCCGCACGCCAGAGGGCCAGATCGAGATCGAGTCCGACACGGTCAAGCCATGGGCGCAGCGCCACCGTCTCTGGCGCCTGCCGATCATCCGTGGCGTCGTCGCCCTCGGCGAGTCGATGAAGATCGGCTTCAAAGCGCTGGCGATCTCCGCCAACGCCCAACTCGAGGAGGACGAGGAGGGCGAGAAGGAAGAAATCGGCGGCTGGATGTGGGGCCTGACGATCGTCTTCTCGCTGCTGCTTGCCGTCGGCCTCTTCTTCGTCGTCCCGGTCGGCCTCACCAGCCTGATCAAGGACCAGCTCGGCTCGGCCTTCCTCTTCTGGCTGATCGAGGGCGTCCTGCGGACCGCGATCTTCATCGGCTACATCGCTGCGATCAGCAAACTGCCCGACCTGCGCCGCGTCTTCGAGTACCACGGGGCCGAGCACAAGACGATCTCCTGTTATGAGGCCGAAGACGAGCTGATCCCCTCGCGGGCGAAGCTCTACTCGCGCCTGCACCCGCGCTGCGGCACCAGCTTCCTGCTGATCGTGATGGTGCTGGCGATCTTCGTCTTCGCCCCGATCGGGCTGCCGGCCTGGTACTGGCTGGTGCTCTCGCGGATCCTCGGCATCCCGCTGATCGCCGGCCTCTCCTACGAGGTGATCAAGTGGGCCGGGAAAAACCGGCGCAAAGCCTGGGTGCGGGCGGTGATGTGGCCGGGGCTGATGCTGCAGAACCTGACCACCCGCGAGCCCGACGAAGAGCAGCTCGAGGTGGCGATCGCCTCGCTCAACGCCGTCCTCGCTCGGGAGACTCCCGAGGAGGCGGCAAAACAGCAGCACATCGAGATCGTCGCTTAGCGGCGTTCTAGTCTTCGAGTCATGATCGAGCAGTTGGTCGAACAGATCGAGGCGCGCTTCGCCGAGCTGGAGGCGCTGATGTCGGATCCCGCGGTGATCGGCGATCGCGAACGCTATGCCGAGGTCGGGCGCGAGTACCGCGAGCTGCAGCCAGGGCGTGAGCTGGCGCGCGAATACGCGACCCTCAAGGACGACCTCGAGGGAGCGAAAGAGCTGCTCGCCGAAGGCGAGGACGAGGAACTGCGCAAGGTCGTCGAGGAGGCGCCGGGCCGGCTCGGGGAGCTCGAAGAGGAGATCCGGCTGGCGATGGTCGAGCGCGACCCCAACGACGCCAAGAACGTGATCGTCGAGATCCGCGCCGGGACCGGCGGCGACGAGGCGGCGCTGTTCGCCGGCGACCTCTACAAGATGCTGACCCGCTACGCGGAGGAGCGCGGCTTCAGCACCGACGTTCTCTCGCAATCCTCGTCGGAGGCGGGCGGGTTCAAGGAGGTCACCTTCGAAGTCCGCGGCGAGGGCGCCTACTCGGTCTTCAAGTTCGAGGGCGGCACCCACCGGGTCCAGCGCGTCCCCGAGACCGAGTCGCAGGGACGGATCCACACCTCGACCGCGACCGTCGCCGTGCTCCCCGAGGCGGAGGAGGTCGACGTCCAGATCGACCAGAACGACCTTCAGATCGACGTCTACCGCTCCTCGGGTCCCGGTGGGCAGTCGGTCAACACCACCGACTCGGCGGTGCGGATCACCCACAAACCGAGCGGGATCGTGGTCTCGATGCAGGACGAGAAGTCGCAGCTGCAAAACCGCGAGCGGGCGATGCGGGTGCTGCGGGCGCGGCTGCTCGAGCGCGAGGTCGCCGAGCAGCAGGCGAAGATCGCCTCCGAGCGCAAGGCCCAGGTCGGCAGCGGCGAGCGCTCGGAGAAGGTGCGGACCTACAACTTCCCCCAGGGCCGGGTCACCGATCACCGGATCAAGCTCACCTCCCACAACCTCGACGGCGTGCTCGGTGGCGACCTTGCGGAGTTCACCGATGCGCTCGCCGCGGAGGAGAAACGGCAGAGACTGGAGGCGGCCGCGGTCGGATGAGACAGGTTGCGGGCAGCATTCGCGACGCGCTGGGCGCGGCCACCGACGCCCT
>DASSLT010000015.1:0-33724 GCA_035689305.1 Solirubrobacterales bacterium | reverse complement strand
GTTTTGGTGCCTATAGCGCACCAAAACGCAACCTCGGCGATCGGGGCTTAGGCAGGGCTCATCGGCGGTCCGATCGTCGCGATCTCGAACTCCTCGCCGGCGCGGGCCAGCGCCTCGACGTCGGGCGGCCCGGCGGGCGGCAGGCCGGGACCCTCCGCCGGACGGCCGGCACGGGCGAAGAAGTCCTCCATCCCGCCCGGGGTGATCACGTTGATGAAGCGGGCAGGGGCGTCGCCGACGACGAGAAAGCTGTGCGGAATGCCGCGCGGCAGCAGGGCGAAGCCACCCGGGCCGGCGCGGAACCGTTCCTCGCCACAGAGAAATTCCACCTCGCCCTCGAGCACCCAGAACGACTCCTCCTCGCGGCTGTGGACGTGCAGCGGCGGCGAAGCGCCAGGCGGCGCCGTGGCTTCGATCAGGCCGAAGGCGCCGCCGGTCTCGGCGCCGCGGACCTTGATCACGATCCGGTTGCTCGTGAACCAGACCGGCTCGCCGCCGTCGGGGACCTGGATCACCGGGCTCTGGGTGTGGATGCTGCCGTCCATCTGCGTCTCCTCGAAATCGTCGTCGCCAAATCTTAATTGCACAGTTGTGCAGTTACTGCACGATAGTACACTTTGCGCCGATGGCAGGCAATGGGGCAGAGAAGGCGGCGGCGAGCGGGCGCCCGGGACAACGCCGGCGCACCCGCCGCGCGATCGTCGAGGCGGCGATGGAGCTGGTCGCCACCGGGGCCACCCCGTCGGTGGCCGAGGTCGCCGTTGCCGCCGACGTCTCGCGCCGCACCGTCTACTCCTACTTCCCCTCGCTCGACCAGCTGATGGTCGACGCGACCCTGGGGCTGGTCAGCGGCGCTGAAACCGCCGCCGTCCTCGACCAGCTCGACGGCGAGCCTGCCGAGCGCCGGATCGAAGCGCTGGCGCGCGAGATCCAGGCGATGGACCCCGAGGCCGAACGCCTCGGCCGCAAGCTGATCGCGCTGACGATCGAGGGCGAGGGGTCCGGCGAGGGCACGCCGCGGCGCGGGTTCCGCCGGGTCGAATGGATCGAGCGGGCGCTGGAGCCGCTGCGCGAGCGGCTCGACGACGAGCGCTTCGAGCGCCTGGTCTCGGGCCTGGCGCTGGTGATCGGGTTCGAGGCGCTGGTGGTCGAGCGCGACGTCCGCGGCCTCACCCCCGCCGAAGCCGCCGAGACCTCCGCCTGGGCCGCCCGCGCCCTGGTCACCGCGGCGCTGGCGGAGGCCGCGAGCGACCAGGCACCGCCCGGAAGCGAGTCCCAGAGCCGAGTCGAGAAGCCGTGGGGGCACGAGCTCTGGTGGGCGCAGACCGACCGCTACGCCGGCAAACTGCTGGTCGTCAAGGCCGGCCACCGGCTCTCGGTGCAGGTACACGAGGAAAAGGACGAGACCTCCTACCTGCTGTCGGGACGGCTCCTGCTGGCACAGGGACCGAGTGAGAGCGAGCTGACCGAGCGAACGCTCGAGCCAGGCAGCTCGTGGCGTAACGAGGCTGGGCTCGTCCACACGATCGAGGCGCTCGAGGACTCGACGGTGATCGAGGTCTCCACCCCCGAGCTCGACGACGTCGTCCGCCTCAACGATCGCTACGGGCGTTAGGTGCTTTGGTGACGTTTTCAGACTAAGTTGGTCAACTTACTCGATTTACGCTACGGTGGTGACTCCAGTCACAGAAGAAGGGAGTCGCCAGATGCCGCAGATACTCGTAGTCACCGATACGCCCAGCGACGACGGCAGCACGGTCGTCTACCGGGAGCGGATCTCCGCCACCGACCTCGAGTCCACCCACTTCTCCGGGCAGCTGGTCGAGCGGGTCGGCTGGGCGGTCAGCGACGCCAGCGCCCTGGAGCGCGACCAGGGTCGCCGCCTGACGGTCGTCGGCCTGCCGGCGCCGGCTCAGACGTCCGCGTCCCAGCGGTAGAAGCCCTCGCCGGACTTCTTCCCCAGCTTCCCCTCCCCCACCATCTGCTCGAGCAGCGGCGGCGGCGCGAAGCGTTCGCCGTAGGCCTCGCGCAGGTTGCGGGCGATGTCGAGGCGGACGTCGAGGCCGACGATGTCGGTCAGACGCAGGGGGCCGACCGGGTGGCGGTAGCCGAGCACCATCGCCTTGTCGATGTCCTCGGCGGCGGCGACGCCGGCTTCGGCCATCCGGATCGCCTCGAGGCCTAGAGCGAGGCCGAGGCGGCTGCTGGCGAAGCCCGGCGCGTCGCGGACGACGATCGCCTCCTTGCCGATCTCGGCGACCAGGGCCACGGCCTCGGCCCGGGCCTGATCCGAGGTCGCCGCGCCGACGACGACCTCGACCAGCGCCATCGCCGGCACCGGGTTGAAGAAATGCAGGCCGAGGAAGGAGGCGGGGTCGGCCAGATCGACGGCGAGCTCGTCGATCGAGATCCCGCTGGTGTTGGTCGCCAGCAGGCGCGGGCGCAGTGACTCGATCTCGGCCAGGACAGCGAGCTTCAGCTCGGTCCGCTCCGGCACCGCCTCGATCGCGACCCGCGGCTGCGGAGTGCAGGCTCCGGCGCCGACGACGGGTGCGATCAGCGCCTTTGCCCTCTCCCCCGCCTCGGGCTCGATCCGGCCGCGGGCGACGCCGTCGTCGATCGCCGCCCGGGCGCGGCCCAGCGCGGCCTGCGCCAGCCCCTCGTCGACCTCGACCAGCTCGACGCCGATTCCGGCCCGAGCCAGAACCGCTGCGATACCCGTACCCATCGTGCCGCCGCCGACGACGACTGCACGGTCCTTTTCAGGCATGCTCGCCTCCCATAGGCTGCGCATCATCGCAAGCGATGCCCTGATCCTCACCGCTCGCCGCACCCCGATCGGCCGCTATCGCGGCGCTCTCGCGGGCGTCCGTCCCGACGACCTCGCGGCGCTGGTGATCGCCGACGTGGTCGAGCGCGGCGGCGTCGACCCCGCCCGGATCGACGACGTCTTCTTCGGTGCCGCCAACCAGGCCGGCGAGGAAAACCGCAACGTGGCACGGATGGCGGCGCTGCTCGCCGAGCTGCCGGTGAGCGTCCCCGGCACCACCGTCAACCGACTCTGCGCCTCGGGCCTGGAGGCGATCAACCAGGCCGCGCGGGCGATCCGGGCCGGCGACGCCAACCTCTGCCTGGCCGGCGGCGTCGAGTCGATGACCCGCTCGCCCTGGGTTCTGCAGAAGCAGCCGGCGGGCTTTCCGCGCGGCGACCAGACGATGTACGACACGACGCTCGGCTGGCGCCTGGTCAACCCCAAGTTCGCCGGTGGGCCACACACCGAGGCGATGGGCGAGACCGGCGAGAACGTCGCCACCGAGCGCGGGATCTCGCGCTCCGACCAGGACGAGTTCGCGCTGCGCAGCCACCAGCTCGCCGTCGCCGCCTGGGACGAAGGGCGGTTCGCGGCCCAGATCGTGCCGGTGCCGACGCCGCCGGCCAGGCGCGGCGCCGAGCCGGGACTGGTCGAGCGCGACGAGGGCCCGCGCGCCGACACCACGCTCCAGAAGCTCGCCGAATTGCCCCCGGCCTTCCGCGAGGGCGGCACCGTCACCGCCGGCAACTCCTCCTCGATCAACGACGGCGCCGCCTGCCTGCTGGTCGGCAACGAGGCGGCGGCGGCCGAGCTCAGGCTGGAACCGCTGGCCCGCGTCGTCGCGATCGGCGTCGCCGGCGTCGAGCCGCGGCTGATGGGCCTGGGGCCGATCCCGGCAATCCGCAAGGCTCTCGACGGCGCCGGCCTCGGCATCGACGACCTCGACCTGGTCGAGATCAACGAGGCCTTCGCCTCTCAGGTCGTCGCCTGCGAGCGCGAGCTCGGGATCGACCGCGAGCGCCTCAACGTCAACGGCGGCGCGATCGCGATCGGCCACCCGCTCGGCTGCTCGGGCGCCCGCCTCGTCGGCGGCCTCGCCCACGAGCTGCGACGCCGCGGCGGCCGCTACGGCGTCGCCTCGCTCTGCGTCGGCGTCGGTCAGGGTGTGGCGACGATCATCGAGGCGGTCTGATGGACGCCGACGGACAGCTTCTGATCCGCTCGCTGCCGTCCAACGGCGGCACCACCCTGACCCTGACCGGCGTCCTCGACTTCGCCAGCGCCGAGACGCTGACGGTTGAGATCGCCAAAGCGCCGATCGACGACGGCGCCGCCCTGACGATCGACCTGACCGAGGTCGAGTTCATCGACTCGACCGGGATCGCCCTCCTCGTCTCCGTCTTCCGTCACTTCAACGCCGAAGACCGCGGCTTCAAGCTGATCCCAAGCCGGGCGGACGCGGTCCGCCGCGTGATGGAGGTCACCGGCCTCGACCGCACCTTCCCCTTCAGCGACGGCGCCTGAGGTCGAACAGCCAGGGACGAGTCAAGCCGCGATGACGACCGAGCCAACCCGAGCGATGCGCTCGAAGTGCTCGTCACAGGTCAGGACCGTGGCCCCGTTGCGAGCGGCGGTAGCTGCGATCCAGATGTCGTTGGTTGGCAGCGGCGTCCCCGCTTTCCGCAGCTCGGCGACTATCTCCGCGTATTGCCGGCTGGTCTCGGAGTCGACCGGCAAGACGTCGACCGCGGGATTGTCGAGGAAAGCATCCAGCTCGGCTTCGTTCCGCCTTCGCCTGCCGCCGAGCAGGAAGCCGGTCCGCAACTCGCCGAGGACGACCGTCGAGACGCCGACCACCTCGGCCCGATCCAACAGGACCGCCACCTCTTCGTTCCCTCGTCGGAAGTTGCTGTAGGCCGAGGTATCGAGGCAGTAGCTGCTCAACGCCAGAGCTCCTCGTCGACCGTCTCGAACTGCGCGGTCGCCCGCTCGAACTCGCGAAACTCATCCTCGCTCCAGCCCCCGGCGAGACGGCCGAGCCCGTTCGAGCGCACGCCCTCCGCTCCGAGCCCCTGGCCGAGCAGGTCGATGACCGTCTGGTTCAGCGACTTTCCCCTGCGACGCTTCTCACGTTCCAGCGCTTCAGCGAGGTTGGCGGGCAAATTCCTGATCGTCAACGCTTTGATGGTCATCATTCCCCTCATCGGCTGATGCATTCATTTTATGCATTCACTTTACTCTATGAATTGAATGCATAACTGACGTGCACCCGGTTCTCAGACGCCGAGCGCGAAGCTGAGGCCGAGCATCACCGCGGCGCCGGCCGCGAACCCGAGCACCGGGCCGAGCCGGGCGCCGCTCTCGAAGGCGTCGGGCAGCACCTCGATCGCAATCAGGACCAACATCGCGCCGGCGGCGAAGGCGAGCGAGAACGGCAGCAGGGCGGAGATCTCCTCGACGAGGAGGAAGGCGACGAGGGCGCCGACCGGCTGCGGGGCGCTGGTCGCAACCGCCGCCCAGAACTGGCGGGAGCGGCTGAAGCCGGCGGCCGCCATCGGGATCGCGACGCTGGTCCCCTCCGGCACGTTCTGGATCGCGATCGCGAGGATGACGAAGAGGCTGAGGCCGGCGCGGTCGGAGGCGAAGGCGGTGCCAACGGCGAACCCCTCCGGCAGGCTGTGGATGAAGAGGACGAGGAAGACGAGGGCCGAGGTGCGAGCGCCGGGACCGCTGCGTCCCATGAACTCGGCGTCGGGATGGATGTAGCGGCGGGCGAGGCCGAGCAGGCCGGCGCCGGCGAGCAGGCCGGCGACGACCTCGAGCGCCGAGCCTTCCTCACCGGCGGGGATCAGCAGGCCGGCGATGGCGGCGACGCCCATCACCCCCGCCGCCAGCCCCAGCAGCAGCGGCGTCAGCTGCTCGGTGCGGGCGCCGAGGAAGAAGACCGGGATCGCCCCCAGTCCGGTGGCGAACGTGGTGCCGCAGGCGGCGAGGAAGAGGACTGCCGCGTCGGGCATCGGCTGCAACGGAGGCTAGCTGCCTCCGGCCGTGACCGCGCGCTCGGCGGCCTTAAACGGGGCTAGGAGCGCTCCGGCAACCGCACGCCGACCGCCGCCCAGGCGGTGGCGGAGGCCTGCGAGGCGCCGCCGACGCCGAGCCGGACGTAGGCCGCCTGCAGGTGCTTCTCGACGGTGCGCGGCGAGAGACCCATCTGGCGGGCGATCTCCGGGCCGCGGCGGCCGAGCGCGAGCCAGCGCAGCGCCTCGGCCTGGCGGCGGGTGAGCCCGAGGCCTTCCAGGGCCGGCACGGTCAGGCCGCTGGCGTCGGGCTCGATCACCAGCATCTCGCTGCCGCCCTCCGGGCCGCGCAGGACCCGCAGCGAGAGCGGCTTGCCCTCCTCGTCCTCGAGCAGCAGCGGCTCGGTCACCGGAGTGCCGGCGGCACGGCGGGCGCGCAGCTCCTCGATCACGTCGGCGGCGAGCCGGTCGTTGGGACCGCCGAGCCGGCCGCCGAGCAGGCGGCGCCCGGTCGGCGTCGCCATGTCGACGCGGCCATAGCCGTCGACGACGATGACCGAGGTGCCGACGTCCTCGAGGCCGGCCTCCAGCGCCGCGATCGTCGCCTCGCGGGCGGCCGCCAGCTCGGCGTTGCGGTAGGCCTGGATCAGGTGCGGGCGGGCGGCTCCGAGCAGGCCCACCTCGGGGTCGGAGAAGTCGCTTTCGGAGCGGGTCAAGGCCAGCCCGATCACCACCGGCGGACGTGAGGGCAGGGTCAGCGCGACCTGGTACTCGGCGTTGATCTTGCCGTAGAACTCTTGGTAGACGGGGAGCGCGTGGAACTGCTCGCGGTCGAGGAAGTCCGAGATCCGGTAGGGCCTGCCGTCGCGCGTGCGCCTGACGTGGGCGAGCACCGGGTTTTCGTCGGCCAGCTCGGCGAACGTCTGTTCCAGCTCCGGCGTCACCGGGACGATCGGGTCGCTGGTCCACCAGGAGCCGCCGGGGTCCTGGTCCATCTCGTTGTAGGAGGCGTAGTCGGCAGGGACGAACTCACGCAGCAGCGCCGGGATCCCGTGGCGGAATTCGTCGAGGCCCTCGAAGGCGTGGGCGTTGCCGATCAGCTCGGCCAGCGGTTCGGACGACACGCGCGGCAGCCTAGCCGCCGGAGCGCAATCTGGGTAGAAACGGACCGCCCGCTAGGCGCGGGTGCTCTTGCGCGGGTGCAGGCGCTTCTTTTCGACCGCGGCCAGTTTCTTTTTCAGCCGCTGGAACTGTTTCTCCTCGCGTTCTGAGCGTTTGTAGCCTTTGTGGGCGAGGTTCTTCTTCTCCAGCGGGTCGGTCTTCAGGTCGTACATCTCCCATTCCGGCGGCGTCGGCTTGTCCGGTTCGACCGCGTAGTACCTGGCCAGCTTCCAGCGGCCTTCGCGGATCGAGACGACGTGGTTCGGCGGTTTCGGATAGGGCCCGTGGCTCTGGCCCGACTGGAAGTCGTCGTAGGTGAAGACGACGTAGTCCTGGGCGGTCTTTTCGGGATCGGGGTCGAGGACGAGCGAGGAGTAGTCGACGCCCTGCCACTTGACCCGCGCCGACGGCGGCGCCCCGGCGAGGCTGGCCAGCGTCGGCAGGAAGTCGACGTGGGAGACCATCGCGTCGGTTTCCAGCGGCCGCGGGAACAGTTTCGGGTTCGAGAAGACGAGCGGGACCCGGATCGCCTCCTCGTAGAAGTTGAAGTTCTTCTGCCGCAGGCCGCCGTGGGTCAGGCCCATCTCGCCGTGGTCGGCGGTGCGGATGATCAGGGTGCTGTCGAGCAGGCCGGTTTTTTCCAGCTGGTCGAGGACGTTGACCAGGTAGCTGTCGGAGGAGCGCATCAGGTTGCCGTAGTAGTTCAGGTAGGCGCGCTTTTCGTACGGTTCTTCCGGTTCGCCGGTGAGGTTGAAGATCCGCAGGAATTCTTCCTGCACCTTGGGCTTGGTCGAGAGGTCTTCTTCGTTCGTCTCCGGGATCCCGATGTCGCCGGCGAGCCAGGATTTGTCGTAGCCCGCTTCGTTGAAGGTCTTGCTCGGGTAGAAGAGGACGTCGTGCGGGTTGACGAGCGAGATCACCATGAAGAACGGCTGCTGCTGGGCGGCGACCGATTCGAGGTACTCCATCACCCCCTCTTCGCCGGCTGAGTTGGAGCCGTTGGACTCCATGAAGCGACCGTCGTTGTCGACGAAGCCGCCGCCCGCCTCCGGCACCGACTGGTTGGCGCCGGCGTCCGGCGGGTTCCAGCGCAGCCAGCCGTACTTTTCGAGGTCGGCCGGGACCGCGTGTTCCTTCGTCGCCGGTTTCGAGCAGTGCCACTTGCCCTTGTAGACGACGTTGTAGTTGGCGGCCTTCATCACCGTCGCGATGTTCGGCATCACCGAGGGCAGCGGCAGCTCGACCTGCGGGTACGTCTTCTTGTACGGCCTGCCGTTCGGTTTCAGTTCGCCTGCGGCCGGCATGTCTTCCTCGAGCGTGTACTTGACCCCGTGCTGGGCGGGGAAGAAACCCGTCATCAAGGTCGAGCGCGCCGGCGAGCACATGCAGGCGTTGGTGAAGGCCCGTTCGAAGCTGATGCCGTGGCTGCGGAGACGCCGCATTCCCGGCAGGTTCTGGCGCAGCCAGTTCGGCGGGAAGTGCTGGATCGCCCGCTCCTGGTCGGTGAGGAAGAGGATCATGTTCATCCCCTTGACGCTGCCCGGCCCGCCTTTGGCCGCCGCCAGGGCGCGGTCGACACCGCTCCCCGTCAGCAGCGCCGCCGCCGCGGCACCGGCCCCGGAGCCGATCAGCTGTTTACGCGTCAGCCCCTCGCGGCGCTCTTCCGAACTCATTGCACCCTCCTGAAGACGTCGACGGCGCTGCTGCCGAACGCGGTCGCATAGACGAATTTCCCGTCCGGGCTGACGACGACCGAGCTGGCGCCTTTCGTCGCCCGCGCCGGCGTGCAGCCGGGAAGCGACTTCGGCGCCAGGCAGCCGCGCTTGCCCGGAATCTGGGCGACCGCACCGGTCTGCGGGTTGCGGAAGAGGACGTCGACCGCGTTGGAGAAGATCGAGGCGGTGTAGACGTTGCGGCCGTCGGGCGAGACGGTGATCCCCTCCGGCGCTTCGATCGCGCGGCCGAACGAGCAGCCGACGGCACGCAGGTAGACGAGGCAGGCCGAGGTCCCAGGCAGCTGGGTGAGGGTGCCGGAGGCGGCGGCGAAGGAGGTGACGCTGTTCTGGAAGGAGCTGATGTAGACGGTGCCGCGGCGGGGGCTGACGGCGACCGCGTTGGCGCCGCCGAGCTGGACACCGAGCGTGCAGGGTTCGAGCGGAGCGTTGACGATGCAGCCGGCTTTGGTCGGGACCTGGGCGAGGGCCCCGGTCGCGACGTCGCGGGTGAGGATCGCGACCGCGCTCGACGATGCCGCCGCGGCGTAGACGGTGGCGCCGTTGTTGCTGATCCCCAGACCCTCCGGGTTGCCGAGGGCGATGCCGGGGGCGCAGCCGCTGGTGGCGCCCTCGGCGATGCAGCCGGCGGTGCCGCTGAGCTGGGCGAGGCCGCCGGTCGCGGGATTGACGGCGAAATTGACGACCGCGTTGCCGAAGAAGGCGCCGGCGTAGACGTTGCGGCCGTCGGGGCTGACGACGACGACGTCGGGGTAGGCCAGCGCGCGGGCGCTGGCGCACGTAGAAGCCGACGACGGCAGGCCGGTCAGGCAACCTTCGGCGCCGGGCAGCTGGGTCAGGGTGCCGGTCTTCGGGCTGCGGTGGAAGGCGACGATCGAGCTGCTGTCCCGTGCCGTGGCGTAGACCGTGCGGCCGTCGGGGCTGACCGCGACGGAGTTGGGGGCATCGAGGCCGACGGCGGCGGCGCAGCCTTCGGCGCCCCCCACCGCCACGCAGCCGGCGGCGCCCGAAGGCTGGCTCAGGACCCCCGTCTTCTGGTTGCGACGGAAGACCGTGATCGCATCGCTCAGCGACGAGGCGACGTAGAGGTTGCGGCCGTCGGGGCTGACCGCGAGCGCCCGCGAGCCGACGTACGGTCCCGGCCCCTTCAGGGCGCGGGCCTTGGCGCACCCTGCAGCCGGTTTCTTGCCGCCGGCGACGCAGCCTTTGGCACCGGCGAGCTGGGTCAGCGAGCCGGTCGGGGCTTTCTTTTTCGCCGGCCCGCCGGGCGCCGCCGCCGCGAGGGACGGCAGCGCCAGGCCGGCGACGCACGCCAGCGCCAGCACCGCTCGGGTGGCGAAGCGGAGGTTCACGCGGCGGCCAGCGTACGGTCGGTTGCGGACGGGATCAGCTCTTCTTCTCCGGCTTCAGGTTGCCGATCACGCCGATCCGAATCCCGAGCCACGGGTAGGTCGCCGTGTAGAAGGCGTTGTCCTGCGGCTGCAGGCCGACCGCCGAGATCCAGAGCTGGTAGACGGGCGCGTTGGCGATGCCGCCGTGCAGCCGTCGCCAGACCCGTTTGCCGACTTTGATCCCGAACGGGGGCGCGGTGATCGTGTCCGTCCACTCGACCGCGTTGCCGCCCTGGTCGAGCGTGCCCCACGGCGAATAGGTGAGGGCCTGACCGACCGTGCCCAGGCTGCCCTGGAAGGCCGCGGCGTAGGCTTCGGGGTCGAGGCCGAGCGGGTTGACCGTGGCGCAGGCTTCCGCGGTCTGGTTCGACGGGCACCAGGTCGGCGCCGCGATCTTCGGTTCGGTCTGGTGGAAGATCGCGTTCGGCTGCGTCGCCGCGTTGGTGACGTTGCCGTTGGTCGGGTCGAGCGTCGACTGGTTCGGCGGCGTCGTAGGCCCGGTCGGGTAGTTCCAGTAGGTGCCGCCGTTGGGGTCGTAGTAGGCGGCCTTGATCCACTCGTCCTGGCTGGGGACGACGAACCCGGACTTGTGGTTGCGGGTCGTCTTCGGGTTGCGCATGTCGTACATCCCGGTCTCGGTGTTGCGCGAGAGGCGGACGCGGTAGGTGACGTAGCTGAACCCGTTTTCGCTGCTCTTCTTCTTCGACAGGACCTCACCGTTGTAGAGCGCGTTGACGAAGCGGGCCGAGCGCAGGAAGTTGGCGAAGCCGTAGGGCTTGCTGCCCCATTCCGGCGCGGCGAGGCTGTAGTGCTCGCCGGGACCGACCGAGCCCCCGGTGAAGTTGATCTCACCGAAGCGCGGCCAGGCGGTGCCGCTCTCGTCGGTGCTGTAGAGGTTGCGGCGGTTCTTGCCCAGCGGGTCGACGGTGTTGAGGAAGGCGACCCATTGGGAGACGGTCACCTCGAGCTGCCCGATCCCGTAGCGGTACTTGACCTTGCCCACTTCCATGCACTTCGGAGCGCGCGGGCCTTTCGGCGGCGGCGCTTCCGAGCAGTTGTTGTAGTGGCCTTCGGTGAAGGGGACGATCGCGGCCGCCGGGTTGCCGGGGGCGCCGACGGTGGCGGTCTTGAAGGTGAGGACCGCGGGCTTCGGCATCGCCGCGGCGGCGAGGGCCGGCAGCGCCAGCGCGGCGAGGCCGGCGAGGGCCAGCGTCAGCGCCAAGCGCAGTTTGAGGTTCCTGGAAGCAGTGGGCGCGGAAGTCATGGGCGTAATCATGAAATCCATATCGGATGTTGTTTTTCACGGCCTTAGCCAACCGATACTCAATATGTAAATTGCTACGTTTTTTCGTATGGCCGTCGGTCCGGGGATACCGAAGGGCGACCGCGGCCTGATCGGCTGGGGCGGCGGCGGACAGGGCCCAAAGCTGCCGGAGCCGCCGAAACAGGCACGGGGCGCCGAGAAGCGCGACCGCATCTACGCCGCAGCGATCGCGCGCTTCCAGCGGGCGGGCGTGGCGGGGACTACCGTCGAGGAGGTGATCGCCGACGCCGGCGTCAGCTGGGCGACGTTCTTCCGCTACTTCCCGCGCAAGGAGGACGTCCTGCTCGAGGGCATCGCCCGCCATTTCCGCGACCATGTCGTCCCCCTCGCCGAACGCGAGACCAGCGACGAGCGGACTCCCGTCCGCGACGCGATCGAGCGAATCTTCAAGGCGATGCTCGAAGCAAGCGAGCTGTCCCAGGCCCTTCACAACCAGGCCTTCGTCGAGGTCTTCTCCAACCCCCCGCGCTTCGCGGCGCTGGTCGACAACGGCCATCCCGCTCCGGTGATCGGGCTGATAACCGAGGTGCTGGCGCAAGGACAGAGCCGGGGAGAGCTCGACCCCGACCTCGATACCGGCTTCGCGGCTCTGACCGTGGCCGCCGGCGCGACGTTCCCGGCTGCCCAGGCCGCGGCCGCCGGCGCCGACCCCGGCCAGAGCATCGGCCCTGCCTTGGACCTGCTCTGGTCCGGGGTGGCGGCAGACGACGGCTAGATCAGGGTCAGCCGATCCCGTATTTGCCGAATTCTTCTTCCGGCAGCGAGAGCGAGCCGAAGTAGCCGAGTTCGGCTTCTTTGCCGTCGACTTTGGCCGTGCCCGAGCCGCTGAACTCGAGCAGGTTGAACGCTTCGGGGTCTTCCCGAGGCGTCAGTTTCAGTTCCGGGAAGCTGGTTTCGACCGTTTCCACCGCGCATCCGGCGTTGAACGCGTAATCGACTTTCCAGCCTGTGACGGTCAAGTCCGTGGTGTTGACATGGACGGTCCAGGGACCGCCTGTCGAACCGGCAGCGGTCGCCGTGCATTCGGCGAGGTTGCCAGCCAGACCGACGCAGCTCGCCGGCGCAGCCACGTAGCCGACCGTGCCTGTGCTGCCTTTTTCGGCTTTGAACGCGGCGCTGGATTCACACAGCATCACGCCGCCGCCGACTTCGATCACCTCGCCGCCGGATGCATTGAATTCGGCGGTTTTTTCGAGTGCTTTGCCTTCCTGCAGCCAGACCGCGGCCGAGGCCGACGCCGGTATCGCCAGCGCCGCCACGGCTGCGACGGCAGCCAGGATCAGCAGGTACGTCCTGTTCAGCTTCATCTCGCGCCTCCCTTGGCGTGAAGAGGAATATTGCCGCGAGAAGTTCTAAACTATTCAGTTACTTTCGGTGCATTAGCGGACGTCTGTATTAGACATCAGGGCGACGGCGAGCGAGAGCCCAGCTGAGCGCCGCAGGGTCGCGATCCGGCGGCCGGGTTGGACCGCCTCGCGGGCCTCGCTGACACGGTCGGCGCCCAGGCTGGCGACGGTCGCGTCGAGGTCCGGGGCGAGGAAGGCCAGCCCCCAGAAGAAGGCGGGGCCATCGGCGCTCTCGAACATCTCCGCCGGCTGCTGGACGACCTCGAGGATCACCGCCCCGAGCCGGAAGAACGCCTGCCGCGGCGCCCCGGCGGGGGTCGGCTCCTCGCGGATCCGGCGCAGGTCGAGCCCCGCCCCCGCAAGCACGGCGACGGTGCGGTCGAGCGCCGGCGTGAAGGCAACGACGTGGTCGACCACGGTGACGCCGTTGGGATGCGCCGGCGGCGCCGGCGGCGGGCGGTCGGACGCCGCCGTCGGCAGACCGTCGAGGTCGCCGGCCTCGACCTCGCGCAGCGACCAGCCGGCGAGGCCCCGGCCCGCGTCGAGGCCCGCCAGCCGGATCCTCACCTCGCCGACCACGCAGATGTCACCGTCGACCTCGAAGCCGCACTGCCGCCACGCCTCGGGCGCGTCGGCGACGGTCAGCTCGTCGATCGTCGGCATGCCCAAACCGTAGCCGCTACTTCAACACCGGCTTGGCCGTGAACGATCCCTCGCCGAGGCAGCTGCAGATCACGAAGGTCGGCATCGGGAAGGTCGGCAGGAAGTACTCGTACTGGATCCGCTGCTTCCCCGTGATCGCCCCGTTCTTGCGGTTGATCGAGGTCGCCAGCGTGTGTTTGGTCGTCACTTCGTTGTATTAGACGGCCGGCTTCTTCATGAAGGTGAAGGTGATCTTGTGGCCGGAAGCCGTCGTGCCTTCGCAGGCGACGCCTTGTTCGGGTTGTTCCAGGGCTTTTCCGGCTTCTTCTTGCCGGCGGCCGCAGCCGGGCCGGCGAGGACGAGGGCCGCCAGCATCGCCAGGGCGAGGGCCATGGTGATGCGGAGACGGGGCAGCGAGAGGGGTTTCATGACTTGCTCCTCGAGTGCGTTTGACGGGACGCCTCGCAGCATCCGCCCCCAGGCGCAAGCACACATCGGGGCCGCCCCCCAAACAAGATCCAATCTTTTTCGAGTGAGCCTCTAGGGGGTGTCGAGGCCGTGCGGGTGCAGGTGGTCTTCGGCCATCTTCTTGAGGCCGACGCGGTCGATCTTGCCGGTCGGGTTGAGCGGCATCTCGGCGAGGAAGACGATCTCCTCTGGCGCCTTGTAACCGACGCGGTCGCGGCAGTGGACGATCAGGTCGGCGCTGGTCGGCTTCTCGGCGCCCGGTTCGAGGGCGACGTAGGCGCGCACGTTCTCGCCGTGGACGGTGTCGTGGACGCCGACGACGCCGGCGAGGGCGATGGCCGGGTGCTCGACCAGCGCCCCCTCGACCTCGTAGGGGCTGATGTTGGAGCCGTCGTGGACGATCACCTGCTTCTTGCGGCCGAAGAACCAGAGGTAGCCGTCCTCGTCGGCGCGGGCGAGGTCGCCGGAGTCGAGCCAATCGTCGATCACGACCTCCGCCGTCGCCTCCGGCGCCTGCCAGTAGCCGGACATGCGGCTGCGGGTCCGGAGCCAGATCCGGCCCACCGTTTCCGGGCCAACCGGCTCACCGTCCTCGTCGCGGACTTCGATACTGAAGCCGCCGACCGGCCGCCCGATCGAGCCCTGCTTGATCACCCCGGTGGGCGGGTTCAGGGTCGCTATGCCGACCTCGGTCATCCCGTAGCCCTCGACGATCGGGAACCCGGCCAGGGCCGCGAACTCGGCCAGCAGCTCGGTCGAGACCTTGTCGGCCCCGGCGCGGCAGAGCCGCAGCGAGGAGAAATCGCCGGGCTCGAGCTCGTGGTCGTGAATCAGAGCCGAGAGCGCCGCCGGGATCATCGCCAGCACGGTCGGCTGGCGCGAGCGCAGCAACGGCAGCAGCTCGTGGGCGTCGGTGCTGCGGGCGACGACGACCTCGCCGCCGACCGAGAGCGTCGCGAGCGCCCAGAGGAAGGAGCCGATGTGCGACATCGAGGAGCCGGGCAGGAAGACGTCGTCGGAGCCGAGGCCGAAAGCGGTGGCGGCGCTGGCGATCATCCAGCGCAGCGACTCGCGGGTGTGGGTGACGCCCTTGGCGGGACCGGTGCTGCCCGAGGTGAAGAAGATCACCGCCGGCTCGGCCGGGTCGACCTCGGCAGCGACCGTGGTTGAGCTTTCACCCCCTATACCGCGGGAAAGCTCAACCGCGCTGAGGAGGGCGGCGAACTCGTGGGTCCAGGGGCCGGCCCCGGTGTCCTCGCCGGCCAGCGCCTGGCCGTCGCGGTAGGCGATCGTGCCGAGGTCGAGGCCGCCGACGAGCTCGCTCTCCCCCACGTCCTCGGCCCGCTCGACGTGGGCGACCAGGGCGCGGGCGCCGCTGACCCCGAGCGCGTGGTCGATCTCGCGGTGGGTGTAGCGGTAGTTGAGCGGGGTCGCGATCAGCCCCGCCTTGAAGCAGGCGAGGTAGTGGACGACGAGGTCGATCCGGTTCGGCATCAGCGAAGCGAGGCGGTCGCCGGGCTCCAGCCCGAGGCCGCGGTAGCCGCCAGCCAGCCGGTTGCTCTCGGCCTCCAGCTCGCCCCAGGTCAGCGAGCGGACCGCCGAGACCATCGCCACCTGGTCGGGGTTCGCCAGCCCGACCGCCAGCAGCTCGTTCAGCGGCCGGCAGGGACTCGCCAGCGGATTACCGTCGAGCAGCATCGGCGGATCGTAGAAGAGGCGTTCCCGGCAAGCGGCCGTGGACGGTGAGCAGGCCGATCGCCAGCGCCCCGACCCAGACCGCGCCGGCGCCGAGGCTGAGGCGCTGGAAGAGGCCGTAGTAGCCGTTGGTGCCGTCGCCGGTGGCGAAGAAGAGACCGCCGACCACGAGGACGCCGATGAAGCCGGCCCCCAGCGCCAGCCGGTCGGCACCCGGCCAGCGCTCGTCGCCGCGGAAGCGCCAGGCCATCGCGAAGACCGAAGCCATCAGCGCGACCGCACCGAGGAAGTACGTCCAGCCATGGGCGAGGTGCTGCCAGGAGACGTCGCCGGCGACTTCGCGGGCGCGGCAGTAGGGGTCGATCGTCTTGCGGCAGTCGGCCGGGAAGGGGAAGCCGTCGAGGATCTGGGCGAGGCCGGTGAAGGCGATCAAGGCGGGGCCGAGGCGGCCACGGAAGTTCCGCGGCCCGTCGAGCCAGAGCGCGACCGCGGTGGCGATGAAGGACAGGCCCCAGATCGCGACCCCGGCGTCGAACAGCCAGGGACGGGCGGCGTCGCGGGCGCCGAGGGCGCTGATCGCGTCGCGGACCGGGCTGTAGCCGGGCTCGATCGCGCCGGCGATGGCGATGATCGCGATGAATGCCGCCTGGCCGGCGAGCGAAGCGATCGCCAGCCGGCATATGAGCGTGCTGCGTTCCTCCCCCATGCACCACCTCCCGCCTCCACCGTACATGCCGGCATCCGATACGCGATCCAGAATGCGCGCCGCATGGACGCCCAGACCAACCTCAGCCGCCGTCACCTGCTCGCCGGGGCTGCCGCCGCCGGAGCGGCCGGCGCACTGGCCCAGGTACCGGGGGTCGCCCAGGCCACCTCTCCCGGCGACGCGACGAGGACCGGGAAGCGGCCGGCGGCGACCTTCTTCGAGGAATCGGCGCTCAACTTCCAGATGCTGTTCGCGCTCGGCGGCGCCGGCTACGGCGCCTCCGAGGTCGGCGAGGTGCTGGCCTGCTTCGACCGCATCCACGGCAAGGGCGACACCCTGCGCTCGGTCTTCGACGAGTTCCAGCGCCTCGGCCGCCAGATCCGCAAGCGGGCCGACGCCGAGCGCGCCGCCGGCCGCCGGGAGAGCGCCCGCCTCTGCTACCTGCGGGCGGCGATGTACCTCGACCAGGCGCTGTTCTACGCATACGCCTCAGACAAGCCGACCCGCGCCCACGAGGGCGCTCTCTACAAGGAGATGGAGGGCGCCTTCGCCAGCGCCGGGGCGCTGTTCCAGCCGCGCTGGGAGCCGGTCCGGATCCCGTACTACGCGGGCAAGATGCCCGGCTGGTTCCTCAGCTCCGGCAAGGGCAGGCGGCCGACGGTGATCCTCAACACCGGCTCCGACGCCCAGAACATCGACATGTACGTCTACGGCGGCGCGGCGGCGCTCGAACGCGGCTGGAACGCACTGATCTTCGAAGGTCCCGGCCAGGGAGCGAACCTCTTCCTCCGCAGCCAGGTCTTCACCCCCGACTGGGGCAAAGTCGTCACCCCGGTGGTCAGCTTCCTGCGCCGTCACCCGCAGGTCGACAAGCGCCGGATCTCGCTGGTCGGCCAGAGCTTCGGCGGCTACCTGACCGCCCGCGCCGCCGCCACCGAGCATCGCCTCGCCGGCCTCGTCACCGACCCCGGCGTCCACGACTGCTTCGTCAGCTGGAGCGACAACCTGAAACAGCTGCTGCCGGTGTTCAACAGCGGCGCCAAGGACGAGTTCAACCGGATCTGGAACCAGGACGTGATCGGCAAAGCCGACGAATACGAGCGGGTCGGCCTCGCCAAGCGGCTCGAGATCTACGGCAACGGCGACGACACCTACAGCAAGCTCAAACTCGCCCAGCAGTTCAAGCTGGACCGCGCCACCGCCCGCCGGATCACCACCCCGGCGGCGATCCTCTCACCGGAGCTGGAGCAGTTCTTCCCCGGTCAGGCGCAGACTGTGCACGAGTGGATCGGCAGGGACCGCAGCACGTTGATCAAGTTCACGATCGCTGAGGGCGGCGAGTATCACTGCGAGCCGATGGCGCCCCAGCTGCGCAACGAACGTGTCTTCGACTGGCTGGAAACGCACGCGAAGCAATGAGGTAGCAGGCCCAGCGCCTGACGCGCACCCCCCGCGGGTCCTCAAACTGTAGGTTTCCGAGTACGGGGTGCGTGAGATGCTAGGCGTTGGTGTTATTTCATTGGTCCAGGCGGTAGCTCTGGTAGGGGCCATAACCGCGATGGCCACGCTTGCCGCCGCGTTGATCAACCTCGTCAGTGCCCGCGAAACGCGGCTGAGCAGCTCCTCGGCCAACACGCCGAACCCTCAGCCACGACAGGATTTTGCCCTTCCGCCGCGGAAGGATCTCGTCAACCGCGTCGCGGAGATCGAGGAGGCGATAGGGAAGCTGCGCGCCGGGGAGGCGATGGTCGCAATCGAGGGCGAGGTGGGCGTGGGCAAGAGCGCTACCGCAACCGAGCTTGCCTATTGCCTCCAACAACACGAGCCATTCCTGCGGGACGGAGATCGACGATATTCCTTCGTCTGGATCGACTGCCAAGACAGGTGTCCCACCCTGACCGAATTCAGTGGCTCCCTCAGTGCTCTCACCGATGATCGCTCACTGTCAGCGGTTGCCGGCGAGGAAAAGTTCGACGCGATTCGGGCCCACCTCGCCGAGCACCCCACCGTCTTGCTGATCGACAACCTCAGACTCGCCGACGACACGACGTCCAAAGCGCTGATCAGACTGCTCGAATCCGTGCCGCCGAGCTCGATCGTGATCGCTTCGATCAATAGCCCCGGAACCTTGGCCGCACCCAGAATCCGTCTTGGGGACCTGAAACCGTCGGAGGCGCGCGACCTCATCAGCCGGGAAATACAACGCCAGGGCCTCCTGGTTCCAGACGTTGAACACAGTGACCTCGCCGACAGCCTGATCGAGCTGTTTGGCGGCAACCCCTATCTGATCACCTCGTTCCTGGATGGCTTGGACGGCAGTCCGTTCTCGATCGAGCAGCGGCTGGAGGCGGCTCGGCGGGGAGAGGGCGCCGAGGGAATGCTGGCGGACCGCATTGCCGCCCTCGCGTCGGACGCCCTCTCGATCCTCGCTGCTTGCGCCTTCCTCCGCGGTAACGCAATCGCATCTCAGCTCGGCGTCGCAACCATGGAATCGGATCAGGACGTCGCCCTCCTGCTGACCGATTTGATGTCGGCTGGACTGGTCACGTCCGTCCGGGTCAAAGGGGGACCGAACATCTTCACCTGTGGAGTGGGGGTGCGCAACGCCATCCTGGCAACTACCTCCGGCGAGGAAATCAAGCGGTTCACGAAACGCCTTGCACAGCATTACATCGACCGGTTCTCAACCGAATGGGAGGACGCGACGGGAGCCATTCCACATGTGGGAACTCTCACTGTGGTGGCAGAGCAGCTCTATCTGGAAGAGGAGGCGGAAGAGCTCCACGCGCTCTTCGTCGCAGTGCTCGACATCCTCTTCACGCTTGGCAAGCTCGACGACCGGATCACCATCGCAACGCTCGCCTACAAAAGCGCTGTTCGCGACGGCAACTACCAGAGAGCCGCCCGCGCCTCTGCCTCGCGGACGATGAACTGCGCGATCCGAGGCGAACTCGAGCGCGCGCAAGAGTCCCTGGGCCACGGATTGATCGCCGCAAGGGAGTCGGGTTCGCCAGCGGAAATCGCCAGACAGATGCGGGTGCGCGCATATGTCGCGTACCGATCCAAACAGCCGGAGCAGGCGCTGGCGATGCTGGAAGGCGCAGACGAGCTGGCTGCTGAGGACGAAGATCTCCACATCTTGGTCGACCTCCAAGACCTGCGCGCTGCCTGCTACTGGTACCTGGGCCAATTCGACCTCTGCGAAATTGCGGCCGATGCGCACGAAAAGCTGGCCGACGAAATCCCCTGGGAACGAGTCAAGGCATACCCGCTGCAGATGCGGGCCGAGGTCGCGATGCATTGCGGTGAGTTCGCCAAGGCAGCCGAGCTGCTCGGCCAGTCGCGAGCGATCGCAACCGAATACCGGGATCAGCGCATGCTGGTTCGGATCGCCATCAGCGAAGCACGACGGCAGCTGGTCGGCGGTCGGCCGGCGGTCGGCCGCGATATCGCCATGAGCGCCGCAGCCCGGGCCAAGCGCATCGGCCTGAGGGAAGAGGCACGAGAGGCCGAGGCCCTTCGCCGCGCCCTGCGCTGGGCCGCGTTACCACCAGTTCGCCTCTACTACCGGCGCCAGCGGCCACAACGCCTGACCGATGCACCCCTCGCCGGGGACTGAGGGCAGCGCCGGGATCAGCGAGCGCCCGCCACCGCTTCGATCGTTCCCCGCAGCAATACCCGCCGGCTGGCCCCAAAGATGAACTTGTAGGGCTCATCGCCACGGCCCATGTCGAGCACCTCATACCCACCCGCACGCAGATGTCTCGCGGTCCAGCAGAGAAGAAGGTGACCACACGGGAACGGCTGCCAGGCAGGATCCAGGCCACGCAGCCACATCAGCGCGACGTCCCCCTCGACCAGATACAAATCACGCGCGACCGGCACTCCGTCGACCAGCATGTCCATGAAGACGCTGGCACCGTCGGGAGCCAGCCGGTTCACAGCTGCGTCGACGAGAGCCACCGGTGGTCGCTCCCGCTCTCGCCCGGTCGCAGCCCTCCTCAACTCTCGGAGCCTGGCAAAGCCTGGAAGGGCTGAGAGTGCGGCCGACCCTTCGACAGGCCTGAACTCCACCGTGTGGGCCTGTTCGAGGCGGCGCAGTCGATTTCCCCAGGTCCGCCGCCGACGACCCGATACGACCGCCTCGAGATCCCGGTCGAGGGTCACCGTCGGCGCTGGTCTTTCCGCTGACCACTGGAGCACTTGGAGCCCGGCGTCGGCGGTTGCGAGCACACCCTCGGGGTCGACGCTGTGCAGCGTCACCGAGATACCGTCAGCAGACAAGGCGCAAAGTGCCTCGAGGATCGCCGCGGCCGCCTCCCTCTCATGGCCAGGCATGATCAGGATGTCGCTCAAGTCGTTGTACGGCGAGCCGATGAAGCTCGCCTCGGGCGGTGATTTCGACGCGTCAATCGCGAGGGGTAGCAAGCCAACGACGACCGAGTCGATTTCGCAAGTCAACAGCAGCGGTGTGACTCCACGGTGGGTGCTTCCAAGCGCCGCTTCCAGCCAAGCCATCGATCCGGTTACGGACGCCGGCGGCCGCGCCGTGAGCGCACCCCATGCCTCACGATCAACCGCGGTGACATCGTTGTGCAGGTTTACGCGAACGGTCATCTCGTCAAGCTCGCTGATGCGGTTTCCCCCAGCAAATCAACCAGAGCCGCCCCGACCGCCAGAGATTCGGAAGTCCGCTCGGCGCGCCAGGAAGGCGAGGGCAACCCCTGAAGCAGGCCACGGTAGAACGGCACATAAAGAGAGTCCAGATATTCGCGATCGCTCAACGAGCCGACCTGCCGAGAGGCGAGCCTCAACCCCCCGAGCCGACAACACGCGCTGGCCCCATCCCAGTCGAGCGAGAGGCCAGGGGTCCGCACACGAAGGCGCGTGCGTCGCTCATTGGACGCGGTCGAAACCCTGAGGTCCAAGGTTCCCGAACCGACCTCAATTCGAGCAGAGGAGCGCTCCCGGCCACCCGCCTCCCAAACACGACTCCCCGAGATGACGGACAGTCTCGGGTCAATGCTCCAGGCGAGGGCGAGGAAATGAGCCCCGTGGTCAGCCAGCGCACCTCCCGACTTCGACAGATCACCCCGCCATGACGACCTCGCATGCGGATCTTCCAGGCCGCGACGGCAAACCTCCGCCTGCGTCTGGGTCGGCGCGCCTGCCACTCTCGCAGCGCGGAACCAAGGCAAGAGCCGAATCAGAGGCCTCGCGTACCGATACTGATGGACGGTGATTAAGCCGAGTTCTCTCGAACTGCGCATGACATCCCTGAGGGCTCTCAGCTCGGCGGCGTTTGAAACGAGCGGCTTCTCGCAAATCACCTGGAGACCGCGGCTGATCCCGAGTTCGACCAGCTCCGTATGTGAGCTCGGCTCGGTGGCGATGACGAGCAGTTCGGCCTGAACCGACGACAACATCGAATCTGCACTCGCGAACAAGGGAACTCCCGGCAATGCAGACTCCGCCCACTCCCGAGCGGCAGCAGACCTATCGGCCACGGCGACGAGGCGCAGCCTCCTTTCCGCTTCGCAGCCCCGCAAGGCGGGAATGTGGCCGTGAATCGCGGCGCCGCCCAGCCCTGCCAGCGCAACTCTCACACGAGAACCTCCGAGAGGAGATCAAAGAGCAGGTGAACCTCGGACTCGGAAATCGTCAAGGGTGGACTGATGCGAACCCGTGGGACATCGGCCAGGATCAACAGCCCTCGGTCTCGACATGCTCGAAAGGTCACCAGGCACTCATCGCCCGAAGCAAGCGATCCCGTTGCGGGGTTGACCAAATCGAAGCCGAGCATCAGTCCCGCCCCCCGGGGGCGGGACACCCTGGGAGAAGCTGCAGCCAACTCACGCAGGCGCTGCGCAGCCACGCCAGCGACGGTGCAGACCTGGGCCAAGAAATCGTCATCGGTAAGGATTTCGAGGGTTGCGAGACCCGCTGCGCAGGCAAGTGGGTTGCCGCCGAAGCTGCTGGAGGTGGAAGCCGGAAACGCCAGCGCCGAACCGTCCCACAGCTCTCCAGCGGCGCAGACGGCACTCAGCGGGAAGCCTCCGCCGATGCCCTTCCCCAAGACAAGAATGTCCGGGGTCGCCGCAAACTCTTCGAAGGCGAACAGCTTCCCGGTCCGGCCGAATCCCGTTATCAGCTCATCGAAGATCAGTATCCATCCCCGCTCGTCGCACAGACGGCGAAGCTCTGGCAGAAATCCGCGGCGTGGCGGAACATTCCCCGAAGTACCAAGGATCGGCTCAACCAAGACCGTCCCAACGTCATCCAAGTCGGGTCGCCGACACAGTTGCGCGAGGGTTTCGTCGGCAGACTCCCGGCACCCTGAGTAGGAGACGGCATCGTGCGCTTCGCATGCAGGAAAGGGCAAAACCCGGAACCAATCCGGAGCGAGGGAGAGCGCCTCGGTCGACGTCGGGTTACTCGAATACCTGACGCCGACCGTCGTCTTGCCGTGGAAACCAGGACTGAAGGTGACGATTCCAGGTCTGCCTTTGAACGTCTGCGCCAACCGAATCGCGGACTCGACAGCCTCGGCTCCCCCCGAATAGAGGGCGACCTGACCCAATTTCGGCGGCAGTACTCCCGAGAGCGCTGACACGTACTCCGCCAGCTCCGGTCCGTAGAAGGGATTCACGACCAAACGGTCGGCCTGGGCGACCACGGCCTCCACCCAGCGCGGATGCGAATGTCCGAGAGATGCCACGCCAAACCCCGAGACGGCATCCAGGTAGCGCTCCCCGCCGTCTCCGAAGAGATAGGAACCTTGGCCTTTGCTGACGACGATGCCGGTGGACCGCACGGCGCTGCGCCTTCCGATCCGGCCGTACCGGCGTATCGCGTCGGCGATACGTCCACCTGGGCGCCCCGGGGTGCTCATCCCTGTCCTTGCTCTGCTTGGGGCGAGTCGGAATTCTGAGCAGCGTTCGCGGAGTCAGACTCCTGGCAACGGACAACGGAGCAATGAGCCCCCCCCCCCGCTGAATTCGCCGAAGCAGGGCTGGAGTCCGAAACGGAGGTGAAATCAAGAGCCGGACCCGACGGGACCCAAGGGCGGTAGCCGAATTCGGCCAGAGTGTCCCCGAGCGCCTCGTGCATTGCCGCCTGCTCCGCATTGCTCATGTTCTGCATCCAGGAACCCGGACGGGCCGCACGCTGACGCAGACGAGGCCCCCGCTGAGACGCGGGCAGCCCCTCGAAGCTGAAGCCATGGGAAACCTCCTCGACAAGTGAGGCGTCAATCCCAAGCGAGTGGCAGATCGTCGTCAGGACGGTAACCGTGTCGGCACGCAGGTCCTCATACCTGACCAACACGCGGTTGCGGGCGGGATGGCTTTCGAACGCCCGACGGACCGCATGGCTCCGGTACACCCAAACGGCCGAGAGCCACTTGAGCAAAGCGATGCGACCGCCATCGGATACGGCGAACGCCCCTTCGGGAACAGCCCACCCGCCGTCGCGATAGCCGGCAAGCCAAGAGTCAACGACATCACGGCCGTCGCGAAGCAGAAAGATGACCCGGGAGTCCGGGAACAAGTCCGTCAGCATGGGAGCAACATGTGACCCGGGCTCCTTCACCAAGTAACTCGCCTCCGCCGGATCCAAATCGTGTTCGGAGGCCTGTGCTTCGAAGCGAGTCGTGATCAAGTCCCGTAACGGCTGCCACCAGCTCTCGCGATGACGCTCGGAAAAGAAGTACCCCGGCTCGGCGGCCTTCAGCTCGAGAAGGGTGGTCAGGGCCGGTGGGTCACCGTTGACCGTGGCCCAGGCGAGCGGGATTGGGCGCCAGACCCCGAGATGGTGACCAAGGTGAGGATCGTCGACGGGAACCGCACCGCTGACGGCCGACAGCATCTTCAACAACCACGTACTCCCGCTTCGGGACGAACCAAAGATCCAGGTGAGTCGCTCGTCGATCCCCGCCGCCATCCATGCTCAGGTTACTCAACACCTGCGCACGAAACGATGACAGGGTTTGGGCTCAGCGAAAACTGCGAGCCGATGGCGCCTCAGCTGCACGACGAACGCGCCTTCGACTGACTGGAAACGCACGCGAAGCCGCGCCGTTGGCGCCGCCGTGCGGGCCGCGGGGCCGCCAGCGACCCGGCCGCCACGGCTGCGGGCGCAACGGCGGCGTCTTCTCGGCGCGCACACTCTCGGCCGGGCCGTCCTCGACCGGCGCCCGGCCAGCCCACCAGACCAGCCAGATCAAGCCGAAGATCGGGATCTTCATCGCCAGGATGACGAGAACGATCGGCAACACTCCCATCGGCCAAGGATAGGTCGCCAGGGGCGTCAGAGCTAGGGGTGGCTTCGCCTTTCCGACTTTGACCCCACTCTGGTGTGGTCAATCTCGGAAGTGGTGCGCGGGAGTTCGATCGCGACGGTCGAGCCGCGGGCCCAGGCGCGGCCGCCGTGGCGCTCGGCGGTCGCCCGGACGATCGCCAGGCCGAGGCCGGAGCCGGGTGAACCGGCGGCGTCCTCGCCGCGCCAGAAGCGCTCGAAGACCGCCTCCTCCGTCCCGGGCGCAAAGCCCTCGCCCTCGTCGCTGACCGCGACCTGCGCCCAGCCGTTGCGCAGGTGCAGGGCGATCTCGACCCGCCCGCCGGCAGGGCCGTGGCGCTCGGCGTTGTCGAGCAGGTTGGCGAGGCTGCGGGCGATCGCGTCCGGCTCGGCGACGACCGTCGCCGGCGCCTCGACCGCGGCGACGACGTTGGCGCGGCCGGCGGCGGCCTCGCGGACCGCGTCGTCGAGGCGCAGCGGATGCCGCGGCGTCTCCGTCGCCGACTCGCGCTCGAGCGCCAGCAGGTCGTCGACCAGTCGTTGCAGCCGGGCGGTGTCGGCTTCGAGGTCGGCGATCGTCTCCGCGTCGAAGCCGTGACGGGACAGGTACTCGACGTTGCCGCGCAGCGAGGTCAGCGGCGTCCGCAGCTCGTGGCTGGCGTCGGCGAGGAAGCGGCGTTCGCGCTCGCGCGAGGTCTCGAGCGAGCCCAGCATCCGGTTCAGGGTGCTGGCCAGCTCGGCGATCTCCTCCGGCCCGGTCGGCTCGGCGAGCCGGTCGGCGGGATCCTCGGTGCGCTCGATCGCCGCCGCCGAGGAGGAGAGGTCGCGCAGCGGCCTGGTGCTGCGCCGGGCGAGGATCGCCGCCGCAGCGCCGCCGGCGAGGACGGCACCGGCCCCGCAGAGGAGGAGCAGCAGGCCGAGCCGGTGCTGGGTGTCGTCGATGTCGGAGGTGCTGGAGGCGACGAGGACGACGCCCCCCGCCGCGGGACCGCCGACCTCGGCGACCGGCGCCGCGAAGATCCGGATCGGTTCGCCGCCGAGGTCGGCGTCGGCGAAGCCGGTGCCGCCGCGCATCGCCACCCCGATCACCGCGACCCGCGGCAGCAGCTTCGCCCCGAGCGAGAGCGATCGGGCGACGATCGCGCCTTCGCGGTCGAGCACCTCAACGCTGAGCTGGCGGCCCGAGACCGGCGCTTCCAGCGCCCCGGGGGCAGTCAGCACCGCCGGGGCCGAGGCGCTGAGGCGGGCGACGTCGGTCGCCCGCTGGCGCAGGCTGTCGTCGAGCGAGGAGTGCATCCGCTCGCCGATCACGATCCGCGCCGCGATCCCGAACAGCAGCACCGCCAGGGCGACGGCGGCGATCGAGACGATCGTCAGGCGAGCGCTGAGGCTGCGGGCCCTCACGGGCCGAGTATGAAGCCGACCCCGCGCACGGTCCGGATCGCCTCCGGGTCGCCGAGCTTGCTGCGCAGGCGGGCGACGTAGCGATCGACGATGTTGTCGACGGCAGCTCCGCCCCAGATCGTCGCGATCGCCATCTCGCGCGAGAGCACCGTGCGCGGGTCGCGCAGCAAGAGCTCCAGCAGCTCGGCCTCACGGGCGCTGAGCTCGACCGGCTCGCCGTCGCCGTTGGCGACCGTGTGCGTCGCCGTATCGAGGACGATCGTGCCATGGGCGAGGCGCTCGCTGCGGTCACTGCCGCGCCGGGTCAGCGCCCGCAGCCGGGCCACGACCTCGTCGATCGCGAACGGCTTGACGACGTAGTCGTCGGCGCCGGCTTCGAGGCCGCGGACCCGTTCGGCGACGGCGTCGCGCGCGGTCAGCATCAGGACGCCGCCGGTTAGCCCCTTCTCGCGCAGCCGCCGGCAGACGTCGAAGCCGCTGAGGCCCGGCATCGCGACGTCGAGGACGACGAGGTCGGGGGCCGAGCTCTCGGCCTGGACCAGGGCGGCGCCGCCGTCGGCGGCGCTCTCGACCTCGAACCCCTCGGCCGCGAGGGTGCGCTCGAGCATGCGCCGGACGGCGGCGTCGTCCTCGACGATCAGGACCCGCTCGGGCCTGGTCGCGGTCGCGCTCATCTCAGTCTCCGGCGACGTCGCGGCGCAGGAAGACGAGAGCACCGGCGACCAGCGCGGGCACCGCGTAGAGCGCGCAAACCCAGAGGGCGCGGATGATCGGGGTCCAGTCGATCGGCGTGCGCAGGAACCCCTGCCAGGCGTTGAACTGGGTGCTGAGCAGGTAGGGGTGGATCGCGCCGAGACCGGGCAGGATCCCGACCAGCTGCACCAGCAGCGAGAACATCAGGGTGCCGACGATCGCCGCGGCGCTGTTGCGGAAGACGGTCGAGAAGAAGAGCCCGATGCAGGCGATGGCGGTGATCGGGACCAGGTAGACGAGCAGGCTGGCGCCGACCAGCCCGAGTCCTTCGCCGGCCGAGATCCGGGTCCCGGAGAGGCTGACGATCGAGTTGAAGCCGGAGGCGAGGATGCCGGCGCCGAGCGCGACCGCGCCCATCACCGCGATCGCCAGGACCGCGTAGGTGAAGGTCGCCAGCGCCTTGCCGGCGTAGATCTGGTGGCGCTCGACCGAGCGGGTCAGGATCCCCTTCAGGGTGTCGTGGCGGTCCTCGGCGGCGACGATGTCGCCGGCGACGAGGGCGGTGATCAGCGGGAACATCCAGACCGAGCCGAACAGCAGCAGGACCAGCGGCACCGCCAGGCCGGTGTCGTGGACGTAGCGGCCGAAGGCGACTTCGTTCGGCTGGCCGCCCTGGGTGGAGAGGGCGACGACGAAGATCAGCGGCACCAGCGCCGCGGCACCGAGGCCGAGATAGGTCCGCTTCTGGGCGCGCAGCTTGCGCAGCTCCCAGCGGTAGATGGTGAGCACCCCGGGGTTCACGCCGCCCTCCCCTTGCCGGCGAGGGGAACGACGTTGTCGCCGCCGGGGTCTGGTGACGCAGCGACGGCAGCGGCCGGCTCGCCCTCGGTGAGGCGGAAGAAGAGATCCTCGAGGGTCGCGTGGCGCGGGCTCAGCTCGAGCGTCAGCGCGCCGGCCTCGGCCAGTGCCAGCGAGAGGGCGCTGACCGCCTCCTCGTCGCGGGCGCTGAACCTGATCCCGACCTCGGCCGCGAGCACGTCCGTTATGCCCGGCTGCGCCGCCGCTACCCGCAGCGCGCGCTCGTCGTCGGTCGTCCGCAGCAGGTAGCCCTCGCCCGCCTGCTGGCGCAGGTCGGCCAGTGAGCCCTGGTAGGCGACCCGGCCCGAGCGCACGATCGCGACCCGGTTGCAGAGCTCTTCGACCTCGGCCAGCAGGTGGCTCGAAAGCAGCACGGTCATCCCGCGGCCCGAGAGCTCCCGGATCAGGTCGCGCATGTCGCGCATGCCGCCGGGGTCGAGCCCGGTGGCGGGCTCGTCGAGCAGCAGCAGGCGGGGCTGGCGGAGCAGGGCCGCGGCGATCCCGAGCCGCTGCCGCATCCCGTGCGAGTAACCGCCGACCCGGTCCTTGGCCCGGTCGGAGAGGCCGACGATCGCCAGCGACTCCTCGATCCGGGTGGCCGCCTCGCCGCCGTCGAGGGCGGCGAACAGGC
Source organism: Solirubrobacterales bacterium (assembly GCA_035689305.1). Lineage (GTDB taxonomy): Bacteria > Actinomycetota > Thermoleophilia > Solirubrobacterales > 70-9 > VAYN01. Next base: position 5,548 of record DASSLT010000015.1, on the reverse strand, counting down.
GCAGGTTCTCGCGCCCGTTCAGGTAGGGGTAGAAGGACGGCGCTTCGACGAAGCCGGCAACCCCCTCCAGCGCCGCGACGCTGAGCTGGGGATCGCGGCCGAAAAGGCGGACCGATCCGGCCGTCGGCCGGATCAGTCCGAGCATCATCCGCAGCGAGGTGGTCTTGCCGGCGCCGTTGGGGCCGAGGTAGCCGAAGACGTCGCCGCGCTCGACCGTGAGGTCGACGTCGTCGACCGCGACCAGGCTCCCGTAGCGCTTGACCAGGCCCCGGACCTCGATCGGCGTGCCCTGCGGCATCAGCCTCGGCATCCCCCTCAGAGGCCCCTTGCCGCGGCCTCCACCGCAGCGGGCGGCACCGATCCGATCACCACGTAGTCGACTCCGTCGCGGCTGAACCAGAGCGCCGAGCCGAGCGCGGTGTCGAGCTCTTCGCCCTTGACGTCGCCGATCACGACCTTGGGCAGGCTGAGGTCCTGCTCGGTGGCCTCGCCGGCCGCGCCCGGTTCGCTCGCCGACTCGATCACGGCGATCCCGCCGAGGCCCTTGCCGTAGGTGGCGAGCGCCGCCGAGTGGCCGTCGATCTCGATGCTCCTGACCTCCGAGCGCGGCAGGCCAGCCAGCGACTCCGGTGCCGTCAGCGGGAAGTCGACGGCGGCGGCGACCGCGTCGGCGCCGCGGACGACCGTCGGTTCGCCGTGCTCGTCGGGGCCGGTCCCGGGTGCGAGGTCGACGACTTTGGCGCTGGCCGGGGGCGAGATCTCGAAGACCGAGGCGGGGACCGCTTCGAAGGAGACGTCGGTCGCCTCCAGCTCCAGCACCGGCGAACCGTTGCCGCTGGCGTAGACGGCGCCGCGCAGGGGGATGCCGTTGCCCGCGTCCCAGGCGACCTCGACCGCGCCGAGCAGGCCGCCGTCGTGGCTCGGAGTCGCCCGCAGCGTGTAGGCCGGCTGGCCGGCGACGTCGGAGGGGATCGCGCCGCTCAGCTCGGCGTGCTTGCCGGCCCGGTCGATCGCTTTTTCGATCCGCATCACCGAGGGCACGCCGTCGTCGGCGGCGCCACCTTCGCCGTGCTCGTCCGGCAGGGTGCCGCGGTAGACCGTTTCCGAAGTGCCGTCGTAGATTTCGAACTGCCGGTCCTCGACCAGGACCTGGGTGTCGTTGCCGCCCATTTCGGTCTGCAGCTCCAGCCGCAGCTTGCCGCCGTCGGCCGGCGAGGCCCAGAGGCGACCGTTGGCACCGGTCAGGAGCGGCGCCGTGCCTTCGACGCTGGAAGCGTCGATCAGGTGGTTGGTGAAGTGGACTTCGGCGCTGATCCCAGGCACGCTGGGCGCTTCGAGGGCGTCGTGGATCGCGTTCGCAAGCGGTTTAGGCTCGGGCTTCGGGCCGTCACCGGAGGTGCCGAGGGCGACAGCGGTGCCGCCGACGGCGACGACCAGCGTCAGCGCGCAGAGAACGATCAGCCTGCGGGTGGAAATGCGACGAAGAAATTTCACGACGGTCTCCTCTCAGAAACGGGACCGTTCCAGCCTAGGTCGGCTCTTTGAAAGAACTCTGACAGCTGGGCGCCGTCGGCTCGAACTAGGATCAGCCCCCTCTACCGGGACGAACCTCCAGGAGGACACATGCGCACGCTGATCGGCATCGCACTCGCCACCGCCCTGCTCGCGGGCCTGATTGCCAGTGGCAGCTCGGCCGCACCGATCGCGACCGCGGCCTCGGCGACGAGCTGCCAGCTCAGCACCAAAGACCAGCGCAGCCTCGGCGCCTCCTACGTCACCTCGCTCGAGGTCGAGGGGACGACCTGCGCCAAGGGCAAGGGCGTCACCCTCGCCTTCAACAACTGCCGCACCACGGGCGGCAAGCCGCAGGGCACCTGCAACCGCAAGGTCGGCCACTACACCTGCACCGAGAAGCGCTACGACGCCGTGCCCGGCGTCCAGTACAGCTCCAAAGTGACCTGCACCTGGGGCGCCAAGAAGGTGCTCAGCACCTACACCCAGAACACCTAGCCGCGAGGTTGCATTTTCCGACGCCACGCGTCGGTTTTCGCAACCTCGCGGCTCAATATTCGAAGTCGCGCGCGAGGGCGGCTTCGACGGCGTCGGCGGCGATCGCGGAGCCGGCCTCGTTGAGGTGGATGCCGTCGGGTTCGCGGACGATCGTGTCGCTGCCGTCGACTTCCATCGCGTTGCGGAAGCGGTCGCCGGGGGTGAAGATCGCGCCCATGTCGAGGACGCGGACCTGGTCGCGCCAGGGCGCGGCGGCGGCGTAGACCGCGGCGTCGACGGCGTCGACGATCGGCTTGCGGTCCGGATCGCGGGCCGTGGGGACGGTCAGCCAGTAGACCTTCGCCCGCCCGTTCTGGCGGTAGTTGTTCATCAGCTGGCGGGCGCGGTTGGCCCAGATCGCGGCCCATTCCGGGCCGCAGCAGGAGACGTCTTCGCCTCCCGGCCCCGGCATCGGCAGGCCCTCGTTGGCGCCGATGAAGATCACGATCGCTTCGGGATGGTCGTCGGCCACCTGGGTCGCCGAGAGCTTCGCCCAGTCGACGAGGTCGTCGCGCGAGATCCCCGTCGCCAGGTGCGGATCGCGGACGACGTCGACGCCGTCCGGGGTCAGCCGCTGCGCCAGCTCGAGGTCGAGCGGAGTCGAGAGCGAATCGCCGGTGACGAGCAGGGTGTGAAGCTCTTTCTTCTTCGGTTCGGGTTCGCCCAGCTCCGATCCCTGCGGCGCCCCTTCGAACCATTCCGGCGTCACCGCCGAAGGCCCGCCGGCCGCCCCTCCCCCGCCCGCCGCGGTGGCGCCTTCTTCGAAGCCCACCCCGACCAGCTTCGTGTCCGGCGAGAGCCAACCGGTCAGGGTGTGGGTGACGTCGGCGAAGGGAAGCTGTTCGGCGACCCAGGCGGCCGGCTTGCCGATCGCGACGACGATGTCGCGGCCGACGCCGGGATTGAGCTCCTCCCCCGCCCGCTTGACGGCGCCGCCGGCGAAGAGCAGCAGCAGGAAGGTGAGCAGGAAGGTCGCCAGGACCGCGTCGCGGGCGGTGAAGCGGCGCAGCTTCTGCTCGTCGAAGCGCTCCATCAGGCTGTCGTCGCGGGATCGGTCGGGAGGTGGCATCGCTCAGTCGCTCAGAACCGGAAGTAGATGAACGGGGGCACGCCCTGGCTGGGGACGGTGGCGCCGACGACGAGGATAAGCGCCGCCAGCCCGACCGCGAGCAGCACCGGCGAGAGCCGCTCGATCCCGACCTCGATCCCCTCGCTGGTCCGTTCCGGCAGCAGCTGCAGGCCGATCACCGCCAGCAGCGCCAGCACGGCGGGGACGGTGACCAGGCTGAGGCCGCCGGAGCCGAACATCCCGGTCACGTAGGTCCAGAAGAGGTCGAGGTCGGGCGAGCGGAAGAGGATCCAGGCGAAGACGACGAGGTTGAAGGTGACGAACCAGCGCAGCCAGCCGGGGAACCTGATCCGGCCGCCGAGCCCGTGCTCGACGCTGAGCGCGGTGCCGTGGAAGCCGCCCCAGAGCACGAACGTCCACGAGGCCCCGTGCCAGAGGCCGCCGAGCAGCATCGTCAGCATCAGGTTGACGTAGGTCCGCAGCCGCCCCTTGCGGTTGCCGCCGAGCGGGATGTAGAGGAAGTCGCGCAGGAAGCGGGAGAGGGTCATGTGCCAGCGGCGCCAGAAGTCGCGAAAGCCGGTCGCCCGATAGGGGCTGCGGAAGTTCTGGGGGAAGATGAAGCCCATCAGCAAAGCGAGGCCGATCGCGATGTCCGTATAACCGGAGAAGTCGCAGTAGATCTGGGCCGCGTAGGCGTAGGCGGCGAAGACGAGGTCGGGGCCGCCGTAGGCCTGGGGAACGCCGAAGGCAGGGTCGACGATCGTGCGCCCGAGGTAGTCGGCGATCATCACCTTCTTCACCAGCCCGAGCCCGACCAGGCCGAGGCCAGCGCCGACGGCGACGTGCTGGGGGTCGCGGGCGCTCGCCAGCTGCGGGATGAACTCGCGGGCCCGCACGATCGGCCCGGCGATCAGGTGCGGGAAGAACGAGAGGTAGATGCCGACGTCCATCAGCGAGGCCGGCTCGAACTGGCGCCGCTTGACGTCGACCACGTAGGAGATCGCCTGGAAGGTGAAGAAGCTGACCCCGACCGGGAGCGCGATCGAGAGCAGCGGCGCCGTCGGCGACAGCCCCCAGGTGTTGAGCAGGTCGTCGACGTTCTGGGCGAAGAAGCCGTAGTACTTGAAGGCGGCGAGGGTGCCGAGGTCGAAGGTCACTGCGGCGGCGGTGATCCATTTGCGCCGGCGCTCGCTCTCAGTGGCGTGGATGGCGAGCGCGGCGAGCTGGTTGACGACGGTGACGCCGCCCAGCAGCAGGCAGAAGCGCGGGTCGGCGGCGGCGTAGAAGACGTAGCTGGCGACGAGGATGAACGGCTTCCAGTAGCGCTGCTTCGGCATCAGCAGCCAGCTCAGCGCCAGCACGATCGGGAAGAAGATCGCGAACTGGACGGTGGGGAATAGCAAGTCGTCGCCTGGTGACTTTGTTAGGTTGCCGGCGGCCGTCGCCCCCGGGAAGCGGGCGATGCTATTCGATGACTCGTCGACTCCATATCGGCATCGCGGCCCTGGTGGCGGCCCTCGCGGTCGCGGCGCTGCCCGCATCCAGCGCCGGCTTCGATCCCGCCTGCGGCGGCGTCGAGACGGCGAAGGCGCGCAAGAACCCCAATCCCGGCGGCCATCCGCCGCTGGCGATCGGCGACTCGACCATGCTGCTCGCCCTGCCGCCGCTCTCCGGCGAGGGCTACCAGGTCAACGCCCACGGCTGCCGCCAGATCGAAGAGGGCCTCGACGTGATGCGGGAAATGAAGCGCGCCAACCGGCTGCCGCACCTGATCGTTATCGCGCTCGGCGCCGACGCCAGCATCTCCTCCGAGCAGATGGCGAAGGCGTTCCACATCGCCGGCCCGAAACGGGTTCTCGGCCTGGTCACCCCGATCGAGCTCGGCGGCGGCACCAGCAGCGACGCCGACGTCGTCCGCGCTGCGGCCAAGCGCCACCCGAAGCGCAGCGTCCTGCTCGACTGGGTCGCCTACAGCTCCGGCCACAGCGACTGGTTCCAGCCAGACAACCTCCACCTCACCTTCTCCGGCGCCGACGGCTTCGCCAGGCTGTTGAAACAGGCGCTCCCCTACGCCAGGGCCGGCGCCTTCCCCGGGCGGCCGCCGACGGGGAAAAGCGGACTCGGTGACACTCCCGTACCTGTTAGTGACCGCAGCAGTACCTGATTAAAGAAAAGAATTCATGAGAGGATGCCCCGGTCGGCGGGGGAGTCGACGATCCAACCGGGAGGAAGTGTTGAAGATGCTACGTCCAGCCGCAGTGACCGCGGCCATCGCCGCGATCGTCGTCCTCGCGTTCGCCGGCTGCGGGTCAGCGGGCTCGAGCGGCGATCGGACGACGCTGCGGGCGACGTATGCCGCCTTCCCGGACTACCTCGATCCGGCGCTCTCCTACACGCTCGAAGGCTGGACCGCGATGTGGAACACCTACA
>DASSLT010000014.1:0-88115 GCA_035689305.1 Solirubrobacterales bacterium | reverse complement strand
ATGTCCACATATCAGAAACGCCGGCGAGGCCCAAAGGTTGCCTCGGCAACCCGCCGTTGCTTCGGCAACCTGCCGGGCGGGCCTGTCATCCGCCTGAGGCGTCCCCGGCCTCGAAGCGCAGCAGGTCGCCCGGCTGGCACTGAAGCACCTCGCAGAGCGCGGCGAGCGTCGCGAAGCGCACCGCCTTGGCCCGGCCGTTCTTGAGCACCGCCAGGTTGGCGGGCGTGATCCCGACGCGATCCGCGAGCTCGCCGACGGACATCTTCCGCCGGGCCAGCATCACGTCGATGTCGACGGCGATCGCCATCAGATCACCTCGTCCAGCTCGGCCTGCATATACGCCGCTTCGACGTCGCGCGCGAGGGCCTGGGCAAGCAGCATCCGCAGCACGTAGACGATCAGCGCGACCCCGAGGATGCCCACCCCGATCCCGGCCATGATGCCGGTGACGCCGGGGTCGTCCCGCTGGTCCGGCGCGTTGATGATCGTCACCGCGAACCAGACGAGGGCGGCCGCCACGATCGCGCCGATCACGCCGTCCACGTATCGGAAGGCGGCGTGGGAGAACACGGTGCCGCGTCGCACCATCGTCACCAGCCGCCAGATGCAGACCAGGGCGAACTGGACCGCCACCAGGCCGAGGATCGCGCTCACGCGCAGCGCGGTGATCGGGATCGATCCGTCTTCCGGGTCGCTCCCGCTGAGCAACGCCCACAACATCCCTGCCTGTATGAGCACGCTGCCTGCGAGCACCACCACGAGCACGGCGCGGAGTACACGCACGGTTAGCCTTCCCATGGCCTGCCCTTCTATCGAGTTGCGATGTTTATCTATCGAAAGTCGATAGATTAGCGCAAGCCTGGCGCAGCTTCAAAGAGCGGAACGCAGGACGAGCATCCCCCGGTGCGAGACCAGATGCTCGAGATCGTCCGTCAAGCGCTGGACGTGTTCACTTGCCTGCTCCTCGAAGCGCTCGACTCCGGAGATCTCCGCGATCAGCACGTAATCGGCTTCATCGATCGCCTGCCCGGGCACATTCGCCGGCCGCATCAGCCGCCAATCGGACACCGTGTCCAATGACCCGTGGACGATGTCGCGATCTCCCGACATCAGCTTCTCGAAGTCCTCCGCCAGCTCCGGCGAGCGCAATTGGAACCACATCAGGAGGGTTGCGCGAGGACCCATCCAGGGAGCGTAATGGACAATCGCGTGGGTCAGTCGCGCTTTTTCGCCGTCACGCAGCGGGAGGTGTTGCCGACCGCATCGCGCACGGTTACCCGCAGCTTGGACTTGGGTCGGTTCACCCTGATCGTGTAGGTGCCGTTTCTGGGCCTGGTCTTGATCGGCTTGAACGCGCCGCTGCACTTCGAGCTGACGCGCATCTTGGCGATGCCGGTGCCGCGGCCGTCGCCGGCCTTGATCCTGACCAGGGCAGTGGGCTTGCCGGTCCGCGTCCTCGACAGCGAGAAGGTCGCCATGCTGAGCTGGGGTGCTTCTTCGTCGAGGACGATCGTCGGGCTCGTGTGGACGAGTTCGGTGCCGCGCTCGAACCAGACGAAGACCTGCTTGGTCTCCTTGCCGGGTGACGTCTGGGGGTCGAGCAGCCAATCCGTCGTGATCGGTTCCTGGCGTTCGAAGACGACCCGCTTGATGCCCGGCTGGTTGGGGTCGTCGTCGTTGCTGATCCGGGCGGCGCGGGCGCCGTCCGGTGGGGTGAGGATGAGCTTGACGAGCCGTGAGCCGGTCGCCTTGGGGGGAATGAAGCGCACTCCGGCGCCCTGCCCAAGCGCTCCGGAGAGCCCGGCTTTGATCGTTACGTCGGCCGATGCGGAGCTGGTGAGTCCGGCCTGATCGGTGACCTGGACGGTCAGGTGGTAGGTGCCGACGGTCGTGAACGTCGTCGTGGTCAGTGCGTTCGTGCCCGTGTCGCGGTCGAGGACGCCGTCGCCGTTCGTGTCCCAGCTGTAGTCGGCGATTGCACCGAAGGGGTCCGCCGACCCACCGGCGTCGAGAACCACGCTGATCCCGGGAAGCGTCTGCCGGGGGCCGGCTGCGAGCCGGGCGATCGGAGCCGTGGTGTCCGTCCTGAAAGTGGCGCTGGCCGGTGAGCTGCGGTTTCCGGCGCGGTCAACGGCCACGAGCGACCAGGTGTGGTTGCCGTCGGCGAGGGCGATTGGCACCTGGATGCTCGTCGCGGTGGTGGACGGCAGGGTCTGACCGTCGACGGAGATCTCGTAGTGATCGATGCCGGAGCCGGGGTCGGTAGTCGCGACCCAGGACAGCGTTGGACGGGCGCTGCCCACGGCAGCGGCGCCGGTGGGCGCGAGCAACGACGGCAGTCCGGGCGGTTCGGCGTCGACCGAGAACGTGCGTACCGGGCTCTGGCTCGCGTTGCCGGCGACGTCCGTGGCGCGAACCGACCAGGTATGTGCGCCGTTGGCCAGGCCGGGCACGTTCGACGTGCAGATCGCGGCGCAGGCGGGGGGCTGAACGGTGGCGCTGGGCGCCCCGTCGACGATCAGCTCGTAGCTGCTGACTCCGGAGAGCGCGTCCGCGCTCGGCTGCCAGGAGAACGAGGTCGTCGGTGCGAGGTTGGCGGCGCCGTCCAGCGGGATGCTCGGCGCTGGAGCCGACGGTGGCGTGGCGTCGCGAGTCCACGAATAGGTCGCCGGCGTCGGATCGACGTTGCCGACGGCGTCGCGCGCCCGGACCGCAAGGGTGTGAGGGCCATCGTTTGCGACCTGGATCGCCGCTGCCCGATCGCACGCGGCGAACGACCCGCTGTCGAACTTGCATTCGTAGGTCGATGGGTAGCTCGCGTCGAAGTCGAACGTGGATGAGGACCGGCTGTCGTACGCAGGTGGACCCGTCCCGATCACGGTGTCGAGTACGGGCGCCTCCAGCGGATAGACCCAGAGGTCGCGGTCGAGGATCTGGGGGATGAGGATGAACCGCCCGGTCGCGTCGAACGCCACCCCGTAGGGATTGAGGTCGACGACGGTCGGATCGCCGAACTGCTTCATCGTTCCCGCTGCGGAGACGGAGAAGGTCCACAGTTCGCTGGGGTCGCTTGCGTCGTCGGTCTCGTCGACCGCGGCGAGCATGTCGCCGGACGGTGAGTAGGCCACCCAAACGGGAGTCTGGACGTGCTCGCTGTCGAGCTGCGTCGCCTGTCCGTTGGCGTCGATTGCGTAGGTCGTGAGCTTGTCGCTTGCGTAATTGACCACGGCGAGCTGGCTGCCGGTGGGGCGGAAGGCAATCCCCCCGGGGTTGCCCCCGGTTGCGATCGGCGGCTTGGCGGTCAGCGTTGCCCCGGACACGTCGAACAAGCCGACGTCGCCGCCCAACTCGTTGGCCGTCGCCAACAGGGACCCATCGGGGCTGAAGGCGAGCGACCGGGGGCCATTGGCGGGCAGGGATCCGCGGGGCGTGAGCACGCCGCCGGGGGTGACCGAGAACAGCGAGACCAAGTCGTCCCAGTAGCTGGCGGTTGCGAGGAGAGATCCATCGGGACTGAAGGCAACTCGGTACGGGACGTCGGCGGCAGTCGCGGAGTCAGCGTGGGTCGGGACCCCCGCGGCCGACACCGTGTAGGTGCTCAGCCCGTCATCGCTCGCGACGGCAAGCAAGTTGCCGTTCGAGCTGAACGCGACACCGTGCGGGGTGTCGACTTCCGCCGGGCCGAGCCTGGCGGTGCGCGCGAGGCGCCCAGCGGCGCTGAGCGTGAACAGTTCGACACCATCCAGGCCCTGCGTGGTGACGGCAACCCTGCCGGTCGACGAGACAGCCATGAAGCTCGCGATGCCTTCCAGCGGGGTCGGGGCGCCGGCTGGGAGCAGCGCCGGCCCGGGCGCCAGGTGGTACAGCTCAACGCTGTCGTCGTTCGCGGTCGTGACGCTGACCATGGCGCCGTCGGCGCTGAACGCGACCGATGACGGGCCGTCACCCGGTGACACCGACATCACGGTTTTCAGCGCGCCGTCTTCTGCTCGCCGCAGCAGCGTCAGCGTGTCTTCTTGATAGTTGGTGTAGGCGATGAGCTTGCCGGTGGGGTCGACAGCGACGTCGACCGGGCCGGGGCCGGCTGGGATCGTTCCGGCGGCGCCGGTCACTTCACCGGTCGGGCCGAGGGTGTAGCTGACGAGATTGGTTCCGGAGGATCCGAGCCAGTCGTCCGCCACCACAATGAACTTGTCGGTCGTGCCGACGAACTTGGTGTCCACGGCGCATTCGAACCCGGGTAGGTTGACGGCGTCAACCTTGTTGAGGAAACCGTCCGCGGCGACTGCGTAAACCGTGAGCGTAGGTCCGATCGGGCAGCCGCTGGTCACGAGCAGGAAGTGACTGTCGGGTGAGAAGGTCGCGCTGGTGATCGAGCCGCCGCCGAATTCAACGTAGAAGGCTTCGCCGTCGTTGACCGGCGCCAGAGTGGTTGCCCCGACGGTGAACATCGAGATGCTGGGGTCGTCGACGTTGGTCGTGGCCAGAAATTTTCCGTCGGGGCTGAACTGGACGGTGGTTGGGGTCGTCTCGGTTGGCATCGGCGAGCCCAGCGGGGTGATGCTGCCGTCGGTGCGTGACACGGTGCAGAGTGAGACGGTGCTGGCTGCCGAGTCCACCGACGCGAGGACGCTGCCGGTCGGCTTGAACGCGACGCTCGACCCAGCACACATGTTGGACGGCGCCAGCGGCTCGAGCGCGCCGCCGTGGCGGATCGCATAGCGACTCAGCGGGCCGGAGGCGCCGGCGGCTGCGAGGAACTCCCCGCTCGAGCTGAAGCTGACAGACCGTGGCATATCGACCGCCGGAGAAACGGGACCGGCGGGAGAGTAGGTCGCTGCGGCTTCGGCGTTCTCGGATGCGCCGCTGACGAAAACTGCGATCAGGGATCCGGTCACCGCGATGTGGTGTCTCAGTCGTGTGATCTCCACACCGATTCGTCCTCTGCCTGGGCCTCGCGACGAATCTTAGCGTGACCTGACTGTGTAGTACTGCGGTATGAAACCATTGCGCGGTGGTGGGGAGGGCGACAGGGGGTCAGCCGAGCGGCGGATGGCTGCAAGGTGACGTTCCACGGCACCGGCAGCTGCTGATGGCACTGATCGCCATCGGCATCGCAGCTGCGCTGAGTGCGAGTCCCGTCTTGAGGCCTTTCGAGAACTGGAGCTTGGATACTCGGCTTAGTCTTCGCGGCGAACGGACACCGGACCCCGACGTCGTGGTCGTCGCGATCAACCAGCCATCGCTCGATGCGCTCGGCGAACGGTGGCCGATCGGCCGCCGTCACTACGCGGATCTGATCGACCGCCTCAGTGGTGCCGGCGCCAGGGTGATCGCTTTCACCGCCGAATTCGACGCTCCGACCTCACCTGAGAACGACACGCCGATGATCGAGGCGATGCGACGTGCCGGCAATGTCGTGCTTGCCGCCTCGGCCGCGGACAGCAACGGTGAAACCGACATTCTCGGTAACGCTGCGGCGCGTCGGTACGCCCGGGTGGGCATCGGTATGGCGAACCTCCCAGGGGACGACGACAAGACCATCCGCCACCTCGAGTGGAGTATCCAAGGGGTGCCGACGCTGGCACTGGAGGTCAGCCGCCGGCTCGGCCGGTCGCCAGATCGCAGTGCCTTCCGCGACGGCCGCGCCTGGTTGGACATCCGCGGGCGACCATGCGCGCCAGACCAGCCATCGAGCTGCGCGATCCCGACCTACGGATTCACCGACGCGTTGGGCATGAGCGGGTCACGCGCGCGGGACGCCTTCGCCGGCAAGGTCGTCGTCGTTGGTCCGACCGCGAGCGGCGCGGGCCACACCGTTGCCGCCTGGGGCCCAGGCCCCGACGTGACGACCGCGCCGCATCTGGTGGCCCTGCAGGTTGCCACCGTGCTCAATGACTTCCCGCTGAGGCAGGCGAGTTGGCTGCTCGGTGCGCTCTTCCTCGTCGTGGCCGGACTGCTGCCGATGACGCTCGACGGCCTGGGCCGCTGGGCGCTGGGCGCCAGGCGCAAGGCAGGCAACGCGCTGAACGGCTGGTTCGGAGCGCTCTCGACTGCTGGGTTCGGAGTCCTAGCGATCGTCATCATCGGCGGGATCGCCGTGCTGGCGTTCGATCGCGGCACGGTGATCCCCGTCGGGGCGCCGCTGCTGGCTGCGTTTCTCGCGGGGAGCTTCGGCGTGATCAACCGGTATCTCGCCGACACCCTCAACGCCCAGCGTCTCTACACCGCCGCGCACAGCGTCGTGCCGAAGGAGTTCGTGGGTGAGCTGCTGGCGCGGTGTGAGGACCCAGAGCGCCGCACCGCCAAAGTCGAAAAGGGCACGGTGATGTTCGTCGATGTCGCCGGCTTCACTGAGATCACGACGGCGCTGATGGAACAGCCCGGTAAGACCGACAACGAGCGCACGATGGACGTGCTCGATTTTGCCTCGGAGTTCCAGGATCTTGTCGTCGGGAAGGTGTTCAGAAACGACGGGGTCGTAGTCGACATCATGGGCGACGGGGTGATGGCGGCGTTCGGGCTCGTCGGTCGCAGCAAGGAGCATGTGGATCTGGCGCTGAAGACCGCGCACATGGCTTGCACCGATGTGGTCGAATCGATGCGTCAATGGCTGAAACAGCAGAGTTGGGACCTGGCAGGCGTCAGCGACTTCGACGTGCGGGTCGGTCTCGACTCGGGTGAAGTCGCCGTCGGGCTTACCGGTCATGAGGGTGGCCTCGAGTTCTCGGTGATCGCACTGCCGACTATCCGCGCCTTTCGCCTGCAGGAAGTGGCAAAGGGTCTCGGGGTCACCTTGTGCGCATCGGTCAAGACCTTCAGCGAAGGGGTTGGTGTCGAGGCGCGCGAGTTGATCCCGGCCGAACTGCGCGACGTGCCCGTCGAGCTGCGCAAAAAGGGTGGGGTGCCGCCGAGTGTCTACGCTTGGACGCGTGACGATGCTCGAGACGGGCTCGCACCCCTCCAAGTTGGACACAGTTGAGGCCGGGTCGACGGCGGCGAGCGTTTGCTGGGGGAGGGCGGTTCCCGCAGCTGCGCATCCTGGCGGTCGCGATTGCAGCGCTCATCGTCACCGTCGCGCCCGCGCGCGCCATTGTCGAAGGCGAAGCGCCGCTCGGCACTCCTGGCAGCCTGCCGGGCCAGCTCTCCGGCCCGACGGGTGTCACCCAGGCTTTCGACGGCAACATCTATGTCGCCAACACCGGCAACGACCGCATCGAGGTCTTCGCCCGTGACGGCTCGACCCTGCCCGCCCTCGGCGGTCCCGGCTCCGGGCCGGGGCAGTTCAGCCAGCCCAGCAGCGTCTACGGCCTCGCCGCAGAACCCTCGTTGCTCGTGCTCGAGGCCGGCAACAACCGCGTTCAGAAGCTGAGCCTCAGCGGTGCCCCGGTGGCGGGGTTCAACGGGCCGTCGGGTGCGGGTTCGCTTCCCGGCTCGTTCAACGCGCCGCAGAGCATCACCGCCGACGTCGACGGGCGCTTCTGGGTTGCCGACACCAACAACAACCGCGTCCAGGCATTCGGGGCTGACGGGACCTACCTCGAAACGATCGGCGAGGGCGCTCTGTCGAGGCCGCGCGGCGTCGCCTTGGGCCTGGACGGGACTCTGTACGTCAGCGACAGCGGCCACAACCAGATCGTCGCCTATCCGCCGGGAGCTGCCAAGAACGGTCCGGGTACCCAGGTGGTCGGGCCCGGCACCCTCCCCGGCCAGGTCCAGGACCCCGGAGGCATCGCCGTCGACGCCCTCGGCCGGCTCGACGTCGCCGACTCCGGCAACGCCCGGGTCGAGCAGTTTGCGACCGACGGCACGTACCTCGAAAGCTTCAGAGGCGAAGGATCGGCGCGACTGCGGCGGCCCGAGGGGATCTTCGTCACGCCGCGCGGCGACCTGCTCGTCGCCGACTCTGCGGCTGGCGTGGTCGTTCGCGCCAGGGAGACCCTCCCTCCGCCCGTCGCCGGCAAGTCCGCCAACATCACCAAGACCGCCGGCCAGGTCTTCGTGACGCGCCCACGTTCGCGAAGACCCGAACCGTTGGACCAGTCCCTGCACATCCCCGTGGGGACGACCGTCGACACGCGCAAGGGCGCGGTCAGGATCGAAAGCGCCCGGTCCACCAAACCCAGGGACACGCAGATCGGCAACGCCTTCGACGGTCGCTTCATCTTCCGCCAGCCGATCCACCCCAAGGTCGTGACCAACCTCGTCCTCACCGGTGGCTCCTTCGCAACCTGCTCCGCGTCGACCACGAGCCGGCCGGCTGAGGTTGCGGGGGCCAGCGGGAGCAAGGAGCACAAGGCGAAAGACAAGCCCAAGCGCGAAATCCGGCGGCTGTGGGGCAACGCGCACGGGCCGACCGAGACGACCGGTGCGAATGCGACCGCGGCCGACAAGGGCACCGAATGGCTCACCGTCGACTACTGCAACGGCACGCTCGTCCGGGTCACGCAGGGGGTGGTGTTCGTGCTTCCGCTGCGCGGCAGCGCCAAACCGATCCGCGTCACCGCCGGCAACCAGGTCTTCGTCCCGAGCCGCTGACGGCAGACAGGTTGCGCTACCTCCTGGCGGCGGTGATCCGGGTGATGAAGCCATGGCGCGTTCCGGTCTCGGTCGCCAGGCAGTAGACGACGCCGCGGCCGACGAAGATCTGGCTCATCGACGGCTTGCTTCCCTTGACGGGAACGCGGGCCAGTTCCTTGCCGGTCCGGTAGGGGTCGCCGACCATCATGAAGGAGTTCCATCGGGCCGCTTCGGGTTCGCCGAACGCCTTGTAGCTCTTCAGTCCGGAGTTGGCAGCGGCACCCTTGGCGAAGACGCGCACCGGGCTGGTCGCGGTCGGGCTGGTGTTGTCGGCGAAGACGACGCCCGTCCCGACGTAAACCCAGACCGGTTCCCGCGGCAGTCTCTCGCGCTTGGCGACCAGTCGGTGCCGGCCGATTTCGTCGGGCAGCCAGGGCGTGTTCGCGTAGGCGGGCGAACGGCTTGGAGAGCGCCGGTATGCAGGTCGTTTCTCCTCCCGCGGAGGCGCCCGCGCCGATCGCACCGAGGGTCAGGCGTCGTCCGAAGGGGCGTAGCTCACGACCACCTTCACCGCCACAGCTCGCGGCGCAGCATCTCGTTGCCCCGCTCGAGCTGGTCGATGGTCGCGTTGGCGACCGAGCGCACGCCGGTGGCACGATTGATGCGGGCCTGGATCTCCCGGTGGGACTTGCCGCTGCGACGGGCGAGGTCGCCGACCATCCGGCTGCGCTCGCCGCGCAACCGCTCGCGGGCCGCGTAGGCCGACTCGCGCTGGGGCTCGTCCTCCGACGCGGCTTTCGACTTGGCGAGGGTGGCCGCTTTTTTCGGGGCCGGTTGGGGGTCATCGGTCGGGAAGAGCTGAAGCGTGGTCGCGCTCATGATCGCCTCGTCCAGTTCGGCGTCGCCCGAGCTGAGAGCGGCGAAGCCGCCACCCGGCTCGCCGTCCTCCTGACCGGGGTCGTCGAACTCCTCGCTCTCGTCCTCCTCGGCGGCCGGCGAGAGGTCGAGCGCGTGGCGGCGCTCCTCCTCGATCTCGTGGGCGAGCGCCTTCAACCGCGGGTCGGCCGGCATCAGCAGGTAGCTCATCTGGCGCCGCGGTCGCGGCGTGGCCCGGATGAAGCGGCCGACCACCTGGCGGAAGAAGAGCTCGGTCCGGGCCGCCGTCGCATACACACCGACCCGCAGGCGCGGGATGTCGACGCCCTCGGAGACCATCAGGACCGAGACCAGCCAGCGTCGATCTGAGTCGGCGAAATCGGCGATGCGCCGGCTGGCGCCGGACTCGTCGCTCATCACCAGCTCGGGTCGCTCCCCGGAGATCGAGCCGAGGCGCGCCGCGATTGCCCGCGCGTGATCCTGATCGGAGGCGATCACCAGCCCGCCCGCGTCGGGGTGCCCTTCTGCGCGCACCTCGCTCAGCCTGGCGTCGCTATCGCGCAGCACCTCGCCCATCCACTCGCCCTCCGGGTGAAGGGCCGTCCGCAGGCGCCGGGCCGCCTCCGCCGCCGGCAGGACGAGGTCGAAGTCGGCGCTGCGCAGCCGTCCGTCCGAGATCCACTCCATCTCGCCGTCGTACGGCAGGAAGGTGATCGGGCGGCAGACCCGGTCGACGAGGGCCTGCGGGTAGCCGTAGGCGTAGTCGGCCCGGCTGATGCCGTCCTCGTCGTAGGTGACCCAGGGAATCGCCGAGTTGTCGGAGCGAAAGGGCGTGCCCGAGAGGAGCAGCCGGAAGCGGGCGCCGTCGAAGGCCTTGCGGGTCTGCAGGCCCCAGGCGGCCTGGTCGCCCATGTGGTGCGGCTCGTCGGCGATCAACAAGGTCGGCCGACGGGCGCCCTGCCGGTGCGTATCGGGCCCGGCTGCGATCGTCTGGTAGGTGACGGCGACGCCGTGGAAGTCGCCCGACTCCGGCCCGTCCGAGTTCGGCCGGTTCGGCTCGAGGTCGATCCCGTAGCGGGCCGCGTCGGCGGCCCACTGACGGCAGATGTGAGTGGTCGGGCCGGCGACGACGACACGCGAGACGAAGCCCGCGCTCAGCATCCGATGGGCGATGTGCAGGCCGAAGGTGGTCTTGCCGGCCGCCGGCGTGGCCGAAGCCAGGAAGCTGGGCGCCGAATGCGCCCGCACGGCCTCGGTCGCCTCCTGCTGCCAGGAGCGGAGGGGCCGGGCGTCGGGCCAGTCAGGCAGCCGTCGGGCACGCGCCCCGCCGCCAATCAGGTGAGGGGCGTCGTACAAGGGCGCGGAACAATATGGTCGCCCGCGGCGGAGGGCGGTAGACCCCGACCGAACCCCGGTTGTTGGCTGTTCCGGTATCGGTTAGGTTCGAATGGGAGAAGTCGAGCAGAGTAATAAAGCTCGGCTGTGGAAACCGTTTCTTGAATCTAGGGAGGGGCCATGACTGCCCTGTATCGCCTTTGCACGCGCCTGTTCGTGTGCGTTGCTGCTCTTGTTGCCTTCGGAGCGCTCGCGCTCGCTCCGGCCGCCGGCGCCAGCGTCGGAAAAACGTATCTCGCGCTCGGTGATTCGCTCGCCTACGGCTACCACCAAGCTCAGTTCCAGGAAGAACTGAAAGAAAAAGGCTTCGTCGAAGCGGCGAACTTCAACGACGGCTACGTCGATGACTTCGGCGCGACGCTGAAACTGCTCAATCCCAAACTGCAGATCGTCAACGACGGCTGCCCGGGAGAGACGACCGAAACCTTCATCAAAGGCTCCGGCCCATATGGGCCCAGCTTCTGCGCCGGCGGTCCGACCGGGAGTCCGTTCCCGAAGGCGTTCCTCCACCACACTTACCCCGGCACGCAGCTCGCAGACGCGCTTGCGATCGCCAAAGAATCGGGAACCGGCACGATCACGCTCGACCTCGGCGCCAACGACATCCTCCAGTTCCTCAGCCACACCTGCGGTTTCCCGGCGACCTTCACCTGCACGCCGGAACAGATCGAAGCCGAGATCGGGCAGGTCGTCTCGAATGTCGGCTTCATCCTCTCGCAGCTGCGCGCGGCGGCGCCGAAAGCGAAGATCGTCTTCGTCTCGCAGTACAACCCCTACCCGACGCTGCTGAAACCGGAAGGCACGGGAGACGCGACGGTCGAAGCGCTCAACAGCGCGCTGAAAAGCGTTGCGGCGAAATTCGGCGTCGGCTTCGCGAACACGCTGAGGGTGATCAACTTCTCGGGCACCCACGGGGGGCCGGAAGCGGGAGACATCCCGACGGTTTGCGCCTTCACGGCGATGTGCCCGGGCGGCACCTTCAACCCGGCGAGTCCGGAAGCCGACATTCACCCGACCAAAGCCGGCTACGCGGCGATGGCCGGGGTCACGGTGGCGGCTTACCTGTCTCTCTAGAGCACGAGCGGGACTTAATTGCATAGATCGCGCTCCGCCAGCCACGGTTGGCGGAGCGGGTCTGGCATACATTCCAAACGGATGCCGTCGAGATGGTGGGAGAGCGCGCCGGAGGAGGTCTTTTGGGTCGAGATAACCGATCGGCCCGACCTCGGCGAGGATCTCGCTGCGCCCCAGCTCAACGAGTACGGGCGGCCGTACTGGAGTTATGACCTGGTCAACGAGGTAGCCGAGGGGGACGTTGTCCTTCACTACGCCGCCCGCCCGTCGAATCGGATTTCCTCTTGGTCGAGGGCGGTCGGGCAGCCGTACGAAGACCTGTTGGTTTGGGGTGCTCACGGCCAGGCGAGCGGCAGGGGCCCGGTCGAACCCTACGAGCGCCCCGCCTGGCGCCGGCCGCTCGAAGGCCCCTTCCCGGTCGCGCAGCCGGTGACGATGGATGACTTCCGCGAGGCGGAAGATGAGATCCAGCGGGTGTACGACACGCTCCGCCAGCGCCATCCTGGGCTGCCGCTCTACTTTCCGTTCCAGCTCTCCGAGTCTCGGTCAGTGCGGGCCTTTCAGGGCTACATGGCGAAGATGCCCCGCGAGCTGCTGCTTGCGATTCCGCAGCTGGCGCCGGTGGTCCGCCTCGCCGAGGAATCCAGGCCTACCGCCGCCGACCCGGCACCGCTCGCCGGTCGCGGGTCGTTCGGGGCTCCGTACCGCCGCCCCGACGAGAACATCTCGACGCGAAGAGATCGGGACCCGCACTCGGTAGATCCGAACCTGGTCGATCGCGGCCTCCGCGCCCATCGGCGCACCCAGAACCTGCTCCACGACCTGCTCGAGGAGTCTGGGCTGACGCCGCGGTCGCCGGACGCCGGTGAGCCCGAATTCGATCTCGGCTGGGAGGACGGGGAGGTGCTTTGCATCGCCGAGGTCAAGAGCCTCACCGGCATCAACGAGGAGAAGCAGATCCGACTTGCCTTGGGTCAGGTTCTCAGGTACGCGTTCCTGCTTTCCGCCGCCGGCCGCTCGGTTCGCAGCTTCATAGCGGTCGAGCGGAAACCGCAAGACGAAACCTGGCTGGCATTGACGGAGAGCCTGGGTGTGACCCTGATCTGGCCGGAGGTCTTCGGCGACGCCGTCATTCCCAGCTGATTGACGACATGCGTGCCGCTCAGTCGGCGCTGGGCGCCGTCATTTCCTGGCTCGCCCAGCGGTCGTCGACCACGGTATGGGCAAGCTGGTGGCTGCGCCGGTGCCCGGTGACGGCGCCGAGGAACTGGTCGCGCTCGAGCACCAGCAGCCGCGTCGCCTCGGTCGTCCGCACCGTCGCCGTGCGCGGCACTTCGCGCAGCAGGGCGATCTCGCCGAACGACTCGCCGGGCCCCTCGTTGCGTCGGAACTCGCCGTTTTCGAAGACCTCGACCTGGCCGCTCTCGATCAGGTAGAAGCGGTCGCCGGCCTCGCCCTGGACGATCACGTCCTCCCGGGCGGGGGCCTCGACCGGGACCAGGTCCCCGATCAGGCGCTCGACGGTGGCGATCGGCAGCGGCGCGAAGATCGAGTTCTCGCGCAGCAGCTGATAGTGCTCCTCGGAGACCGGCGCCCCGATTTCGAAACGCCGCAGCCGGGTCCAGCAGACGAAGACGAAGACCGGCAGCAGCGCCCCGAGGATGAAGAGCGCAGCGCGGACGTCGAGCAGCTCGACGATCACGGTCGCTCCGATCGAGCCCAGCGCCATTCCCGCCAGGCGGCCGCTTTCCATCGTGCTGAGGACGCGGCCGAGCGTTTCGTCGGAGCTGAGCCGCTGCAGCAGGGTCTTGGCGGCGACCTCGGCGAAGTTGTAGCCGCCGCCGACCACGGCCCAACCGATGTAGGCGGCGACCGCCACCTCCCAGGCCCCCGGCAGGACGATCCCGGCACCGGCGACGAGGCTGCCGGCCGCGATCGCGATCACCAGCCTGCCGCGGTCGAGCACCAGGGCGAGAGCGGCGCCGCCGAGCAGAGCTCCAGCTCCCCAGGCCGCGTTGAGGAAGCCGACGCTGCCCTCCTCGAGGTGCAGCTCGTGCAGCGCCATGACGACGACGAGGACGTCGGCAAAGCCCTCGAAGAAGATCAGCGCGATCATCACCGCCATCGCCAGGCGAGTGCCGGGGTGTTCCTTCAGCGCCGTCAGGCCGGCGCCGATCTTCCGGGCCGCGCCGGCGATCTCATCGTCACCGCCGGCCCACTCGGGGCGGCGATCGGCAGGGACCTGCGAGAGCGCGATCGCCGCGAACAGCAGGGCTGCCGCGGCGACGCCGAAGATGACCCCGGTCGAGGACGAGGTGAGCAGGAGGCCGGTGAGGAGCGAGGCGAGAAGGAAGCCGCCGGTATCGAGGGCGGCGTGGGTGACGTTGCCGGCCGAGAGCTCCTGCGGGGTTCGGGCGAGCACGGGGGAGAGGGCCGACTCGGCCGGCGCGTAGCCGCTGGCGACGATCGCGAACAGGGCGGGGAAGACGAAGACCACTCCGGATGGCGCGTCGAGTGCCGCAGCGACGGTAGCGCCGGCCATCACCACCGCCATCGCGGCGCTGCTCCAGAGCATCACCGCGCGCCGCGGGTAGCGGTCACTGAGGATCCCCGCGAACGGCGAGGCGAGCGCCCCGGGCAGCAGCCGGATCACGGCGACGAGGCCGACGCCGACGGCTCCGTGCGCCTCGAACCCGTAGACGCCGAGGGCGATCGTGAAGGACCAGCTGGCGAAGGAGACGGCGAGGCGGGCGAGGCCGAGCAGCGTCAGGTCGCGGTTGTCGAGATCGACGGTCAGCGCACGGAGGACCAACTTCAGCTCACGTGCGCCGTGCATGGTCCGGCGCAAGATATCCCGTCGTTCGCGCCTCGGCAATGGCAACGGGGCCGGATCGAGCGGCGCGGATTTGTACCGAAATCAGAAACTAATTACGGAAACAGCGGTTAAGGTTCGCGATCCTTTTCCAACTTTCGTCCAGATGACCAGCTCGTCAAGCTCGCTTGTGCGTGACCGGCTACCGCTCGCACTGGCGACGGTGGTCGTGGCTCTGCTAGCCCTGGCACTGCCGGCGGTGGCCTCGGCGAACACCTACACGGTCGACACGCTGAACCCCGCCTACAGCCCCTACGGCTGCGAAGACGACCTCGAATGCTCGCTGTCGAGCGCGATCGGCAAGGCGAACATCGACGAGGAAGAAGACACGATCGAATTCAGCGTCGCGGGGACGATCGAGCTCGAAAGCGAGACGCTGCCCTGGATCATCCACCCGGTCACGATCGACGCCACCACCGCCCCCGGCTACGCCGGCTCGCCCGTGGTCGCGATCGATGGCGAGGAAGCGCAGAGCGAGGGTCTGATCGAAGGCCTGACCTTCCTCGACGGCGCGGGCGGCAGCAGGGTCGAAGGACTGGCGATCGGGAACTTCGAACTCGGCATGTTCGTCGCCGGCGGCTCCGCGATCTGGGTCTGCGCCAACTTCCTCGGCGTCGGCCTCGACGGGACCACGGCCTTCCCCAACGACACCGGGATCGAGACCGCTGGCGCCGGCGCTCGGATCGGCGCCGAATGTTCGAATGGCGGCAACGTGATCTCCGGCAACACCGCCTACGGCCTCACCGACTTCGGCGAGGGGACCGTCATCGGCGACAACCGGATCGGCATCGACGCAGCTGGTGACCCGATGCCCAACGGCAGGCCGACCTCGATCGGGGCCGGCATCCTCGTCAGCAGCGTCGCCGAAGAACCGTTCATCGGTGGCATCCCCGGCGACGAGGGCTTTCCGGCCAACGACATCCGCTACAACGAAGGCGCCGGCATCCTCGTCGAAGACGCCGCCAGCAACGCGTCGATCAGGCGCAATCGGATCTACGCCAACAGCGAAGCCGCGATCAAGATCAACTCGGTCGAGAAAACGCCGGCGCCGCTGGTCGAATTCGGCGAGATCGAAGCCGGCGAAACCGAAATATCCGGGACTATCCACGGCGAACCCGACTCGGATTACCTGATCGACGTCTACGCCAGCACCGGCTGCTACCTGAACGGCGCCGGCCAGGCGGAGTCCTATCTCGGCGGCCTCTTCGTCACGACCGGCCCCGACGGCACCGGGGTCTTCTCCGGCGGCGGCCTCGACGCTCCGCCGGGCGACTACGAATTCCTCAGTGCGACCGCGGCCTCGCTGCCGGCGGGCTCGACCTCGGAAATCGGCCCCTGCACCGATGTCCCGCCCGACACCGAAATCACCTCCTCGCCACCCGATCCCACGCCCTTCGGCGAAGCGACTTTCGAATTCTCCGGTTCCGACCCCAACGGCAGCGTCGGCGGCTTCGAATGCAGTCTCGACGGCGCCCCGTTCTCGGCCTGCACGTCGCCGCAGGCCTATGCCGATCTGGCCGATGGCTCGCACACGTTCGAAGTCCTCGCCCGTGATCAGCTTGCAACGGCCGACCCCAGCCCGGCCAGCTACGAATGGGAAGTCGATACGACCCACCCCGCCGTGTTCTTCGAAAGCCTGCCTCCGAATCCGACCAACCAGACCGCGGCGACGGTCGAATTCAACGTCACCGACTTCGGCGGCTCAGGTGTCGCCAGCGTCTCCTGCAAGCTCGACGCTGGGCAGCTCCTGCCCTGCTCCTCGCCGGTCACTTACAGCTCGCTCCCTGCCGGCTCCCACCAGGTTCAGGTCTGGGTGACCGACAACGCCGGCAACACCAGCTTCGATTTCTATGACTGGACCATCGACACGACCTTGCCGAGCATCACCAGCGAAAGCGCGCCGGCGGATCCCTCCAACCAATCGACGGCGGTCTTCACCTTCAGCGCCGGCGACACCGGGGGCTCGGGTCTGAAAGGGACTGAATGCAGCCTCGACTCGGCGCCCCTGACCCCGTGTTCTTCGCCGGTCGAATACAGCTCGTTGGCGGACGGCTCGCACGTCTTCGAGGTCAGGGCCAGCGACAACGCCGGCAACACGATCGGGGAAACCTTCCACTGGACCGTCGACACCGTGGCGGCGGCGACGACGATCGACAGCCAGCCTTCGAACCCGTCCACCGACATCGCTCCGAGCTTCACCTTCTCCGGGACCGACCCCGGCGGCTCCGGCGTCGCCGGCTTCGAATGCAAGCTCGACGGCGGCTCCTTCGGGCTCTGCGCCAGCCCGAAAGCGCTCTCCGGCCTCGGCGACGGGGAGCACAGCTTCGAAGTGCGGGCCAGGGACGGGGTTGGGAACGTCGACGCCACGCCGGCGACCTACGCCTGGACGGTCGATTCGTCGATCCCCGACCCGCCCGATCTGACCGCGACCGACCCCGGCTCGCCGGCCAACGACAACGCCCCGCTCGTGATCGGGTCGGCCGAAGAGGGGACGACCGTCTCGCTGTTCGCCTCGGGCGACTGCACGGGAACCCCGATCACGACGACGGCGACCCCGGCCGAACTCGGAGCTGGGATCGAGGTTTCGGTCGCCGACGACGCCGTCACCGAATTCAGCGCCACCGCGACCTCGCCGCCGCTGGGGACCTCCGCCTGCTCGCTGCCGCTGACCTACCGCGAGGACTCGACGGCGCCGACGGCCGAGATCGGCGACCCGACGCCCTCCGACCCGTCGAAATCGAGCTCGGCCAGCTTCGTCTTCGGTGGTGACGACGGAGACGGCTCCGGCGTCGCCGGCTTCGAATGCAGCCTCGACGCCGGTGAGTTCTCGGCCTGCGCCTCGCCGGCCGGATTCAGCGGCCTCGCCGACGGCGCCCACGTCTTCGAAGTCCGCGCGATCGACGCCGCCGGCAACACCGACCCGGACCCGGCCTCGTTCAGCTGGCGGATCGACACTTCGGTGCCGCCGCAGGTGCAGGCAGCCGCGCAGCCATTGCTGCAGACCGCCACCGTCATCCCCGACAACGGCGAAAGCGTCGCCGTCGCGCCCGAAGAAGGCAAGGTCTTGGTCCAGCGCCCCGGCCAGAAAAAGCCGACCGAGCTGAAAGAAGGCCAGACGATCCCGGTCGGCTCGCTGGTCGACGCCACCAACGGCAAAGTCCTGCTGACCTCGGTCAACGCCGCCGGCGAAACGCAGAGCGCGGTCTTCTACGGCGGCAAGTTCCTGGTCCAGCAGCACGACGGCAGCGGCCTCGTGATCCTCGAGCTCAAAGGCGGCGACTTCAACTCCTGCGGCAGCGAAGCCCGCAAGTCCGGCGCCACCACCTCCGGCCGCAAGGGCCGGCGCCTCTGGGGCAGCGGCCACGGCAACTTCCGCACCGAAGGCAGCTACGGCTCGGCGACGGTCCAGGGAACGATCTGGTTCACGGAAGACCGCTGCGGCAGCACGTTCTTCAAAGTCCGGCGCGGCGTCGTCAGCATCCGTGACTTCGGCGCAGGGAAGACGTTCCCGCTGCCCGCCGGGAAGTCCTACCTAGCCAAGCCGTGAGCCTGGTCGGGTCGCTGCGGCGCCGCCGCGAACTCGCGATCCTGATCGTCGTCCTCGCGGCTGCGGCGATCGCGATCCTGATCTACGCGACCCACCTGATGCGATCACTGGAGTCGCAGAGCGTCGACGCTCGCTTTTCGGTGCGGGGCACCCAGGAGCAGCCTTCGGACATCGTCGTCGTCGGTGTCGACGACGTCACCTTCAACGACCTGGGGATTCGCTGGCCCTTTCCGCGCTCACTGCATGGGCGCGTGATCGACCGCCTTCGTGAAGCCGGCGCAAAGGCGATTGTCTACGACGTTCAGTTCACGACGGAAACGACGCCGAAGCAGGACTTCGCGCTGTTCGAAGCCGTCAGGCGCGCCGGCGGCGTCGTCCTTTCGACGACCGAAGTCGGACCCGGCGGCAGCACGAACGTTCTCGGCGGCGACGAAAACCTGCGCGAAATCGACGCCCGTGCCGCCAACGGCAACATCAGACCGGAATCCCACGGGGTGTTGCGGCGGATGCACTACGAATTGGAAGGGCTGGTCACCTTGCCGATCGCCGCGACCGAAGCCGCGACGGGGGAGGAGATAGACCCCGACGAGATGGAAGGCGACGGCACCGCCTGGATCGACTTCCGCGGACCGCCAGGCACCTTCCGCAACATCCCTTACTCGCGGGTGCTCCGGGGCGAAGTGCCGGCGGCGGCGTTTCGCGGCAAGACGGTGATCATCGGCGCGACCGCTCCCGTCCTCCAGGACCTCCACCCGACGTCTACCACCGGTGACGAGCTGATGTCCGGCCCTGAAATCGTCGCCAACGAGGTCTGGACCGCCGAGCACGGCTTCCCGCTCTCCTCCTCGGGCACCCTGGTCGACCTGCTCCTGATCCTGCTGCTCGCGGCGGTCCCCGCCGCGATCACCCTGCGCCTGACGCCGGTGCCCTCGGTGCTCGTCGCCCTCGTTCTCGCCGCCGCCTACGCCGGCATCTGCCAGCTCACCTTCAACGGCGGCACGGTGCTGCCGGTCGTCTACCCGCTGCTGGCGCTGGTGGTTTCGGCGCTCGGCGCCCTCGCCGTCAACTACGTGCTGACCGCCTTCGAACGCCAGCGCGTCCACGACACCTTTGCCCGTTTCGTCCCCGAGGCCGTCGTCTCGGAAGTGCTCGAGCGCACCGACGGCGACCTCCGGCTCGGCGGCGTCCGCCGCGAGGGCACGGTCCTGTTCAGCGACCTGCGCGGCTTCACCAGCTTCGCCGAGTCGCTGCGGCCGGACTGGGTGATCGACGTCCTCAACCGCTACCTGGAGGAGATGAGCGACGCGATCATGGACCACGGCGGCACCCTCGTCGCCTATATGGGCGACGGGATCATGGCGGTGTTCGGGGCGCCGATCCCGCAGGAGGACCACGCCGACCGGGCGCTGGCGGCGGCGCGGGAGATGGTCGAGGTGCGGCTGCCGCGCTTCAACCGGTGGATGGAGGCGGAGGGCATGGGGGAGAGCTTCGGGATGGGCATCGGCCTCAACAGCGGCCCGGTGATGTCGGGCCAGGTCGGCTCCAAGCGCCGGATCGAGTACACGGCGATCGGCGACACGACCAACACGGCGGCGCGGCTCGAGGGGATGACCAAAGGCAGCGGCCACCAGCTGTTCGTCGCCGACTCGACCGTCAAGGCTCTCCGCACCGAGGCGAACGGGCTGAGGTTGGTTGGCGAGCTCGAGGTCCGCGGCCGCACCCACAAGATCGTCGTCTGGACGCTGCCGGGGGCGCACCCGGCGGCACCGACACACGCCTCAGGCGGCGGCGAGCAGGGCGGTGAAAAAGAGGAACACGACGTGAAAGGACTGGTCGACGGCGACGCGTAGCCCCGGCGAGGTCGCCCCGTTGGTCCCCTTCACGACCGCCATCCAGGCGTTCAGCAGGCGGCCGTCGTCCTGGATCCAGTGCGGCACTGCAATCACGATCCCGACCAGGACCGCCTTCGCCAGCGAGGCTTCGCTGGCGACCCAGATCAACGCCGGCAGGAAGCTAGCCGTGTAGGTGAGGAGGTGGTTGCGCAGCGCCCGCCGCCGCACCGGGTCCGGCCCCAGGCCGCCTTCCTTGTAGCGAGCCTGCCAATCGGTCTGCAGAAGGAAGTCGCCCACCAGGTGGGAGACGACCAGCACCGCGAAGACTTCACTCCAGTTCAAGGTCACCGGCCTCGGGGATCACGGAGGCGCCAGCCTAAGCCAACCCGCGGTCGTCGCGCCGCTCTGCCCAGGAGTCGATCTGTTCCTAACTGGGAAACGGCTCTCGAGGCACCAGGGTCGGCTGCGCTTCGTAGTCGTGCCTGAGGCCGGCTTCGCGTCGACCTCCTTCGTAGATCTCCAGCGCCCGGGCCAGCGCCTGATCTCGATCGCCGACGCCGCGGATGCGGAGGAAGAGTTCGGAGTCGGCAGACGCGCTGGGATCGGCGTGCTCGCGAATCGTGAAGTCGGAAGGGTGAGGGGCGATCGTGGCGGCCCCGGCGGCGATGCGATCCGCGTTCTCTCCAAATGGGACCGCGATGTAGACCGCATACTCGATCTGACGAGTATGTCACAAACATCACAAATCCCGCGACTCCTCTTAACTGCTGCGTAATTCCACAGTTGTGACCCGCGACTTACGGTGAACGCAGGGAAGGCGCGATTGGGAGGTCGCAATGGCGGCAGACGCTCTAGTTCGCAGTTTCGGCCGGCTGGCCGAGATGTTCGCGCAGGTCGGGAGCATGACGATCCTCAGTGCGCGGACGATCGTTTCGGCGCTGCGGCCGCCCTATCCCTACGGCGAGGAGCTCGTCGACCAGTTCCTCTTCACCCTGCGGCTCTGCTGGTTCCCGCTGCTGATCTCGACCTTCGCCCTCAATCTCGGCGCCCCCGGTCTGCAGGCGGCCGGGCCGCTGCAGGTGTTCGGCGCCCTCGACCGCCTCGGCGGCTTCTTCGTCATCACCGCGATTCGCTGGGTCGGTCCGCTGGTCACCGCGGTCGTCGTCAGCGGCGTCGCCGGCACCGCGATCACCGCCGATCTCGGCGCCCGCAAGATCCGCGAGGAGCTCGACGCCCTCCAGGTTCTCGGCGTCGACCCGGTCAAGAACCTGGTCGTGCCGCGCTTCCTCTCGCTGATGATCGTCACCGCGCTGCTCGACGTCTTCGCAATCATCTTCGGCCTCACCGCCGGGATCGCCGCCGAGCTGATCTACAACCAGAGCCTCGGCGGCTTCTTCGCGACCCTCTTCTCCAACGCTGCGACCACCGACATCTGGGGTTCGGTCCTTTCCTGCACGATCTTCGGCGGCATCATCGCCGTCGTCTGCTGCTACAAGGGGATGACCGCCTCCGGCGGTGCCGCCGGCGTCGGCCGCGCCGTCAACCAGGCCGTGGTGATCGCGATCGTCGGCGTCTTCGCCTTCGAGACCGTGTTCAGCGCCGTTCTCCTTGCCACCAACCCGGAACTGCAGACGATCCGGTGAGCTTCCTGGTCGAAGCCCCGCGCGCCTGGCTCGACTCGTTCGGCGAGATCGCCCGCTTCGGCGTTCGTGTCGCCGGCCTCGTCTACTCCGGCCGCGTCTTCCGCTTCTTCGGCGAGACGATCCGCCAGGCCGGGATCCTGATTCTCGGCTCGGCGGTGATCATCTGGTGCTTCGTCTTCATCCTCGGCTTGCAGTGCGGGATCCAGGGCGCCTACTTCTTCCGCGCCCAGGGCGTGCCCAGTTACGCCGGCCTCTTCTCCGCCTTCTGTGACTTGCGCGAGGCGATGCCGTACGCGTTCGGCTACATCCTTTCGGCCAAGGTCGGGACCGGGATCGTCGCCGAGATCGGGGCGATGCGGATCTCCGACGAGGTCGACGCGCTCGAAGTGATGGGAGTGCCGCCGATCACCTTCCTTTGCGCGACGCGCCTGCTGGCTGCCTGGATCGTGCTCCCCTTCATCTACGTCGTCGGCATCGCGGTGATGTACGCCGCCAGCTACTTCGCCGTCGTCGAACAGGTCGGCGACGTCTCCTCCGGCGGCTATACGCTGATCTTCTGGATGTTCCAGGACCCGACCGACCTCGTCTTCAGCCTGGTCAAGGGGATGACGATGGCGACCGTGATCGTTCTCGTCGGCTGCTACTACGGCTACACCGCCGCCGGCGGCCCGGTCGGCGTCGGCACCGCGACCGCGAAATCGATGGCCTTCAACATCGTCGCCGTCCACATCCTCGGCATGCTCGGCACCCTCGTCTTCTGGGGCGCCAACCCGCGCCTGCCGATCGGCAACTAAGCCTGACGCGCCGACCACGCGCGCTTCCGACGTTGACCACAGCAGGGTGGGGTAAATGTCGGAAGCGCCATCTGACTGCGGCGCTGCTTGAACCCCTTGCAATATTGACAAGGCCAGAGCCGGGTCAATGTTGCATGGGCGGGATGTCAGCTCGGACGGGCCCCTGGAGCGAGGCGCGGAGTTTCGCCAATCCTTACTAGTCGACCTGCTTCCTGAGCTTCGTCACCTCTTCATCGAGTTCGGCGATTTCCGCTTCCAGGTTTTCCTCGCCGACTTCGATGTTTTCGACGCTCTTCTTCAGGTTGGCGCTCTGGGTCTTCGATTCGGCCATCTGCGCTTCGAGCGACTTGGTCCGCGTCTTCAGCTTCTGCAGCTCCGCTTCACCGCCGGCGACGGCGGCGTTGACCTCGCGCTTGATCCGCTTGCGGTCTTCCGCGGCGAGCTTGTCGCTTTCTTCCTGGAATTTGTCGGCGGCTTTGATCGCGCCGTTGAGGCCGGCGACTTCTTCCTTGATCTGAACGGTCGCGTCGTCGACGACCTTCCTCTCGTCGACGCTGCTGTTGTTGGCCGAGATCGCGATCACCAGCGCCACCACGGCGACGGCGAGCACGGCGACGATCAGAATCCAGAACCAGGGGCGGGTGTCGCGAATGTCGTCCATGCGGCGCAAGCTACTGCTGCCGTCGGGCATCATTTCCGCAACGACGAGGAGGTCGAGATGGTCGAGAAGATCGAGGACATGCCGCCCGGGACGATCGGCTTCCGGGCCACGGGAGAGGTCACCCGCGACGACTACCGCGAGGTGCTGGAGCCGGCTCTGCGCGAGGCGGTCGAGAGCGGCGACGTGCGGATGCTCTACGTCGTCGATTCCGAGTTCAAGATGAGCCCCGGCGCCTTCCGCGAGGACGCCAAGACCGGGCTCGAGATCGGCCTCCGCCACCACGAGGCGTGGAAGCGGACGGCGCTGGTCACCGACGTCGAGTGGGTGAAGAACGCGATCCGGCTCTTCGCCTGGATGGCCCCCGGCGAGGTCCGGGTCTGGGGCATGGAGGGCCTCGACGAGGCCCGCGAGTGGGTCGCCGGCTGAGCGGCTCCTGCCGACGGGGTCCTCACTTGCCAGAATCCCCAACGTGGGGGAGGAGCGTCAATACGACTTGGTGCTGTTCGGCGCCACCGGGTTCACCGGCGGTCTGACCGCGACCTATCTCGCCGAGCGCGCCCCGGCAGGACTGCGCTGGGCGCTCGTCGGGCGCAATCGGGCGAAGCTCGAGGCGGTGCAGCAGGGTCTTGCCGCAGCGGCCCCCGAGGCGCCGGCGCCCGACCTGGTGGAGGCCGATGCCGCCGACCGGCCGGCGCTCGACCGGGTCGCGGCATCGGCCCGGGTCGTGATCACCACTGTCGGTCCCTACGCGCTCTATGGCGCGCCCCTGGTCGCCGCCTGCGCCGCCGCCGGCACCGACTACGTCGATCTCACCGGCGAGCCCGAGTTCGTCGACCGGATGTGGATCGAGAACCACGCCGAAGCGGTGCGGACCGGGGCGCGGATCGTCCATTGCTGCGGCTTCGACTCGATCCCGCACGACCTCGGCACCTACTTCACCGTGCAGCAGCTTCCGGAGGGAGTGCCGCTGACGGTCAACGGCTACGTCCGCATGGGAGGGACCTTCTCCGGCGGCACCTTCCACTCGGCGATCAACGCCTTCGCCCGGGGCCGGCAGACGATGGCCGCCGCGAAGGAGCGCCGCCGCGCCGAGCCACGCCCGGCGGGGCGGAAGGTCCACTCGGCGCCCGCCCGCATCCGCCACGACGAGGGGCTCGGCAGCTGGACGGCGCCGCTGCCGACGATCGACGGTGCGATCGTGCGCCGCTCCGCCGCCGCGCTGGAGCGCTACGGCCCGGACTTCAGCTACGGCCACAACATGGTCGCCCGCCACCTGGCGACGATCGGAGCACTCGCCGCCGGGGTCGGCACCGTCGCCTTGCTGGCACCGCTGCCCCCGACCCGCAAACTGCTGCTGAAGATCAAATCTCCCGGCGAGGGGCCGAACGAGGCCGAGCGCGAGCGCAGCTGGTTCCGGGTCCGCTTCGTCGGCGAAGGCGGCGGCAAACGGGTCGTGACCGAGGTGTCCGGCGGCGATCCCGGCTACGGCGAGACCTCGAAAATGCTGGCCGAGTCGGCGCTCTGCCTCGCCTTCGGCGACCTGCCCGAGTGCGCGGGTCAAGCGACCACCGCGCAGGCGATGGGTGACGTTCTTCTCACAAGGCTGCAGAAGGCGGGGATAGCCTTCCGCGTGCTGGAGCCAGCGGATGCGTGAACAAAGGGAGCGAATCAGTGGCTGCTGAACACCTCGATGTGTTGATCGTCGGCGCCGGGCTGTCGGGAATCGGCGCCGCCCACCACCTGCAGGAGCGCTGCCCCGGCAAGAGCTACGCGATCCTCGAGTCGCGGGCCGATCTCGGCGGCACCTGGGACCTGTTCCGTTACCCCGGGATCCGCTCCGACTCGGACATGCACACGCTCGGCTACAACTTCCGGCCCTGGACCAACCCGAAGTCGATCGCCGACGGCCCGTCGATCCTCGAGTACGTGCGCGACACCGCCCGCGACGGCGGCATCGACGCCAGGATCCGCTTCAACCACAAGGTCACCGCCGCCGCCTGGTCGAGCGAGGAGGCGCGCTGGACGGTGACCGCGACCCGTACCGACAGCGGCGAGACGGCGACCGTCACCTGTGACTTCCTTTTCATGTGCAGCGGCTACTACCGCTACGACCAGGGCTACACCCCGGAGTTCCCGGGGATCGAGAACTTCGGCGGCCAGGTCATCCATCCCCAGCACTGGCCCGAGGACCTCGACTACGCCGGCAAGCGGGTGGTGGTGATCGGCAGCGGTGCGACCGCGATGACGCTGGTGCCGGCGATGGCGAAGGACGCGGCGAAGGTGACGATGCTGCAGCGCTCGCCGACCTACGTGATCTCGCTGCCGGGGGAAGACATGATCGCCAACGGCCTGCGGCGCTGGCTGCCGGACCGCGCCGCCTACACGATCACCCGCTGGAAGAACGTCACCCTGCAGGGAATCAGCTACCGCCTCTCGCGCAAGCGGCCGCAGCTGATGCGGAAACTCCTGCGGCGCGGCGTCGTCAAAGCGCTGCCGCCCGGCTACGACGTCGACAAGCACTTCAACCCCAGTTACAACCCCTGGGACCAGCGCCTCTGCATGGTCCCTGACTCCGACCTCTTCCGGGCGATCTCCAACGGCAGCGCCGAGGTCGCCACCGACACGATCAAAGGCTTCGATGCGGGCGGGGTGGAGCTCGACTCCGGCGACCGCCTCGACGCCGACATCGTCATCACCGCGACGGGGCTCAACGTCCTCTTCCTCGGCGGCATCGAGGTGACGCTCGACGGCGAGCGTCCCGAGATGGCGCGGACGATGGTCTACAAGGCGATGATGCTGGCCGAGTTCCCCAACTTCGCCTTCACCCTCGGCTACACCAACGCCTCTTGGACCCTGAAGGCGGACCTGGTCGCCGAATACGTCTGCCGTCTGATCAACCACATGGACGCGGGCGGCTACGACGTCTGCACGCCGCGGGTCAATGACTCCTCGGTGACCGAGGAGCCGCTGCTCGACTTCACCTCCGGCTACGTCCTGCGCGCCCTCGAGGGCCTGCCCAAACAGGGCTCGAAGGAACCCTGGAAGCTGCGGCAGAGCTACCCCTTCGACCTGCGCTCGATGCGCTTCGGACCGGTCGAGGACGGGACGATGCAGTTCTCGCGGCGGGTCGCCGCACCGCAGCCGGTCGCGGTGACGACCAGCGGCTGAGCGCGGCGGCTACTCTACGTCGCCATGGATGACGAACAGGTACTGGAGCGCATCAACGAGCTGGTCGCCGAGGAGGAGGATCTCCTCCACCGTCACGAGGGCGAGGGGCTGAGCTCCGAAGACCACGCCCGCATGGAGGAGCTGAAAGTCCAGCTCGACAAGACCTGGGACTACCTGCGCCAGCGCCGCTCCCTGCGCGAGGCCGGTGACAATCCCGACGACGCCAGCTTCCGCGACGGCGGCACGGTCGAGGACTACGGCACGGTGACGCCCTACGACGACACCGACGCCGACGCTCCGGCCTAGCTAGAGCTTCGCGATCATCTCCTGGGCCTCGAAAGGCGCCCGGACCCCACCAGGAGCGACGACGCCGCCCGCGCCCCGCGCCGTTACCCTTCAACCGCTTCCCGGCGCCTTGGCGGAGTGGCTACGCAGCGGCCTGCAAAGCCGTTTACACCGGTTCGATTCCGGTAGGCGCCTTACGCTCGGCTCGGATATCGAATGCCGTACATGCTCAATGCAACAATGTGTCGGCGATGAAGCCGCAAGCTCCCAGCGCCCCGAAAGCCGAGAAAGGCAAGCTTCGCTTCGGCCTGCCCGGAAGCAGCGCGGAGCGCAAGGGCCGGATCAAGACTGCGATCCAGGCTAACCGCGAGACGCTGCGCCGCCTCGCCAAGTAGCCCTTGACGATTTACCTAGAGCTAGGCGATTACTGCGAGATCGCCGCTGAGGTGCTCGGGACGACCCCTGAGCAGATCGCCCGCTTGCCGAGAATCACGCTTGCGGAGTCGGCGCTTGCCACGCCCCAGTCGGGCTTTGGCGATCAGGACGCATATCCCACGTTGATCGAGAAAGCGGCGGTGCTGGTCGAGCATCTGGCTCGGAATCACCCGCTGCCTGACGGCAACAAGCGAGCCGCTTTTCTCTCCGTCTGGCTGTTCCTGGAAGCCAACGGCCAGCCGTTCGACGGAGAAGATGTCGATACGGACGTTCCGATGGTGGAACAGATCGCGGCTGGCGAAGCGGCTCCAAACGAGATCATCAGATGGCTGGAGGGTCGTACCGCCCTGGGGGAGTAGCTGGAGCACTGTTGTCCGGCGGACTCCAGATCTCAATTTTGGCCTCTGGCCCACCCGAGGGGCTCCTATGACGATGCTCGCCGTGAACACAAGAGTCCGAACCGTGTGAACATCGCAGCGGTCAGTCTTGCTGGCGAAGAGCCTGGGCGATCTCGGTACCTAGTTTCGCGACGGCGCCCGCAGGTTCGTCAAAGTCGACAACGATGTAGCCCATCTCTCCAGTCTTGCCGTCCTTGTCGGCTACCGGGATCGCGCTCGGCCAACCTCGCCGAGCGTACTCCGAAGTCACCGACGAACTAAGAGCGTCGGGCGGAAGGAGAAGTACCTGCTTGGGCGGCCTAGGTTTAACCACGTCCCTTGGATGGTCCCGAGCCTGCCGTCGAACTTTGCTGACGACCTCCTGGGATCTCCCATAAATGAAGCGCTCTGCCCAGCCATAGGTCATCAGGTTCAGGTGGCGGACCTGAAGGCGGTCTGAGGTGGCGACGGAGAGGCCGTGGTCTCCCGCTGTCATGAACAGACCCTTAGTAGGACTCATCGGGTAGAAGCTGATCGCCTCGGCAGAACTCTTCCAAGCGTTCCCGCTCCACGGATGCTCGGGCGCGTGGTCGACCATTGAGATCGGACGGTCGGAAGTGACGAACTCGGCCCCTTCCGCGCTCAGGAGGATCCAATCCAGGGAGACGATCTCCTCTGCGATTTCGCTGGCTACCTTCAAGATCTGAGCCATTGCCCCAGTCCGAGGGGACTCGTACCCGACCTTTCCCTCTAGAAGCTGATTTTGCATCCGCTTTCTCATGGATTCCAATTCGTCCACCGACATGGCCTGCGTGGCGTCGCAATCGAACTCCTTGCGGAACACCTCCAGGCTCGACAGCCCCATGCTCGCCTTCAACTCGAAAGTTGCTTGGCGCATGCGCTCGGTGCGGATAAGTCCGTCTGGCGTTCTGCTCTCTTGGAAAGCAAGGAAGAAAGCGATGCTGAGGCGATCCTGCGGCGATATCGCGCTGGGGTCTTCGCACAGCCGGCCCAGGGCTGGCGCAGCGTGCTTCTCGACGATTGAGAAGAACGACTCAACGGTCCGAGACTGCTCCCCTTGGCGATCCTCGTAGGTGTAGAGATCCTTCACGAAGGCAGCATCTTCAGGCCGGGTTCTCTCTGGTGCCCCCGATCGAACATCAAGCTGGTGAATCCACCCTTTACGCGATCCCGGGGGCTGGGCGAACCGGGCGAGCGCAAACGCTGGAACAAAATGATGCCGACGCGCTTGTGAGGGTGGCAACTGTGCCTTGCCCTCTGCGATTTCCCGCATCTCCGCTAGTAGGAGCGGCTCTGCAAAGAGATCCGGATTTAAAGGCATCGAAGGCATCTCTTCATAATGGGCGGAACCTCGGCGGATCTGCATCGATTCCCGTCGAACTGGCCCATTTACTGGCCCACTTACTGGCCCACGGACGGGCAAAACCGCTCTGGAATGCGGGAAAATCGCATATGTACCGGCCTGCAAAGCCGTTTACACCGGTTCGATTCCGGTAGGCGCCTTCGGGGGGAGGAAGGCAGCGCGCCCGGCTTGGCCTTGGGTGCGGGGTCAGTTTCCCTCGATGAAGGCGCGGGTGTTGCTGCGGGTGCTCGAACGTCGGCCGCTGTCCTACCGTGTCATCCCGGCAGACGGGATCGCATCGACGGTTGGAATCTCCAAGCTATCCGCCTCTGACCTATGCGTTCCACGCAGGCGAGAAGATCGCCAGCGGTGTCGTTCGCAAAATTCTTGTTCGTGACGTCGGCCTCAGCGAGGCGAAGCCAAGGAGCTACTCTGAGTCGGAGACCAATGGAGCCTGTGCGAGTCATCTATCACCACGAACCTGATGGTTGGTGGGCGGAGTCACCGGACGTCGAGCGCTGGGCGGCCGCTGCGGCGACCTATGCGGAGTGCCGCAGGCTGGCCGAGGAGGGAGTCCGGTTCGCGCTCGAGGACGTCAGCGTCGAGCACTACGTGCCGGCAGACGAGCGCGTCAGCGCCTGACGAGTACCTTCCTGCACGTCCCACATCTGTCCAACGGAATTCCCAGCGATAATCCGCCCATGAACCTCAAACGCCTCTTCGACAAAGCGAAGAAGACGGTCGACGATCGCGGCGGCATGGACGCCCTCAAGGCGGATGCCGAGGAGCTGAAAGGCGTGGCCAAAGGCGAGGGCAGCCTTGTTGACAAGGCCAAAGGCGCCGCCGCAGCGATCAAAGAGCCGGGCGCGCCCGGCAGCGAGCCGCAGTCTCCGCCCGAGCCCAAATAGGCGACCCCGACAGCAATCCCCCCTTTGGGGGGTTGACCATCGGCCCTGCTGCGCTTTGATTGCCGGTGATGGCGACCATCATTCATTTCGTCGGCCGCGACCAGGTGATGGTCCGCGAGGACGAGGCCGAGGTTCAGGCCGCCTTCGTCGACAACGGTGGCCATCCGGTGGCGCTGACGCACCACCGCACCGGCAACCCGGTCTTCGTCAACCTCTCCCAGGTCACTTACTGGCAGGGTCGGGGGAACCGCGAACCGGCTATTTCCTGGCCGGCTTCCAGTTCGGCCGTAGGTACGCCTCTTCGAAGCCGGCCCTGAGGATGTTGCGGTAGCTGCCGGAGGGACGGCCGGGGACCCGCTCGCCGGTCTCGACCAGGAGCGTCGTGCATCCCGCCGCGGCGGCATCGGTGATGCGGCGGTGCAGCAGCGCCAGCTGGCAGCCGCGCCGGCGCGCGGACTCGAGCGTGGCGCCGATCCCCAGCTCGGCGACGCCGCCGTCGAGCAGCATCGCCCCGCAGGCGACGGCCTCTCCGTCAACCTTGGCGACGTAGCAGTGCCAGTCCTCGCGCCCCGGCAGGTGGGCGAAGAAATCTCCCGCCCAGGCCGGCATCCCGAAGCCGACGGCGGCGATCGTCCCGAACGGCTCCTGATCGGGATCGGTCACCTCGACGACCTGAACGTCGTCGCGGACCTTGAAGCGGGGAGCATGGGCGTCGCGGACGAACTTCATCCAGGCGTAGGCGGGAACGAAGCCGTTCTCGCCCAGCCATGCCTCGGCGCTCTCCGCTTCCGCCAGGCCGGGCGTGACCGAGACGTAGGGGGAGACGCCGCGCTCGAGCGTCCAGCTCGCCGCGGCGGCCAGGTGGCCGTCGGCGACGGCGCCGGGCTCGGCCGCGCCGAGGACGAGGTTCAGCATCCCGACCTGCGCCAGCTCGGTCGCGATCGTCGCCTGGATCGGCCCGAACTGGCGCCGCTCGATGCCGCGCTCGGTGGCGACCGCCGCCGGGACCGAGTCCCAGATCTCGCGCCAGAAGCGGCGATCGGTCGCGTCCAAAGCGGTTGAGTCGTAGCCGACCCCCGCCTCTGTCTCTCCCCGCGCCATCGTCTCCGCCAAGCATAGGTCCCGCATCTGTCAGCCTTGACGGGATGAGCGTCGCCACCGCCCCCTCATCTTCGGCCCAGGCCGACGCCCGCGTTCCCGCCGACCAGGTCATCGTCCTCTTCGGCGCCACCGGCGACCTCGCCAAACGCAAGCTGCTGCCGGGGATGTTCCACCTCTCCCGTTCGGGGCTGATGCCGGAGCGGTTTCGCATCATCGGCACCGCCCGTAACGGCATCGGCGACGAGGAGTTCCGCGAGCTGGCGCGCGAATCGGTCGCGGGCTCGGGGCGCAAAGCGCTCGACGAGGGGGAGTGGGAGCGCTTCGCGGAGTCGCTGCGCTTCGCCGCCGTCGGTGACGGCTTCGACGAGCTCGACGCGGCAATCGCGGACGCGCGAGAGGATCTCGGCGGCGCCAACTCGGGGCTGCTCTTCTATCTCTCGCTGCCGCCGAAGGCGATGGCCGCGACGATCGAGAAGATCGGGGCCCAGGGGCTGGGCCACGACGCCCGGGTGATCATCGAGAAGCCGTTCGGGACCGATCTCGCCTCCGCCTGCGAGCTGAACGCCGAGCTGCGCGCGGTCTTCGCCGAGCGCGACATCTACCGGATCGACCACTACATCGGCCGCGAGGCGGTCCAGAACCTGCTGGCGCTGCGCTTCGCCAACGGCATGTTCGAGCCGATCTGGAACCGCAACCACATCGACCACGTCCAGATCGACGTGCCGGAGACGCTCTCGATCGAGATGCGCGGCAGTTTCTACGAGGAAACGGGCGCCTTCCGCGACATGGTCGTCACCCACCTGCTCCAGGTCCTCGGCTTCGTCGCGATGGAGCCGCCGACGGCGCTGGACCCGAAACCGCTCGGCCTCGAGCGCGAGAAGGTCTTCGATTCGATGTCGCCGCTGCGGCCCGAGAACGTAGTCCGCGGCCAGTACGCCGGCTATCGCGACGAGGACGGGGTCGCTCCCGACTCCGACACCGAGACCTTTGTCGCGGTCAAAGCCTTCGTCGACAACTGGCGCTGGGAGGGGGTCCCGTTCTTCCTCCGCACCGGCAAGCGGATGGCGGAGAACAAACACCTGCTGACGATCGCCTTCGCCCAGCCGCCGCGGCGGATGTTCCCGCTCGACTGCGACCAGATCGTCGAGTCCTTCGGCCGCGATCACCTCAGCTTCGAGCTCGGCGAGCCGGGCAGCATCTCGGCCTCGTTCCTGGCCAAGGTGCCGGGGCCGACGATCCAGCTGGGGGAGGCGCACATGAAGTTCAGCTACGCCGACACCTTCGGCGGCCCCGCCCAGGCGCTGGACCCCTACGAGCGCCTGATCCACGACGTGATGGTCGGCGACCGCATGCTCTTCACCAGCTCCGACGCGATCGAGCGGCTCTGGGAGATCTCCGAGCCGCTGCTCGAGGAGCCGCCGACGGTGCAGGTCTACGAGCCGGGTTCGTGGGGACCGGAGGCCGCCCACCAGATGATCGTCCCGCGCCGCTGGCATCTGCCGAGCGACCACGTCTGAGTCGCTGCGCCGCCGCCGGTCCAGCTCCGGAACGGAAAAGGGCCCCTGCGAAGGGGCCCCTTGTTTCCGAAGGACGTGCCACCAGAGAGTGCGAAGTCGCTGGCTCGTCAGTCCTCAAGTCGCGAAGTTCTTACAGTCGTAGCTCGGACGACGTACGGATAAACACAGGTCGGGCGGAAAAGTTGCACGTCAGCGGCAACTTCGCGCTGCTAGATTCACGCGTCCCCGGGCGTTTAGCTCAGTTGGGAGAGCGCCAGCTCGACAAGCTGGAGGTCACTGGTTCGAGCCCAGTAACGCCCATATCACCATCACCCGTGTGGCCGGGACTAGAATATTCGTCCAGGTCATGCGCTCCGGTCGAAATCGACACCAGAAGCTGGATTCGAGGCTACGAGCCGCGCTCTTTCTCCTGGCCAGCGTGCTGGCGTTGCTGAGCATCGGTCTCGGCACCGCGCTGGCGGAAGGCGAAGAAGAAGGCGGCGGCGGACCGACCGATCCCGTGATCGTCCCGGAAACCGAAGCGCCGCCGGTCAACAACCCGACGACGACGCCGTCTGAACCGTCGACGCCGGTCACCTCCTCACCGACTCCCGCGCCAGAATCGGCGCCGGCCAGCTCCGGGGGAACGCATACCTCGAGCCCGTCGACGGGCTCGCGGGGCAGCTCGGGTGGCTCGAATGGCACGCCGACCCAAACGAACAGCGGCGTCGCCAATTCAGGCGGCAGCGACCGTGGCGGCAGCGGCGGCTCGAGCGGTGGCGGTGGCAGCACGACCAGCGCCCCGACCGGTTCATCCTCACCGACCCCGTCGGCGACGACCGCGGATCGGTCCACGCACGGCGTCGAGAGTACGGCGGGGGCCGGAGCTCCGCGCGGCCCGCACGCTGCGGGCGGCGACAAGAAGTCCGCGTCGGAGGCCGGCGCCGACCCCGGTGAGGCAGGCCTTGGAGACGGAGTCTCGGTCGCCAAGCCCAAGCACCACAGCGACGGAGTCGCTGATTTCGTGCCGCTGCCGGGGAAGAGCAAGACCCTCTACTTCCTTCTGGTCCTGGTCATCCTGGCGATCGCCTCGTTCCTCGTCTGGACCCAGTTCCGCGGGCCGCGGGCGTCGCGGCGACGCAAAGCCCACATCGATCACCGCGTTGCAAGTGCCGCCCGGCTGACGCCGACCGAACGGGTTCGCGCCCGGCAGTGGGGCACCCAGCAGGGGCGGCGCGCCCGGACGGCGCGCCGCAAAGCCGCCTAGCTAGACGGCGATCTCCATCACCTGGGTCAGCCGCAGGGGGTTGCCCGAGGGATCGCGGAAGCCGCAGTCGATCCCGTAGGGGCGCTGCTCGGGGGCTTCGGTGAACTCGACGCCGCGGGCGCTCAGTTCCTCGTAGGAGGCCTGGCAGTCGTCGGTGGTGAGGAAGACGGTGCCGACGGCTCCCTTCGCCAGCAGTTGCTCGACCTGCTTGACGGTGTCAGGCTCGAATACCGGCGGACCGGGGATCGCCATCAAGACGATCGCGATGTCCTCCTGTCCGGGAGGGGCGACCGTCAGCCAGCGGAAGTCGCCGAGCTCCGCGAGCGTGACATCGGCGCGGACCTCCATGCCGAGCTTCTCGGTGTAGAAGGCAAGCGCCTCGTCCTGGTCGTGAACCCATAGCTGCGCGTTGGCAATCCTCATCGAAACCTCCTGGTTGGAATCAGCTTGGAGGCGATGCTAGGAACCGACCGGCGCGCTGTCTTCTCGAAACGTGCGGTGTTGGGGCCGCCCATAGGCGCGGACGAAGCAGCCCGGGACCATTGCCTGGCTCGCCGCCGGCGGAAACGAGGCCCGGTACTCGGTCGGCGTCTGGCCGTAGGTGCGCTTGAAGCTGGTGGTGAAGGACCCGATCCCCTGCAGCCCGACCGCCAGGCAGACCTCGGCGACCGAGTTGTCCGTGTTCCGCAGCAGGGCCGCCGCCCGCTCCAGCCGCCTCGTCAGCAGGTACGCATGAGGTGAGACACCGAAGGCGCGCCGGAACTCGCGGCTGAAGTGCGCCCGCGAAAGTCCGGCGGCCGCGGCCAGGTCGTCGACGCTGAGAGGTTCCGCGTAGCGCGCGTCCGCCAGGTCCCTGGCGCGCAGCAGGTGCCGGGCAGGAGGGACGAACGCCATCCCTTCAGTCTAGGTCCGGATGTTCGCGGTCCGGCATTTGTGCGACGCGATACGGCCGGAGACGTCGCCGTCGGGTGCTCGCACCTCGACCTTGTACTGGCAGGCGACTCGCAATCGGGAGTTTTCTCCGTGCGCGGAAAGGCGGCAGTCGATGTTCGGTTCCGCAAGACGGCGACAGGATTCGAGTTCATAGTTCTCGAGCCTGCCACTGGCTCGGACGACGACCGCGACGAGGTGTTTCGAGATCCTGACTGCGACCTGCATCTTCAGGTGGAACGGGGGTGGGGGAGCAGGCGGAGCCGGCGTGGTCGGTTCGCTCGGCACCGTCGAGTAGCTGCAAGGACACGGCAGGTCCTCACAGGCGATCCCGTCGTGATCGGCGTCGAGTCGGTAGGGATCGCCGGGGAGCAGGTATTCCTCGGCTTCGGCCTGGTTGGCGAAGTCGGCGCAGTCGTAGTCGCGGGCGGCAGCGGTCGATGGCGACGCTGCGATCGCAGCGAGCGCCGTGAGCAGCAACGCCAGAGTCAGCACAGCGCAGACCTTCTTCACCTCGTTCTCCCTCTCCCGCCGGAACAGATTGCGCCGGGAATTAAACGAGGTCATGGAAACCCGGTCGTAGGGATTAGGCTCGCCGCTTCGTGATTGGGACCTATGCAGCGGTGGTGGCGGTGTGCGGGGCCTCGCTCGTGATCGGGCAGGCTGCGATCGGGCTTTGCGGGCAGCGGCGCTGGTCGTGGCTGGCGCCCGCGGTGGGCCTGGCGCTGGTCTGCGCGGTGTGCTGGGCGACGGTGCGGATGCTGGGGCACGGTGTGATCTCGGCGATCGCCGTGCTGGCGCTGGTCATCGCCTCGGTCGCCTACCTGTGGGGGAGGCTGGAGGGTGGGGGAGATGCGCTGCGCGCAGGCTGGCCGGTCGCCTTGGTGGCCTTGGTGGCGGCTTCGCTGCCGTTCGCGGTCGAAGGGCACTTCGGGATCCTCGGCACCAGTTTCAACCCCGACATGTCGCAGCACCTGCTGGCGACCGCGCGGCTCGCTGACGGCCATTCCTCCCAGCTCCTCAACCAGGGCTACCCACTGGGGCCGCACTCGGTAGTCGTTGCCCTCGACAAGGGCCTTGGGATCGGCCTCGTCCAGGGCTTCAGCGGCCTCTCGGTCGCGGTCATGGTGCTGGCGCCGCTGACCGCCCTGGCCGCTTTCCGGGAGCTCGCCACGCTGTCGCGGACGGCGGCCTCGCTCGTCGTCGGCCTCGCCTACGTCGTCGCCTCCTACTTCGCCCAGGGCGCCTTCAAGGAGACGATCGAGGCGCTGCTGGTCCTCGCCTTCGTCCTCGCCCTGCGCGAGGGGACGCGGCCGCATTGGAACGAGCTGCCGCTGCGGTTCGTCCCCGCCGGCCTGATCGCGGTCGGCGCCGTCTACGCCTACAGCTTCCCCGGCCTGATCTGGATGGTCGGCGCCTTCGCGATCTGGGCCGTGGCGAGCTTCGCGCTGGAACGGCGCTGGCCCGAGCCTCGAGCGGTCGGCTTCGGTCTCCTCGTCTTCGCCGTCCTCGTCGCGCCGGAGATCGGGCGGATGATCGACTTCCACAAGTTCGAAACCTTCGACCCCAACGGGCCCGGTCTCGGCAACCTCTTCGGTCAGGTCTCACCGTTCGAGGCGCTCGGGATCTGGCCCTCCGGCGACTTCCGGCTCGCTGCCGGCGACGGTGCGGTCCCGGCCGCCGGCTACTACCTGGGCGTCGCCTTCGCCCTGATCCTCCTCATCTACGGGATCGTTCGCTGTGGGCGCCGCCGCGAGACGGCGATCCTCTCCGGTCTCGCCGCCGCCGCGATCGCGTATCTCGCCGCCCGCACCAGCGGCACCGCCTACACCGCCGCCAAGGCGATCGAGATCGCCTCGCCACTCGTCGCGCTAACGATCACGCTGCCGCTCGCCCAGGCCGTGGACGCGGTTCTGCTCGCTATGCGGCAAGAAGTGCGTTCTCAGCGGAGCGGTGGGCTGGGGCTGGCGGCGCTCGCGGGGGCGGTATTCGTTCTGGCCGCCGGCGTCTGTTCGGCGCTCGCCTTCGCCAACGCGCCGATCGGGCCGACCTCCTACTCGCCGGCGCTGACCGGCCTGCGGCCGATCGTCGCCGAAGACTCGACCCTGGTCATCGCCTCGCCGACGCTGCTCGCCGACGAACACGGCGGTCCCTACATCTCCTGGGAGCTGCGCGGGGGTCGGGTCTGCGTCGCCGCCGAAGGGGAACTCGACGAAGTGACCAAGGGTGTCCGCTTCGTCGTCACCCGCGGCAGCGAGGACGACCCGCCGTTCCCCGGCCTGAAGGTGCGCAAGGTCGCGCCGCCCTATGTCCTCTGGGAAGTCACCGGACCGATCGCCGCCGAAAGCCCCTGCCCCCTGATTGCGGTCCGCCAGGCCCGCCAAGGCGAAGCGCCCTGAGTGTGGTTGAGCTTCGTCTCGCATAGCGCTACTAAGCTCAACCACACTTGGATGGCTCGTGCGTGGGTGCAGCGTGCGCCGGTCGCCACGTACCATGGCCTCCGATGGAGGCCGCTACCGACAAGATCGTCGTCACCCTGCCCGACGGGAAGCCGCTGGAGCTCGCGCCCGGCGCCACCGGGGCCGATGCCGCGGCGGCGATTGGGCCGGGGTTGGCGAAGGCGGCGCTGGCGATCAAGGTCGACGGCGATCTGCGCGACCTGGCGGCGGCGCTGCCCGAGGGCGGTGCCGAAATCGCGATCGTCACCGACCGCGACCCCGAGGCGCTCGAGCTGATCCGCCACGACGCCGCCCACGTGATGGCCGAGGCGGTGACCGAGCTCTACCCCGGGACGAAGGTGACGATTGGGCCGCCGATCGAGTCCGGTTTCTACTACGACTTCGAGTTCCCGCCCGATAC
The DNA here is from genome assembly GCA_035689305.1 of Solirubrobacterales bacterium. Lineage (GTDB taxonomy): Bacteria > Actinomycetota > Thermoleophilia > Solirubrobacterales > 70-9 > VAYN01. The sequence goes on along the minus strand of DASSLT010000014.1, from coordinate 50,712 downwards.
AAGGATCACCGAAGAGGATTTGCCGAAGATCGAGGCGGCGATGCAGAAGCACATCGACGCCGACGAGCAGTTCGACCGCCGCGACGTTGCGGTCGGCGAGGCGATCGAGCTCTTCCGCTCCCAGCACCAGGACTTCAAGGTCGAGTTGATCGAAGATCTGATCCGCGACGAAGGGGTCGAGACCGTCTCGCTCTACCGCAACGGCCCCTTCGAGGATCTCTGCCGCGGCCCCCACAGCCCCTCGACCGGCCGGATCAAGGCGATCAAGCTCAGCTCGGTTGCCGGCGCCTACTGGCGCGGCGACGAGAACCGCGAGAGCCTGACCCGGATCTACGGCACCGCCTTCTTCTCGAAGAAAGACCTCGAGCGGCACCTGGAGCGGATCGAGGAAGCGAAAGAACGCGACCACCGCCGCCTCGGCCCCCAGCTCGGCCTCTTCATGCTGCGCGACGAGGCGCCGGGGATGCCGTTCTGGCTGCCCAACGGGACGACCCTGCTGCGGCTGGTCGAAACCGAGGTCCGCGAGCAGCTGCGCAAGCGCGGCTACCAGGAGATCGCGACGCCGCAGGTCCTCGACGTCGGCCTCTGGCACCGCTCGGGCCACTGGGACAACTACAAGGACGAGATGTACTTCATGGACGACGGCGACCGCCAGTTCGCGCTGCGGCCGATGAACTGCCCCGGCGCCTGCCTCGTCTACTCGGCCGACCGCCACTCCTACCGTGAGCTGCCGCTGCGGCTGGCCGAGTTCGGCCGCGTCTCCCGCAATGAGCGCGAGGGCGTCCTCCACGGCCTCCTCCGCGTCCGCGCCTTCACCCAGGACGACGCCCACGTCTTCTGCACCGAGGACCAGATCACCGACGAGGTCGCCTCGATCTGCGAGGCGATCGACGAGCTCTACTCGCGCTTCGGCTTCGAGGACGTCCACGTCGAGCTCTCGACCCGGCCGGAGAAGTCGATGGGGACCGAAGAGCAGTGGGCGAAGGCGGAGGCGGCGCTGGCCGCGGCGCTCGAGAGCCAGGGCCGCGAGTACGACCTGAACCCGGGCGACGGCGCCTTCTACGGGCCGAAGATCGACTTCCACATCACCGACGCCCTCGGTCGCTCTTGGCAGTGCGGCACCTGCCAGCTCGATTTCCAGATGCCCGAGCGCTTCGAGCTCTACTACACCGGCACCGACGACGGCGCCCACCGGCCGGTGATGATCCACCGCGCCCTGCTCGGCTCGATGGAGCGCTTCGCCGGGATCCTGATCGAGCACTACGCCGGCCGTTTCCCCGTCTGGCTGGCGCCGGTGCAGGCGATCGTGCTGCCGATCTCCGACCGCCACAACGCCTACGGGGAGAAGGCGCTGGAAGCGCTGCGCGAACTCGGCGTCCGCGTCGCCCTCGACGACCGCTCGGAGTCGATCAGCAAGAAGATCCGCGACGCCTCGCTCGGCCGCTACCCCTACATGCTGGTCGTCGGCGACCGCGAGGAGGAGGGCAACGGGGTCGCCGTCCGCTCCCACGCCGACGGCGATCTGGGTGAGATGGCACTGGCCGAGTTCGCCGCCCGGGTCGAGGCCGAGACCGCCAAGCGCTGAGCGCCCGCTTGCCAATGCCCAATCTGTCTCTATACTCCGGCTGACTTGACTGCTGGCACGCAAAATCACCGCCCTCGCTGAGCGCCCCGTGCCAGTTTTCCGACCTCTCGTCCTCTTGAAGCTTCAGCGCCCCTCTCGATAGTGCCGGTTCCGCGTAGGTTCGATCGGCGCCCACCAGAGCGCGACACGACGAGGATCAACGAGCGGATCCGCGTCCCCCAGGTGCGCCTGATCGGCGCCGACGGTGAGCAGCTCGGGATCGTCGACACCTCGGAGGCGCTGAAACGCGCCCAGGACGCGGACCTCGACCTGGTCGAGGTCGCCCCGAACAACAAACCGCCGGTCACCCGCCTGCTCGACTACTCGAAGTACAAATACGAGCAGGAGCAAAAGCAGAAGCAGGCCCGCAAGCACCAGCAGCAGGTGAACATCCGCGAAATCAAGCTGCGGCCGAAGATCGCGACCCATGACTACGAGACCAAGAAGGGTCACGTAGAGCGCTTCCTCAAGCACCACGACAAGGTCAAGGTGACGATCATGTTCCGCGGTCGCGAGCAGGCCCATCCCGAGCGCGGGAGGGATCTGCTGCAGAAGCTCTTCGAGGACCTCGGCGGCATCGCCGTGATCGAGTCAGCGCCGTTGCAGGAAGGCCGCAACATGAGCATGCTGTTGGCGCCGAGCAAAGAGGTCGACAAGATCGGCGCCGAGTCCGACGGCGACGCGCCCGCGGCCGAGATCGCCCCCGCCGAGGCTCCTGCGCCCCCCGCGCCCCCCGCAGCCGACACCCCGGCTGAGGACGCGCCAGCCGACGCAGCGGCTGACAGCACCCCCGCCGACGCTTAGGCGTCGGCGACCAGTACGTCGGCGATTCGCTCCGCGGCCTTGCCGTCCCAGAGCGGCGGCGGCTCCACGGGAGCGGCCCCGCGCGCATCCAGCGCCGCTGGGATGCCGGCGATCGCCGCCGGATCGAGCCCGAGGAGGGTGTTGGTGCCGGCTCGGATCGTCACCGGGCGCTCGGTGTTGTCGCGCAGGGTGAAGCAGGGGATGCCGAGGTAGGTCGTCTCCTCCTGGATCCCGCCCGAGTCGGTGAGGACGGCGCCGGCGTCGGCCTCGAGCGAGAGGAACTCGAGATAGCCAAGCGGTTCGATCAGCATCAGCCCCGGTTGCTCGCGGCCGACCCCCTCCATCATCTTGCGGGTGCGGGGATGGACCGGGAAGACGACCGGCATCGATTCGGCGAGCGTCGCCAGCTGCTCGACCGTCTCGGGCAGGAGCGGACCGTCGACCAGCGCCGGCCGGTGCAGGGTGACGAGCGCGTAGGAGCCGGGCTCGACCCCGAGCTCGGCGGCGGCGTGGACCGAGCGGAAGCGGTCTTCGAGCGCGACCAGGGTGTCGATCATCGTGTTGCCGACGAAGTGCATGCGCTCGTCCGGGATCCCTTCGGCGCGCAGGTTGGCGATCGCCTCGTCGCTGTGGAGGAAGAGGTACTCCGCGAAGCGGTCGGCGACGATCCGGTTGACCTCCTCCGGCATCGTCATGTCGAAGCTGCGCAGCCCGGACTCGATGTGGGCGACCGGGATGCCCATCTTGACCGCGGTCAGCGCTGCCGCCAGGGTCGAGTTGACGTCGCCGGGGACGATCACCAGGTCGGGCTGCTCGTTCTCCAGCACCGGCTCCAGCCGTTCCATCGTCCGCGCCGTCTGCACCGCGTGGCTGCCGGAGCCGACCTCGAGCATGTGATCGGGGGCGGGGACGCCCAACTCCTCGAGGAAGACGTCGGACATCAGGCGGTCGTAGTGCTGGCCGGTGTGGACGATCGTGTGCGTCGCGTCCGGTAAACGTCCCCGCAGAGCGGCGATCACGGGGGCGGTCTTGACGAAGTTTGGTCGCGTTCCGACCACATAGAGGATCTGCATCGCGGCGCCAATGTACCCAGGCGCGGGGCGTCAGCCCGTCAGGCCTTGCTCGTCTGCTTCAATAACGAGCCCGATGCCGAAGATGAAAACCCATTCCGGCGCCAAGAAGCGGTTCAAAAAGACCGCCAACGGCAAGCTGCGCGGCCGGCGCGCCTACTCCAGCCACATCCTGGAGAAAAAGTCGCCGAAGCGGAAGCGCAAGATGGCGAAGCCCGTCGACATCTCCCCGAACGACGCACCGACGGTGCGCAAGCTGCTGGGAGGCAAGTAGATGGCCCGCGTCAAGCGCTCCGTCAACGCGCGCAAGAAGCGCCGCAAGGTGCTGAAGGAAGCGAAGGGCTACTTCGGCCGCAAGCACTCCTCGTACCGGTTCGCCAAAGAGCAGGTGCAGCGCTCGGGGATGTACGCATACCGCGACCGCCGCAACAAGAAGCGCACGTTCCGCCGGCTCTGGATCACCCGGATCAACGCCGCCGCGCGGCTCGAGGGCATGAGCTACTCGGAACTGATCAACGGCCTCAACAAAGCCGAAGTCGAGGTCAACCGCAAGATGCTGGCCGACATCGCCGTCCACGACCGCGAGGCCTTCCGCCGATTCGTGGAGCTAGCCCGGGAGGGTGCGGCCGCCTAGCGGCAACACCTGATACTCCACCTTCCCGGGCGGGCCGTGAAAACGGCTCGCCCTTTTTCGTTCCAGGACTTCAAACCGCCAACCAGAAGACACCAAACCGACACCCTCAGCCGATGATCACCAGCCCCCAAAACGAGAAGCTGAAGCTGGTCCGCAAGCTGCGCGACCGCAAGCACCGCGAGCGGGAGGGGCTGTTCGCGACCGAGGGTGAGGACCTGCTGGCGGCGGGTCTCGCCACCGGCGCCGAGCCGCGCTTCGCGCTGGTCGCGGCGGGGTCCGGCGGTTTGGACGCCGGCCCAGGCACCGAGGAGGTCGAACCCGGCCTGCTGGCGGACGTCTCCGCCCTCGGCTCCGGGACGCGGGTGATCGCGGTCTGGGCGCTGCGCCGGGCGGAGCACCCGATCGCCCCCTGCCTCTACCTGCACGGCGTCGCCGACCCCGGCAACGTCGGCACGATCGTCCGCAGCGCCGACGCCCTGCTCGGCGGCTCGGTCGTGCTGGGGCCCGACTGCGCCGACCCCTACTCGCCGAAGGCGGTGCGGGCGACGATGGGCTCGATCTTCAACAGCCCGCCCGCCGTCGCCGCGGTGGCGGCGACCCCGGAGCCCCGGGCGGCGATGGTCGCCCACGGCGGCGGCGGGCTAGGGGCACTGGCCGGCGCCGCCACGATCTGCCTCGGTGCCGAGCGCGAGGGGCTGCCGGACGAGGTTCTCGCCGCCTGCGAGGTGCGGGTGACGATCCCGCTGCGGCCCGGCGCCGAGTCACTCAACGTCGCCGCCGCCGCTGCGATAGCCGCACAGCAAATATCCTCGCCAGCGATGCCGGAGGACACGCCCAATGCTTGAGCGGATCGAGAAGATCAGGGGCGAGGCCGCGGCGGCGATCGAGGGCGCCTCCTCCAGCGCCGAGCTGGAGGAGCTGCGGGTCCGCTACCTCGGCCGCAAAGCGGAGCTGACGAGCGTCCTGCGCGGGATCGCCGAGCTGCCGGCGGAGGAACGGGGGGCAATCGGGGGCGCCGCCAACAAGGCGCGCAAGGAGCTGGAGGCACTGCTCGAGGCGAGCGCCGGTCGGCTCGACGCGGCCGAGCTCGACGCGCGGCTGATCGCCGACCGCATCGACGTCACCCTGCCCGGGGCGCCGCCGCGGCCGGTCGGCCACGCCCACCTGATCGCCCGCACCACGCGCCAGATCGAGGACATCATGGTCGGGCTCGGCTACCGGGTCGCCGAAGGCCCGGAGATCGAGCACGACTACTACAACTTCACGGCGCTGAATCACCCGCCCGGCCACCCGGCGCGGATGCTCCAAGACACCTTCTACGTCCAGTCGCACCCCGACGTCCTGCTCCGCACCCACACCTCACCGATGCAGGTGCGGGCGATGGAGTCGCAGGAGCCGCCGATCTTCATCGTCGTCCCCGGCAAGGTCTACCGGCGCGACTCCGACGCCACCCACAGCCCGATGTTCCACCAGATGGAGGGACTGGCGATCGCCGAGGGGCTGACCCTCGCCGACCTCAAGGGAACGCTGCTGGAGATGTGCCGAGCGATCTTCGGCGGCGAGCGCGAGCTGCGGCTGCGGCCCCACTTCTTCCCCTTCACCGAGCCCAGCGTCGAGGTCGACGTCTCCTGCTTCCAGTGCGAGGGGACCGGGACCCTGTCGGGCGGCGAGCGCTGCAACCTCTGCAAGGGCCAAGGCTGGATCGAGATCCTCGGCGCCGGCATGGTCGACCCCAACGTGCTCGGCTTCGTCGCCGACAACGGCTATGACCCGGAGCGGGTCCAGGGCTTCGCCTTCGGGCTCGGGATCGAGCGGGTGGCGATGCTGCGCCACGGCGTCCCCGACCTGCGCCGCTTCTTCGACAACGACGTGCGGATGCTGGAGCAGTTCTCATGAGAGTGCCGTACAGCTGGCTGCGCGAGTACTGCGACCCCGGCGTCGCGCCCGAGCAGCTGGCCGACCGGCTGGTGATGACCGGGACCGAGGTCGAGCGGATCGGCGTCACCGGCCCGCCCAAGGCCGACGGCTTCGTCGTCGGCAAGGTGCTGGCGGCCGAGCAGCACCCCGACGCCGACCGGCTGCGGGTCTGCCAGGTGAACGACGGCGAGGGCGAGCGGACGATCGTCTGCGGCGCCCCCAACGTCGCCGCCGGACAGACCGTCGCCGTCGCCCTGCCCGGGGCGCGGATGCCGGGCGGCGAGAAGCTGCGCAAGGCGAAGCTGCGCGGGGTCGCCTCGGAAGGGATGATCCTCGCCGCCGACGAGCTCGAGGTCGGCGAGGACCACGACGGGATCCTCGTCCTCGACGATGCGCTCGCCGCGGGCACGCCGCTGAGCGAGGTGATCCCGCTGGCCGAGCCGGTGCTGGAGATCGAGGTGACCCCGAACCGGGTCGACTGCTTCGGGGTCCACGGCGTCGCCCGCGAGGTGCACGCGATCTCAGGCGCGGCGCTGGCACCCGACCCCTGGGCCGAGGACGCACCGGCCGAGGGCGAGGGTGAGGCGTCCGACTACGCCTCGGTCGCGGTCGACGTCCCCGACCTCTGCCCGCGCTTCACCGCCCGCGTCTTCACCGACGTCACGATCGGGCCCTCGCCGCTCTGGCTGCAGGCGCGGCTCGCCGCCGCCGGCCAGCGGCCGATCAACAACGTCGTCGACATCACCAACTACGTGATGCTGCTGACCGCGCAGCCGCTGCATGCGTTCGACCTCGACAAGGTCCCGAACGGCGCCCTCTACGTCCGCACCGCGGCCGCCGGCGAGAAGATGACGACCCTCGACGACGTCGAGCGCGAGCTCGACGAGGAGACCGTCCTCGTCTGCGATCGCGACGGCCCGACCGGGATCGCCGGGATCATGGGCGGGCAAGTTTCTGAGGTCGCGGAGACGACGACCCGGGTACTGCTCGAGGTCGCGAACTGGAACGGGACCAACATCCTCCGCACCTCGCGCCAGCTGGGGCTGCGCTCGGAGGCCTCCTCGCGCTTCGAGAAGCAGCTGCACCCGGCGCTCTGCCTGCGGGCGCAGGCGGTCGCCTCGAAGCTGATGGTCGAGCTCTGCGGTGCCAAGCTGGTGCCGGGGACGATCGACGTCGCGGCGGAGATCCCGGAGCCGCATCGGCTCACCTTGCGGGCGGCGCGGGTCGGCGGCCTGCTCGGGATGGAGATCTCCCAGGCCGACCAGACCGCCTACCTGGAGCGGCTCGGGTTCGGGGTCGAGCCCGACGGCGAGGACCTCATGGTCACCGTCCCGCCCGACCGCCACTACGACGTCACCCGCGAGGTCGACCTGATCGAGGAGGTCGCCCGCGTCCACGGCATCGACGAGCACCTGCCGACGACGCTGCCGGCGACCGCCGGCCGGGTCGGCGGACTCAGCCGCGAGCAGCGGTTGCGGCGGCGGGCCGAAGACGGCCTCCGCGACCTCGGCTTCGACCAAGTCGTCGGCTGGAGCTTCACCGACCCCGGCGAGCCGGAGCGGCTGCGGCTGCCGCTCGACGACCTCCGCTCCAGCTCGGTCGTGCTCGCCAACCCGCTCTCCGAGGACCAGTCGGCGATGCGGACGCTGGTGCTCGGCTCGCTGCTCGACGTCGCCTCCCGGAACCTCGCTCGCGGCGCCGAGCGAGTCGCCCTGTTCGAGGCCGGCAGCGTCTACCTGCTGGAGGCGCCGCCCGGCGAAGCGGCGCCCGAAGACCTCGGCGTCGGCGAGGTCGACCCGCTGGCCGGCGTCTTCCCGGGCGAACGGCCGGCGCCGGTCGCCGAGCCATTCCGGATCGCGGCGCTGGCGGTCGGGCCGCTCGTCGCCCGCTCCTGGCGCGGCGGCGCCGAGTCGACCGACTTCTTCGCCCTCAAGGGCGTGCTCGAGGCGCTGGCAGCGCAACTCGGGGCCGAGCTCGGCTTCGCGCCCGCGGCCGAGCCGTTCCTGCACCCGGGCCGCTCCGCCGCGGTCACGGTCGCCGGCACCCCGGCCGGCTGGCTCGGCGAGCTGCACCCCCTCGTCTGCCGCGAGTGGGACCTCGAGGCGGCCGCCGGCTTCGAAATCGACGCCGCGCCGCTGCTGGCGGCAGCGACCGCCGGCGACGAGAACTACGAGGACGTCACCACGTTCCCCGCTGCGTACCAGGATCTGGCCGTTGTCCTTCCCACCCAGGTGCCGGCGGCGGAGGTCCGCGCCGCGGTGCTCGCCGGCGGCGGCGAGCTGCTCCAGGCGGCCGAGGTCTTCGACCTGTTCGAAGGCGAGCAGCTCGGCGAGGGCAAGAAGAGCCTCGCCCTGGGACTCGAGTTCCGCGCCCCTGATCGGACCCTCACCGACGAGGAGGTCACGGCGGCGCGCGAGGCGATCAAGGCCAAGCTCAAGGAGATCGGAGGGACGCTGCGTGAATGACCTGGCCGCACAGCGGCTCGACGGCGATCCCGTCGCCCGCGTCCTGGTCGCCGGCGCCTCCGGCTTCACCGGCGCCCTGGCGGCGAAGATCGTCTGGGACCACCCGCGGCTGCGGCTGGTCGCGGCGACCTCGCGCAGCGACGCCGGCAAGCGGCTCGACGCGCTCTACCCGCGCTACCGGGTGCCGATCGAGCTGACCGAGCTCGACCCCGACCACGTCGAGGGGGTCGACGCGGCGATCGTCGCCTATCCGCACGGCGCCGCGGCGCCGACCGACGCCGCCCTCCGCGCCCAGGGGATCAAGGTCGTCGACCTCTCCGCTGACTTCCGGTTGCGCGACATGGAGACGTACCAGCGCTGGTACGGCGAGCACGGCGCCCCGGACCTGTTCGGGACCGGTGTCTACGGGCTGACCGAGATGTACCGGGAGGAGCTGCGGACGGCGGAGCTGGTCGCCACGCCCGGCTGCTACCCGACCGCGAGCGTGCTCGGCCTGGCGCCGCTGGCCGAAAAGGGGCTGCTCGGCGAGGTCTTCGTCTCGGCGATGCAGGGCACCTCCGGCTACGGCCGCTCCAGCGACGACCTCGTCCACTTCTCGGCGATGACCGAGAACGCCTTCCCCTACAAGACCGAGGGCCACCGCCACCGGCCGGAGATCGAGCAGGAGCTGGCGGCGCTCGGCAGCCCGGCCCCGGTCACTTTCGTCCCGCACCTGCTGCCGCTCGACCAGGGCGAGCTCGCGACCTGCTTCGCGACCCTCTCCGAGCCGACCTCGAAAGAGGCCGTGCAGGCGCTCTACCGCGCGCGCTACGAGGCCGAGCCCTTCGTCCACGTCCTCGACAAGCCGCCGAACCTCCGCGCACTGCGGGATACGAACGAGTGTCACGTCTACGTCACCGTCGAGGAGCGGGGACGGGTGATGGCCTTCTCGGCGATCGACAACATCTGGAAGGGCGCCTCCAGCCAGGGGATCCAGAACCTGAATCTGATGCTGGGGCTCGACGAGACGGCGGGGCTGACGTGAGCCCGGAAGCGGACGCGCAGCGGAGCATTCCGGGCAGTGATGTTTTCTTCCGGTCGCGCTGGGTCGAGGCTCCCGCCGGCGTCGAGGAGCTCGACCCGGCCCAGCTCGCGCCCGGCTTCCGCGCCGCCGGCGCCCACTGCGGCCTGAAGAAGGACGGCGGCACCGACGTCGGCCTCGTCGTCTGCGATGCCGAGGAGGCCAGCTCGGCGATGGTCCTGACCCGCAACGCCTCGGCCGCGGCTCCGATCCGGGTCTGCCGCCAGGTCACCGACCTCGGCCGGGTCCGTGCCGCCGTCGTCAACAGCGGCAACGCCAACGCCGAGACCGGCGAGAAGGGCTATGCCGACGCCTTGGCGATGTGTGAACGGGCGGCCGACGCGCTCGGGGTCGAGACCGCGGAGGTCGCCGTCGCCGAGACCGGCACGATCGGAGTGCCGCTGCCGATCAGCGCCGTCCTGCTCGGGATCGAGGAGGCCGCGCAGGGGCTTTCATCCGACGGCGGCGACGCCTTCTCGGAAGCGATCTGCACGACCGACCGCTGGCCGAAGCGCTGCACGCTGAAGCTGGACGGGGTGACCCTCTCCGCCCAGGCCAAGGGCGCGGGGATGATCGAGCCCAATATGGCGACGATGCTCTGCTTCGTCCAGACCGATGCCGTCGTCGAGGACCCGGCGGCGCTGCTCGCCGCCGCCACCGACGCCTCCTTCAACCGGATCACGGTCGACGGCCAGATGAGCACCAACGACTGCGTCCTCCTGCAGGCGACCGGCGCCAGCGGCAAGCCGCTGCCGGCCGGCCTGCTCGAGGCGGTGCTGCTGCAACTGGCGATCGAGATCGTCCGCGACGGCGAGGGCGCCGCCCGCGCCGCCCGGATCGAGGTCTCAGAGGCCGCCTCCGGGGCCGAGGCCGAGCGGGTCGCCCGCGCGATCGCCAACTCGCCGCTGGTCAAGACGGCGCTCTACGGCCGCGACCCCAACTGGGGGCGGATCGCGCAAGCTGCCGGCGCCGCCCTGGCGGGCGAGGACCTGGAGGAGATCGGCGCCGGCTCGATCGACGCCGACGAGCTCGGGGCCGAGACCGAGGAAGCCGAGATCGCCCTGCGGCTCGGCCGCGGCGACGGGCGAGCCCACGTCTGGTTCTCCGACCTCGGTTACGAGTACGTCCGCATCAACGCCGAGTACACGACTTGACGCCACACGAAGGAGGAGGCCAGGATGATTGATCGCGCGCCAGAGCCGCGGACGGCCGGGATCAGGGTCGAGACCCTGCTCGAGGCGCTTCCCTACATTCGCAAGTACCACGGGGAGACGGTCGTGATCAAGTACGGCGGCGCGGCCATGCACGACGAAGTGCTGCGGGACGCCTTCGCCACTGACGTCGTGCTCTTGAAGTACGTGGGCCTCAACCCGGTGATCATTCACGGTGGCGGTCCTGAGATCTCCGCCTACATGGAACGCCTCGGTCTCGACATCGAGTTCCACGAAGGGCTGCGCGTTTCGAACGCGGAAACGGTCGAGATCGCGAAAATGGTCCTCCGGGGGAAGCTCAACTCGGAGATCGTGAGGTTGCTGAACGGCCACGGACAGCTCGCGGTCGGGCTCTCCGGAGAGGACGGCGCCCTGTTCGAGGTCGAGCCGGTCGCCAACGCCGACAAGGTGGGGTTCGTCGGCACGGTGGCGAGGGTCGACACCGCCGTCATCAACCACATCGCCGAGGACTACATCCCGGTGATCGCTTCCTCTGCGACTGACGGCGGCGGCCAGCCGTACAACGTCAACGCTGACGAGGCGGCGGGGAAGGTGGCCGCCGGGATTGGCGCCTTCAAGACGATTTTCCTGACGGACGTCGTCGGTTGGCTGAGAGACCCCGAGGACGAGGAGACGCTGATCTCGAGGGCCACGGTGGCCGATGTGAAAGAGAAGATCTCGCAGGTTGACGGTGGCATGCGGCCGAAGCTGCAGGCCTGCGTGGATGCGGTGCGTGATCCGGAGCCGGGCCAGGAAAAATCAGCCCACATCATCGATGGCCGCAAACCCCACAGCCTGCTGCTGGAGCTCTTCACCGACGCCGGCATCGGCACGATGGTGACGCCGTGAGCGCCTCCGAGGTGCATGGGCTGGGGGAGACCCGCGAGCTCGAGGCGCGCTACCTGATGCGCACCTACAAACGGGCGCCGGTCGACTTCGTCCGCGGCCAGGGGTCGCTGCTCTGGGACGCCGAGGGCAACGAATACCTCGACTTCCTGAGCGGGATCTCGGTCTGCTCGATCGGCCACTGCCACCCGGCGGTGGTGGCGGCGGTGCAGGAGCAGAGCGCGCGCCTGATGCACGTCTCCAATCTCTTTCACACCGAGCCGATGGCGCAGCTGGCGCAGCGGCTCTCCGAGTCCAGCCTCGGCGGCCGCGTCTTCTTCACCAACTCGGGGACGGAGGCGATCGAGTGCGCGATCAAGGTCGCCCGCAAGCACGCCCACCGTCGCGGCATCTCCGACCCGGAGATCATCAGTTTCGAGGGCGAGTTCCATGGCCGCAGCTACGGCGCCCTCGCGGCGACGCCGGCGATGGCCCGCAACGAGGCGCTGGGGCCGATGCTGCCCGGCTTCCGCTCGGTCCCGTTCAACGATGCCGAGGCGCTGCGCGCCGCGGTCGGGCCGAACACGGCGGCGGTGCTGCTGGAGCCGATCCAGGGCGAGGCCGGCGTTTACCCGACCAGCGACGAAGCGCTGGTCGCCGCCCGCCAGGCCTGCGATGAGGTCGATGCGCTGCTGATCCTCGACGAGATCCAGGCCGGGATGGGGAGGACCGGCTCGCTCTGGGCCTACCAGCAGACCCCGGTCAAGCCCGACGTGATCACCTCGGCCAAGGCGCTCGGCGGCGGCGTCCCGATCGGCGCCTGCATCACCGGCCCCGACGCCGCCGACGTGCTGGAGCCCGGCGATCATGGTTCGACCTTCGCCGGCGGGCCGGTGGCCACCGCAGCGGCGCTCGCCGTGCTCGAGGTCGTCGACGACCCGACCCTGCTGCGCCGGGTGCGCGAGCTCGGCACGACGCTGCGCGAGGGGCTGGCCGCAATCGACGGCGTGCGCGAGGTCCGCGGACGCGGCCTGATGGTCGGCGTCGGCCTCGAGGACGGGATCGACGCGGCAGCGGTCGGCGCCGATCTGCTCGGGCGTGGGTTGGTCGTCAACGTCCCGCGGCCGGACACGATCCGGCTGCTGCCGCCGCTGGTGGTCGAGTTCGAGCAGATCGAGAAAGCGGTTGGCCTAATCGGCGAAGCACTCTAGGGTTCCGGGCTGTGAAAGACCCGAAGCGACCCCTTCAGCGCGGTCAGCTGGAGACGACCACCGCCGAGCGCCTGGCGGCGATCGTCGAGGCCGCCGAGCGGGCGGCGACGAAAGTGATCGACGACGCCGAAGCCGAGGCGCGCCGCTACCTGGCCGAGGCGAAGGCCGAGGCCGACCAGGTTCTGGCCGAGCGGATGCGGGCGCTGGCTGAGCAGACCGACTCGCTGATCGCCCAGGCGGAGGAAATTCGCCAGCGCTCCGAGCGCCTGCTCGACACCCTGACCGCGGCCCGTTCCCGGCTCGCGGCGGAGATCGCCGCCGGGCACGAAGCCGGCGGCGATCTCGGCGACCCCCTGCGCTCGGGAGGCCGGTCTCACCTCAGCGCGGTGCCAGCTGAGCAGCCGCTGCAACCGCCCCCGATCTCCCAGGCGCCTGAACCACCCCAGGTGCCCGAGCCGCCGCCACCGGCGCCGCCTGTCCCCGAGCCCTCCTTCGAGCCCGCGCCCGTCCGCCAGGACAGCCCCGCCGGCGCCCGCCTGCTGGCGACGCAGATGGCCGTTTCCGGCAACAGCCGAGAGGAAATCGCCGCTCGCCTCCGAAACGGTTTTCAGATCGAGGACACCGACTCGATCCTCGACGCGATACTCGGACCGAAGGAGCGCTAGGCGCAGATGCACGAGGACCCGACTCGGATGATGCGGGCCGAGGGCCGCGACCCCCGGGGTCAGCGCCCGCACGGCAACATGCGCCTGGTCGTCGCCTGCCTGATCGCGGTGATCGTCGGCCTCCTGATCGCGATCCTCGTGATGTCCGGAAGCGGTGGCGACACCACCACCGTGACGACCACGGAAGCGGTCGAAACGACTCCGGAAACGACCTCGGGCACGACCTCCAAAGAAGAAACCGAAAGCGAATCGGGCGAAGTCGAAGAAGTCGAACCGGAAGAAGAAGGCGGCGAAGGCGGGATCGAAGAAGGCGAAGAACCGGAAGTGCCCGAAGAAGAAGGGGAAATCTTCGAAGAAGAAGGCGGCGGCATCGGGGCTCCGTAGGGGTTTGCGTGGAGGGGTTGGGTGACCCTCCGCCTGAAGCGGTTCCGCAGCCGATCGAGCTGCGGAGGCACCACCGCCTGTCCGTGAGCTACTTTCGGAGGGTCACCCAACCCCTCCCAACGAACGCTCGCGGAGCTTCCGTCCCCAGGAAGCTCTCCGCTCGCTCGCTGAAGCTTTTTAACCGCTATGCGGCCACAATCGCTCAGGGAAGCCCTGAGCCTTCGGAAATGGGAGACTTGCGCCCCCGTGAGCGCCCAGCCTTCGCACCCACAACCGACCGCCAGCTACGAGGCGGATCCGGCGAGCGTCGACCGTGTCCTCCTGCTCTACTCGGGCGGGCTCGATACGAGCGTGATGCTGAAGTGGATCCAGGACTCCTACGAGGCCGAGGTCGTCTGCCTCACGGTCAATCTCGGCCAGCCCGGCGAGGACTACGCGGTGATCGAGGACAAGGCGCTGAAACTGGGCGCGCTCGAGTGCCACGTGGTCGACGCCCGTGAGCAGTTCGCGCGCGACTTCCTGGCGCCGGCGATCAAGGCCAATGCCGTCTACGGCAACGGCTACCCGCTCTTCACCGCCCTCGGCCGGCCGCTGATCGCCCAGCTCGCGGTCGAGTACGCGCGCAAGACCAACTGCGACACGATCGCCCACGGCTGCACCGGCAAGGGCAACGACCAGGTCCGGATCGAGGCGACGGTGGCGACGCTGGCGCCGGAGCTGCGGACGATCGCCCCGGTCCGCTCCTGGCAGATGGGGCGCGAGGAGGAGATCGCCTACGCCCGCGAGCATGGGATCCCGGTCAAGGGCGGCACCGAGGTCGCGCCTTACTCGATCGACGACAACCTCTGGGGCCGCTCCTCGGAGGGGCGCTGGATCGAGGACCTCCAGCACGCTCCCGACGACGACGTCTTCCAGCTCGTCACCCGGCCCGAGGAGGCCCCCGACGAGGCGGAGACGGTGACGATCGGGTTCGAGTCCGGTCTCCCCACTTCGCTGAACGGCGAGCGCCTGGAGCTGGTCGAGCTGCTCGAACGGGCAGCCGAGTTCGGCCAGCGCCACGGGGTCGGGATCGTCGACCACATCGAGGACCGGATCGTCGGCCTCAAGGTGCGCGACATCTACGAGGTGCCGGCGGCGGCGCTGGTCCTGACCGCCCACGAGGAGCTCGAGCGCCTGGTCGGCACGATCCACCAGAACCAGTTCAAGCCGGCGATGGACCAGAAGTGGGGCTATCTCGTCTACGCGGGCCTCTGGTGGGAGCCGCTGCGGACCGACCTCGACGCCTACATGGACGCGGTCAACGCGCAGGTGACCGGCGAGATCGGCCTCCGTCTCTACAAAGGCGGCGTCCGCGTCGTCACCCGCTCCTCGCCGAACGCCGTCTACGACGCCGACCTGGCGAGCTTCGCGCAGTCGGGCGGGCTCTTCTCGCAGGCGGCGTCGCCGGGCTTCATCGAGCTCTGGTCGCTGCAGTCGCGGATGGCGCACCGGATTCGGGAACGCGGCGGGGAGAAAGGGGGGGAGTGATGTACGACAAGCTCGGCAAGGCTGCGGTCAGTTTCGCCTTCGCCTACCTGCGCCGCCGTTACCGGCGCGAGATCCGAATCGGCATCGGCGTCACCGCGGTGACGGTCGGCATCGGCGCCTACCTCGCCAGTCGCAACGTGCGCGAGGGGTAGCGACTGGAGGGGCCTCTTCGCCTAGCTGGCAGGTTCCTTGCCGGTTGTCCTCAGCCCCAGTCGCAGAACCTGGCGGTCGCTAGCCTCGCCTCGTGATCCGCTCCAGGTCGCAATTTACGGCGCTTTGCGCCCTCTTCGTCGCTGCCCTCGTGCTCGCCGCCAGCGCCCGCGCCGCCGACACCGAACAGCTCGAAGCGAAGCTGGCCGGCGCCCGCGGCGAAGCCAGCTCGATCGCGGCCGAGCTGCGCGAAAGCAAGCAGGCGCTGGGCGCCGCCGAAGCCGAAGCGGCCGCCGCTGAAGCGCATGAGCAACGGCTTTCGGGACTGCTCACGGAAGGCGAGGAGCACGCGGCACAGCTGCGCGCGAAGCTCACGGACACCGAACGCGAACTGGCGGCGGCCAAGGCCCGGCTGCGGCGCTCGCGGGCGCTGCTGGCGGCGCGCCTGGTGGCGATCTACGAGAGCGGCACGCCGGACACGATCAGCGTCTTCCTCAGTGCCGGCGACTACCAGGACCTGCTTGCCCAGGCCGACTACCTGCGCCAGATATCCGAATCCGACAGCGCCCTCGCCGACCGGGTGGGGGCGGTGCGCGGCGACGTCGAAGCCGAGGTCGAGCGAGTCGCGAAGCTGCACGAGCGGGCGGTCGCCTACGACGAACGCCTGGCGGCGGCGCGGGAAGAAATCGCCGGCGTCCGCGCCGCGGCGCAGGCCTCGGCCGCCGAACTGCAGTCGCTCAGCGCCAGCCGCCAGTCCTCGCTGGCGGAGCTGAAAAGCGACATCGGCAGCTGGGTCGATCAGATCGAGCAGGCCCGGGCCGCGAGCGAGGCCGAAGCCGAAGACGAGGTCGGGCGCTGGCTCGGCGGCCCCTACTCGATCCCGACCTACATCGTGATGTGCGAGTCGGGCGGCGACTACAGCGCCCTCAATCCCTCCTCGGGTGCCGGCGGCGCCTACCAGATCCTGCCCTCGACCTGGGAACTCTACGGCGGCAAGGGCGAACCCCAGAACGCCTCCAAGGCCGAACAAGACCGGATCGCCGCCGAAATCTGGGCCGACTCCGGCACCAGCGCCTGGGTCTGTGGATAGCGGCCGCGCGCAAGCTGTCACGCTTCTTCCCGCCAAGATTTACGTTCCACGCGGCACAGCAGACAAAACGCCTCGTAGGCTGTCATCATGCCCACCGTGAGAGATGCCTGGACCGACGAGCGCCTCGACGACCTCAACGTCAACATTGATCGGCGGTTCGACGAAGTCGATCGGCGCTTTGATGAGGTCGATCGGCGCTTCGATCGGGTCGAAGGCGACCTCCGCGAACTCAGGGGAGACACGAAAGCCGGCTTCGACGGGGTCAACTCCCACTTCGACACGCTCAATGCCCGTTTCGACGCGCTGCAGCGGACGTTGATCCTGGGCTTTGCGGGAATCGGGGCCGGCGTGATCGGCGCGGTGCTCGTCGTCCCGCACTGAGATCGCCCGGATTTAGCGCAAACCAGTCTCGAAACAGTGGCGGTGCCATCTGCCCGGATTGGCATGATCGGAATCGCCCGTGAGTTCGCCCACCGCAGTCCATCTCCACGCCCACAGCGAGTACTCGCTGCTCGATGGCGCCTGCAAGATCGACGCGATGGCGGCGCGGGCGGCGGAGCTCGGCCAGCCCGCCCTCGGCCTCACCGACCACGGCGTCATGAACGGCGCCGTCGACCTCTACAAGGCCTGCAACAAGCACGGCATCAAACCGATCGTCGGGCTCGAGGCCTACCTGGTCGACAGCGTCAAGACGATCAAGGAGCAGACCAAATACGAGCGTAACCACCTGACGCTACTGGCCGAAAGCGACGCCGGCTTCGCGAACCTGGTCAAACTCACCTCGGCCGGCTTCCTCGAAGGCTTCTCGCGCGGCAAGGCCAACGTCGACATGGAGATGCTGGCGGCGCACTCCGAGGGCGTGATCGTGCTCACCGGCTGTCTGCAGTCGCGCTTCTGCCGCCGCCTGATCGAAGAGCGCGCCGACGACGCCCGCGCCCACCTCGACGACCTGATCCAGGCCTTCGGCCCCGACCAGGTCTACTTCGAGGTGCAGAAGAACGGGATCGAAGAGCAGGACAAGGCCAACCAGGGAATCGTCCGCTTCGCCCGTGAGCTGGGCCGGCCGGTCGTCGGCACCGCCGACGTCCATTACCTGCGGCGCGAGGACTTCGACAACCACGCGGCGCTGCTCTGCGTGCAGACGAAGTCGACCCTGGAAGCGCCGAAGATGAGCTTCGACACCAACGAGTTCTACATCAAGAGCTCCGAGGAAATGGCGGAGTCGTTCGCCGAGTGGCCGGAGGCGGTGCCGACCTCGCTGGAGATCGCCGAGCGCTGCTCGCTCGACATCGAGCTCGGCAGCCTGCTGCTGCCGAGCTACCCGACCGAGAACGGCGAGGAGCCGGAGGCGATGCTGCGGCGGATCGCCGCCGAGGGCCTCCGGGCCCGCTATGGCGACCCGCCGCCGGCCGCGGCGGTCGAGCGGCTGGAGTACGAGCTCGGTGTGATCGAGGAGATGGGCTTCTCCTCTTACTTCCTGATCGTCTGGGACTTCATCCGCTACGCGAAGGAAAACGGCGTCGCCGTCGGCCCGGGCCGCGGCTCCGCCGCCGGCTCGATCGTCTCCTACAACCTCAACATCACCGATCTCGACCCGCTCGCCAACGATCTCCTCTTCGAGCGCTTCCTCAACCCCGGCCGCAAATCGATGCCGGACATCGACATCGATTTCTCGGTCCGCGGCCGCGAGCGGATGATCCGTTACGTCGGCGAGAAATACGGCCGTGAATCGGTCGCCCAGATCATCACCTTCGGCAAGATGGCGCCGCGCGCCGCGACCCGCGACGCCGCCCGCGTGCTCGGCTTCGACTACGCGACCGGCGACCGCCTGGCAAAGCAGATCCCGGAGCCGATCATGGGCCGCAGCCCCTCCTTCGAGGAATGCCTGAAGAAGGGCCAGGAACTGAAACAGACCTATGACGCCGAGCCCGACGCGAAGAAGATCATCGACGTTGCCCAGGGCCTCGAGGGGATCATCCGCAACAACTCGATCCACGCTGCCGCGGTGGTGATCGCCGACCGCCCGCTGCAGGAGATCGTGCCGCTGCAGCTGGCCGAGGACCGCAGCGCCCCGGCCGCCAACGGGAACGGAAACGGCTCCGGCAAGCCCGAGCGCCAGTACAAGATCGTGACCCAGTACTCGATGGGGCCGATCGAGGAGATCGGGCTGCTGAAGATGGACTTCCTCGGCCTCCGCAACCTCGACGTGATCGAGGACGCGATCGAGATCATCGAGCGCTCGCGCGGGGAGCGGATCGACATGGAATCGATCCCGATCGACGACACCAAGACCTACGCGATGCTCGCCAAGGGCGATTCGACCGGCGTCTTCCAGCTCGAGTCCGAGGGCATGCGCGAGGCGATGAAGAAGGTGCAGCCGACCGAGTTCGACGACATCGTCGCGCTCGTCGCCCTCTACCGCCCGGGCGCGATGGCCTACATCCCGGCCTACGCCAAGGGCAAGCGCAACCCGGCCTCCGTCACCTACCCCGACCAGCGTTTGCGGGCCTTCACCGAACCGACCTACGGCTGCGTCCTCTACCAGGAGCAGCTGATGGCGATCGCGCGCGAGATGGCGGGCTTCTCGGGCGCCGAGGCGGACGATCTGCGCAAGGCGGTCGGCAAGAAGAAGCGCGACCTGATGGCGACGATGAAGGACAAATTCATGAGCGGCCTCGCTGCCTCGGGGACGGCGCCGAACGTCGCCGCTGATCTCTGGAAACTGAACGAAGCGGCGGCCGACTACTCGTTCAACAAGTCCCACGCCGCCTGCTACGCGTTGATCTCCTACCGCACCGCCTACCTCAAGGCCAACTATCCGGCCGAGTACATGGCAGCGGTGATCTCCTCGGTGATGAACACCAAAGACAAGGTGCCGTTCTTCGTCAACCGCTGTGCGGAGATGGGGATCGACGTGCTGCCGCCGGACGTCAACTCCTCCGGCCACAGCTTCGTCGTCTCCGAGAGCGCGATCCGCTTTGGCCTCGACGCGGTCAAGAACGTCGGCCACTCGGCGGTCGAGGCGATCCTGCGAGCTCGCGAGGATTCCGAGATCAGCTCGATCTGGGACTTCTGTGAGCGAGTGGATTCCCGCGCGGTGAACAAACGGGCGATCGAATGCCTGATCAAGTGCGGCGCTCTCGACTCGACCGGCGCCACCCGCAAGGGCATGCTGGAGGCCCTGCCAGCCGCCCAGTCGGCCGGACAGAAGGCGCAGGAGGACGCCCAGATGGGCCAGGGGTCGATCTTCGACTTCGGCGACGAAGGCGGGGGAGGGGCGAGTCAGTCATCGGTCGCTCACCAACGGCCGCCGATCTCGGCCGCCGAGTTCGACCGCGCCGAGCTGCTGGCGCTGGAGAAGGAGACGATGGGCACCTACCTCTCTTCGCACCCGTTGGCCGAAGTCGGGCCGGCGCTGCGGGTCCGGGTCGACTGCAGCCTCGCCGAGCTCGGTGGCAAGCCCGATGGCGCCTGGGTCACGGTCGGCGGGATCGTCACCGAATGCAAAAAGATCCGCACCAAGAGCGGCAGCCAGATGATGTTCGCGACCCTCGATGACGTCGAGGGACAGGTCGAGATGCTGGTCTTCAAGGCCGACCAGGCCGAGAGCGCGGAGGTGATAGCGCCCGATGCGATCGTCCTCGTCCGCGGTCGCCTCGACCACAAGGACCGCGGCGAAACGAAGCTGGTCGTGCAGGAGGCGCAGCGCTTCGAACCCGACAGCGAGGAGATCGCCAAGGCAGGTGCTGTCGCCGCCGTTCCCGCCGGCCCGTTCGAGCTGACGGTCGAGGCCGCCAGCCTCAGTCCGGAGGTCTTCGCGGAGCTGAAGGCGGTCTTCGAACACCACAAGGGAGATGCCGACGTCCACCTCGTGATGAAGACCAGCGAGGGGTCGAAGACCCTGCGCTGCGGCAGCGATTACCGCGTCCGGCCTTCCAGTCACCTGCGCAACGAGGTGGACCAGGTCCTCGGCGTCGGCGCTCTGGCTGCGTGAAACCGGCGCATTTCGGCGTCCTCGGCCGCTTGCGTGCGAAGCACGCGGCGCTCCCTGCGTCCACCGAACTGCTTGGTTTCCCGCACCCAGACTGGCCTAGAATTTGTTTATGACCGCTACGCGCACCGAGATCGGCGAATGCCGTCAGTGCCGCTCCTTCTGCGACAAGATGATCGAGCCGCGGGGCTGTGTCGAACTCGGGTGTCGATATCTCTACAGCTACGTCGACCGCCTCAACGGCCGCCAATACGTCGGCTGCATGCAGGAGGTGTTCGCGGCGGAGATCGAGTTGGCTGCGGTCCTCGAGAAGGGCGGCTTCGGCGGCGTCAAGATGACAGGCGAGCCGCTGCCCCACTGCCAGTTCACGGTCGAGCGCGCCTACGAGGGCACGGGGGAGTCGTACGGCTGCGTCAACCGCCGCTTCTTCGACTGCACCGATGACGGCGCCGAGGGGCTGCGCGCCTTCGATCTCCGCGATGTCTGAGCGGCTTCCCGAGCCTTAACAACTTCGACATCAATCGATGTCGACAACGACACGGATTGGTGTAATATCTCGCGGCAATGTCAGATGCTGCCGCTGTGGCCGAGGTGAGCTCGGACGAGGTTCTGACTGGGATGGCCGGCGAGGCCCCCGCTGAACCCACCGGTCCCGCTTTCACCCTCGAGCTGAACCAAGACCAGAAGGACATCCGCGACTGGGTGCATGGCTTCGCCGAGGGCGTCGTCCGTCCCGCCGCCGCCGAGTGGGACGAGCGCGAGGAAACTCCCTGGCCGGTGATCCAGGAGGCCGCCAAGATCGGCCTCTACAGCTTCGAAGCGATGGGCCAGTTCTGGGCCGACGAGACCGGCCTGACGCTGCCGATCGCCAACGAGGAGCTGTTCTGGGGCGACGCCGGCATCGGCATGGCGATCATGGGCACCTCGCTGGCGGTCGCCGCAATCTTCGGGCAGGGAACCCCGGAGCAGATGGGTGAGTGGATCCCGCAGTGCTTCGGCACGCCGGACGACGTCAAGCTCGCCGCCTTCTGCGCCTCCGAGCCGGATGCCGGTTCTGACGTCTCGGCGATCCGCACCACCGCCAAGTACGACGAGGCCAACGACGAATGGGTGCTGAACGGCCAGAAGGCCTGGGCGACCAACGGCGGCATCGCCAACGTCCACGTCGTGATCGCCAGCGTCGACCGCGAGCTCGGCTCGCGCGGCCACGCCGCCTTCGTGATCCCGCCCGGCACCAAGGGCTGTGAGCAGGGCGCCAAGGTCAAGAAGCACGGCCTCCGCGCATCTCACACCGCCGACGTCCACCTCGACGACTGTCGCGTTCCCGGCTCGTGCCTGCTGGGCGGCAAAGAGAAGCTCGACGAACGGCTCGCCCGGGTCCGCGAGGGCAAACGCTCGAACTCACAGGCGGCGATGCAGACCTTCGAGGCAAGCCGGCCGGTGGTCGGCGCCCAGGCGCTCGGCATCGCCCGCGCCGCTTACGAGTACGCGCTCGAGTACGCCAAAGAGCGCCGGCAGTTCGGCAAGGCGATCGTCGAGAACCAGTCGATCGCCTTCGCCTTGGCCGACATGAAGCTGGAGATCGACGCCGCGCGGCTGCTCGTCTGGCGCGCCGCCTGGATGGGCCGCACCGGCCAGACCTTCGAAAACGCCGAGGGCTCGATGTCGAAGCTGAAGGCCGGCGAGGTCGCCGTCTGGTCGACCGAGCGAGCGATCCAGATCCTCGGCGGCAACGGCTACACCCGCGAGTTCCCGGTCGAGCGGATGCACCGCGACTCGAAGATCTACACGATCTTCGAGGGCACCTCCGAGATCCAGCGCCTGGTCATTTCCCGCGCGATCTCGGGCGTCCACGTCAAATAAAAGTTTACGGCGGGAGAGCAAGGGCCGGGCCTGCAGGGGCCGGCCCTTGTCGCCTGTTCAAAATTGGCTGACCCGCCAGTCAGTGAGCCGGGTAGATTGCGGGCACGATCGGTGGCAAAGGGGGCGGAATGAACATCGGACCACTTGAGGTGATCATCGTGCTGGTGATGGTCGCGATCTCGGTGATCGTGGTCTTCAGGATCTTGCGGTTCGCGAATCGCAGCAGACGCCACCGGCCGTGCGCGCGTTGCGGCGAGCGCGTCAAGAATGGCGTGCTGGACTGCCCTCACTGCGGCTTCGACTTCCGGACGATTGGTGCCCCGGCTCCACGCTGAGCATCGCTACGGTGAACGGATCGATGCGGCAGTTGTACGTCCATAGGACGTCGGATTGCCGCCTCGTCAGCGGCCGCGACGCTTGAGGCCCTCTTTGCGCAGCCGCTTGGCGAGCTGGACTTCCGCTTTGCTGGAGCCCTTCTTTTCGGGTCCGGGCGTCTCCAGGGTGGCTGGGAGGCCCTCGAAGCGGGGCTCGGAGAGAAAGGCGGCGAGGCCTTTGCGGCCCATCTCGCCTTTGCCGATGTTGGCGTGGCGGTCGAGGTGTGAACCAAGCGGCGAGGCGGCGTCGTTGACGTGGACGGCGCCGAGACGCCCTCTCCCGACCTTCTTGTCGGCTTCGTCCATGATCGCCGTCAGGTGCTCGGGGTCGGTGACGTCGTAGCCCTGGACGAACAAGTGGCAGGAGTCGAGGCAGAGGCCGAGGCGCTTGCCGCCGCCGGCGCCGTCGATCAGCTCCGCGGTCTGGTCGAAGTCGCGGCCGAGCAGTCCTTTGTGGCCGGCCGTCTGCTCGAGCAGGAGGCGGCAGGAGTCGCTGTCGTCGAGCGCTGCCTTGATCACTTTCGAGGCCCGCTTGATCGAGGGGCCGAGCGGCTCGCCTTTCTGGGCGCCGGGATGGAGGACGACGCCTTTGGCGCCGATCCCGTCGCCGATGCGCAGCGCGTGCGTCAACGAATGCAGCGACTTCTTCCGCAGCTCTTTGTCTTTCGAGGCGCAGTTGATCAGGTAGACGGCGTGGATGATCACCGCTTCGACCTTGGAGCCGTCCATCGCCTCGCGGAAGGCGGCGAAGTCCTCCTCGCCGTAATTGGTCGGTCGCCACATGCGTGGGCTCTGGTGGAAGATCTGGATCGATTCGCAGGCTCGCTCTTCGCCGCGCTCGACCGCGTTCGCGAGTCCGCCTGCGGTCGATACGTGCGCGCCGATCAGCATCGCCCGGCATCCTAAGCCGGGGGCGTCCGAAATCGGGTCCTGCCCGAGTCCGGATAGGTTGCCGGGGTCCTGCAAAACGCCTGCGAGGGGAATCGGATGAGCGAAGTCGTGGTTGTAGCCGAGATCGAGCTGGTCTCCGGCCAGGAGGAGCCCGGACTCGCGGCCCTGCGCGAGCTCTGCGAGCAGACCCACGCCAACGACGAGGGATGCGTGCTCTACGCCCTGCACCGCGTCAGCGGCGAGGAGAGCCGCGTCGTGATGATCGAGAAGTGGGAGTCGATGGAGGCGCTGGTCACCCACGGTGGCTCCGAGCACATCCGGTCCTTCGGCGCCAGCCCAGCTCTGGCCGGGGCGCCCAAGGTCTCGATCCTCGAGCCCACCGGGTTCGGCGACCCCGACAAGGGCACGCTGTAGTCATTTCACGATGAGCGGCGCATCTCCACGCCTTCGCTTCGCCCCCTCGCCGACCGGTGCCCTGCACATCGGCGGTGCCCGCACGGCCCTCTACAACTGGCTCGGGGCTCGGCACGAGGGTGGCGAGCTGGTGCTGCGGATCGAGGACACCGACCGCGAGCGCTCGACCGAGGAGAACGTCGCCCAGATCCTCGATGCGCTCGAGTGGCTGGAGCTCGACTGGGACAAGGGCCCCATCTCGCAGGCCGCTCGCGCCGACCGGCACGCCGAGGCGCTGGCGAAGCTGCTCGAGTCCGGCGCCGCCTACCGCGACCCGGCGACCGCCAAGGACGTCGAGGCCTGGAAGGCCGAGCACGGCGCCGGCCGCGGCTACCGCGGGACGCCGGCCGACGAGCCCGGCGCGGCGGTGCGGTTGCGGGTCCCCGACGAGGGGGAGACCGTGGTCGAGGACCTGATCCGCGGCCCCGTCGCCTTCCCCAATGCCAGCTACGACGACTTCGTCATCGCCCGCGGCGACGGCACCGTCCTCTACAACTTCGCGGTCGCGGTCGACGACGCCGAGATGGGGATCAGCGACGTTGTCCGCGGCGACGACCACCTCTCCAATACGCCGAAGCAGCTGCTGGTCCTGGAGGCGCTCGGTTTCGAGCCGCCGCGCTACGCCCATTTGCCGCTCCTGCACGGCCCCGACGGCAAGAAGCTCTCCAAGCGCCACGGCGCCGCCTCGGTCCAGGAGCTGCGCGAGGCCGGCTACCTGCCGGCCGCGGTCCGCAACTACCTGGCGCTGCTCGGCTGGGGCACCGACGACGACACCACCCTGATGTCGACCGAAGAGCTGGTGCGGCGTTTCCGCGTCGCCGACGTCGGCAAAGCCGCGGCGATCTTCGACGAGAAGAAGCTGCGCTGGCTGAACGGCCGTTTCATGCGCGAGATGCCGCTCGACGAGTACACCGCCTCCGTCGCCGCCCACCTCGGCCGCGAGCCCGACGAGCGCCTGCGGGCCGCCTGCGAGATCGCCCAGGAGAAAGCGCAGACGCTGGACGAGGTCTGGCCGCTGATCCGCTTCCTCTTCGAGCAGCCGGTCGAGGACGAGAAGGCGTGGGGGAAGGTGATCAAGGAGGACAGCGCCGAGCTGCTCGCCGCAGCGGCCGGCGCCTTGGAGTCGGTCGAGCCTTTCGAGCCGGGTCCGATCGAGGCGGCGCTGGCGCCGCTGCTGGAGCGCTTCGAGGTCAAGCCGGGGCGCCTCTACCAGCCGATCCGGGTAGCGATCACCGGCACTTCCATCTCACCGGGGATCTTCGAGTCGCTCGCGGTTCTTGGGCGGGAAATGGCTCTGGAGCGTATTTCCAGGGCAATTTCACGCGCAAATCACACATTCGGCTAAACAAATATTCCGCGCCTGCCGATGAGTTGCCCAAGATGGAGGCAACCACCGCACAAATCGAGAGCAAAGCAGGCAGCCGCGAGGCAACCAAAGCGTCCGGCTCACGCGGGGCCCCGGCGCCCGGCAGTCGCCTCGCCGAGGCCTTCGAGGCCGTCGAGCGCTTTCCGGTTCTGATCGAGTCCCGCGAGCGGGTGATCGGCGCCGCCACGGCGGAGACGCCGCGCGTCGGTGAGCTGGTCGAAGCGGTCGAGGCCGACGTCGCCCTGACGATCTCGGTCCTGCGCTTCGCCAACCGCACCGGCCTCGTCGCCGGCGGCGTCGCCGGGATCCCCGACGCGGTCGACGTCCTCAAGCCCTCTGGCGTGCTGGCGATCGCCGGCACCGCACCGAGCTTCGACTTCTTCGAGTCCAACGGCGGCTGGGAGCTGAAACCGGAGCGCTTCCGCGTCCATGCCCTCGCCGCTCAGCGGGCCGCGGTCCAGATCGGCCGCACGGTCGGCTGGGTCGAACGCGACGAGCTCGCGGTGGCGGCGCTGCTGCACGACGTCGGCCGGCTCGTCATCTCCCGTCTGCACCCGGGATACAAGGTCTACTTCGACGCCATCTCCCGCACCCCCGAGCAGCGCCTGCGCGACGAACGCGAGCAGCTCGGCATCGACCACGCCCTGGTCGGCGGCGTCCTCGCCCGGCGCTGGAACCTGCCGCAGCGAATCGCCGTCGCGATCGAGCGCCATCACGCGGAGGACGCGGACGGCCTCGCCGCCCTCGTCGCCACCGCCGACATGGTCGCCCACTACTCACAGGGCGAGGCGATCTCGCCGGAACGACTTCGCGTCGCCTCCGACCGCTGCGGGCTTGGCCAGGAGGCCCTGCGCGAGCTGCTCTACGAGCTGCCGCTGAACCGCCAGGAGGTCTCCCGGATCAGCGAGCCCTGCCCGCTCTCGGCCCGTGAGCTCGACGTTCTCCGCCATCTTTCCGAGGGCATGGTCTACAAGCAGATCGCCAGCGAGATGCACCTCTCGGTCTCGACGATCCGCACCCACCTGCACAACGTCTACGGCAAGATCGGCGCCGTCGACCGCGCCCAAGCCGTGCTCACCGCCCGCGACCGCGGTTGGATCTAGTCGATCAGCGACTCGCGCATCGCGATCGCGACGGCGTGGCTGCGGTTCTTCGCTCCGAGACGGGCGAGGGTCGCCTTGATGTGGGTCTTGACGGTCTCTTCGCTGAGGTCGAGTTCGCGGGCGGCGACCGTGGTCGACTCGCCGTCGGCCAGCAGCTGCAGGATCTCCCGCTGGCGCCGGGTCAGCTTGCCGCGGCTTCCTTTCGGCGGCACCGCCGGGTCGACGAAGCGCTCCTGGGCGGCGGCGGCGTCGACCGCGCGGCGCAGTTCCTCGGTCCCCGCGGTGCGGGCGACGTAGGCGCTGGCACCGGCCTGCAGCGCGGCGCTGGCGATGTGCCGCTCGGGTCGATCGCCGTGGGCGACGATCCCCAGCACCGGCGAAGAGCGATGCAGGACGCGGATCGTCTCCTGGCCGGAGATCGCCGCCTCGCCGTCGCCGTTTTGGCGCCAGCGCATGTCGACGATCGCGACGTCGAAGTCGCCGATGTCGCGGACCAGGTCGAGCGCCTCCTCGCGGCTGCTCGTCTCGTGTACCTCGAACCCGTCGGCGAGCACCTCACGAACTCCGAGCCGGACGAGCGGGTGATCATCGATCACGAGACACTGTGGACGCTCGCTCAGGGCTGCTTCCGATCACTGGTTGGAGGTTCAGGCGCAGCAGACGGTCGGCGGCGCCCCATCGCTTCCGATCCTAGCCCAGCACGGGATGGTGCGGTAGAAAACGAGTTGTGATCTCGATCACCTCGAAGTCGCGCTATGCGGTCGTTGCCCTCGCCGAGCTCGCCCGCTCAGGCGATCGCCCGGTGCCGATCAAGGAGCTGGCCGAGCGCCGCGACATCCCCGAGCAGTTCCTCGAGCAGCTCTTCTCGACCCTGCGGCGAGCCGGCCTGCTGACGAGCCACCGCGGCATGCGCGGCGGCTACACGCTCTCGCGCCCGCCCGAAGAGATCACCGTGCTCGAGGTCGTTCAGGCCCTCGACGGAAAAATCGGCACCGAGGCCGACGAGGCGGGCGGGATCTGGGCCGAGGGCGTCACCGCCCTGCGCAAGGTCTTCGGCCAGACCACGATCGCCGAAGTCGCCCGCCGCGAGGCCGAAGAGGCCGGCAGCGGTATGTATTTCATCTAGTCCGGGGACTGCATTCGGGTCTTAAGCTGGCCGAGGTGATGCTGCGCCAGCCGACAGTTGCCGATGAGGAGGGCTATCTGCGGGTCTTCCAGCGGCCGGAGGTCAACGCCTGGCTGCGGCCGGACCCCTATCCGTCGCTCTCGCCGGATGAGATCCGGGCGATGCTGGGCGACGATCTGCGCCACTGGAACGAGCACGGCTTCGGCCCCTGGGCGGTGCTCGACGACGACGCGCGGGAATACCTCGGCCGCGTCGGTCTCCGCTACACGGTCGTCGAGGGAAAGGAGATGATCGAGCTGGCCTGGACGATCGACCCCGACCGCCATGGGGAGGGGCTGGCGACGGAAGGAGCGCGGGCCGGGATGCAGCTCGCACGCAACATCGGCCTGCCGGAAGTGATCGCGCTGGCACTGCCGACCAACTTCGCCTCGCGTGCCGTCGCCGAGAAGATCGGCCTGCCCTGCGAAGGCAAGATCATGCACGCGGGGTTGCCGCACCTGATCTATCGGCAGTCCCTGGCCTAGAGTTTCCCGCCATGTCGAACGGTGGCAAGGAAGGCGCCCGATGAAGATCGGGCCGGAGGCTTCGGCGGTCGTCGGCGGGACGCCGCTGGTGATGCTCGACCGGATGGCCGAAGGCCTCGGCGGCCAGGTCTGCGCCAAGCTCGAGTACTTCAACCCCGGCGGCTCGGTCAAGGACCGGATCGGGGTGGCGATGATCGACGCCGCCGAAGAGGCCGGCCTGGTCCGGCCCGGCCGCTCGGTCGTGGTCGAGCCGACCAGCGGCAACACCGGGATCGCGCTGGCGATGGTCTGCGCCGCCCGCGGCTACGAGCTGATCCTGACCCTGCCGGAGGGGATGAGCCGCGAGCGGGCGAAGCTGCTGCGCGCCTACGGCGCCGAGGTGCGGGAGACGCCGTCGCTGGGCGGGATGAACGAGGCGGTGGCGCTCGCCGAGGAGATCCGCGAGCAGCGCAAAGCCTTCATGCCGATGCAGTTCTCCAACCCGGCCAACGCCGATATCCACCAGCGGACCACGGCGGAGGAGATCTGGGCCGACACCGACGGCCAGATCGGCGCCTTCGTCGCCGGCGTCGGCACCGGCGGCACGATCACCGGCGTCGGCCGGATGCTGGCCGAACGGGCGCCGGATGCGCTCGTCGTCGCGGTCGAGCCGGCGAGCTCGCCGGTGCTCTCCGGCGGCCCTCCCGGACCCCACAAAATCCAGGGGATCGGCGCCGGCTTCGTGCCCGAGGTGCTCGACCGCGAGGTGATCGACGAGATCCTCTCGGTCAGCGACGAGGACGCGCTGGAGACCGCACGGCTGGTCGCCCGCGAGGAGGGGGTCCTCGCCGGGATCTCGGCCGGGGCCAACATCTGGGCGGCGCTGCAGGTCGCGGCGCGCCCGGAGATGGCCGGCAAGCGGGTGGTGACGATCGTCTGCGACTCGGGCGAGCGTTACATGTCCCTACCCTTCTTCGCACCATGAGCCGGTGGGGCAGAGTGGTTTCCGAGATCCGCGCCGACGTCGCCGCCGCCCGCGACCGCGACCCGGCGGCGCAGAACGTCTCGACCTTCGAGATCCTGACCAGCTGGGCCGGCGTCCAGGCGCTGCTTGCGCACCGCGCCGCGCACGCCATGGCCGAGGCGCGGGTGCCGCTGGTGCCGCGCACGATCGCCTACCTGACCAGGGCCGTGACCGGGGTCGAGATCCACCCGGCGGCGGAGATCGGCAGGGAGTTCTTCATCGACCACGGCTCCGGCGTCGTGATCGGCGAGACGGCGAGCATCGGCAATCGGGTCACGCTCTACCAGGGGGTGACTCTCGGTGGCACCGGTTTCCAGCGCGGCAAGCGCCACCCGACGCTCGGCGACAACGTCACCGTCGGCTCCGGCGCCAAGCTGCTCGGCCCGATCGCGGTCGGCGACGGGGCCAAGATCGGCGCCAACACGGTCGTCGTCGAGGACGTGCCGCCGGGCGCGACCGTGGTCGGCAACCCGGGCCACCCGGTGCGGGTCGAAGGCAAGCGGGTCGAAGGCCCGGACGCCGACTGGATCCACCTGCCGGACCCGATCGCCGACGCGATCAAGGGCCTCTCCGAGCGGATCGCCGAACTCGAACAGCGCCTGGCCGAGCTCGACGGCGGCGACGGCCCCAGCGGCGAGAAGGCGGAGATCCGCCCCCGCACCGGCCGCTCCTCCGCCGGCGGCTGAGCGCCGCCTGTCGACTTTGTCACCGTCTGGTTGACGAAGTCGACATTGACGGTGGGCAGTCGGCCCCCGAACTCAAGATTTCCCCACTGGTGGCCGAAAAACGGGACCGCGGTCCCAAAAACCAGTCCACCACCGAAAGGAACACCCGTGCGCAAGCACAAACTCCTGATTCCGTTCTTCGTCCTCGTCCTCGCGCTGGGCCTCGCGGCCTGCGGCGGTGGTGGCGACAGCACCAGCAGCGACGCCGATGGCGACATCGAAACCTTGATCGAAACCTCCGCGACGTCGACCGATCCGGCCAGCTGCGCCGAAACCCAAACGCTGCTGTTCATGGAACAGACGACCGCCGAGAAAGGCTCGGCAGCGGAAAAGGCGTGTGAAGAAGACGTCAACGACGGCTCCAACCCGGAAAGCGTCTCCGTCACCAACATCGAAGTCGACGGCGAAGCCGCGACCGCCGATGCAAAGTTCGAAGGCGGCGACCTCGGCGACCAGACGTTGACCATTGCCCTGGTCGAAGAAGAAGGCGAATGGAAGCTGAACGAATTCACCGGCTTCGCCAGCTTCGACCCGGAAGCGCTGACCAACGGCCTCGTCGAACAGCTCGAAGCAGAAGGCGAAGCGGACGCGGAAGTGATCTCCTGCATCGCCGAAGGCATGGAAGAACTCGACGAATCCGAATACGAAGAACTGGTTGTCGAAAACAACAGCCAACCGTTCGTCGAAATCGCCGAAGGCTGCCAGGAATAACCCGGGCTCAGGCCCACTCCACCGGAAGGCCCCCGCCGAGCTGCTGGCTATGCTCGGCGGGTGAGCCTCCAAGCCGATTCCGAGACGCCGCCGGAGGACTTCCAGCCGTCGGGCGCGGCGCCGACCGAGGCCGGCGCCGACCGCATCGAGCGGTTGTTGGCGGGCCTCAACCCGCCCCAGCGCGAGGCGGTCGAGTACAGCGACGGTCCACTCCTCGTCCTCGCCGGCGCCGGCTCCGGCAAGACCCGCGTCCTCACCCACCGGATCGCCTACCTGCTGGCAACCGGCGCCGCCCGGCCGGGCGAGATCCTCGCGATCACCTTCACCAACAAGGCGGCGGCCGAGATGCGCGAGCGGGTCGGTCAGCTCGTCGGCCGTTCGGTGCGGGCGATGTGGGTGACGACCTTCCACTCGTCCTGCGCGCGGATGCTGCGCGCCGACGCCGAGCGACTCGGCTACTCGCGCGGCTTCACGATCTACGACGAGGCCGACTCGCTGCGGATGCTGAAACGCGTCCTCGGCGAGCAGGGAGTCGATCCCAAACGCTATCCGCCGCGGGCGGTGCGCTCGAAGATCTCCGGCGCCAAGAACCAGCTGATCGACTCCGACACCTACGCCGAAACCGTCGGCAGCGTCTTCGAGGAAGTCGTCGCCGAGGCTTTCCCGCTCTACGAGAAGCGGATGCTGGAAGCCAACGCGATGGACTTCGACGACCTCCTCGTCCGCACCGTCAACGCGCTCGAGCTCTTCGAGGAGGTGCGCGAGCGCTGGCGCCGCACTTTCCGCCACGTCCTCGTCGACGAGTACCAGGACACCAACCACGCCCAGTACCGGCTGCTGCAGCTCTTGGCTTCAGAGCATGGGAATTTGATGGTCGTCGGCGACGAGGACCAATCGATCTACGGGTTCCGCTACGCCGACATCCGCAACATCCTCGACTTCGAGAACGATTTCCCGGAAGCGGAGATGGTCAAGCTCGAGCAGAACTACCGCTCGACGCAGGTGATCCTCTCCGCCGCCAACGCGGTCGTCGACCGTAACCGGGAGCGACGGCCGAAGAAGCTGTGGACGGAAGATGAAGGGGGAGAGCTGGTTCAGCTCTCCGAACTCGGCGACGAGCACGAGGAGGCGCGCTGGGTCGCGGGCGAGATCGAGCGGCTCGGCGAGGAGGAGGGCCTGGCCCGCTCCGATGTCGCCGTCTTCTACCGGACCAACGCGATGAGCCGCGTCCTGGAGGACACGCTGAACCGCTTCAACGTGCCCTACCAGGTGATCGGCGGCACCAAGTTCTATGACCGGGCCGAGGTCAAGGACGCGCTCGCCTATCTCAGCCTGCTGCAGAACCCGGCCGACCAGGTCTCCTTCGCCCGTGTCGTCAACTCGCCCCGGCGCGGGATCGGCAACACCAGCCAGGGCCGGCTCGCCACCTACGCCAACACCGCCGGGCTGACGATCTGGGAGGTGATGGAACGGGCCGAGGAAGTGCCGGGGCTCGGCGCTGCTGCGATCAAGGCGGTCGGCCGCTTCTACGAGACGATGGACCTGCTGCGGGCCCGAGTCGACGCCGGCGGCCCGGTCGAGGACGTGCTGCGGGCGGTGCTGAGCGAGACCGGCTACCTGGAAGCGCTCGAAGCCGAACGCACGATCGAGGCCGAAGGCCGGCTCGAGAACCTCGAGGCGCTGACCGAGGGCGCCGCCGAGTTCGACCGCGAGCGCGAGGCGGAGGGGGAGACCGAGGTGCCGCCGCTGGAGGGCTATCTGCAGCAGATCTCGCTGCTCTCCGACCAGGACTCGATCGAGGACCGCAGTGAGCAGGTGACGCTGATGACGCTCCACAACGCCAAGGGCCTCGAGTACGACACGGTCTTCGTCGTCGGCTGCGAGGACGGCGCCTTCCCACACATGCGAGCGCTGGAAGAGGGCGGCGAAGAAGAGGAGCGCCGCCTCTGTTACGTCGCCATCACCCGCGCCCGCAAACGCCTCTACATGACCTGGGCGAAGGAGCGGCGGCTGTTCGGCCGCGCCGAGTACAACCTGCCCTCGCGCTTCATCGACGAGCTGCCGGTCGAGCTGACCGCGCGCCAGACGACCGTCCCCGCCGGCGGCGGTGGCATGACCTGGGACGCCCCCGTCGGCACCGGGCCGGCGCAGCCGGTCGACCCGGGGCCGGCGCTGGAACTGGGGGTCGGGGACGACGTCGTCCACGCCAGCTTCGGCGACGGCGTCGTCACCGGAGTCGAGCCCGGCGGGATCGTCGTCGTCCGCTTCTCCGACGACGGCTCCGAGCGCAAGCTGACGGTCGACTACGCCCCGATCAGGAAGCGGTAGCGATGGCAGCGCGGGTGATCGACGGCAAAGCGGTGGCAGCCCGGATCCGCGAGGAAGTGGCCGCCGAGGTCGCCGCGCTGCCGGCACCGCCCGGCCTGGCGACGATCCTGGTCGGCGACGACCCCGCCTCGGCCGTCTACGTGCGGATGAAGCGCGAGGACTCGGCGGAGGTCGGGATCGAGTCCTTCCACCACGAGCCCGGCGGCGACGTCAGCCAGGAGGATCTGCAGGCGCTGATCGAGTCGCTCAACGCCGACGACCGCGTCGACGGCATCCTCCTGCAGCTGCCGCTGCCGGTACACCTCGACCAGGACCCGCTGATCGCCGCGATCGACCCGGCCAAGGACGTCGACGGCCTGACCCCGCTCAGCGCCGGTCTCCTCGCCCAGGGCCGCGAGTCGCTGGTCTCCTGCACGCCGCAAGGGGTGATGGAGCTCCTGCGCGAGGCCGGGGTGGAGCTCGAAGGCGCTCGTGCCGTCGTCATCGGCCGCTCGATCCTGGTCGGTAAGCCGGTGGCGCAACTGCTGCTTGCCGCGAACGCGACCGTCACCCACTGTCACTCGCGCACCCGCGACCTGGCCGCCGTCTGCCGCGAGGCCGACGTCCTGATCGCCGCCGCCGGCTCACCGGCGCTGGTCACCGCCGAGATGGTGCGGCCGGGCGCGATCGTGATCGACGTCGGCACCAACCGCGGCGAGGACGGCCTCGTCGGCGACGTCGATTACGGGCCGGTCAGCGAGGTCGCGGGCGCGATCACGCCGGTCCCGGGCGGCGTCGGGCCGATGACCAGGGCGATGCTGCTCGTAAATACGTTGACGGCCGCGCAGCGCCGCCGCAACCGCCTCGGCGCGGTGTAGGTTCATCCCGACCGGGCCAGCCCCAACCTGGGAGGAAACGTGGATCTGGACAAGCTTGGTGTGGGAGAGAAGATCGCCTCGGCCTCGGCGATCGCCCTCTTCGTCTTCATGTTCTTCGACTGGTTCAGCGCCGAAGTTTCAGCCAGCAACGGCAACTTCACGGCCAGCGCGAGCGAAGGCGGCAACGCCTGGGATGCGCTCGACAACATCCCGATCTTCCTCGTGATCGCGATCATCGTGGTCCTCGCGGTGGCGGCGCTGCGACTGACCGACGCCGACTTCGAGCCGCCGTTCCCCGCCAGCGCCGCGATCGCCGTCGTCGGCGTCGCCTCGGTGCTGCTGATCCTCTACCGGATCATCGATCCGCCCGGCGACAGCGGTGACTTCGCCGGCGTCTCGGTCGACATCAGCCCGGCGTTCGGGATCTTCATCAGCCTGATCGCCGCCGCCGGCATCACCTACGGCGGCTACCGCGCGATGCAGGAAGAAGGGGTGAACCTCGGCGGTGCCGGATCGCCGCCCGCACCGCCGCAGGCCTGAGGCGCGGCGCCGGCTCGCGGCGCTGAAGCCGGGGGAGGCGATCGCCGCGCTGTCGGCGATCGCCCTCTTCGTCTTCATGTTCTTCGACTGGTACGGCTACGAGCAGACGGGGAACCTGCTCTCCTACGTCGGCCTGGCTGGCTTCAACGGCGACGCTTGGAGCAGCCTCGGGGGGGTCAGCTGGTTCCTGCTGCTGGCGATTCTCTTCGCGCTTGGCACCGCCCTGCTGCCGGTGCTCGACCCGGACAGGGATTCGAGCGCCGGCCCCAGCGCCGGCGTCGCCGCCCTCGGCGGCCTGGCGACCTCGTTGATCGCCCTTCGCATCATCTCGATCCCTGACTTCGACGAATACGCCGACCTCCCGGTGCGCTTCACGGTCGAACTCGGCGCCTACCTCGGCCTCGTCGCAGCGGCGGGCATCGCCTTCGGCGGCTACCGAGCGATGCGAGAGCGCGGTGGCTCCTTTGCGAGCGTCGCCGACGCCCTCTCGCGCGACTCGCGGCAAGCAGGACAAGGACGCAGGGAAGCCCGCTGAAGCGAGCGCACTCAGGTGCGTGAGTGAAGCGCGCGACTGAGGACGCCGTCATGCGCCGCCGCGATCGCGCGAGAGACCTGCTTGGCGAAGGCGATCACGGTCATCATCGGATTGACCCCGACCGAGGTCGGGAACAGCGAGGCGTCGGCGACGTAGAGGTCGCGGGTGCCGTGGACGGAGCCGTCCGGGGCACAGGCGCCCTGCCGCGGATCGGCGGCGATCCGCGCCGTCCCCATCGGGTGGAAGGCCTCCAGCCGCAGCTCCGAGGGTTTGAAGGTCGTTGCCTCGAAGGCGGCGAGGTCGCCCGGCTTCAGCACTCCGGCGCGGACGATGTTGGGGTAGACCTCGGTGGCGCCGGCGGCGAAGTGGATTTCGGCGGCGCGGGCGATCCCGAACGTGAGCCGACGGGCGTCGTCCTTGGTCAGGGCGTAGGAGGCGCGCAGCGAGCCGCGCGAGCCGAGCCCGACCCGGCCCGCTGACTGGTCGGAGAGGTGGACCCCGATCGAGGCGATGTGGCCGAAGTCGAGCATCGCCTCCTGGTGACTGCGGCCGGCGCCGAGCAGCCAGGCGCCGCCGAAGGCCAACGGCGTGAAGGTCGCCTCCAGCAGGATCCGCTCGTGCTCCCACTGGTCGACGTAGAAGCTCTGCATCACCCCGTCCCAGCCCCGCACCTCCTCCTCGTAGCGGGCGCCGATCCAGCAGGCGGGGTGGATGTGGAGGTTGCGGCCGACCTGACCGCCGCCGAGACCGGAGCGCTGCAGCAGCTCGGGCGTGCCGAGGGCGCCGCCGGCGACGATCACCGCGCGGCGGGCGCGAACGTCGAAGCGGCGCGGGCGGCCGTCCGCGCCTTGAACGGTGCAGTCGACGCCGACGGCACGCCCGTCTTCGGTCACGACCCGGGTCGCCTCGACCCCGGCCCGGACCCGCGCCCCGGCGGCGACCGCCCGCGGCAGGTAGCTGACGTGCATGCCGCGCTTGGCGTCGATCCGGCAGCCGAAGGGACAGGAGCTGCACTGAGTGCAGCTGCCGGCGTTGCGGAAGATCGGGGCGCCGCTGGCGCCGATCGCCGCCGCCCCCTCCATCGCCAGCTGGCCGTTGCGGCCCATCCGCTCGGGGTCGAGCTGGGTGACGTGGAGGAACTCTTCGGCCTCGGCAAAGTCGGCATCGAGGTCGTGCGCCCAGCCGATCCCGAAGCGCTGCTTCCAGTCCTCGAGCACCGGGTCGGGCGCCCGGAAGCAGGTGCCGGAGTTGATCACCGTGGTGCCGCCGACGACTTTCGCCACCGGCACCGGGATCGGCGGTTTGCCGTCGGCGATCGTCAGGCCGCCGTCGCGATAGAGCTCGGCGATCGCCTCCAGGTGGTCGCTGGGATAGCTGTCGCGGTTGTAGTGCTGTCCCGCCTCGAGCACGAGGACGTCGAGCCCCGCCTCGGCCAGCTCCGCCGCCGCGACAGCGCCCCCGGCGCCCGAGCCGACGATCACCACGTCGCACTCCTCGCCCTCGCCGGCCGGCGTCGTCTCACCCAAGGAGCCCGCCGGCTCCGGTAGCGACCCGTCGCCGAGCGCGCAGGAGATCTCGAACCCGATCGCGCCCTTGACCTGGGGAGTCACCGCGTATCCCAGAGTCGAGAACAGCTTCGCCATCAGCAGCAGGTCGTGTTTGATCGGCGAGCGCGCCTTCTCCAGCTTCTGCAGGAAGCGCTCGCGGCCCTCGGGGCTCATGCGGCTGAAGCGGTGCGGGAACGGCAGCCACTCGAAGGCGCGCAGGCCGAGTCGCAGTCGCAGCAGGACCCGCGGCGAGACCGAGCCGAGGAACTTCGCGACCGGACCGGAGACGTCGACGTCGCGCTCGGCCACGGGCAGGCCGCCGACGCCCGGCGCCATCGCCGCGCAGATCGCGCTCAGGGTCCGTTGCTCAGCGGCCGCCAGCCCCGGCGGGCGCTGTCAACCGGGATCGATCGGCCGCCCGATCCGTCCCGCCAGCACGAACAGCCCCAGCGCCAGCAGCGCCAGGAAGCCGTCGACGAGGAAGTTGAGCAGGCAGATGAAGACCGGTTCCTGGATCAGGAAGAAGGCCAGGGTGCCGAGCGAGGAGGCGGTCTTGCCGGCGGCGAGGACCAGCAGCAGCGGCCGGTAGCGGACGACGTCGGTCTGCGCCAGCAGGCAGATGCCGGTGATCACGACCATGTAGGCGAAGCCGAGCGCCAGCCAGAAGTACTCGGTGGTGTGGGGGGCGCGGGTGTCGTTGCCGAACCATTCGCCGACGTCGGAGATCACGTCCAGAACGCCACTGGGGACGGCGACGAAGAGGATGCCGACGACCGCGAAGGTGACCGCCAAAAGGCGCAGGTTGAGGACGACGAATCTCTCGGCCGCGGGTCCCTGCATGCGGGCACCATAACTGGCCAGGCAGCCAGGGCGCCACCCTCGACGGGGAGGTGGGCGCGTCGCGCCTAGAATGCGGCCGGTGATCGACCGCGAGCAGGTTCTCCACGTCGCGCGCCTCGCGCGCTTGCGCCTCAGCGACGAGGAGGTCGAGAAGATGGCCGGCGAGCTCTCCGGCATCCTCGGCCACGTCGACCGGATCGGCAACCTCGACCTCGAGGGGGTCGAGCCGACCTCGCATGTGGTCGCGCTGGAGAACGTCTGGCGCGCTGACGTGCCGCGCCCGAGTCTGCCGCACGACGTCGCCCTCGCCGGCGCCCCCGAACCGCAGGACGGGGCCTTCCGCGTCCCCTCGCCGCAAGCCGATGCCTGACAAGGCCGTGCTGGAGCTGACCGTCGCCGAAGCGGCGGCGCGGATCGCCGCCACCGAGCTCTCGGCGGCCGAGTACTTCACCGCCTGGCACGAGGCGGCGCTCGGCGACGATCTCAACGCCTACCTCTTCCAGGTCGACCACCCGGGCGATCACCAGGCGATCGACGGCCCGCTCGGCGGCATCCCGGTCGCGGTCAAGGACATCTTCTGCACCGAGGGCTCGCCGACCACCGCCGGCTCGAAGATCCTCGAGGGCTACATCCCGCCCTACACGGCCGCCGCGGTCCGCAAGCTCGACGCGGCCGGCGCTCGGGTCCTCGGCAAGACCAACATGGACGAGTTCGCGATGGGCTCCTCGAACGAGAACTCGGCCTACGGGCCGGTCCTCAACCCCTGGGACCGGACGCGCGTCCCGGGCGGCTCTTCCGGCGGCTCGGCGGCGGTCGTCGCCGGCGGCCTCGCGCCCTGCGCGCTCGGCACCGACACCGGCGGCTCGATCCGCCAGCCGGCCTCGCTCTGCGGGATCGTCGGCCTGAAGCCGACCTACGGCGCGATCTCCCGCTACGGGATGATCGCCTTCGCCTCCTCGCTCGACCAGTGCGGGCCGCTGACCCGCGACGTCACCGATGCGGCCCTGCTGCTCGCCTCGCTGCAGGGCCGCGACCCCTGCGACTCGACCTCGGTCGGGATCGAGGGCGGGATCGTCGCTCCCAGCCGTCAGGACCTGCAGGGGCTGCGTTTCGGCGTCCCGCGCGAGCTCGCCCGCGACCAGGTCGACGCCGGCGTCCGCGAGGTCTTCGAGGCGACGCTGAAGCGGATCGAGGAGCTCGGTGGCGAGATCACCGAGGTCGGCCTGCCCAACGCCGAGCACGGCATCTCCGCCTACTACGTGCTCGCCCCGGCCGAGGCCTCCTCCAACCTCGCCCGCTACGACGGCGTTCGCTACGGGATGCGCGCGGGGGGCGATGGCGACTTGCTGGAGATGTACGAGACGACGCGGGCGCAGGGCTTCGGCGGCGAGGTCAAGCGACGGATCATGCTCGGGACCTACGCGCTCTCCTCCGGCTACTACGACGCTTACTACGGGCAGGCACAGAAGGTTCGCACCCGGATCGCCGAGGACTTCCGCACCGCCTTCGGCGAGGTCGACTTCGTCGTCACCCCGACCTCGCCCTCGGTCGCCTTCGGCCTCGGCGAGAAGACCGACGACCCGCTCTCGATGTACCTCAACGACTTCTTCACGGTGCCGATGAGCCTGGCCGGGATCCCGGCGATCTCGCTGCCGGCGGGGCTGGCAGCGCCG
Organism: Solirubrobacterales bacterium; assembly: GCA_035689305.1. Lineage (GTDB taxonomy): Bacteria > Actinomycetota > Thermoleophilia > Solirubrobacterales > 70-9 > VAYN01. The sequence continues at coordinate 11,625 of DASSLT010000014.1, read as the reverse complement.
GAGGGCGGCGGCCCGCAGCTGCCGGTCGGCTTCCAGATCGCGGCGCCGGCCTTCGCCGAGCAGAAGCTGCTCGAGGCCTCGTTTGCGCTCGAGCAGGCGATCGGCTTCGACGCCAAGCCGGGGGAGGGGTCAGGTGGCTGAGCTCGAGGCCGTGATCGGGCTGGAGATCCACGTCCAGCTGGCGACGAAGACGAAGATGTTCTGCGGCTGCGAACTCTCCTTCGGCGACGAGCCGAACACCCACACCTGTCCGATCTGCCTCGCCCACCCGGGGGTGCTGCCGGTGCCGAACGAACAGGCGATCCTCTATGCGCTGCAGATCGGCGCCGCGCTCGGCTGCGAGATCGCCCCGCGCTCGATCTTCCACCGCAAGCAGTACTTCTATCCCGACAGCCCGAAGGCGTACCAGATCAGCCAGTACGACATCCCGATCTGCGGCGCCGGCAAGCTCGGCCAGGTGCGGATCCACCGCGCCCACCTCGAGGAGGACGCGGCGAAGACGATCCACGTCGGCGACTCGGGCCGGATCCACGGCTCCGCCGCCTCGCTGGTCGACTTCAACCGCGGCGGCACGCCGCTGGTCGAGATCGTCACCGAGCCCGACCTGCGCGACGCCGCCGAAGCGGCCGAGTGGGCGCGCCTCCTGCGCGAGACCGTGCGCCAGCTCGGCGTCTCCGACGTCAACATGGAGGAGGGGAGCCTGCGGGTCGACGCCAACGTCTCCGTCCGCCCGCCCGGGTCGCAGGAGCTGGGGACGAAGACCGAGCTGAAGAACATGAACAGCTTCCGCTTCCTGCAGCGCGGGATCGAGGCCGAGCTCGAGCGCCAGCGGGCGCTGATCGAGGCGGGGGGGACGGTCGAACAGGAGACCCTCCACTTCGACCCCACCAGCGGCGATCTGACCTCGCTGCGCTCGAAGGAGGAAGCGCACGACTACCGCTACTTCCCCGAGCCCGACCTGGTCCCGATCGTGCCGACCGAGGCGATGCTGCGCGAAGCCCGCGAGGCGCTGCCGGAGCTGCCGGCGGCGCGGATCGAGCGCTACGTCGACGAGCTCGGCCTCGCCCGCGACGTCGCCGCGACCCTGGCCGCCGACCCACAGACCGCCGCTTACTTCGAGCAGGTCAACACCGACGCCGCCGAGGTCGAGCCGAAAGTGGTCGCCAACTGGGTCACCGGCGAGCTGGCGGCTGCTCTGCGCGCCGCCGACGGCGGCGCGGCCGCCAGCTCGAAGGTGACCCCGGCGGCGCTGGCCGAGCTGGTGACGATCGTCGGCCGCAAGGAAATCTCCCACGGCAGCGGCAAGACCGTGCTGGCCGCGCTCGTCGCCGAGGGCGGCGATGCCCAGGCGATCGTCGACCGCGAGGGCCTGGCGATGTCCGACGACGACGGCGACCTCGCCGCGATCGTCGCCCAGGCGATCGCGGACGACCCCGAGGCCGCGGCCGAGATCCGGGCCGGCAACGGCAAGGCGATCGGCGCCATCGTCGGCGCCGTCATGCGCGAGACCAAAGGCCGCGCTGACGGCGGCGAGGTCAACCGCCTGATCAAGGAGCAGCTGGGCTCGTAATCTCCCTCTGAGCTGGGGATTTGTGGCTTCTGCCGGGGATTATCTACTTGACACAGGGTTAGCTCTCCCATAGGCTAGCCCTGTGAGTCCTTCTTCCGGCTTTCCAGAGCGGTTTTCTTCACTTCGTCCCGAATCTCTTTCGGGAACAGCTTCCTCATCACGGCTTTGTCGTCTAGCTCGCGGGCTTTCTTTTTCCTGCGGGGCATGGCTATGAACCTTCCTGATCTGATCGAGCAGTTCCGCTCTGAGGAGAAGTGTCGCGAATACCTCGAAGACCTGCGCTGGCCCGATGGCGTGCGCTGCCCACGCTGCGGCTGCGGCTCGACCTCATGGATCGCCAAGCGCGAGCAGCATGAGTGCAACGAGCCGACGTGCCGCTACCAATTCTCGGTCAAGGCCGGGACGGTCTTCCACGACTCCCACCTGCCGCTCTGGAAGTGGTTCCTCGCCATCTACCTGATTGGCGAGTCCAAGAAGGGGATCAGCGCCAAACAGCTTCAGCGCACCCTCGGCGTCAGCTACAAGACTGCCTGGTACCTCGGCCACCGGGTCCGCTCGGCGATGGAGGAAGACTCACCCGTGCCGCTCAAGGGGATCGTGGAGATCGATGAGACGTGGATCGGCGGCTACCAGCGGCGCTCGAAAGGCACGCCAACGTCGAACAAGAAGATGGTTCTCGGCGCGATCTCGAGAGGCGGCGAGGTCCGGTTTGAAATGCGGGAGGGACCCGGCCTCAAGTCAAAGGTGACCTACCGCAGCTTCGTTGAGGCCAACGTGGACGGGAGGACCGAACTGATCCTCACCGACTCAGCCAACTCCTGGGGCGACATGAATGACTTCGACACCGCCCATGAGAAAGTCGACCACAGCCGCGAAGAATGGGTTCGAGGCATCGTCCACACGAACACCATCGAGGGCGTCTGGAGCCTGTTCAAGCGCTCTGTGGTGGGCACCTACCACCAGCTAAGCGCGAAGCACCTGCCGGCCTACTTGGACGAGATGGCCTTCCGGTTCAACAACCGCGAGAACGCCTTCCTGTTCCGCGACACGTTGCTGCGGATGATCCACGGGGAGACCTTGCCCTACGCGGAGTTGATCGCGGACGACGCTTAGCCCGAAGCCTCGTCCGTTGATTGCCCGTCTCCCAACCCGTACTTACTCAGGAACTCCTCCAAGACATTAAGGTCGACCGACGGCACCCCATCGGTTTCGCCCGCACCACCTCCATAGATCGGCTCCAAGACAAGGCTGTCGAGAATGTTCTCTTTGTAGTCGTCACGGATCGCGCCGATGCTCTCTGACTCGGTTTCCGAAATTCCTTTCCACGCCAACCCAGCGAAGACCGCCAACGCGGCTGCGCATTTGACCTGCCACGTCCACCCCGGACCCGCGAGGTAGGCGCCGGCAACAGCGCCCAGCAGAATCACCGCGACGAGGCCGAAGCCGCGTTTCCAAGGGTTTTCCTCGTTCACGCGGCACAGGCGCTTGTAGTGGGCTCGAAGCTCACCCATGTGGATGTTCTCCGCTGGCTGAAAATGCTCCGGCTTGCGCCTGACCCTGTACTCGGGAGGGATCGGAGCCGGAGATTTGGTCGTGTCGTTCACTTCTCCTGGTCTTCCTCGTCGGGCTCCGGTAGAAGGCCTGCTCGGATCGCGTTGACGAGCGTCGTGTGTCCGCAGTTCCCGCACATGACTGGAAAAGCCGGGGACATGACCTCATCCTCTGAGGCCTGAAGCTCCAAGGGGGTGCCGACCTGCCACTCGATGTGCTGGCAGTAAGGGCACGGCTGTTGCCCCCACTTCTCTTCAATCCAGCGAATTGCCTGCTGGAGCTGATCCGCTTCCTCTCGCTCCATCCGCGCTTGCTGTGCTTCGGCGATGCGCTCCAGCGCTGCTTTGACGCTGGGGCTTTCAAGCATCTTGAGGGTGGCGTCGAATCCAGGCTGTTTGATTCCCGGCAGTTTGATGGCCTCGCGTATCGCCCTAGTCGACTTCTCCACAGATGCCGAGATCTCAGAGTTCTTTGCCAGTTGCTCAAGGGCGCGCCTTTGAGCGTCGGACAAGCGAGGGGGTTTCGGATTGGTGGACATAGCCCGACAACATATGGGGCAGCCAGTGATGGCGTCAAAAGGGAACCTCCGTGGTATGGCATCCGGAAAAGTGACCGCGCGAAAAGCCCCCCGGCGTCCAGGCGATCCCTGCCATCAGGTCATTGGGCGTCGTGTCCAGCGCTCCTGCCAGCTTCGCCAGCGTGTCAATCCGGGCCATCCGGACGCCACGCTCCAACATTCCGATCTCCGTCCGATGAAGTTCAGCGGCGAAGCCGAGTTGTTCCTGCGAGAGGCCCGCGGCGTGGCGTAGTCGGATCAGGTTCTCTCCGAACCGCTGCTCGACCTTCATGGCGAGAGCCGATCGAACGCGAGGGCGGCGACGGTGAGGGCGAGCGCCTCGTCCTCCCAGCGCAGCAGTCGAGCGCGGACGAGGAAGCGCACCGCCGCGTTGACCTCGTTGGAGTCGTCCATCTCCTCTCGGAGTTCGCGGCTGGTGAGATGGGCGGGGTAGCGGTCCAGCGCGAGCGCCAGGACGGCGCGTTGGAGGCGTTCTGCCTCCCGTGACGAATCGGTTTCCTGCATCGGAAGGCCTGACCTTTCGGTGCCAGGCCGGGGGGCGTTAGCGCGCCGCCCCGGCCGCTTTGCGATTGGTCAGGCACGGTAGGGCCGGAAAAGGACGCTGATTTACCCTGCGTCAAGGGGATAATCCCCCTTCTGCCACGTTTGTAACAACTTGTTACAAAGTGCTAGGTTAGGTCTATGGCCTGGAACGTAGTCATCGCTGGCGGCGGCTTTGGAGGGGCGGCAGCTGCGCGGGAGCTGGAGAAGCTGCTGCCGAAGCAATCGGCGCGGCTGGTGCTAGTCAACGAGACCAACTTCGCGCTCTACACGCCGTTCCTGCCGGAGGCCGCGGCCGGGACCCTGGAGCCGCGGCATGTGGTGACGCCGCTGCGGGACATCCTCAAGCGGACCTACCTGCGGATCGGCCGGATCGTCGGCCATGATCCCGGGGCGAAGACGGTGGTGCTGCAGGCCAAGTACGGCCAGCAGGAGACGCTGCCCTACGACCAGCTGTTGATCTCGGTCGGCTCGGTCTCGCGGACGCTGCCGATCCCCGGTCTGGCCGAGCACGCGGTGGGCTTCAAGAGCCTCGCCGACGCGATCTACCTGCGCAACCGCGTGATCGAGACGCTGGAGGAAGCGAACGCGACCGAGGATCCGGCCCGCCGTGACCAGCTCCTCACCTACGTCTTCGTCGGCGGCGGCTACGCCGGCCTCGAGGCGCTGGCCGAGTTGCAGGACTTCGCCGCCGACGCGATGGAGTCATACCCGCGGGCGCGGCTGCACGGGATGCGCTGGGTGTTGGTCGAGGCTGCCGACCACGTCCTGCCCGAGATCGACCCCGAGCTTGCGGCCTACGCGGTCCAGGAGCTTCGCGGGCGCGGCATCGACATCCGCCTGGAGACGACCCTGGAGGAGGTCGGCGCCGACTTCGCCCGCCTCTCCAGCGGCGAGACGCTGCCGACGACGACCGTCGTCTGGACGGCCGGCGTCACTCCGCAGCCGATCCTCAAAGAGCTCGAGCTGCCGCTCGACGAGCGCGGACGCGTCCCCGTCGATTCCTACCTGCGGGTCGAGGGACTCGACTCGGTCTGGGCGATCGGCGACGCTGCCGCGGCGCCGAGCTCCAGCGGCGGTCCGACCCCGCCGACCGCGCAGATCGCAGTTCGCCAGGGCCCGGTGGTCGCACGCAACATCGCCGCCGAGCTCGGCGTCGGTTCGGCGCGGCCGTTCGAGTACAAGAGCAAGGCCTCCTTCGTCAATCTCGGCCGCTACAAGGCGGTCGGCAAGCTCGGCGACCGCACCTTCCGCGGCTTTCCCGCCTGGTGGCTGGCCCGCAGCTACCACATGAGCCAGATACCGGGCACCGCCCGCAAGGTCCGCGCCGTCCTCGACTGGACCGCCGGCCTGCCGTTCAAGCGCGACATCGCCGAGGTCGGCGAGATCGGCCGCCCGAAAAAACTCGGCTGATGGATTGAGGCCCCTATGGGGGCGTCAATCGCTCACTCATTCGACGACCAAGGTGGTGTGCATGCCTTCAGCGTCGTGTTCGAGCAGGCTGCACCAGAGCCGGTAGGTCCCCGGCGGCAGTTCGAAGCTGGCGACGCTGTGGCCTTTGGGGAGGGTGTTGGCGAGCTGGTAGACGGGTTCTTCTTCGCTCCCCTGTCGCTGCAGGTTGAGGTTGTGGGGGTCTTCGCCCTGGTTGTTGAGCTCGACCCGGACTCGGCCGCTGCGCGTGCTCGGCCGGCTCAGCGTGTAGCCGAAGCTGCCGACGGCGTCCTCAGCGGTGACGCCGACGACGTTCGCTTCCGGTTCGGGCTGGCTGGGCGGCGGGGTCGGCTGGGCCGGTGGCAGCGGCAGGGCCGAATTTGGGGCCTGCGTCTCCTCGCACGTCCACCAGCGCCGGGTGCGGACGACCTTGCGCAGGCGGCCGTGAAGGCGGACGTGCTTGACGACCCGCTTGGCGTGGCGCTGCCAATTGCAATCGGCAGCGACGGCGCCGTCGCCAGGCGGCGCCCAGCCCCTGGCCGGCATCAGCGCCAGCATCGCCAGTAGCAGCGCGCAGGCGCCCGCCACCGCCGCGACCCGCACGCCGAGACCGGCGGCCATGATCAGGCCACCAGGGTCGGCCGCGTGAACCCGGCGGCGCCGGGGATGATCTGGGCGGCGTCGAAGTCGAGCCACTGCTCGAGCAGCGAGCAGTACATGCCGCGGAAGTCGCTGGTCACGCGCAGGTTGTCGTTGCCGTCGAGGCTGGAGAGGCCGGGGAATTCGCCAACCATTTCGCCCTTCGCTTTCGAGCCGATCACGAAAGCGCAGCCGGCGGCCCCGTGGTCGGTCCCCTGCGAGCCGTTCTCTTCCGGCCGCCGCCCGAACTCACTCCAGACCTCGACCAGCACGCGGTCGTCGAGTTTGCGTTTTTCGAGATCGCGCTGGAAGGCGAGCAGCGCGTCGCAGGTCTCGCGCAGGTTGTCTTCGAGGTCTTTGGCCTGACCGGAGTGGGTGTCGTAACCGCCGGCGGCGCGGATCGTCACCACCCGCATCGGCAGCCCGAAGGCGATGTAGGCGGCGAGCCCTTCGAGCTTGTGGGCGAAGTAGTTGTCGGGGTATTCGATTTCGCTGTTGAAGCTGCCGACGCCTTCGAGTTCCTCGCGCAGCTTCTCGGTCTGCGAGGCCGCCCGCCGCACCTGACCCATCGCCGACGAGTCGGCGCCGAGCGAACCGAACTTGGCGAAGCTCCTGAACATCTCTTTGTCGACCGGTTCTTCGGAGGCCGACCAGAGGTCGTAGCGGTCGACGCTGTCGATCGCCGCCACCGGCTTGTCGGCGGTGGCGATCATCGGCGAGAGCGTGCCGTCCATCGAGAGGCCTTGGAGCGGGTTGTCGTCGTCGCCGACCGCGTCGAGGTAGCGGCCGAGCCAGCCGGTGTGGAAGCCGACGTCGAGCTCGCCGATCTCGTAGTAGTGGCGGGAGGTGAAGTGGGACTGGTCCGGGTGGTCGTAGCCGATCGCCGGGAAGGCGCTGACCTTGCCCTCTTCGTGCAGCGTCGCCAGTCCTGCGGCCGCCGGATGCCACTGCAGGTTCGGGTCCTCGCCGAAAGCCGGGCCGGCGCCGGGCGCCTGCGCCAGGGTCGGCCGCAGCGTCGGGTATTTGGAGTCTCCGACCGGCGCCAGCACGCTGAGCGAGTCGATGCCGCCGTCGAAGAAGACCGAGACGAGGATCTTGTCGGTCGGGGCGGCCTGGGCGATCCCGTTCTCGAAAGCCGAGGTCGGGATCTTCGAGGCGCCGTAGACGGCCAGCGAGAGCCCGGCGGCGCGGGAGAGGAACTTGCGCCGCGAGAGTCCGGTCCCGGCCGGTTCCGGCATCCCCGGCTCGATCGCCGGCAGGCCCCGGCCCGCTTCCGCGGCCGCCGTGCGCAGCAGCTGGGAGCGCGTGTAGTCGTTGCAGCAGTCGTGGGACACGGGTCTAGGTCTCCCTCATTGCAGGATCAGGTCCGGGCTGACGCCGATCAGCTGCAGCAGCGCGTTCTGGCGCATCGCCCGGTAGGGGCCTTTCTGCCAGCTGACGGCGACCAGTTTTTCCGCGCGGAGGGCGAAGTCGAGCAGCTCTTCCCGGTGCTCAGGGCGCAGGGCCGGGGAACCCCAGGCGGCGATCGCCCGCGCCACCGCTTCCTCGGCGGTCTCGGTCGCCGGGTAGGAGCCGCTCCAGACCGGAACCGAGATCCCGTCGAGGACGATGTCGGCGATGTTCCAGCGGGCCCGCATCCGCGAGGTGTCGAGCCAGCGGCTGTCGTCCCAGCCGGCGACGTTCGGCGGCCAGAACAGGCGCTGGCCGGCTTCTTCGCAGAGCCAGACCCACCAGGTGGTGTCGACGTAGCGGTTGACGCGGCGCAGCATCCCGGCCAGCTGCACGACCGGCGGCTTCACCATCGGCGCCCCTTCGTAGAGGTCCGGGCTGGCCAGGATCGCCTCCAGCACCGGCCGGATCTGCCAGTCCGAGGAGACGTAGAGCCCGGCCAGCGAGGCCTCGGCGCCCGCCGGCATCGGCCCCGGCACGAAGTAGCTCCAGAGCTTGCTGACAAAGAAGGACGGGTGGAGGGGGTTCTGCACGCAGAGGGCGCAGGCGTCTTCCCAGCCCCAGTTGCCGGTCTGGCCGAAGACCGTCTTGTTTTTCGTGTCGTGCCGTTTGGGGTCGAAGCGGAAGTTGTGCATCCCTTCTTCGCTCGACCAGTCGGCACGCCACCCGGTCAGCGCCCGCGCCTGTTCGCGGATGTCGCTCTCGGTGTAGGCGCCGCGGTCGGCGCCGAGCGAGAAAAGCTCCATCATCTCCCGCGCGTAGTTCTCGTTCGGCGCCCCCTTCACGTTTTCGATCCCGTTCAGCCACTGCAGCATCGCCGGGTCGATCGTCACCGCCTTGAAGAGGTCGAGGAACGAGCCGAAGCAGGAGGCGCGGAAGAGGTTCGACTGGTCGATCATCTGCTGCGGTTTGGAGACGTTCGCCTCCGAGGTCGCGAACCAGTCGTGGAAGACCAGCGCCATGCGCTCGACCAGCGGCTGGTTGCTGCGGATCATGCGATCGAGCCACCAGAGGTGGTCATGGCCCCATGAGTCGGCGGGGGCGATCGGTTCGCCGTCGTCGTCGACCGGCGCCGGGCCGCTGAGGACGGCGCCGCCGCTGGGCCGGGTCAGCGACTGGACGGCGCCGAGCAGGCCGAGCGGGACCAGGGCCTCGGCCTCGCCGGGCCGCGCCCCGAAGCCGGCCCGTTCGAGCAGGCGAACGGCCTGCGGCACGCCCCACGGGCCCTGGTAGGTGCCCGCCGGTCGGGGATCGGGGTTCGCCGGCGCGACCGCGGCGGTGGCGCGACGCGGCGGCTTCGGCCCGGGGCCGCGGAAATGGTGCTTCTTCGGCTTGTGCTTGTGGTGGAAGACGTAGCCCTGGACCCGCCAGTCGCCGTTGTCCGCGGGCACCCAGCGCCAGTGCTTGTCGTTCCAGACGTGGGGGCGTTTGCGGCGCTTGTGCCGCTTCCCCTGCGCCGCCTTCTTCGTCGTCTTCGGGATTGCCATGGGCGAGACCGGGCCGTCCTGGCCACCAGAACGCCAGTCGGCCGCGACGGCGGCAGCTTTAGAAAAAAAGCTCCGCCTGGACGGAAGGTCCATGTCGGGCCACGACCCGGGCCCGGTTCGGGACCCGCCACAATTAGGGAGTGGAGTACCTCGTCATCGCCTTCTTCTTCGGCCTCGCCACCGGCATCGTCGCCAAGGGCAAGGGCAGCTCGTTCTGGATCTGGTTCGTGATCGGGATGGTGCTGCCGCTGCTCGGCCTCGTCGCCGTGATCCTCTACCGGGTCGAGAAGAACGAACCCGAGCGCCAGTGTCCGAACTGCCAGAAGACGCTGAAGCTCTACGTCCAGGTCTGCCCGCGCTGCGGCACCGATCTCTATCTGCCCGATCCCGCCGCGGTCCGCCATCCTGGCGTTCCCCGCAGCTAGGAAACAGCGGAGCCCGCAGGCGGCGGATCCCCCACCGGTTACAGAAACGCGATCAATGAAGCCGTGTTTGGCTGGCCCACGAGATCAGGCTCCACATCCTCGGCATCCTCAGCTACCGCGACCTCAGCCCGGCTGAACTGGCGCGCGAACGCGGCGAACCGGTCTCGAGGGTCGCGTACCACTTCCGCCTGCTGGAGGAACCGGGCTGCGCCCAAGTGGTGCGGATCAGGCAGGTGCGGGGCTCGATCGAGCACTTCTACCGTCGCACCGGGTGTACCGGCTACGACGACGAGGCCTGGAGCCGGGTGCCGCAGGAGGTCAAGGACATCGTCACCGGCACCACGATCAACGACCTGATGGGCTGGATCGCGCAGGCGATGCAGGCCGGCACCTTCAACGCCCGCGACGGTCGTCCTCGCCGGCTTCGAGTCGCCGCCGGAGTGAGTCTGGGCGGCGGCCCGGCGGCTGGCTAGCGCAGCCAGGTGCGCACGATCGCGTTGGCGAAGCCGACTCCGTAGCGGAAGACGGCCGGCTTCTTCGAGTGGCCGTGGAGGCGCTGTTCGACCGTGATCGGGATCTCCTTGGCGGGAACGCCGCGCTTGATCGCCTCGATCATGAACTCCGAGGTGTGGAACTGCTCTTGGCGCAAGACGAGCTGCGGCAGCACCGTCGTCCGCACCGCCCGGTAGCCGTTCGAGCAGTCGGTGACGTGGGTGCGGGTGATGAAGGAGACGAGCCGGTTGAAGAAAACGATCCCGAGCTCCCGGGCGAAGTGGTTGCGGTCGGCGTGGCCGAGCACGCGCGAGCCGTGGGCGACGTCGACTTCGCCGTCGAGCACCGGTTTGACCAGGCGCTCCATCTCGTCGGGCCGGTGCTGGCCGTCGGCGTCGAGGGTGACGACGATCATCGCCCCCGATTCGACCATCAGCCGGTACCCGGTCCGCAGCGCCGCGCCGCCGCCGCGGTTGGTGACGTGGCGAGCGACCAGGGCGCCGTGCTCGGCGGCGACGTCGCCGGTGCCGTCGCGGGAGCCGTCGTCGACGACGAGGATCTCGGTCCGCACGCCGCAGACCTCAGCCGGCATCTGGTCGAGGACGACCCCGATGTTGTCGGACTCGTTGTAGGCGGGGACGAGGATCGCGATCTTGTCGCGGAAGCGGTCGGGCAGGCCGGCCTGGCGGAACTCCTCCCAGGCGAGGCCCTCGAGCGCAGCCGAGAGCTGGCGCGAGTTGCGCGCCCCGACCGAGAGCGCCCGCAGCGTGATCAGGAAGAGGATCAGGATCGCGAAGACGGCGAGGCCGAGGATGCGGCCGCCGTTGCCCTTTTCAAAGGAGAAAGCGGAGAGGAGCCCGTTGACGATTTCGGTCCCGGTGACGATCAGCAGCCCTGACCCGGAGAGGATCAGGATCAGCACGTCGGCGTTGCGCAGCGTCCGGCGGCGCGCCACCGCGTAGCCGATCATGCCCAGGGCGAGCAGCACGCCGACCGCGCGCAGTGCGGTCAGTTCGGCGGGGAAGATGCCTGCGGTGGGGGTGACCATCGGCGACCGGAGAATATGGCCGCCAGGCCGGATGAGAGGGCCAGGCCCGCCAGCGGAAAGACGAGCGTCATCAGCACCTCGTTGCGACGGGGGGCGGCGAGGGAGACCGCGCCGACGAGGGTGACCAGGGCGATCGGCGTTGCCAAGACGACCAGTTCCCACCACCGCCGCCACAGCGCCAGCAGGGCGAAACCGGCGATCCCGAGGAGCACGAGGAGGATCTGGACGCCGCGGCCCGGCGTGCTGTCCATCGCTTCGCCGACGCCGCTGCTCCACATCCGCCCGACCTTGCGCGCGGTCATCGCCAGGTAGCCACTGGGGTCTTCGCCGAAGTACTTCGAGAGGTTTTCCTTGCCGACCTTGCCGAGCGCCTGGTCGCGGCTCAGTTCGGGATGTTCCTTCTGCACTTCTGCAGC
>DASSLT010000013.1:0-15547 GCA_035689305.1 Solirubrobacterales bacterium | reverse complement strand
GGACAAAAGCCCGGTGCAGATCGACTTCACCACCGGGACGAGCGGGAAACTGAAAGGCGACCCCGGTACGGTGTCGTTCAACCCGACGTTCACCATCACCACCGTCAGCGGTGGCAAACTGGTGAACAACACGTTCGCGGCTCCGGGGGCAAGCGGGTGCGGAGGGATCTTCTCCTTCCTGGTTGATCCGCTGGTCAACTCGATCCTCGGCCTGCCGGCCGGCGAAGGTAAAAACTCCGCGACCCTGGAAGGCAAACTCCAGGACGGGGCGGCTGAATCGGTCAGGGAAAGCGAATAGTCCTCTGATCGAGGCGTAGTCGCAGTTACGCATCACGGGGCGCCGTCGCGAGATTTGCGGCGGCGCCCCTTTTTTCGAAGTCGTGAAAATGCAGCATGGGACAAAGGTGGAGGGATCAACATGAGAATACGCATGGCAGGAGCATTGATTGGACTGCTGTCGTTGGTGTTTACGTCGGGAGCGCTCGCCGCTCCGCACAATCCGACCGGCGAATGGGCCAACTTCGCGGACTGCCCGCTGAACAACCCGACGGTCGAAAACTGTGTCTACTCGGTCACCACGGGCGGCTCGGTTACGCTCGGCAGCAAGACGGTCCCGATCGAAAATCCCGCCACCCTTCAGGGTGGGTTCGCGGGCTTTGGATCGGAAATTCAGTTCTACGGCGCCGAGGACGGCAACACGCTCTCGAAAACGCCCCAGCCCGTTCCGGGTGGCCTCGCGGGGCTGATCAAATGCAAAGAAATCAGCAACTTTCTCCTGCGGTTGACCTGCGAAGCGGCGTTTGAAAACGGCCTCACGGGTGTCAACGCGACGCTGGAACTCGCCGCACCCGCGACGTCGATCAAACTGAGCACGGAAAATCTGATCTTCGAAGAAGGTGTCGCGCTGCAGCTACCGGTCAAGGTCCATCTCGAAAACCCGTTCCTCGGCAGCAAATGCTACGTCGGATCGGACAAAAGCCCGCTGATTGTTGACCTGACCACCGGCGGCAGCGGGGGACTGCATGGCGCGGCCGGCGAAATCTCGTTCAACGAACTGTTCGACAAGACGACCGTCAAAGGCTCGAAACTGGTCAACAACACGTTCGCGGCGCCGGGCGTGACCGGCTGTGGCGGGGCGGTGGCTGAATTGCTGATCAATCCGCTGATCAACGCGATGATCGGGCTCCCGGCGGGTTCGGGTACCAATTCGGCGATCCTCGAAGCCGATTTCGAAAACGGCGCAGCGGAATCGGTCAGGGCAAGCGAATAGCTCGTTCTTTCGTCTGCCGAGCCTGCGCTCGAGCAAGTGAGTCAAAGAGGGCGCCGCTCAGCGAGCGGCGCCCTCTTTTCATGTCGCGGGATAGAGGGGGGTTGACCGCGGCGGACGCGGCGGGATAAGATCGCTGTCTAATCAGGGAGAACGATGCAAATGCCGAGGCCGAACCATCTCATCGTCGCCGTGCTTGCCGCGGCTCTCTGCCTGGGCGTGAGCGCTTGTGGCTCTGGAGATTCCGAGCCGCTGACCAAGGCTGAATTCATCCAGCAGGGCAACGAGATCTGCAAGGAAGCGACCACGCAGCGCGGGGAAGACCTGAAGGCAGCAACCGAAGACAGCGACGGGAGCGGCGACGAAGAGGAAATGGAAAGCTTCGTCTCGACGGCGCTCGAGTCGGTCCAGGACATGGCGGAAGAACTCGAAGACCTGAACCCGCCGCCGGCGCAGGAAAAAGAGGTCAAGGCACTGGTCAGCAGCCTCGAAAAGGGCATCGCGAAAACCGAAGCGGACCCGTCCCAAGGTATCGACGGCTCGGCTTTCGAAGAAGCAAACGAGCTCTCAGCCGAGCACGGGCTCAGCGACTGTCAGGTCTGAGTGCCCGGTCGCGGCGAGCCGGCCGCCCAGTCAGGGACAGGGACGCTAACCGTCGATGGCCACGCGCTCGATCCCCTCGGCTGCGATCTCGGCTCCCCGGGCGCGCTGCAGCCCCGTCGCGGTCGCCTTCAATCGTTCGGCGACATCCGAGTCGGCCAGCAGCCGGTCGATCGCGCCGGTCAGATCCTCCGGCCGGTGGCGGTAGCTGTCGAGCCGGATCCCAAATCCCTTCTCGTACAGCCGCTGGGCATTGTCGTGCTGGTCCCAGAACATCGGCAGCAGGACCATCGGCTTGCCGAAGTAGAGGGACTCGAGGACGGTATTGGTGCCGCCGTTGGTGATCACCAGGTCGACCTTGGGCAGGATCGAGGTCTGGGGAAGGAACTCGGCGCCGGCCATGTTCGCCGGCAGGTCGATTTCCCGCGCCCTTGGGCCCTTGGCGACGATCACCCGGTAGGGAGCGTCGGCCAGCTCGGCGATCAGCCTTCGCAGCAGCTCGACGTCGATGGAGCCGAGTGAGCCGAGGCTGAGGTAGAGCAGCGGCTCGTTGCCCTCGGCGAGGGATTCAGGTACGTCCCAGGCGGGGTCCGTGCTGCGGACGCTGGCCCCCAGGTTGTGCCAGTGGGGTCCGAGCGGGCGTACGCGCCGGTAGTCGAGCTCCTCCGGGTAGCTGTAGAGGTTGAGCCAGGGGCTCTCGTGCATGAAGTCGTCGCTGCGCAGCATCGGCGCACCGCGTTCCTGACAGTAGTCGGAGAACTCGCCGTGGAGTTCGGCATTGGCTTCACGGTAGGCGGCCCAGAACTCATCCCAGCCGGCTCCGCTGTCACTCGGTAGGCCGGAGTAGGGCGGTGGCACATGGTGGTCCTTCATCTCCGTCGGGTTGCGGGAGACGATTCGCACCCAAGGGATCTCGGAGGAGAAGAGAGCGGGGAAGGTGATCACGTTGTCGACCGCGATCGCATTCGGTCGTAGCTCGGCGAAGAGGTCCAGCAGGTGGTCGTCGACGTACCTGGCGCCGTCGAAAAGGGCCCGGAAGGTGGGGGCGACGAACCTTGCCAACTGCTCGGTGGTCGACATTCTCGAAACCGGACCTTTGTCGCGGAAGAATCCCTCCCATAGCTGACCCGGCGCTTCGCCCTCCGGGCCCCGCGGGGCCAGCCGGATCAGGTGCTCCTCGAAGCCCCGTTCCTCGAGCGTCCCCGCGAACGACTCCTCGACGACGAAGACGACGCGGTGGCCGCGGCGGCGCAGCGCGTCGCCGATGCCGACGCTGTTCGTCACGGGTCCGAACGCGCGCGCCGGGAAAAACACGATCGTCGCCCTATCCCTGCCCACCGCCTTCGATCATGATCGACCGAGCGAGCCCCGACAACGACGATTTTGGGTCTCAGAGCCCGCTTGGATGCCTGGCCGCAAAGCGGCCGACGATGCGGGGGTCCGGTTCGGACATCTTCCAGCGCGGGCCCCGCTCGTTGGGCAGGTCTTCCCTGGTGTCGAAGCGCAGGCCGGCGACGACCATGAAGACATGCTCTGCGTTCGCGTAGATCGTGATCCAGCGACCGACGCCTCCTTCGCCCCAGCGGGCGAGCTGCCCCGAGACCATCGTCGTCGTCAGCAGGCCCGCTCCGTGGAGGGCGTAGCCGACCGCCCCCGAGCAGTCGTAGCCCTTGCTGAAGAAGCTGCGGTGGCCGCCACCCCAGACATAGGGCCGGTCGCTGATTTCATTGGCCGCGGCGATCACCCGCTTGACCGTGACCGGCGCCTCGGGTGGAGCGATCGCCAGGCCTTCGACCAGTTCCGCGCCGCAGTTGGCGCTCGTCCTGATCGCGCCCGTCGCCACGGGCCGGCAGCCGGCGCCCCAGGGGATGACGGGATTGACCGCCTTGGCCGCTGCTGCAGTGAATCCGGCCAGCGCACCGGCGAGAAGGACAGACGTCATTGCTTTCCGACGGATACGGCGCACGATCCGCCAGGGTAGGGCAGATCCGCTCGAGTTCTGGGATCTGGCGCCGGATGAACGACGAAGGGCGGCCTATGGGCCGCCCTTCGTCGTTTCTGCCTGTCCTAAGGAAACTCAGGAACGGTGCTGCCGAATCTCAGCCCTTGCCGGTGCAGGTGCGGATGAATTCGGTCGAGGCGCGCGTCCCGTCGGAGAAGACGGCCGTGGCGTGCGCCTGCAGCTTGCCGTCAGGGCATTTCGCGCTGAGGATGCTGACTTTCTTGCCCTGGTAGGTGTATTTCTTGTCGATCTTGAGGCTGAACGACTTGACCGAGCCGCTGCCGCCGGCGATCTTCGGAATGCTCGCCACCGAGAGCAGGCCGTAGCGACCTTTGTGGATTTTTTTGATTTTCACGGTGGTCACGACAGCCGCCGGGACCGGCACGGTGATGTAGGCGTGGATGTAGAAGGTGATGACCCCGCCCTTTTCACCGCCATTGAAGACGAGCAGTTTGCTGGTCACCGGCACGACTTTCGATTCCGGGAAGGCGATCTCGATGCTGGTGGTCCCAGTGCCGATGATCGCGCTCTTGCAGATCGCTTCAGCGTGCGAGGTGTCCTGCGACTGCAGCTGGCCCGATTTGCAGGTCGGGAAGCCTTTGACCTGGACGCTCCCGTTTTTGTCGGTTTCGACCAGGGCTTCCTTCAGCGCCGGCGGGTGGGTGCCGTCGAGAGTTTTGATCTGGCCTTCGACGCTGAGGGCGATCGGGGTGAGCTTGGTCTTCGACAGAGCCTTCGGGCTGAAGGTGCCGCCGGCTTTGAAGTTGAGGTTGCCGATCGTGACTTCTTCCTTGCTCCCCGCCCCCGAGGCGATACCGGCCACGGTGAGCGCCAGCAGCGCTCCCAAGGCGATGGTGATCTTCAGGTACTTGCGCATATCCCTATATCTCTCCTTTTTGCGGCTCGCCCGTCCAGAGCCGAAGCCGTCGAAAGCTTGACGTAAATCGGTGAAGCAATCCCTCCCCGGCGCAAACTACCAACTTCTCCCAGTCCATAAACCCCCTTAACGCAAAAGAGAGCGCCTTAACAAAGAGAAAACTGAGTGTCTATCCCGCGCTCAGGCGCGCTGCATCGAGTTGCGCACGCGGTCCCGCTCGGCGGCGGCGCCTTCGCTGCCGAGAAAGGGCAGCACGATCCAGAACATCAGGTCCGGCAGCCGGCTCGGCAGCCGCGCTGCGGCGCCGTGCAGGATCTCGCTGTAGAGGAGCTCGTTGACGCCCCCCGCCAGCGAGAGCGAGGTGATGCCGGGCAGCTCGACGGTGGTCTCCGAACGCCCGGACTCGAGGAAGCCGGTGAACTGGCGCAGCGCGGCGTCGCGCCGGGCCAGCGCCTTCGGCCCGGCGGCGAGGACCTCGACGATCGCGAACCGCGCCTCGCCAGGGTGGGCGGCGAGATGATCGAGCAGCGCTTTCAGGCCGGCTGCGACCCGCTCCGCCCAGGGTGCGCCCGGCTTCGACTCGAAGCCGTCGGCGGTGTCGGTGAGGAGGTTGCCGAGCAGCACGTCGTAGGCCGCCAGGAAGCAGTCCTCCTTGCTGTCGAACAGTTCGTAGAAGGTCTTGCGCGAGACGCCGGCAACCCCGATCACGTCGACGACCCGGGTCTCCGGGTATCCGCGCTCGGAGACCACCTCGATCATCGCCTGGTGGATACGACTGCGCTGGGATGCGGTCACCGCCTCCCGCGGCAAGCCGTGCCTACCCCTGGGCAGCCGCTCGCTCAGCCTCGCTGCGCGTCTGCTCGAAGCCAC
Organism: Solirubrobacterales bacterium; assembly: GCA_035689305.1. Lineage (GTDB taxonomy): Bacteria > Actinomycetota > Thermoleophilia > Solirubrobacterales > 70-9 > VAYN01. Next base: position 9,931 of record DASSLT010000013.1, on the reverse strand, counting down.
AACCCAGACCGTACCGAAGTAATGCAGGAGAGGGTTTAACCGGTTGGTCTCGGGACCCACCGGTCAGCTCGGATCAGGACCCGAGCCAGACCACCTGATCGCGGTCGGGGCCGACGCCGACCAGCCGGACCGGGACGCCGACGAACTCGGAGATGAAGTCGAGGTAGTCGCGTGCCGCCTGGGGCAGATCGCTCTCCTCGCGGCAATCGCCGATGTCCTCGTCGAAGCCAGGCAGCTCCTCGTACTCGGGAGTCGCCGAGTGCAGGATCGACTGGTGGTAGGGGAAGCTGTCGAGGACGGCGCCCTCCTTGGAGCGGTAGCGGACCGCGACCCGCAGCGGCCCGATCCCGCTGAGGACGTCCAGCTTGGTGATCGCCAGGGCGTCCATCCGGTTGAGGCGGACCGCGTAGCGCAGCGCGATCAGGTCCAACCAGCCGGCACGGCGACGGCGGCCGGTGGTGGTGCCGAACTCATGGCCGCGTTCGACGATTCGCTCGCCGGTCTCGTCCTCGAGCTCGGTCGGGAAGGGGCCGGCCCCGACCCGGGTCGCGTAGGCCTTGGCGATTCCCCAGACTTCGTCGATATCGGCCGGGCCGACGCCGGCGCCGACGGTGGCCGCGCCGGCGATCGGGTTCGAGGAGGTAACGAACGGATAGGTGCCGTGGTCGAGGTCGAGCAGGGCCGCCTGGGCGCCCTCGAAGATCACCGTCTGGCCGCTGTCGAGCGCGTCCCAGCAGAGCTTCGCGGTGTCGGCGATGTGCGGCTCCAGCCGGTGGCCGAAGCTGACGTGTTCCTCGACCATCGTGTGGACGTCGAGCCGGGGATCGGGCACGGCGTCGGCGCTGCCCTCGCCGGTCTTCGAATCCTCACCGGCTTCCTTGCGCTGTTTGCGTCGCTGCACCGAGAGCTCGCGCAGCGCCTGCTGCTTGGGCCCCAGCGCCGCCCGGATCTTGGTCCGCAGGATCTTCTCGTCGAGCAGGTCCTGGACCCGGATCCCCAGCCGCAGTGCCTTGTCGGCGTAGGCCGGCCCGATCCCGCGCCGGGTAGTGCCGATCGAGTTCTTCCCGAGCTTCGTCTCGCCGGCGGTATCGAGCAGCACGTGGTAGGGCATGATCAGGTGCGCGTTGGCGGAGAGGCGGAGGTTGCCGACGCTGACCCCGGCTCGTTTGAGGCCGTCGATCTCGCTCAGCAGCACCCGCGGGTCGACGACGACGCCGTTGCCGATCACGCAGGCCTTGTCGGAGTGAAGGATCCCCGAGGGGATCAGGTGGAACTTGAACTCCTCGCCGTCGCGGACGATCGTGTGGCCGGCGTTGTTGCCGCCCTGGAAGCGCACGATTACCTCTGCCCGCTGCGCGAGCAGGTCGACGATCTTGCCCTTGCCCTCATCGCCCCACTGGGCGCCGACTATGACTATGCCTGGCATCGGCAGGGGATTGTGACGATGCAGATCAGTGGGCGCGGGGCGGTCGGCCGCTAGGCGGCCTTGTGGTACTTCCCGTAGCGCCGATCGTCGCCGAAGACCGGTACTTCGTCGCAGATCTGGGTCAGCCGCGAGACCGTTCGCGAGCCGATCTGCTCCTCGAGCTCCTCGTGCCCGAGGTTGGTCGTGATCAGCATCGAGCGCTGCGACTCGTAGCGCTCGTTGACCAGGGCATAGAGCTGCTCCAGCACCCAGTCGGAGCGTTTCTCGGCGCCGAGGTCGTCGATGTGGAGCAGGTCGACGGAGGTCAGGCGCTCGAAGAAGGAGAGGTAGGAGTCGCCGCCCGGTTCGGAGTCGTAGGTGCGGCGGATCCGGGCCAGGAGTTTCGGCAGCGAGTAGATCGCGACCGTGCGGCCGGCCTCCAGCGCCGCCTTCGAGATCAGCATCGCCAGGGTCGTCTTGCCGGTGCCGGTGTCGCCGAAGAGCCAGAGACCGCGACCGTCCTCGAGCCGCTCCTCGAGCTCGTTGACGTAGGCCCGCACCTCGCTGACCGCCGCTTTCGTCTGCAGATCCCGCGCCATGTCGGAGACCGGGGGGCGGTCGAAGGAGACGCCGCGGTAGCGCGGCGGGATCACCGAGGAGACGCCGCGGCTGCGGCCGCGCTCGAGCCGCCCGGCCCGGCACTCGCAGGCGCGGGCGACGTCTTCGGGGCCGAGGATCCAGCCGGAGCCGTCGCAGACGCCGAGCGGGCAGACCTGGTCCCGGAACGGTTCGGAGCGGGCGACCGCCATCAGAACTCAGGTCCTGCTGCGGCCGCGTCCTCGAACGGCGGCGGCTCTTCGCCGGCCGGCTGCTCGATCGGCTGTTCCTGGCCCGAGTAGTCGGCGAATTTCGGGAAGCGGTCGAGGAAGACCAGCGACCTGGTCCCGATCGGGCCGTTCCTGTGCTTGGCGATGATCACGTCGGCCAGGCCGTCGGGCTCCTCGTCGGGGTCGCGGTAGTAGTCGGCTCGGAAGAGGAAGGCGACGACGTCGGCGTCCTGCTCGATCTGGCCCGACTCGCGCAGGTCGGAGAGCTGCGGTTTCGGCGGCGTCCGCTGCTCGGGCGCGCGTGAGAGCTGGGAGATCGCCACCACCGGGACCTCGAGCTCGCGGGCGAGGATCTTCAGCCCGCGGCTGATCTGACCGACCTGCTCGACCCGGTTGGCGCGATGGTCGTCGGAGCGCATCAGCTGCATGTAGTCGAGGATGATCAGGCCGAGGCCGCCACGCTCCTGTTCCTGGGCGTGCAGCCGCCGCGCCTTCGCCCGCAGGTCGAGGATCCCGAGGTCGGATGAGTCGTCGAACCAGAGCGGCGCTTCCTCGAGCTCGTTGCAGGCCCGCACCACCTTCGGCCAGTCGCGCTCGGCGACCTGGCCCTTGCGCAGCTTGTCGCCGGAGATCCGCGCCCGGCAGGCGATGAAACGCTGGGCCAGCTCGACCTCGGACATCTCGAGCGAGAAGAAGGCGACTGGTTTGTTCGCCTTGACGGCGACGTTTTCGGCGATGTTGGCGACCAGGGCGCTCTTGCCCATCGCCGGACGGGCGGCGACGATGATCAAGTTGCCGGGCTGGAAGCCGCCGGTGATCGCGTCGATGTCGCGGAAGCCGGAGGGCGTCCCGGTCATCTCCAGCTCGCCGGTCGAGAGCTTCTCGAGCCGGTCGACCTCGTCGTGCAGGATCTCCGAAAGCAGCCGGAAGTCGCTCGCCTGCTCTTTGTGGGCGACTTCGAACAGCAGCTTCTCGGCCCGCTCCGAGAGTTCGCGCGGCTCGCCGTCGCGCTCGTTGACCCAGCCCTGGATCTCCTGGCCGGCGGTCAGCAGTCGCCGCAGCAGCGAGTTCTGCTGGACGATCTCGGCGTAGTGCTTGGCGTTGCCAGCCGCCGGCACCTTCGCCGCCAGCTCGGAGACGTAGTGCTTGCCGCCGGCGGCGTCGATCTTGTTGTGCTGGGTCAGCGCCTCGGAGACGCTGAGCTCGTCGACCGGCTTCGAGGCGGCGTAGAGGTCGTGGATCGCGCCGAAGATCTCGCGGTGGCGGTCGAGGTAGAAGTCGGCCGCATTCAGCTTGACCTCGTCGATGACGCGGGTCAGGGCCGGCTCGGCGACCAGCATCGCCCCGAGGACCGACTCCTCCGCCTCGATGTTCTGCGGCGGGACGTGGGTGGTTGGCGGCTGCGGCATCGAGGACAGTTAAGGCACCCATCCGGCGGCAAGAGAGCACGATCCGGGAGCCCAGCAAGCAAATCAGAGGCCGGGTGCGGGCACGTCACCCTTCCGTGCAATTCCCGTGAAAAGGAATTGACGCTTTCGTTACGCCAACGCGCCAGTTCCGGCAGAGAGATGGTCGCCGGCTGGCGGGATCAGGCCTTGCTCCTCCTGGCGGCGCTCGCCGCGGCGCAGTATCCGCTGGGTGAGGATGGCGATGCTGAGGATCGCGGTGGCGCCGAGGCTGACCTGGACGCTGAGCAAGCCCTCGCGGGTCCAGTAGACGTCGCGCAGGTCGAGCAGCAGCGCCGCCTCGTCGAAGGTGAGGCCGATTCCGACGCCGAGCGGGATCGCCAGCCGCTGCTCGAGCTCGTCGTCATCGGTGACGACGGCAGCGATCCCAGAGCCAAAGGCGATCAGGATCCCGGGCACGAAGTGGTGGATGTGGTAGCCGCGGACGTGGAGATTGCGGAACGGGCCCCGGCGTTCGCGGATGCCGAGGGTCGAGAGGCGGACCGTGGCGAAGGAACCGAGAAAGCCGGCGAGCAGGTTGAAGAGCACCGTTTCCGTTCGCGGTGCCGCCGCGTAGCCGCTGACGGCGACGCCGAGCGTGTCTTTCGCCGCCTCCGCCGGGGCGAGGGCGATCGGGTGCTGCTCGTCGTGCTCGTGAGCGCGCCGGGCAAGCAGGCGCCCGAACTGGTCGACGATCACGGCCCCGGCGCCGGCCAGGGCAACCGCGGCGAGACCGACCGTCGCTCGCTCCGAGCGCCAACTGCGGCGGGAGGAGCGGGACCGCAGTCGGACCGCTACTTCTCCTCGCTGATGATCGTCTTCACCGACGCGGTGGTGCCGTCGGCGAGCTCGATCTCGACCATGAAGGTGCCGATTTCACGCAGCGGCTGCTCGAGCTTGACCCGTTTTTTCTCGATCCGCAGGTCGCGCGCCTCGCGCAGCGCATCGACGATCTCCTTGGCGCCGACCGAGCCGAACAGCTTGCCGTCCTCGCCGGCGCGCTGGTGGATCGTCAGGACCGTCTTCGAGAGCAGGCCGGCGGCCTCGGCTTCGCGTTCGGTCCGCAGTTTCTCGGCCCGCTCGATCGCTTCGTTGCGGCGCTGGGCTTCCTCGAGCGCGCCCGGCGTCGCCGGCTGCGCCAGCTTGCGCGGGATCAGGTAGTTGCGGAGGTAGCCGGGGGCGACCTCGACCGCCTGGCCGCGCTCGCCGAGCGACTCGACGTCCTGCAGCAGGATCGCCTGTGCCATCAGCGCTCTCCGACGTAGGGAAGCAGGGCGATTTCACGCGCCCGCTTCACCGCCACCGAGAGCTGTCGCTGGTGGCGGCGGGAAAGTCCGGTAACCCGGCGACCGCGCGTCTTTCCCTTGTCGGAAAGGAAGCGGCGCAGCAGGTTCAGGTCCTTGTAGTCGACGGTCTCGGCGTTGACCCGCGTGTACTTGCGCGGCCGGGCGCGATCGGCGCCACGGCGCCCGCGGCGGTTGTCGTTCGAAGAACTCTCTCGTGCTCTAGCCATAGTGCGACGCCGGATGGTACAGACCCGCCGCTGATGAGGTCCTGGCGCCGTCAGGCAAGGACGCAGGAAGGCCGAATAGCAGCGCTATTTGGCCGACCGAGGACGCCGCATGGCGGCGCCAGGGGCCATCAGAACGGGATGTCGTCTTCGGAGCCGCCTCCGCCGCCCCCAGCCGGGGCGCCTTCGAAGTCGGAGGTGTCGGCCGGCACGTCGCTCTGCGGGCTGAAGCCGCCACCGCCGTTGCCGTTGCCAGCACCGCCGCCCCCCGAACCGTCGCGGGAGCCGAGGAACTGGACCGTGTTGGCGACGATCTGCACCGCCTGCCGTTTGCCGCTGCCGTCTTTGGCCTCCCACTCGCGCCAGTCGAGGCGCCCTTCGACCGCCACCGGGCGACCCTTGGAGAGGTAGTTGGCGCAATTCTCGCCCTGCGCCCCCCAGACGGTGACGTCGAAGTAGTTGGCCTTGTCGACCCATTCGCCGCTCTGGCCGTCTTTGCGGCGGCTGTTGACCGCGACGCGAAGCTCGCAGATCGCGGTTCCCCCGCCGGTGTGCCGCAGCTCCGGATCCCGCGTCAGGTTCCCGGTGATGACCACGACGTTCACGTTCGAAGCTGCCAAAACACTCACTCCCTTGAATTCGTTGTTGAACCTCAGTCTAAGAGGGTCGACGGCGCGACTTCTCCCCTTCGCAGGGGCCGTTCCCGCAAAGAGCGGGGGCCAGCGAAGGGTCGGAGGGGAAAGAAGTTCCCGGGAGAGGGCGTTACTCGTCGGCGTCGTCGTCGCCGAACGACTCGCCGCGGTCCTCGCGGGCTCCGGTGCCGCTGCGCTCGCGCGGGCCGGGGGCGGCGGTGACGGCCGGCGGCACGATCACCGGCGCGCTGGGGTCGACTTTGAAGATCCGGAAGCGGAGGACGCCGTCGGCGATCTTCAGGTTGTGGTCGAGGGAGTCGAGCAGCTCGCTCGGGGCCTCGAAGCGGAACCAGCGGTAGTCAGCCTCGGTCCGCCGATTGATTTCGTACGCCATCTTGCGCAGGCCCCAGCTGTTCTCGTGTTTGAGCGAGCCGGAGGCCTCGATTTGACCACGGGCGTCCTGCGCCAGCCCGTCGCGCGCGGGGGCGTCCAACTGGGGATCCAGCATCAGGACAAGCTCGTATTCACGTGGGTCTGGCAAAACGGCGAATGACTATAGCGGCGGACCGATCCCGCTGGGCGCCGGGTCTAGTGCGGCGCAAACTCTTCCGAGCCGTCGGCAGGCGGATCCGCCCCGGCTGGTGGTGGCGGCGGGGGAGGGGGAGGAGGTTCGATCGGGGTCGGCGGCGCCGCTGCGAGAGGCGGTTCGGGCGCTGACGCCGCAGCGGGCGGCGGGGCGCCCCGGGGCTTCGGTGACCTGTGTTTCGCCTTCAGCTTCAGGTGGGGATGCGGCACCGAGCTGATCACGTCGGGCGCCAGCGGCTCCCGCGAGGCCCGCTCCGGTCTCGGCCGTGGCGACTTGCTCTCGGTGTGGGGGAGGAACTCGACACGCTTGGCCCGGTCGCGCTCGACGACGACCCCCCGCAGCCCGACGTCCTTGGCGAGCGGTGGTGGCGCCGGTGGTTGCAGCAGGCCGGGCAGCGCCTGCAGCGCCAGCACGACGCCGACCGCGATCACCATCACCTTGGCCAGCGCGCGCCACCGGATCCGAACCGCACCCATCCCGCCTCAAGCCGAGGCGGCAGGAGGGTTCGCCCCTAGATCCGCGAGGCCCGCAGCCGCTCGATGTCTTCGAGCTGGTCGTCGACCCAGTCGCCCGGGTTGCGGGAGAAGATGATCTCTCTCAGGCCTTCAGACCAGGCGCGCTTCTGCTCCGCCGGCATCGTCAACGCCCGGTAGATCGCGTCGGCCTGCTCCTGGATGTCGAAGGGATTGACCGAGACGACGTAGTCCCACAGCTCCTGGTGGGAGCCGGTGTTCTCGGAGAGCATCAGGACTCCGTCCCTGGTGTTGACGGCCGGCGCCTCCTTCGCCACCAGGTTCATTCCGTCGAAGATCGAATTGACCATCAGCAGGTCGAAGTGCTTGTAGCGGGCAACCGCCTCGTAGAAGTTCTCGTAGATCCGCAGGTCGATCGGCATCCAGTCGGTGGTCCCATGGCGCTGGTTGACGACCGCGACCAGGGCCTCGATCCGTTCCAGATACTCGGCGTACTCGGGCACGTCCTGGCGCGACGGCTGCAGGTGGGCGATGAAGGTGACCTCTTCGCGGAACTCCGGGTGCTGGCTGAGGAAGGTGTCGAAGGCGGTGAAGCCGCGCAGCACGTTCTTCGAGAGGTCGGCCCGGTCGACGCGGATGATCAGGTGCTTGCGCCGGCGTTCGAGGACCTCGCGCTCGGCCTCCGCCACCTGCGGCGATCCCGCTGCTCGTTTCAGCCGCTCGGCGTCGATCCCGAGTGGGTAGGCGCGGGCCAGGGTGCGGCCGCCGCCGTGCCGCACCTCGCCGTTCGCGTAGTCGACCTCGGCTTCCAGCAGTTCGTCGCAGCAGCGCAGGAAGTTGATGCAGTAGGCGACGGTGTGGAAGCCGATGATGTCGTTGGCGAGCAGGCCGTCGAAGATCGCCCCCCGGATCCGCGTCGGCAGCACCCGCCAGCTGTCCGGCTGCGACCAGGGGATGTGGACGAAGTGGTGGAGGAAGGCGTCCTCGCGCTGTTCGCGGATCATGCGCGGCGCCGTGTAGAGGTGGTAGTCGTGCAGCATCACCAGCGGGTTGCTCTCGCCCTCGATCTGGGCCAGCACTGCCTCGGCGATGTCGCGATTTACGGCCTGGTAGCCGAAGTCCCAGGCGTCGAGCTCTTCCCGGCGGATGTCCGGCGCGTTGGAGAGGTCCCAGAGGTAGTGCTGGATGAACCAGAGGATCGGGTTGGCGATCACGTTGTAGAAACGGTCGTAGGCGGTCGGGTCGCTGCCGACCAGGCGGACGCGGTAGTCGATGCCGCCGATCGAGAGCTCGACCGGGCCGCCTTCGGCTTCCTCGGAAACGGCGACGTCCTCGTCGGTGATCGCCGAGGCGATCCAGAGCGCTTCGCGGTGCGAGACGAGTCCCGAGAGGGCGGTGACGAGCCCGCCGCCGCCGCGCTGCACCGTCCGCTCGCCGTTCTCGTCGCGCTCGAACTGGGCCGGCCCCCGATTCGAGACGATGATCAGGGGGGAGGAGTCCACGCGGGGAAGACTACGTGGTCCCCGTGGTACAGATCTAGGTACCGACTTCGGTCAGCAGGCGCAGCCAATCGCGCAGCAGGCGCGGCGAGAGGAACTCCTTGCGAGCGTGCTCCTTGCCCGCCCGGCCGAGGCTCTTGCCGAGCCCGGGATTGCGGAGGATCTCGAGGCAGCGTTGGGCGCACTCCGCAGGTGAGTTGACGAGGAAGCCGCTGACCCCGTCCTCGATCTGCAGCGGGATTCCGCCGACGTTGCCGGCAACCGTCGGCCGCCCCTTCCAGAGCGCCTCGGTCACGGTCAGGCCGAAGCCCTCGCGGATCGACTTCTGCAGGCAGACGTCGGACTGCGATTGGAAGGCGTTGACCTCGATCGCGCCGACGTTGTTGAGGTTGCTGAGGATCTTGATGTCCGGGTCGTTGTCGGCGTATTCGTAGGTTTTCTGGAAGTACTCGCGGCCCTCGGGATCGTCGGTCGCCATCGAGCCGACCATCGCCAGCTGCGCCTCCGGCACCTGCTCGGTCACCTCGCGGTAGGCGTCGATGACGCCGATCGGGTCCTTCCAGGGGTCGAAGCGGGAGACCTGGGTCAGCAGCGGCCGATCGGGGTCGATCCCGAACTGGCGGCAGACGAAGGCTGCGTCCTCGGGCGAGAAGGCCATGTTCTTCGGCGACAGCGGGTCGATCGCCGGCGGGATGATGTTGACGCCGGCCCGCGCCCCGTCCATGTCGGCGGGCACGTAATCGGGCAGGTGCCAGACCGACGCGTCGTACTCTTCGATCAGCGGCAAGAGGCGCGCGATCGGCGCCGGGTTCGGGGTCGAGAGGTCGATGTGGCAGCGCCAGATCCAGTTGCGCCCCTTGTCGAGGGCGCCGCGGCGCAGGCCGATCGGCTGCGGGTCGTGGACGATCACCGTGTCCCATTCGCCCTGCAGGCCCTCGGCGTTGATCTCGTTGATTTCGTCGAAGACCGCCCACTGCTCGTCGCTGAGCGTCTCCGGCGCGCCCTGCAGCGAGTTGTGGAGGAGCTTGGTCGCGTTGAAGAACTCCTCTTTGCCGAAGATCACGTGCCAGTGCGCGTCGAGGCCGGCGTCGCGCATCAGCGGCACCATCGTGTAGAGGATCTCCGAGACGCCGCCGCCGAACGCGGTGGCGCTGACGTGCAGCACGCGCTTCCCTTTCAGCGGCTCGGCGATCCGACGGATCTGCTCCGTCAGGTCTTTGCCGACTATGTGGGTGTAGTCGGTGAGGGTCTTGTGGCCGAGGGCGACTTCCTGAAGCAAGGCTGGAGTTCTACACCGATAGGCGGCGACATGCTGTCCAGCCGCCGTGGCCGGCCGCTAGCCGGAGGAAGGATTGTCCGGACGCTTGCCGAGCGTCAGCTCGACATGTTCCCGCTTGTTGTCGTGCAGGACCGTCAGCGTCACCTTGTCGCCGGGCTTGTGCGCGGCGACCACCCGGGCGAGGTCGTTTTCCTCGACGATGTCCTGTCCGTCGATCTGCAGGATGACGTCGCCGCCGGTCCGGTACTCGCCCGCTTGGAAGCGGAGTTTGTCGT
>DASSLT010000012.1:0-93042 GCA_035689305.1 Solirubrobacterales bacterium | reverse complement strand
ATTTCCTCGGCGCCGTAGTTGGGCGCCCCGCGGCCGCCCCGCAGGATCACGTGCCCGTCGGCGTTGCCGGCGGTGTGCAGGATCGCCGGCCGGCCCGCGTCGTCGATGCCCGCGAAGGCGTGCGCGGTGGCAGCGGCCCGGACGGCGTCGACCGCGACCTGGACGTTGCCGTCGGTGCGGTTCTTGAAGCCGATCGGCATCGAGAGCCCGGAGCCGAGCTGGCGGTGGATCTGGCTCTCGGTCGTGCGGGCGCCGATCGCTCCCCAGGCGACCGCGTCGGAGATGTACTGCGGCGTGATCGGGTCGAGGAACTCGCAGGCGGTCGGCAGCCCCAGCTCGACCACTTCCAGGAGCAGCTTGCGGGCGATCCGCAGGCCGGCGTTGACGTCGCCGGAGCCGTCCAGGTGCGGGTCGTTGATCAGGCCCTTCCAGCCGGTCGTCGTCCGCGGCTTCTCGAAGTAGACGCGCATCACGACCAGCAGCTTGTCGCTGAGCTCGCGCGAGACGGCGGCGAGCCGGTTCGCGTAGTCGAGCGCCGCTTTCGGGTCATGCACGCTGCAGGGCCCGACGACGACCATCAGCCGGTGGTCGCGCCCGTGCAGGATCTCCGCGACTTCGGCGCGCGCCCGCACTACCGATTTGGCCCGCTCCTCGCCGAGCGGCAACTCCTCCAGCAGCGTTGCCGGCGGCGCAAGCTCCACCACTTTCGCGATCCGCTGGTCGCGAACCCCATCCCTGTTGGCGCCCTCCTGCATTCCGATGAACATTTTGCCTTTACCTTTCTCCAAACCGGTGAAATCGTACTTTCTGGTCGCCGGCTGCCAACGAATGTCGACAGTCGATTGAGGCGAACTATCTCGGCGCCCAGCCGAAACGGAATTTGGGGCGGCGGATTACCGCCAGACCGGACGCCTAGCTAAATCGCCAATAGGTGAAGAAGCAGGGGGCGACGGATGCAGCGCGGACGCCGCAGCCGGGAGTGGTGTTCCACTTGGTCTTCACCTTGCCAGGTGTTGTACCACGGGCGCCGTGGATAGTCGAGAAAGACCCGTGAATCGTTCGGAGAGGATCCCTAGCCGAGCAGCTCGGCCATCGCGGCGAGGAAGCGGTCGTCCTCCTCGCGGGTGCCGTAGCTGACCCGGATGTGGCCCGGATCGCCGAGCGGCGTGCCGGGGCGGACGGCGATGTTGCGCTCGCCGAGGCCGGCGACGATCTCTCCCTCGTCGGCGTCGCCGAGGTCGATCCAGGAGAAGTTCGCCTGCGAATCCGAGGTCATGAGCCCGAGGCCATGGAGCCCCTCCTCGACCCGCAGCCGCTCGGCGATCGTGCTCTCGACCCGGCGCAGGACGTCGTCCTGATGGAGGATCGCCTCCGCCCCGGCCGCCTGGGCCAGGGCGTTGACGCTGAAGGGCTGGCGCACCGCATCGACCGCGGCGCGGAAGGTGGAGGCGCCGATCGCGTAGCCGACCCGCAGCCCGGCGAGCCCGTAGGCCTTGCTGAAGGTGCGCAGGACGACCAGGTTCGGGAAGCGATTCAGCAGGTCGAGCGTGGCGTCGGGGTCGTCGTCGGTCTGGAACTCGACGTAGGCCTCGTCGAGGATCACCGTCACGTGCGGCGAGACGTCCTCGAGGAAGGCGGCGATCCGGGCCGCCGGGATGTGGGTCGCGGTCGGGTTGTTCGGGTTGCAGACGATCAACAGCTGGGTCGCCGCCGTCACCTCGGCAGCCATCGCCTCGAGGTCGTGGACGTCGCCCTCGGCCAGCGGCACTTTGATCTCGCGGGCGCCGGTCAGCGCCGCCAGGTACGGGTACATCGAGAACGAGGGCCAGGCGTAGACGATCTCCGCCCCGGGCTCGCAGAGCGCCTCGGCGGCGGCAAGCAGGATCTCGCAGGAGCCGTTGGCGACGGCGATGCGGCCGGGCTCGGTGTCGTAGCGGTCGGCGAGCCGGCGACGCAGCAGGGTCGCGTCGGGGTCGGGGTAGCGGTTCATCGCGCTCGCCGCCTCCCGGATCGCCTCGACGACCTTGGGGTGAGGCGGGAACGGCGACTCGTTCGAGGCGAGCTGGGCGATGCCGCCGGAGGCGATCGCCTCCGGCGCCTGCCCGGTCGGCACGCCGGCCTGGTAGCCCGGCATCCGGGCGAGTTTCTCGGCAAAGGTGATGGTCATCGTCGCGAGATTGTGACGGACGGCCGCTACTGGGCGGCGGAGAGATCGGCGCGCAGCTTCTGGGCCTCGCCGACGTAGACGTGCGCCGGCGTCAGCGTGACCCGGCCGTAGAAGTGGAGCATCACCCGGATCACCCGCGGCATCGAGCCCGGGACCGGGATCTCGCGACAGCAGAGCAGCGGCACCGCTGTCAGGCCGAGCCTGCGGGCGGCGGCGGCCGGGAACTCGGCATCGAGGTCATTGGTGGTCGTGAACAGGCAGCTGACCATCGCCTCCGGCTCGAGCTGGTTGCGCTCGATCAGCTCGCGCATCAGCTCCTCGGTCGCGTCGAGGATCGCGTCCGGCTCGTTGGCCGCGACCTGGACCGCACCGCGGACCGCGAAGAGGCGTTGCTCGAGGGTCACGACCCGGCATCTTTCCAGAGCCGCGCGATCTCCCCCTCGGTCAGGCGGCGGGATCCCCCCTTGGCGAGCCGGCCGAGGGCCAGCGAGCCGAAGCGGATCCGCTGCAGCGCCACGACCCGGTTGCCGACCGCCTCGACCATGCGGCGGACCTGGCGGTTGCGCCCTTCGCGCAGGGTGATCTCGATTTCCTGCCTGCCGGTGCGGCTGACCTCCGCCGGCGCCGTGCGCCCGTCCTCGAGCTCGACCCCGCTCCGCAGCCGCTCGAGGTCGCGGTCGCTCGGCGGCTTTCCAAGCCGCGCCAGGTAGGTCTTGGCGACCCCGTAGCGCGGGTGGGTGAGGCGGTTGGCGAGCTCGCCGTCGTTGGTCAGCAGCAGCAGGCCGGTCGAGTCGGCGTCGAGGCGGCCGACCGGGTAGAGCCGAGCGCTCGTTTCGACGAGCTCGACGACGGCGGGCCGGCTGCCCGGCTCCCGTGCCGTCGAGACGACGCCCGCCGGCTTGTTGACCGCCCAGACCTCGCGCGCCTCGGCCCCGACCGGACTGCCGTTGACGCGCACGTCGTTGCCCTCGTCGACGTCGCGCGCCGGATCCGTCACCACCTCGCCGTCGACGCTGACGAGCCCCTTGGCGACGATCTCCTCGGCTTTGCGCCGCGAGGCGACGCCGCCGTGGGCCAGGTATTTGGCGAGGCGCACTACTCGGCGCGCTGTTCGCCGGCCTTGAGCAGGCGCTCGCGCAGCTCGCGCTCGTCCTCGGGGCTCGGGTCGAACTGCGAAGGATCCGGGAGCTGGTCGAGACCGGTCAGCCCGAAGAGGCGCTCGAACAGCTCCGAGGTCTTGAAGATCGCGGCGCCGAAGCGCGAGCGCCCCGACTCCTCGATCAGGCCGCGCTCGGCCAGCGACTGCACCGCCGACTCCGAGCTGACGCCGCGGATGCGGGCGATCTCCGGCCGCGAGACCGGCTGCAGGTAGGCGACGATCGCCAGCGTCTCCGCCTGCGCCTGGGTCAGCGGCGGCGTCCGCGGTTTCGCCAGCAGGCGCCGCGCCGCCTCCTCGTGGGCCGGATCGCTGGCGAGGGTGAAGCCGCCGGCGACCTCGCGCAGCACCACCCCGCGCTTGCCCTCGCCGAGGTCCTCGCGCAGCAGCTCGATCGCCTCCTCGACCTGGCCAGCGGTCGCCTCGGTCGCCTCCGCAAGGTCGGCGACGGCGACCGGCTGCGGCGAGAGGAAGAGCAGCGCCTCGATCGTGCGGGCCAGGTCGGGGCCGGCCATCAGGCGCTCGCCTTCTTGACCGTGATCGGGCCGAACGGTTCCTTCTGCTCCCAGGTCACCTCGCCTTTGCGGTACAGCTCCAGCAGGGCGAAGACGGTGACCGCCTGGGTGAGGCGGTCCTCGCCGCCGAACTCGTCGTCGAAGTCGAAGTTGGTGCGGCGGCCGAGCGCGTCGCGCAGCGCCCGCAGGCGGCGCTCGAGCGAGACGGTCGGGCGGATGTGGCTGAGGTTCAGCTCCTCCGGCTCGACCAGCAGGTCGCCAAGGGCGCTGCCGAGCAGGTCGGGGTCGTAGACGGCGACGGCGGCCTCGGTCGCGACCCGCCGCAACTCCGGCGGCAGCGGCGCCGAGCGGTAGAGGTAGCCGCGCTCGGACTCGAAGCGCTTGACCAGCTCGGCCGAGGCGTCGCGGTAGCGGCGGTACTCGAGCATCCGCGCGATCAGCTCCTCGACCGCCTCCTCCGGCGCCATCTCCTCGAGCCCGTCGTCGGGGCCCGGCAGCATCAGCCGCGACTTCAGCTCCAGCAGCGCCGCGATCAGGACGAGGAATTCGGTCGCGACCTCGAGCTCGAGCTCGCCCTCGCGCTCGAGGTGCTCGACGTAGGCGACGACGACCTCGCCCAGCTGCAGCTCGAGCAGGCTCACCTCCTCGCGCAGGACGACCGCCATCAGCAGGTCGAAGGGCCCGGCGAAGATGTCGAGGTCCAGATCTAGATCCGCGACCGCCATCGTCAGAGACTAGAAGCCCATGCGGTCGCGCACGTCGGCGAGGACCGGGGCGGCGATTGCCCGGGCCTTCTCGGCGCCGGCGGCGAGAACGGCGTCCAGCGCCGCCTCGTCCGGGCGCAGCTCGGCGTAGCGCTCGCGGACCGGCGCCAGCAGCTCGACCACGCCCTCGGCGACCGCCTGCTTGAAGTCGCCGTAGCCGGCGCCCTCGAACTCGGCCTCGACCGCGGCCTGGTCGATACCGCGGGCGACGGCGAGGATGTCGATCAGGTTGGTGATCCCGGCCTTCTCGGGGCCGCGGACGACCTCGCGGCCGGAGTCGGTGACGGCGCTGCCGAACTTCTTGCGGATCAGGTCGGCCTCGTCGAGGACGAGCACGGTGCCGGCCTCGGTGCCGCCGGTCGTCGACATCTTGTTCTGCGGCTCCTGCAGGTCCATGATCCGGGCGCCGACCTCGGGGATCACCAGCTCCGGCACGACCAGGGCCTCACCGAAGCGGCTGTTGAAGCGGCGGGCGATCTCCCGCATCAGCTCGACGTGCTGGCGCTGGTCGTCGCCGACCGGGACCTCGGTGGCGCGGTAGGCGAGGACGTCGGCGGCCATCAGCACCGGGTAGTAGAAGAGCGCCGCCGAGGCCAGCTCACGGGCTTTCCCGGACTTTTCCTTGAACTGGTGCATGCGGTCGAGGTCGCCGTGGGCGGTGACCGCGGAGAGCAGCCAGGTCAGCTCGGTGTGCTCGCGGACGTTGGACTGGCGGAAGAGGACGCAGCGCTCGGGGTCGAGGCCGGCGGCCAGCAGGATCGCGGTCGTGTCGTAGACGCGCTCGCGCAGTTCGACCGGGTCGTAGGGGACCGAGATCGCGTGCAGGTCGACGATGCAGAAGATCGCCGGCTCGCCCCGGTCCTGGCCCTCGACGTACTGGCGGATCGCGCCGATGTAGTTGCCGAGGTGCTTGCGCCCCGTCGGCTGGATCCCGGAGAAGATGATCGGCGCACTCATGGGCTGCGAAACCTAGCGACCTTCGCCGAGGTTGCCGTTTCCGTCGCTAGGCGACGGTTTTTGCAACCTCGGCGGGCTGGCGCCGGGGGTTGACGATGCCGACGGCGGAGGCGACGCCACCGGCGACCATTAGCAGGCCGGCGATCAGGACGCCGAGGTGGAAGGACGAGGTCGAGGCGTCGCTCGCGGCGGCTTCGATCCGGGACGCCTCGGGCGCGGCCAGGTCTTCGGTTTCGGGGATCGCCAGCGGCTTTTCCTTCGCGTCGGCGACCGAGCGCTCCGCCGCCGCCGTCAGCGGTCGGGCGCCGAGCTGGGAATCGAGCTCAGCGCCGAAGTGGGCGGAGATGACGGCGCCGAGGACGGCGATCGCCAGCAGGCCGGCGACCCGGGAGACGCCGTTGTTGATACCGGAGGCGATCCCGACCCGGCGTTCGGCGACGGAGTCGAGCACGGTCGCGGTCAGCGGCGCCACCGTCGCCGCCAGGCCGAGGGCGAAGACGAGGAGGGCTGGCAGGACTTCGGTGACGTAGTCCGCCCCCGATCCCACCCGCAGCATCAGGATCAGGCCGAGGCCGCCGACGATCGGCCCCGCGGTCATCGGCAGCCGCGGCCCGGAGCCGGAGGCGAGGCGGCCGAAGCGCGGTGAGAGCAGGAACAGGGACAGCGAGATCGGCGTCGTCGCCAGGCCCGCCTCCAGCGCCGTGTAGCCGGCGACCTGCTGGAGGTAGAGGGTGACGAAGAAGAACCCGCCGATCAGGCCGGCGTAGGTGGCCAGCGTGGTCACGTTGGCGACGCTGAAGTTGCGGATCCGGAACAGGCTGAGGTCGAGCATCGGCCGCCGGGCGCGCGCCTCGTAGACGATGAACAGCGCGAAGCAGGCGATGCCGGCGACGAGCGGCACCCATACCAGCGGGTCGCTCCAGCCGCGCGTCGGCTGCTCGATCAGGGCGAAGACCGGACCGCCGAGGCCGGCGGCGGAGAGCACGATGCCGACCCAGTCGACGCCGCGGACGGCCTCCGGGTCGCGACTCTCCTCGACCCCGCGCAGGGTGATCACGATCGTCGCCGCGATCAGCGGCAGATTGATCCAGAAGATCGCCCGCCAGGAGAGGATCGAGATCAGGGCACCGCCGCCGGCCGGGCCGAGCACGGTCGCGATCCCCGTCCAGGAGGTCCAGGTCCCGACCGCGTGGCCCCGCGCCTCGCCCTCGAAGGTGGAAGCGACGAGCGCCAGCGAGCCGGGGACCAGCAGGGCCCCGGCGATGCCCTGCAGGGCGCGAGCCCCGACCAGGAACTCGTCCGAGGGCGAGATCGCGCAGAGCGCCGAGGTGGCGGCGAAGGCGACGAGCCCGATCAGGAACAGCCGCCGCCGCCCGAACTGGTCGCCGAGGCTGCCGCCGACCAGCAGCAGCGAGACCATCGTCAGCATGTAGGCCTCGACCACCCACTGCTGGCCGGCGAGGCCGGCGTCGAGGTTGTCGCTGATCGAGGGCAGGGCGACGTTGACGACGGTGCCGTCGAGAAAGACGACGGTCGAGCCGAGGATCGTCGCGACCAGGGTCAGGCGCTGTTGCCGGGACACGGGAGCGAGTCTAGGTGGGACCTCTTGGCGCCCTTCGCGCGTATCCAGTGCATGAACCCGAAGCGGATCGTGCTCCTGGCGGTGCTCATGGCAGTCGTTGCCAGCAGCCTGGCCACGGCGAAGGAAGACGTCCTGATCGGCTCCGGCGCGCCCGGCGGCGTCACGGTCGCCGGCTCTCCCTACCGCTATGTCGCGATCTCGCCCAACCTGCGGCCGCGGGTGACCGTCGTCGAGCGGATCGATTCCGGCGGCGGCCGTATCGACCGCTGGTGGTACCTGCGCGGCGGCTGGATGATCCCGGCCGGCAGCTACGCCCTCCAGGGCACCGGCCTCTCCGCCGACGGCGGCACCCTGGTCTTGGCGTCCTGGGCCAACGGCCGGTACTCGTTCCACGACGGCCTCCCCGAACCGCCGCGATCAACGCGCCTGGCCGTACTCGACACCGAGGTCCAGCTGCGCCACCCGGGCGTGCGGATCGGCCACGCGGTGCGGCGGATCAGGTTACGGGGCCGCTTCGAAGTCGCCGCCGTCTCCGCCGACGGCTCGACCGCCTACCTGGCCCAGTACATGCGGCACGGCCCCGAGGCGTACGGCCGCCCCGGCGACGGCCTCTTCAGGATCCGGGCTCTCGACACCCTCAGCGGCCGGCTCGAGCCGGCCCCGCTGCGGACCAGCGCCGGCGACCGCCCCTGGCTCGCCGGCGTCCCGGTCGCCCGCCGCTCCAGCGCTGACGGCCGTTGGTCCTACGCCCTCTACTTCAACGACAAGCGCGAGCTCTTCCTGCTGGCGATCGACACCGTCGCCGGCACCGTCGCCCGCGTCGACCTGCCCGGCGTCGAGTACGGCCGCGACCCCTTTGGGCTGCGGCTGCACCTGCGCGGCGACGGCCGGGCGCTGACCGTCTTCCACCACAGCTACGGCGGCGCCAATTCGGATGCCCTGGCCAGCGTCCCGCTGCCGATCCCGCCGAGCGCCGAACCGGCGCCGCACCGCCACGGCCCCTTCGCCTTCCTCTTCACGCCGGCCCAGCCCGGCAACCTGATGGGCCGGCTCGGGATCGCCGGTCACTCGCTGAACGGCCGCGCGATTCGGGTCCGCCAGTGGGGCGACCCCGACCGGCCCGCGGTCCTCGTCTTCGGCTGCGTCCACGGCGACGAGTGCGCCGGCCACGAGCTCGAACCGCGCTTCGTCCTCAGCGGCGGCTGCCCCGACCCCGCCGCCAACCTCGTCATCGTCCGCAACCTCGATCCCGACGGCTTCCACGCCGCCACCCGCCTCAACGCCGACGGCGTCGACCTCAACCGCAACTTCGCCGCCGCCTGGCGGCCGATCGGCCGGCCCTGGGACCCGCAGTACTCGGGGCCGCGCCCCTTCTCGGAGCCGGAAACGAAGCTGGCGGCGCGGCTCGTCCGCGCCGTCGCCCCGCGGGTGACGATCTGGTTCCACCAGCACATCGGACCGCGGGCGTTCGTCCGCGGCTGGGGGCAGAGCGCGCCCGCCGGGCGCCGCTTCGCCCACTTGGCGGGGATCCCGTTCCACCTGCTGCCGTGGCCGGGCGGGACGGCGCCGAACTGGCAGAACCATGCCTTCCCCGGCACCAGTTCGTTCGTCGTCGAGCTGCCGGCGGGGCCGCTGGCAGCGGGGCTCGAAGCGCGGCTCGGGGAAGCCGAGGCGAGGCTCGCGCACAGGGTGGGCGAAGATGGGTATGTCGCGAAAGGGTGAGGCTTGGGAGCTGAGAGCGGCGCGATCGAGCGAGTCGAGTGGAACGGGCCGATACCGGCGCGACGGGAGCGGCAGCTCGTCAAGGAGGCGCAGCGGGGCTCGGAGCAGGCGCTCGCCGACCTCTACGCGGCGCACTGGCGCCGCGCCCACCGCGCCGCGTACCTCATCGTCCAGGACGCGGCCGCCGCCGAAGACGTCGCCCAGGACGCCTTCCTCGCCGCGATCGGCGCCCTCGACCGCTTCGACCGCCGCCGCCCGTTCGGCCCCTGGCTGCACCGGATCGTCGCCAACCGGGCGATCGACTGGGCCCGGCGCGAGGCGCTCCGCCGCCGCGTCGACGCGATCGAGGAGAGCGAGGCGCGGCCTCCGGAGGGGATCGGCGAGGACCTGATGGAAGCGCTCGCCGAGCTGCCGGCCGACCAGCGCGCGGCGGTCGTCCTCCGCTATCTGCTCGAGTACTCGCCCGGCGAGATCGCCGAGATGCTGGAGCTGCCGCGCGGGACCGTCAACTCACGTCTGCGGCGGGCGCTGGACCGGCTCGGCGAGCTGCTGGAGGCGGAACGGTGAACGAGCCGAAGCTGCGCGAGCTGTTGCGCGAGGTGCCGGTACCTGGCGCCGAGGAGGCCGAGCGCCGCGGCTTCGCCGTGGTCGCCGCGGCCTTCGCAGAACGGCAGGCGGCGGGGGTCCGGGGGACGAGCGGGCGCCGGCGGGCGGCGCGGTCGCGGACCCCGCCGCGGCGGCTGGCGCTCGCGCTCGCGCTCGCCGCCCTGGCGGCGGCGCTGATCCTCTCGCCCGCCGGCGCCTCGGTCCGCCACTGGGTCGGCGAGGTCTTCTCCGACAAGGTGCCGCCAAGGGTGCGGCCCGGCCTCGCCCGCACCCCCGGCGGCGGCCGCCTCCTCGTCGCCTCCGCCGCCGGTCCCTGGGTCGTCCAGCCCGACGGCTCGCGTCGCCTGCTCGGCGACTACGAAGAAGCGACCTGGTCGCCGCGCGGCCTCTTCGTCGCCGCCGTCTCCGGCCGCACCCTGAGCGCGGTCGAGCCGGACGGGACGCCGCACTGGTCGCTGACCGCGCCGGGGCGGGTCTCCGACCCGCACTGGTCGCCTTCCCGGTTCCGGATCGCCTACCGCGCCGGCTCCCAGCTCCGCGTCGCCTTCGCCGACGGCAGCAGCGATCGCGCGATCGCGGCGGGGACGGCGCCGGTCTCCCCGGCCTGGATGCCGCTCGGCGTGGCGGAGCTGGCCTACGTCGACAGCCATGGCCGGCTGCGGATCGCCGAAAGCGAGACGGGACGGGGGCTGGCCTCGGTGGCGGCGCTGCCTGGGGTCGACGAGATCGAATGGGGCGGGCACGGCGAGGTGCTGCTCGAATCCTCGCCGGCGGCGGTGCGGGTGCGGCGGCTGCGCAGCGCGAAGCTGGCGCTGGAGGTCGAGATCGAGCCCGGGCGCAGGCTGCCGCTGCCGGCCGGCGCCGGCGTCCGCGACGCGGCGCTGTCCCCCGACGGTCGCACCGTCGCGGTCCTCCTCTCGACCCCGCTCGCTTCGATCGCCGGCGGCCCCAGGACCCGCAGCACGGTGCTGCTGTTCGGTCCCGACGGCCCTTCCCGCCGCCTGCTGACGGTCCCCGGCGACCTCTCCGAACTCGCCTTCTCGCCGGACGGGGGGCGGCTCCTGGTCGCCTGGCCGGAAGCCGACGAGTGGCTGTTCCTGCCGCTCGGCCGCAGCAAGGGCGAGGCAGTCGGCAACGTCGCCAGGGCCTTCGCGCCCGGCCAGCGCGCCGCCGAGTTCCCCCGCGTCGAGGGCTGGTGCTGCCGCGCAAGATGACTGCCGTTCCGGGGCGCCAGCAGGAAGCCCTGGTGATCGGCTGGAACAATCCGGGTAGGTGATGCGCTGATGGCGAGATCGATCTGGAGCGGCTCGATCAGTTTCGGGCTCCTCAACGTGCCCGTGAAGCTGTACAGCGCCGTGGCGCGGCGCAATATCGCCCTGCGCGAGATCCGCGACTCGGACTCGGCCCGGATCAAACACCGGCGCTTCGCCGAGGGGACCGACGAGGAGGTCCCCTACGAGAACATCATCAAGGCTTACGAGATCACTCCCGGCCAGTACGTGCCATTGACCAAGGACGAGATGTCGGCGCTGGCGCCGGAACGCTCGCGCGCGATCGACGTCGAGGACTTCGTCGACATCGAGGAAATCGACCCGATGTACTTCGACAGCCCCTACTACCTCGGCCCCGCCGACGGTGCCGAGAAGGCCTATTCGCTGCTGGCGGCGGCGCTGGAGTCCTCCGGCAAGGCCGCGATCGCCCGCTTCGTCTTCCGCAACAAAGAGCACCTCTCGGCGATCCGCGCCTCCGACGGCGTCCTCACCCTGACCACGATGCGCTTCGCCGACGAGGTCGTGCCGCCCTCCGAACTCGACGACGCCTTCCCCGAGAGCAAGGCCAAGGTGGCGAAAAAAGAGCAGCAGATGGCCGAGCAGCTGATCGACTCGCTGACCTCCAAGTTCGACCCCGCCAGCTACCGCGACGAGTACCGCGAGCAGCTGCTGGAGCTGATCGAACGCAAGGCCGAAGGCAAGGAGATCGTCGCGGCCGAGGCCGCCGAGCCGGAGGCGACCAAGGCGCCCGACCTGATGGCGGCACTGGAGCAGAGCATCGCCGCCGTCAAGGGCAAAGACAAACCGACCGGCAAAGCGGCCAAAAAGGCCAAGGCGCCGGCGAAAAAGAGCAAAGCGACGAAACCGAAAGCCAAAGCGAAAAAATCGTCGTCGCGCTCGAAATCGAAGTCTCCGAAGTAGGCCGTGGCGGCGAACCAGGTCGTCGAGGTCGACGGGCGTGAGCTGAAGCTCACCAACCTCGACAAGGTCCTCTACCCCGCCACCGGCTTCACCAAGGGCGAGATGGTCGACTACTACGCCAAGGTCGCCGAGGCGATGGTGCCGCACCTGAAAGGCCGGGCGGTGACGCTGCGGCGGTTCCCGGAAGGCGTCGACGACCTCGACTCCGCCTTCTTCGAGAAGCGCTGCCCGAAGCACCGGCCGAAATGGGTGAAGACGACCAA
Source organism: Solirubrobacterales bacterium (assembly GCA_035689305.1). Lineage (GTDB taxonomy): Bacteria > Actinomycetota > Thermoleophilia > Solirubrobacterales > 70-9 > VAYN01. The sequence continues at coordinate 81,118 of DASSLT010000012.1, read as the reverse complement.
CGTCCGCGCCGGCCCGAACGCGGGCAACATCGACTTCTGCGTCTGCGACGGGCGGCCGACCCTGATCTGGATGGCGCAGCTGGCATCGATCGAGCTCCACCCCTCGCTCTCGCTCGGCCGTGCCCCGACCCGGCCGACCGTGCTCGCCTTCGACCTCGACCCCGGCCCGCCCGCCGACATCGTCGACTGCTGCCGGGTGGCGCTGCGGCTGCGCGAGATGTTCGGCCACTTCGGCGTCGAGTCGTTCCCGAAGACCTCGGGCTCGAAGGGGATGCAGGTCTACGTCCCGCTCAACCAGAAAAGGATGAGCTACGACCTGACCAAACCGTTCGCCAAAGCGATCGCCCAGCTGCTCGAAAAGCAGACCCCCGACCAGGTCGTCTCGAAAATGAAAAAGGTCGAACGGGCGGACAGGGTCTTCGTCGACTGGTCCCAGAACCACCGCAGCAAAACGACGATCGCCGTCTACTCCCTGCGCGCCCGCGAACACCCGACCGCCTCGACGCCGCTGATGTGGTCGGAGGTCGAAGCCGCGGCCGACTCCGGCGACGGCTCACCTCTCGTCTTCGAAGCAGGCGACGTGATCGAGCGGATCGAGGAGCACGGCGACCTCTTCGCCCCCGTGCTCGAGCTCGAGCAGGAACTGCCGGAGCTGTAGGGCGCTACTCGCCGAGGTCTTGGCGGACGACGGGGCGGCGGGTGGCGCGGACCTCGTCGAGGCGGCGGACCGGGGTCGTGTACGGGGCCTGGCGGGCGACCTCGGGGTCTTTCTCGGCCTCGGCCAGGATTCGCTCGATCGCCTCGGCGAAGGCGTCGAGGCTCTCCTTCGTCTCGGTCTCGGTCGGCTCGACCATCAGCGCCTCGTCGACCAGCAGCGGGAAGTAGACGGTCGGCGGATGGAAGCCGAAGTCGAGCAGGCGCTTGGCGAGGTCGAGGGTGGCGAGCCCGAGGCTGTCCTTCATCGGCTTGCCGGAAAGGACGAACTCATGCATGCAGTGGCGGTCGAAGGCGATCGGCAGGCGCTCGCCGGCGCGCCCCTCGGCCAGCTTCGCCTTCAGGTAGTTGGCGTTCAGCACCGCCGTCTCCGAGGCCTCGGCGAGGCCGTCGGCGCCGAGGCTGAGGATGTAGGCGTAGGAGCGGACGAAGACGCCGAAGTTGCCCTGGAAGCCGCGCAGGCGCCCGATCGACTGCGGCCGATCGAAATCGAGGTCATAGCTTGGGCCGTGGCCGTTGTCGGCCTCGCGGCGGACGACCTGGGGCCGCGGCAGGAAGGGCGCGATTCGCTCCGAGACGGCGATCGGGCCGGCGCCGGGGCCACCGCCGCCGTGCGGCTGGCTGAACGACTTGTGGAGGTTGACGTGGACGATGTCGAAGCCCATGTCGCCGGGCCGCGACTGCCCCATCACCGCGTTGAGGTTGGCGCCGTCGTAGTAGAGCGTCCCGCCTGTCTCGTGGATCAGCGCCGCGATCTCGGCGATGTTCTCGTCGAAGACCCCGAGCGTGTTCGGGTTGGTCAGCATCAGGCAGGCGACGTCGCCGGGGTTCTCGGCCAGCTTCGCCCGCAGGTCGTCCATCTCGACCCCGCCGCGCTCGTTGGTCGCGACTTTGACGACCTCGTAGCCGGCCATCGTCACCGAGGCCGGGTTGGTCCCGTGCGAGGTGTCCGGGGCGAGGACCTTGGTCCGCTGTTCGCCGCGGTCGGCGTGGTAGGCGCGGGTCAGGAGCAGACCGGCGAGCTCGCCATGGGAGCCGGCCGAGGGCTGCAGGCTGACGTGCGGCAGGCCGCAGATCTCACTCAGGCTCTGCTGCAGGAGCCACATCAGCTCCAGCGCGCCCTGGGCGCGGCGCGGGTCCTGGGCGGGGTGCAGGCGGGCGTGGCCGGGCAGCGCCGCCACCCGCTCGTTGAGGCGCGGGTTGTGCTTCATCGTGCAGGAGCCGAGCGGGTAGAAGCCCGAATCGAGGTCGAAGTTCCGGCGCGAGAGCCGGTTGTAGTGGCGGACGATCTCCGGCTCGGCGATCTCCGGCAGGCGCGGCTCCTCCTTGCGCAGCAGCTTGGCCGGGATCAGATCCTCGAGCGGCGTCTCCGGCACTTCGGCGTCCGGGAGGACGGCGGCGCGGCGGCCGGGCTTCGACTTCTCGTAGATCGTCCGGGCGCGTTCCGCCTGCATCGGGGTCTCGGTCAGAGACATCAGCTCACCGCTTCCGTAGGCGCTTTTGTTGACGTATCCGCAACAAAAGCGCCTTGCTCGGCGGCGACAGCGGCCCCGAGGGCCTCGGCGAGCTCGTCGATCTGGGCGCGGGTGCGCCGCTCCGTTATCGCGATCAAGAGTCCCTCGCCGTACTCCGGGTACTCACGCGCCAGCGGGTAACCCGCGGCGATCCCACGCTCGGCGCAGCGGTCGAGGACGGCGGCGACCGGAGCGTCGAGCCGGACCGCGAACTCGCGCGCGACGGGCGCGCTGTGCAGCAGCTCGACCCCCTCGACGGCGGCGAGGCGCTCGCGGGCGTAGGCGGTGCGCCGGACCAGCAGTTCGCCGAGCTCGCGGAAGCCGTGGCGGCCGAGCCAGGAGAGGTGGACCATCGCCCCCAGCGCGTTCAGCGCCTGCGCGGTGCAGATGTTGTTGGTCGCTTTCTCGCGGCGGATGTGCTGCTCGCGGGTCTGCAGGGCGAGGACGAAGCCGCGACGGCCGTCGACGTCCTCGGTTTCGCCAGCGATCCGGCCCGGCATGCGGCGGATCTGCTCCTCGGTCGCGCAGAAAAAACCAAACGAGGGGCCGCCGAAGTCCAAGCGGTTGCCGAGCGGCTGGCCCTCGCCGAGGGCGATGTCGGCGCCCTGAGCGCCGGGCGACTCGAGCACGCCGAGGGTCATCGGATCGCAGGCGACGACCAGCAACGCCCCGTGCTCCTTGGCGGCGGCGCCGAGCGCGGCGACGTCCTCGACCGCGCCGAGGAAGTTCGGGCTCTGCAGGATCACGGCGGCGGTCTCGCCGTCGACCGCCGCGGCCAGCGCCGCGGCGTCGGTCAGCCCGTCCTCGAGCCCGACCTCGACCAGCTCGGAGCCGTAGCCGACCGAGTAGGTCGCCAGCGTCTCGCGGCTGTGCGGGTGGAGGCCGCGGGAGACGACGAACTTGCGCCGCTTCGTCGCACCCATCGCCAGGTAAGCGGCGGAAGCGACCGACGAAGGCCCCTCGTAGAGGCCGGCGTTGGAGACCGGCAGCCCGGTCAGCTCCGACATCGCCGTCTGGAACTCGAACATCACCTGCAGCCCGCCCTGCGAGATCTCCGGCTGGTAGGGCGTGTACGGGGTCAGGAACTCCGAGCGCGAGGTGATCGCGTCGACCAGCGCCGGCACGTAGTGGTCGTACATCCCGGCGCCGACGAAGCAGACCTGGGATTCGGCGTCCTCGTTGCGCCCGGCGAGCTCGGCCAGGCGCTCGTAGACCTCGGCCTCGCTGAGGCCCCCGGGCAGGTCGAGCGGGCGCCCCAGCCGCAGCGGCTCGGGGATCTGCTCGAACAGGTCCGCGACCGCATCGACGCCGATCGCGGCCAGCATCTCCGCCCGGTCGTCGGGCGTGGCAGACGTGTAACGGGTCACAGGCCTAAGGCTACGAAAACGAGAGGCCGGGCTCGGCGGCTAGTTCTCGAGCAATTTGCGGTACTCGGCGGCGCTGAGCAGCGCCTCCGCCTCCTCCGGCGAGGTCAGCCTGACCTTGATCAGCCAGCCCTCGCCGTAGGGGTCCTCGTTGATCTTCTCCGGCGTGTCGCCGAGCGCCTCGTTGACCGCGAGGATCTCGCCCGACATCGGCGCGATCACGTCGGAGACCGCCTTCACCGACTCGACCTCGGCGTAGGAGGAGTCTTTCTGGACGCTGTCGCCGACCTCGGGCGGGTCGTAGAAGACGACCTCGCCGAGCGAGTCCTGTGCGTACCAGGTGATTCCGAAGACAGCGTTCTCGTCGCCGTCGAGCCGCACCCAGTCGTGCTGGTCGTGGTAGCGCAGGTCGTCCGGATAGTTGGCCTCGGCCAAGGTCAGCTCCTTTTCGTGTAGAGGGGTTTCGAACCTACCCGGGCGGCGCGGACCTTGCCACGCACGTCGATGTCCAACCCGGTTCCCGGCTCGGCCAGGTCGGCGCGGACGTAGGCCATCCCGGCGCCGACCTCGAGCGAGGGCGAGAAGGTGCCGCTGGTGACTTCACCAATGACTTCACCCTCGCTCAGTCGCGATGAATCAGATATGGACGCTCCTTCGCTCGGGTGAAGTACTGGGTTGCCGGGACGGGGTATGCCAGGGCCCTCGATCAGGAACGGCGCCAGCTTCTGCCCAGTGCCCTCGGCGCGAGCACGGGCGACCGCCTCCGACCCGATGAACCCGGTCACCTCCTTGCAGCACCAGCCGAGGCCGGCTTCGATCGGGTTGCGCTCGGGAGTCAGCTCGTTGCCGTGCAGCGGGAAGCAGACCTCGAGCCGCAGCGTGTCGCGGGCGCCGAGCCCGCAGGGAACGACGCCGGCGTCGAGCAGCTCTTTCCAGATCGGGACCGCGACCTCGGGGTCGATCAGGATCTCGACTCCGTCCTCGCCGGTGTAGCCGGTGCCGCAGATCAGCGCCGGCCGGCGGCCGACGTGGGCGTGGGCGACGTGGAAGCGCGGCGGCAGCTCCAGGTTGAGCGCGCGCGAGAGGACGGCGCGTGCGTGCGGCCCTTGCACAGCGACCATCGCGTAGCGGTCGGCGACGTCGCGGACGGAGACGTCGAAGTCGCGGCTCTGGCGTCCGAGCCAGGCGAGGTCGGTCTCGTGGTTGGCGGCGTTGGTGACGACGAGGTAGCGGTCGCCGCCAAGCCGGTAGGCGAAGAGGTCGTCGATCACACCGCCCTCCTCGTTGCAAAGACAGGAGTACTGGGCACCCCCGATCTCGATCTTGGCGACGTCGTTGGAGAGCACCCGCTGCAGGAAGACGAGCGCGCCCGGCCCCTCGACCTCGACCTCGCCCATGTGCGAGACGTCGAACATCCCGACGTGGGTGCGAACCGCCGAGTGCTCCTCCCGCACGCCCTCGTACGTAACCGGCATCTCCCAGCCGGCGAACGGCACCAGCTTCGCCCCGAGCAACTCGTGCTGCTCGTAGAGAGGAGTGCGGCGAAGGCTCGCGGCGTCGGTCACGACGCCAGCGTATTGGAGCGGAGCCCGCTCCTATTCTTTGAGGAACCCGGGGACGTCGATGTCGTCGTCCGAGACCCTCAGTTTCCTGATTTCGCGGTCTTCGGCATCGACCCGGGGACGGCTCTCGTAGCGGCGCCGCACCCGCTGCGGTGAGCGGGCGAGGAGCTCGAAGCCCTCGAAGCCGGTCGCGATCACGGTCACCCGGACCTCGTCGCGCATCGACTGGTCGACGACGGAGCCGAAGATGATGTTGGCGTTGTCGTCGGCCTCGGCCTGGACCAGCTGCGCCGCCTCGTTGACCTCGAACAGACCGAGGTCCTCGGGACCGGTGATGTTGAGCAGCATCCCGGTCGCGCCTTTGATCGACTCCTCGATCAGCGGCGAGGTGATCGCCGCCTTGGCGGCGTCGAGCGCGCGGGCCTCGCCGGAGGCGGAGCCGACGCCCATCAGAGCCGAGCCGGCGTCGCGCATGATCGTCCGCACGTCGGCGAAGTCGAGGTTGATCAGGCCCGGGATCGTGATCAGATCGGTGATGCCCTGAACGCCCTGGCGGAGGATGTCGTCGGCCTGGCGGAAGGCCTCCAGCACCGAGGTGCGGCGCTCGACGGCCTGCAGCAGCTTCTCGTTCGGGACGATGATCAGGGTGTCGACGTTGTTGCGCAGTTTCTCGATCCCCTCGAGCGCCTGCTGCATCCGTCGTTTGCCCTCGAACTCGAACGGCTTGGTCACCGCGCCGACAGTGAGGGCGCCGATCTCTTCCTTGGCGATCTCGGCAATCACCGGCGCCGAGCCGGTGCCGGTGCCGCCACCCTCGCCGGCGGTGACGAAGACCATGTCGGCGCCCTTCAGCGCCTCCTTGATCTCATCGCGGCTCTCGGCCGCCGCGCCGGCGCCGACCTCGGGGTTGCCGCCGGCACCGAGGCCGCGGGTCAGCTCCTGGCCGATCGAAAGCTTGATGTCGGCGTCACAGGCCTGCAGCGCCTGCGCGTCCGTGTTGACGGCGACGAACTCGACGCCGCGAATGCCGGCATCGATCATGCGACTGACCGCGTTCGTACCGCCGCCGCCGGCGCCGACGACCTTGATCACCGCTAGGTAAGTGGATTCCATCTCCCGATTTCTTTCCAGCTGGGCCCGACTTGAGAGTCGGAATTTTGAGTTGAGCCTTTTGACGTCCGAACCTTCAGCAATGATCGACGGTTCGATCCTTTGCCTTTAGTGCGGAAATTGCGCTCAACGTAGGGCATTGTTGCGGGTCTGTCAAACGTACGACAGGCATCGTGCAAGGCCAAAATCTCAACCCCGCCTTGAGGGTTTCGCGACCCTCACTCTAAGGTCGAGAGTTGGGCATGAGCACGCAAAGGCGCGCTGTAAGCCGGTCATTCGACAGGCGGCAGCAAGTGTCCTTCTCCCCCGTAGGCCGGGTGGGTGGGCGCGTGCAGGTCGACATAATCAAGCGCGGTGATCGAGGGATCGGCCAGGATCGCCGCCGCCGCCTGCCACTTCCGCTGCGCCTGCGAGGCGTCGCCGAAGCGAAGTTCGATGCCCGAGGTGAGGTCGACGTCGACGCCGCTTTCGCCGTAGTAGCTGCGTTCGATGTACGGGCGGAGGGCGACCGGCGCCGCTCCCAGCACTTTCGCCTGCGCCAGCACCGGGCCCGCCAGCTTGCCGCTCTTCGGCACCTCGTCGAGCGGCAGCACCGGCAGCGGCGGTTCCTCCGGAACCGGCATGAAGGTGACGATCTGGCCGGTCGAGCTGACCCCGACCGCGTCTTCGCCGCTGCCGATCGTCGCGGTCAGTTCGGGGACGTGGACGCTGGCGGTGACGGTCTTGTCGCGAACCAGGAACCAGTAGGCGGCCGCGGCCGCGAGGACGACGATCGCGGCGATCGCCAGCCAGCGCCTCACAGCTCCCAGGAGTCGGGCCAACGCACGTCGCCCAACACCTGGACCTCCGGCTCCAGCTCGACCCCGAAGCGCTTGTAAACCCGGCGCCGGCCCGCGGCCATCAACTCGAGCACGTCGGCCGTACTGGCGCCCTCGAAGTTCTCGACGAAGTTGGCGTGCTTCTCCGAGAAGCGGGCGCCGCCATGGCGCAGGCCGCGGCAGCCGGCAGCCTCCAGCAGCTGGCCGGCGGAGCGTCCCTCGGCCCGCGGGTCGTCGGGGTTCTTGAAGGTCGAGCCGAAGGTCTTGATCCCTTTCGGCTGCGCCTCGTGCCGGCGCCGGCGCATTTCCGCCATCGTCGCCCGGATCTCGGCCGGATCGCCGGGGCGCAGCCGGAAGCCGGCGCGGGAGACGACTTCGCCCGTCCGCAGGTTCGAGTTGCGATAGGTGAACCCGAGCTGATCGGGGTCGCGGCGCTCGGCGCCCTTTGGCGTGCAGATCTCGACCCATTCGAGCACCCGGGCCAGCTGGCCGCCGTAGGCGTTGGCGTTCATCCGCACGGCCCCACCCGCGGTGCCGGGGATGTTGACGCCGAACTCGATTCCGGAGAGACCCCAGCCGGCGGCTTTGCTCGCCGCCGTCGGCAGCCGGGCGCCGCCGCCGCAGAGCAGCCGCTCGCCGTCGCGCTCGATCGTCGCGAGGTCTCCGTCCAGCTTGATTGCGAGTCCGTGGAAGCCATCGTCGGCTACGAGCAGGTTCGAGCCGGAACCGACCACTCCTACGGGGAGGCCCTCCCGATCCGCCCAGCGCAAGAGCTCGACCAGCGCCTCGGCGTCCCCGGGAGCGGCAAACCAGTCGGCGTCCCCCCCGGTCCGCACCGTGGTCAGGCGCGCCAGCGGGTAGTCGCGCTCGAGGCCCGCCGGGGCCCCGTTGGCCGCCGCCGCGGTCACGGACCCTCCTCGACCAGCGCCTCGCCGAGCCTGAAGACGTCGCCGGCGCCGATCGTGACCAGAACCGTGCCCTCGCCGGCCCGCTCGAGTCCTCGCACCAGGAAGCGCTCGGCGGCGTCGGCGCTCGGCGTCCAGGCGACCGGCATGCCGCCGCCGCGGTCGGCCGCCGCCTCAGCGACCTGCAGGCCGCTGACCCCGGCCAGCTCGCCGACCGGCTCCTCGCGGGCCGGATAGACGTCGAGGACGACGGCCTCGTCGGCAATCGTCAGGGCGGCGCCGAACTCCTCGGCGAGCGCCTTCGTGCGCGAGTAGAGATGGGGCTGGAAGACCGCGATCAGACGGCAGGGGTTCGATTCGCGCAGGGCCGAGAGCGCGGCTCGGACCTCGGTCGGGTGGTGCGCGTAGTCGTCATATATAGAGACCGGCCCGCGGCTCCCCTTGCGCTCGAGCCGCCGCTTCACCCCGGGGAAGCCGGCCAGCGCCGCGGCCACCGCTTCGACGTCGAACCCGGCCGCCGCGATCGCTCCGAGCGCAGCGCGGGCATTCAAGCGGTTGTGGTCGCCGGGGACGGCGAGCGCCAGATCAGGCGGGCCCGGCGAGTCGAGGTCGAACTCGACCACCGCCCGGGCCGGCGCGGTAAAGCGATCGAAGGCTCCCTGCAGCTCGGCCAGCGAGCCCCAGCGGCTGTGGTGGTCCATCTCGACGTTGGTGACGACGGCGATCTCCGGCTTCAGGTCGAGGAAGCTGCCATCGCTCTCGTCGGCCTCGGCCACGACCCACTCGCCCTCGCCCCAGCCGGCGTTGGCGGCGGCGCCGTCCTCGCCCAGCTCGGGCACCTCGCCGCCGATGAAGAAGGCGGGGTCGGCGCCGATCTCCCGCAGCGCCCAGACCGTCATCGCCGTCGTCGTCGTCTTGCCGTGGGTGCCGGCGATCGCGATCAGCCGCTTCTCGGCGCAGAGCTCGGCCAGCAGGGCGCCACGGTGGATCGGCCGGGCGCCGCGCTCACGGGCCAGCGCCAGCTCCGGATTGTCGGCGCCGATCGCGGTCGAGACGACGACCTCGGCGCCCTCCGGCAGGTTGGCGGCATCGTGGCCGACGACCGGCTCGAGGCCGGCGGCCCGCAGGCGCTCCATATAAGAGGAGTCGGCACGGTCGCTGCCGGTGACGGTGGCGCCGAGCCGGGCGCAGACCAGCGCCAGGCCGCTCATCCCGGCCCCGCCGATGCCGATGAAGTGGAGCCGGCGCCCGTCCCAGGGGCCGGCGGCCGCTGCGCTCACAGCCGGTCCCTCTCGTCCAGAGTCCGGGTCGAGAGCTCCGAGCCGGCCGCCTTCAGGACCTCGTCGGCGATCCGCTGCGCGGCGTCGGGTTTGGCGAGGTCGTGGGAGGCCGCCGCCATCGCCGCCAGCTTCTCCGGCTCGCCGAACAGCCCCGCGACCGCCCCCGCCAGCCGCTCGGCGCTGAGCTCGGCGTCGGCGATCACCGTCGCCGCCCCGGCCGCCTCCATCCAGGCCGCGTTGGCGCTCTGATGGTCGGCGGTCGCGTGCGGGTAGGGGACGAGAATCGCCGGCCGCCCGGCCGCGGCGACCTCGAAGATCGAGCCGCCGGAGCGGCCGAGGACCAGGTCGGAGGCGGCGAGGAACTCGCCGAGGCCGCCGGGCTCGAAGGCGATCAGCGTGTAGTCCTCGGGATGGGGCGCGGCGTCGAGCCGCTCCCGCAGCTCCTCGTAATCGCGTCTGCCGCTCAGGTGGAGGACGTGGAAGCCACGCCCCGGGCGCTCCGCGAAGGCCCCGAGCGCGGCGAAGTTGATCGTCCGCGCCCCCTGGCTGCCGCCGACGACGAACAGGCAGCGGGCTCCGTCCGGGATCCCGAATCGTTCGCGGGCGGCGCCGCGGTCGGCGGCCAGCACCTCGACCGGCACCGGCCGCCCGGTCAGCAGGTACCGGTCTCCCTCGCGGCCCTCGATCGGGAAGGCGAGGCAGACCCGTTCGGCCCGACTGGCCAGCAGCCGGTTGGCGAGGCCGAGGTGGCTGTCGGCCTCGGTCAGGACCAGCGGCGTCCCGTTGCGAACCGCTGCCAGTCCCGCCGGCCCGGCGACGAAGCCGCCACCGCCCATCACCACGTCGGCGCCGCGGCGGCGCAGCACCTTGCGGGCGGCGCTCACCGCCCCCAGCGCCTCGAAGCCGGCACGAGCGGCCCGCACGGGATTGCCGCGGTCGATGCCGCGGACCTTGATGAAGTCGATCTCGTAACCGGCGGCCGGGACCATCTCGGCCTCGACCCGCTCGCGGGTGCCGAGGAAGCTGACCTCGGCGCCGCTGGCCCTGAGCTCCTCAGCGACCGCCAGGGCCGGAACGACGTGGCCGGCGGTTCCGCCCGCTGCGACCACCACCTTTGGGTTTCCTGGCACTGCTGGAACGACTCCTTTCACGGGCGGGCGCGCGCCCGCCATCGACGCTGCGCAGTTTGCCAGTGCCGGAACCCGTCCCCGCTCGCTCCGCCCCGCCGGTGCCGCCACGGGCGACGTTGAGGATCAGCCCGACCGCGAACAGCGTCGCCATCAGGCTGCTGTTCCCGTAGGAGACGAAGGGCAGCGGCACGCCGGTCAGCGGCGCCAGCCCCATCACCGCGAAGAGGTTGATGATCGCTTGGACGACGATCAGCGAGGTGAGCCCGGCGACCAGCAGCTTGCCGTAGGTGTCCTTGGCTTTCTGCGCGACTTTGAGGCCGGCGTAGCCGAGCATCCCGAACAGGCCGACGACGCCGATGATCCCGACCATCCCCAGCTCCTCGCCGATCACCGCCGAGATCATGTCGGTGTGGGCCTCCGGCAGGTAGAAGGCCTTCTGGACGCCGTTGCCGATCCCGACCCCGAGCGGACCGCCGGAGCCGAGCGCGATTTTCGCCTGCGCCGCTTGGAACCCGGCGCCTTCGGCCGAGTCGCTGGGATGCAGGAACGAAGTGAGACGGGCCATCCGGTAGGGCTCGACGATCGCCATCAGCAGAGCGCCGACGCCGATCGCCAGCGCGATCTTGCCGAGGTCGGCGGGCCGGGCGCCGGCGGCGACCAGGGTCGCGCCGACGGCGAAGAGGATCACCATCGTCGTCCCCATGTCGGGCTGCAGCATGATCAGGAAGCAGGTGCCGGCGGTGACCAGCAGGAACGGCATGAAGCCGTCCAGCGAGCGCGCCCGCTTCGGCTTGCGCGCCAACATGTCGGCGCCGTAGAGGATCAGCGCGACCTTGGCCAGCTCCGAGGGCTGGATCTGCAGCGAGCCGCCGCCGATCCAGCGGCTGGCGCCGTTGACGTTGGAGCCGACCCCGAGCACGGCGACGAGCAGGAACAGCGAGCCGCCGAGCAGGAGCGGCGTCAGGCGCCGGATCGTGATCAGCGGCGTGCGCGCGACCACATGCATGATCACCAGCCCAACGGCGCCGAACAGGACCGTCCGCTTCAGGTAGAAGGCCGAGTCCGAGAGGCCGCCGTTCTGCAGGATCCTGGTCGTCGAGCTGGCCGAGAAGACCATCACCGCGCCCAGCGCCAGCAGGCACAGGGTCGCGGTCAGCAGCATGTTGTACTCGGTCGAAACGCTGGCCCGGCGAGCGCGCGCCTTCGTTTTCTTCGACCTGGTGCCGAGGCCGATGCGGCGCAGCGCGAGCGTGCTCATGCCAGGCCCTCGACGATTTCGCGGAAGCGCTCGCCGCGCGCTTCGTAGTTCTCGAAGGCGTCGAAGCTGGCGCAGGCCGGGGAGAGCAGCACGACCCCGCCGCCGCCCGCGACCGCGGCCGCGTGGGCGCGGTGGACGGCGTCGTCGAGGTCGGCGCAGCGGATCAGCGAGACGTCGGCGACCGTCACCGGCTCCAGCTCCAGCGCCATCCGATCTGCCGTGTCGCCGACCAGGTAACAGGCCGCGCAGCGATCGATGATCGGTTTCACCAGCGGCGTGAACGACTCACCCTTGTCGCTGCCGCCGAGGATCACATGGACCGGGTCGGCGAAGGCGCGGATCCCGACCGCGGCGGAGGCGACGTTGGTCGCCTTCGAATCGTTGACGAAGCTGACACCGTCGATCTCGGCCACGCTCTCGAGCCGGTGCGGGACGCCGGTGAAGCTGGCAAGGCCCGCCCGCACCGCCTCGCGGCCGATCCCCATCGAGAGCGCCGCCGCTGCGGCCGCCATTGCGTTGGCGACGTTGTGCTCGCCGATCAGGCCCAGTTCGGCGACCGCGATCAGCGGCTCGTCGTCGTAGAAGATCGTGCCGTCGTCGAGCTCGACCTCGCGATCGGGCCCGGCGCCGTGGCCAAAGGCGACGCGGCGGGCGCAGCCGCCGAGGTCGACGCCTTCCAGCTCCGGCTCATCAGCGTTGTAGACGGCGAGATCGTCGTTGCCCTGGTTGGCGAAGATCCGCAGCTTCGCCTGCCCGTAGGCGGCCATGTCGCCGTGGCGATCGAGGTGGTCGGGGGCGAGGTTGAGGTAGACCGCGCACTCGGGCGCGAAGTAGCTCGTGTCCTCTAGCTGGAAGCTCGAGCACTCGCAGACGATCGTCGCCTCGGGGTCGACCTCGCCGACCAGCCCGGAGAGCGGCGTGCCGACGTTGCCGGCGACCGCGACCGGCTCACCGGCGCTGCGGTAGATGTGACCGAGCAGCTCGACCGTGGTCGTCTTGCCGTTGGTCCCGGTCACGGCGAGGAAGCGGTTGGGCAACGCCCGCCAGGCGAGCTCGAGCTCGCCGACCACCTCGATTTCCCGCTCCAGCGCAGCCGCGATCACCGCCGCCTCCCGGGGCACCCCCGGGCTCTTGACGACGGTCCGCGTCAATTCGAGCGCTGCCAATCCATCCGTATCCAGTGCCACTTCGACACCCGCCCCCGAAAGCCCTGCCGCGCCCTCGGGATGGCCGGAATCGACCGCCCGCACCGTCTCCCCACGCCCCGCCAGCAGCCGCGCCGCGGCCTGCCCGGAGCGGGCCAGGCCGACGACCAGAAACGGCCCCTGCGGCAGCGGCGGGCGGATCTCCTTCGCTGGCACCACGTTCACATAACACTGCTTCGCCCTCAGGCAGGCGGACCCTTTGCCCGGCCCAATATCGCCCCCAGGGTCGTGATCGCGAGCAGGCAGGTCGGCGCCGGCCCGCCGATGCCAAGAACCACCCCGGCGATCAGGATCACGACGAAGGCGACGATGCAGCGAGCGAGCAGCTTCCGCTCCGCCGCGAGCGCCCGCACGAGCATCGCTTCCGCCCGGATCAGTTCCTCGCTCGCCGCCTCTCGTTTTGGCTTGTCTGCCAGCTTCTCCTCCCCACCGTCGCAAATCCACCCAGGGCGCATCTCGAAGCTAGAGACGAATCCGCGCCGCATCAATCCAACTGCCTAGAACGGTGGGAGCGCCGACAGCGCTTCAGGAGGGACTAACGGCCGATCGACTGCTGGTACAGCGTGAAGCCGATGCCCGAGCAGACGGCGGCGATGATCCAGAAGCGGAGCATGATCTTCGTCTCCGACCAGGCCATCATCTCGAAGTGATGGTGCAGCGGCGCCATCAGGAAAACGCGGCGGCGGAAGGTTTTGAAGGAGAAGACCTGGATCGCGACCGAGAGCGCCTCGATCACGAAGATGCCGCCGATGATCAGGAGCAGCACCTCGGTCTGGGTCATCACCGCCAGCGCCCCGATCGCGCCGCCGAGGCCGAGTGAGCCGGTATCGCCCATGAAGATCGAGGCCGGGAAGGCGTTGAACCAGAGAAAGCCGATGCAGGCGCCGACGAAGCAGGCGGAGAGCAGCGCCAGATCCTGCTGCTCGTTGGCGACGAACGAGATCGCCGTGTAGGCGAGGAAGACGATCGCGCAGCAGCCGGCGGCGAGACCGTCGAGGCCGTCGGTCAGGTTGACGCCGTTGGAGAAGCCGGAGAGGACGAGGAAGACGAGGACGAAGTAGAGGACCGGGCCGAGGTCGATGCTGGCGTCGCCGATCCGGAAGTAGAGGATCGGCTCGAGCCCGACCTCGTGGCGGGCGACCCACCAGAGGATCAGGGCGAGGATCACCTGGCCGAAGATCTTCCAACGCGCCGAAAGCCCGAGCGAGCGCCGTTTGACGATCTTGATGTAGTCGTCGGCGAAGCCGAGGGCGGCGCAGCCGAGGGCGACGCCGAACACGGTCAGGCTCTGGGGATCGCGGTTGGAGAGGACCAGGTAGGGCACGCAGATCGAGGCGAAGACGATCAGGCCGCCCATCGTCGGCGTCCCGGCCTTGGTGTGGTGGCCCTGCGGCCCCTCCTCGCGGATGTTCTGCCCGAACTCGCGCACCCGCAGGTATTCGATGAATTTGGGGCCGAGGAAGATGCAGATCAGCATCGCCGCCATGCCCGCGATCAGGACTTCTCCCATCAGCCCACTCTCTCAGTGCGGTCGGCGGCCGGGCTCACGCCGAGCCCGCCAGCTTGGCCAGCTCCTCGCGGGCGACCTCGCGGTCGTCGAACGGGAGCTTGCGCCCGGCGGCGAATTCCTGCCCCTGCTCGTGACCCTTGCCGGCGATCACCACCGTGTCGCCAGCCCCCGCCGCGGCCAGCGCCAGCGCGATCGCCGCCCGCCGGTCGACCTCGATCTCGACCGCGGCGGCCAGCCCTTCCGCTCCGCCCGCGACTTCGGCGACGATCGTCGCCGGGTCCTCCGAGCGTGGGTTGTCCGAGGTGATCACCGCGAGGTCGGAGAGCTCGCCCCCGGCCCGTCCCATCTTCGGCCGCTTGTCGCGGTCGCGGTCGCCGCCGGCGCCGAAGACGGCGATCAGCCGGCCGCTGGTCAGCCGCCGCGCCGCCCGCAGCACGTTCTCCATCGAGTCCGGCGTGTGCGCGTAGTCGACCAGCACCGCGAACTCCTGCCCCTCATCGACCGGCTCGAACCTCCCCGGCACCCGCGCCGCCCGCGCCAGCCCGGCCGCCGCCGTGTCGGCGGCGATCCCCAGCTCCCGCGCCGCAGCATAGGCACCGAGCGCGTTGGCGACGTTGAAGTGTCCCGGCAGCCGCGTCCGCAGCCTCGTCTCGCCGACGCTGAACTCGGCCCCACCGGCATCGAAGGAGACGTCGCGGGCGCTGTAGTCGGCCTCGGCGCCTTCGGCGGAGAAGGTGACGCACTCGATTTCGCCCGCCAGCCGCGCCCCGTAGGGGTCGTCGACGTTGATCACCGCGGCCTCCAGCTCGCCTTCGAAGAGCTTGCGCTTGGCGCGGAAGTAGTCCTCCATGTCGGCATGGAAGTCGAGGTGGTCCTGGGTCAGGTTCGTGAACAGGGCGAGCTCGAATCGGATCGCGTCGGCCCGGTGCAGGACCAGCGCGTGCGAGGAGACCTCCATCGCGCAGGCGCGGTCGCCGGCGGTCAGCATCCGCCGGAACGTCGCCTGCAAGTCGATCGCCTCCGGCGTCGTCCGTTCGACCTCCTCCTCGACCTCGCCGACCACCTGCTTGACGGTGCCGAGCAGCCCGCACTGGATCCGCGCCGCCTCGAGGATCTCGCGGATCAGGAAGGCGGTGGTCGTCTTGCCGTTGGTCCCGGTCACCCCGATCACCCGCAGGTCGGCGGTCGGGTCGCCCTCGAACCGCGCCGCGAACGGCGCCATCGCCGCCCGCGCGTCGGCGACCACGACCTGGGGCGCGTCGAGCGCCAGCTCGCGCTCGACGACCAGCGCCGCCGCCCCCGCCTCGACCACGTCGAGGGCGAAGTCGTGGCCGTCGCGCTTGGCGCCGACGACGCAGAAGAACAGCGATCCAGGGCCGGCTTTGCGGCTGTCATAGACGAGCTTGGCGATCTCGACGCCGCCGTCGCCGACGACGCGGTCGACGCCTGGGACTCCGGCCACGAGCTGGTCCAGCCTCATCGGCGCCGATTCTAGGTTGGCGACCGGCAGCGGCTGACCCGGCCTATTCCTGCGGCACTCCGAGATAGGGCAGCGCGAAGGCGGCGATTTCGCCGAAGGCGGGCGCGGCGACCGAGCCGCCGTAGATTTCGCCCTGCGGCTGATCGACGATCACCGCCGCCAACAGCTGCGGGTTCTTGGCCGGAGCGAAGCCGATGAACGAGGCGACGTATTTGGTCTCCGAGTAGGTCCCGTTTTCGGCGACCTGCGCGGTCCCGGTCTTGCCGGCGAGGCTGTAGCCGGGGACGCTGACCTCGGACGCGGTGCCGCCCGCCGCCAGCACGCCTTCGAGCATTTCCCGGATCTCGGCCGCGGTCTGCGCTTTGATCACCCGCCGTCCCTGCGGCTCATGCACCTCTTCTTCGCCGACTCGCTTGATCAGCTGCGGCGGTTTCAGCCAGCCGTTGTTGGCGATCGCCGTGTAGCCCTGGACCATCTGCATCGGCGTCACCGAGATCCCCTGGCCGATCGGCAGGTTGCCCATCGTCGAGCCGGAGTATTCGTCCAGCGGCGTGACGATCCCCTGTTCCTCACTGGGGAACTGGACCCCGGTCGGGCGGCCGAAGCCGAAGCGGTCGATCCATTTGCTGAATTTTTCGGCTCCGACCTCGAGCCCGATCGTAACTGCACCGACGTTCGAGGATTTGGCCAGGATCTGGGCGACGGTCATGTTTTCGGTGCCGCGTTCCTCGGCGTCTTCGATCGTCCGGTCGGCGACGTGGATGCTCGGTTCCAGGGTGAATTCGGTCGTCGGCGTCACCAGTTTTTCTTCCAGCGCGGCCGCGACCGTGAACGCCTTGAAGGTCGAGCCCGGCTCGTAGTTGAAGCCGGTGGCGCGGTTCATCAGGTCTTCTTCGCTCGTTTCCGAGAGGTCGGTCGGGTCGACCGGCGGCCAGTTCGCCATCGCCAGGATCTGCGAGCTGCGCGGGTCGACGACGATCGCCGTCGCCCCCTTCGGCGAGTAGGTTTCGCCGACCCGGGCCAGCGCCTGTTCGGTCTTCTGCTGGATCACCGGGTCGAGGGTGAGCTGGATGTTTTCGCCGTCGCTGGCTTCCTTCACGGTTTCCATCCGGATCGGGTCGCCGAGCGCGTCGTTGACGATCTGGCGCTCGCCGTCTTCGCCGGCCAGCACCGATTCCTCGCCCAGCTCGAGCCCCATCAGGCCCTGGTTTTCGGAGCCGACGGCGCCGATCACCTGTCCCGCCATGTCGCCCTGCGGGTAGGTGCGGCGGCTGTCGGGCAGCTCGCCGATCCCTTCCAGCTTCAGCCGTTCGATCCGCGCCGCGGTCTGCAGGTCGACTTTGTGGGCGATGTAGGAGAAGCCCGATTCCTCGGTCAGCGCTTCCAGCACTTCGCCCTTCTTCAGGTCGAGGATCGGCGCCAGTTTGGCCGCCGCCTGCGGCGGGTTTTTCACCTGGTAGGGCGTCGCGTAGATCGTCGCCGCGTCTTCGGAGGCGGCGAGGGTGCCGCCACGGCGGTCGAGCAGGCTGCCGCGCAGCCCCGGCACTTCGATCTTCTCGGTCTGCTGCAGGACCGCCTGCGAGGCGAGCGAGGACCCCTGTACGCCCTGCAGCCAGAAGGCGCGGGCGATGATCACCAGGAAGCACAACAGAAAGGCGCCGAAGAGCAGCCCGATGCGGCGCTCGATCAGGCGCATCAACCTGCGCCCGAAAGCCGTTGGGCGGCGGTCTCGACGTCCTTGTGCTCGAACTTGATCACCGACGGCTCATTCAGGGTCGACATCGCCAGGCCCTGCTTCGCGGCTTCGTATCGGATCCGCTTGATCGCGTACATCGCCGCGACCCGGTTCTTGGTCATCGAGATGTCCTTTTCGAGGGCGGTGATGTTCTCGTCGATGTCGCCGGTCGAGGCGGCGAAGCTGAGGGTGACGACGTTGAGGGCGACGATCCCGGCCAGGAGCACGCCGAGGACGGCGATCCAGGTCCGCCCGCGCGTCATCCGCACGATCAGGCCCGAGTCGGGCAGGTGACGCACGCCGGCGGCGGTGCGGCCGACGACCAGGGCAAGTTTGGGCTGGGCGCTGCGGCGGGCCCCGGGCCTGGGCGCGGTCCGCACCCGCGGCGCCGAGCGGGCCGGCGCCTTACGCGCCGGCGCGCGCCGGGCGGGCGCCGCGGCGGCGCCCTTGGTGCGGTGGATCGTGATCTCGCCCGGGGCTTTTTTCCGTTGCGGCCGTTGCGGCGCTTTCGTCCGCGACGGTGCGGGTGCCGGAGCCGCGCTGGAGCGGCGCTTGGGGGCGGTGACGGCCATCAGGCGACCTCACCGCTCGGCGTCGGTTCGGCGATCTTGCGGGCGACCCGCAGGTGAGCGGAGCGCGAGCGCGGGTTCGCTTCGACCTCCTCCGGCCCGGGCGACACCGCGCGCCGGGTCAGCAGCTCGGCCTCGGGCTCGTGGCCGCAGACGCAGACCGGCAGCTCCGGCGGGCAGACGCAGCCGCGCGCCTTCTCGGCCAGGAACTGCTTCACCGGTCGGTCCTCGAGCGAGTGGAAGGAGATCGCGGCGAGACGGCCGCCGACGGCAAGAGATTCCCAGGCCAGCGGCAGTGCCTCTTCGAGCGCTTCGAGCTCGCCGTTGACGGCGATCCGGATCGCCTGGAAGCTGCGCTTGGCCGGGTGGCCGCCGCCGAAACGGGCGGCGGTCGGCATTCCCGCTTTGATCGCGGCGACAAGTTCAGAGGTGGTGGCGAGCGGCCGGCGGCGGACGATCTCGCGGGCGATGCCGCCCGCGTAGCGCTCCTCGCCGAAGCGGCGCAGCACCTGCGAAATCCGCGTCTCCGGCCACTCGTTGACGAGGTCGGCGGCGGTGAACTTCTGGCGCGTGTCCATCCGCATGTCGAGCGGCGCGTCGTAGGAGTAGGAGAACCCACGCTCCCAGGCGTCGACCTGCATCGAGGACATTCCGAGGTCCATGTAGATCATCTCTGGGCGTATGCCTTCGCCGCGCAGCGCCTTCAAACCTGCCGCGAAGTCGGCGCTTATGAAGAGGGTGCGACAGGGGGCCTCGACCGCGAAGCGGCCAAAGCGGCCCTCGGCGGCGGGATCGCGGTCGATTCCGATCAGGCGTCCCTCGGGGCCGAGCTGGGCGGCGATCAGCCGCGCGTGGCCGCCGGCGCCGAAGGTGCAGTCGACCGCGGTCTGGCCCGGCTCCGGTGCCAGCAGCGAGACCAGCTCCGGCGCCAGCACCGGCTCGTGCTCGGTCAACGCGATCGCCGCCGGCAGGTCGACGGGGCTTGGGGAGATGGGAATTCGGGCGGCATTGAGTCTCATGGTCACGTAGTCCCGGCGCCGGCCAGGCCCTCGGCGATTTCCGGCGCCGCAGCGTCGAGCTCTTCCTCCTGCTTGGCCCAGTCGTCGGCGTTCCAGATCTCGAGGTACTCCCCGGCACCGATCACGACGCAGTTGCCGTCGAGGCCGGCGTGTTCGATCAGCGGCCGCGGGATCCGGATCCGGCCGGCCGAGTCGAGCTTCTCGTCGAAGGAGCCGCCGTGGAAGCGGCGGCGCAGCTGCCTGGCGTCGCGCCCGAAGGGGCTGTGCGGCGAGAGGAAGCGGTCGGAGAGCTGCTCGAACTCCGCGGTCGTATGCACCCAGACGCAGGGGTCGAAGCCCTTCGACAGAACCACTCCGTCAGCGAGAGACGAACGAAAGCGCGAAGGAACCGTGAGCCGATCCTTGGAATCGAGGCTGTGCTCGTAAAGACCCCGAAAAGCCAACTGGGCAGTTCCTTTCTGAGTCTGAGCGGGAGGGCCGGAGAAAAGTTGGACCGGAGTGATGAGGTGGGAGGAGCCTCACCACCCCGGTCCTGGGCTTCAACTCGAACGCCACAATAACCCACTTTCCCCCACTTTGCAACACGACTTTCCCCTGCAAGCCCATTTGCATCCCCCGCCTCTGCCCTGAGGCGCGCTAGGTTGCGGGCGTGAGCACGCCCGAGCAGCCCCCCGCTCCAACCGCTTCGGCGGCCCCCGACGACGCCAACGCCCTGCGCGGCTACTACTTCAAGCTGCTGATCCGCAAGCCGCTCTCGCTGATCCTGATCGGCGCCTTCGCCCTGATCGTCGGCGTCGGCCTCGCCGTCCTGATCGGCCCGGCGCTCGGCGGCGCCGGCTTCGTCGTCGCGCTCCTGGTCGGAGTCGTGGTCGTCTTCGCGATCGCCGACTCGCGCGCCGCCGACGCCTTCTTCGAGGTCTACGCCCAGCAGCGCGGGATGACCCTCCTGCACGGGCGCGGCCGCCTGCCCCCGGCGACGCCGCTGCTGCGCAAGGGCGACGACCGCTACACCGAGCGCAGCCTCCAGGGGCCGCTCGCCGGCGGCCATGAAGGAACGCTGGCTCTCTACACCTACGAGGAAGAGACCCGCGACAGCGACGGCAACAAGCAGACCAACTACTACCGCTACACCGTCGGCCTCCTCGACGTCCCCGAGTGCGCCGGCTACGTCCCCGAGCTCTACTGCCAGCGCAAGTTCGGCTTGCGGGCGCTGGAGGGACTCGAGGACGTCTTCCGCCGCTCCAAAGAGCGGGTCGAGCTGGAGAGCGAGGCGCTGCTCGACAAGTACGAGATCTTCGCCGGCAAGCAGCAGGACGCGGTCTGGCTGCGCCGCCTCTTCGCCCCCACCTTCATCGTCTGGCTGACCGAAGCGGCGCCGAAGAAGTTCGCCTTCGAGCTCGTCGACGGCACCCTCCTCTGTTACGTCAGCGGCCACAAGGAAGACGCCGAGGAGCTCGACGAGATGGCCGCCGCGACCGCCGCGGTCGCAAAACGCCTCAGTGACGAGGCGACCGAGACGGGGACCGTCTAGAAGCCGGACAGAAGCGTGCCGGCGTTGGCGATCAGCCCGGCCGCGATCATCAGCAGGACCGACGGCACGAGGACGAGGGCAACGACGAGCTGGATCTTCGGCGCCGCGCGGGCGGCGCGCTCCTCGATCGCGCGGCGAGCATCGCGTCGCAGCGCCGCGGCCTGGCGACGGAGCTGGTCGGCGAGTGGCGAGCCGAAGCGGCGCGAGCGCTCGATCGAAGCGATCAACGTCGCCAGCTCACTGCCCGGCACCCGCGATCGCAGGTTCTGCAGGGCGGCGGCGAGCGGCGTCCCACAGGAGAGCGCGGCAACGGTGATTCGCAGCTCTTCGGCCAACGGTCCTTCTCCCGCCCGGGCAAGCTGCTCGAGGCCTGCCGCCGGGCCACGCCCGGCGCCGGCGCTGACCGCGAGCAGGTCGAGGGCGTCGGGCAGGGCTGCGACCAGCCGCCGGTGACGCCGGCGCGCCTGCCGCTCGAGCATCGCATCGGGAGCAAAGAAGCCGGCCGCTGGAAAGCCGATCAGGACGACGATCGCCGTTCGCCCGGGGGCGACCGGCGATGCCAGCAGCGCCGTCAGCGCGCCACAAGCGGCGCTCGCGAGTTTCGCCGCCAGGACCGCGGCCAACGGGATTCGTGCCTCCAGGCCGGAGCGGCGCAGGCGATCGGGAAGGCCGAGTCGCAATGCCGCCCTGGCCGAACGCGCGCCGAGGCCGAACGGCAGCGGGACCCCAGCGGTGGCGCGATCCCGGATCAACTCGCGGGTGGCGACGCAGGCGCAGAGGGCCGCGACGGCTGCCAGCAGCCCGGCGGCGCTCAATCGCCCATCCGCGCCAGCCGCCCGATTGCGAGGAAGCCGGCCAGTTGCAGGGCGGCCGCCAAGGCGAGCATCACCGCCGAGGCCGGCGAGCGGAGCAGCTTCGCCAGGAATCCCGGCTCCAGCAGCTCCGCGAAGAGGGCGCCGCCGGTCGGCATCGCCACCACCAGCAGACCGGTGAACCGAGCCTGGGCGGTGGCCGACCGGGCGTCCTCGGCGACCCGGTCGCGTTCGGCGGCGCCGGCGGCGAAGCGACGCAACAGGCCAGCGAGGTCGCCGCCGGCCAGGCGTTGGCTGAGCAGCGCCGCGGCAAAGGCGTCGACGCGCTCGGAGCGCATCCGCCCCCGCCAGGCCGCAACGACCTCGCCGGTGGCGGCACCGAGATCGAGCTCAGCCCCGAGCCGGGTCAGCTCCGCCGCGGGCGGACCGTCGAGATAGGCCGCGGCCGCCGGCAGCGAGGCGCGCAGCGAGCGGCCGGCGCTGAGCGAGTCGGCGACGGCGGTCGCGACTTCCGGCAGCGAGCGCTCGACTGCCGCTCGGTAGCGGCGACGGCGACTGGCCAGCACCCAGGCGGTCGCCGCCGGACCGGCAACCGAGAGCGGCAGCGCCAGCACCGGCCCCGCCAACAGCCAGCCGGCGACGACGGCAGAGACGGCGCCGAGCGCCGCCAGCCGTCGTCGCTCACGGCTCGACGGCGCGTAGCCCTCGAGCCCCGCGCGTCGCAGCGGCTCCAGCGCCAGTCGCAACCAACCCAGCGCCGCCGGGCTGGCGAGCAGCGCCTCGCGCACCGCCAGCGCCAGCAGGGCCCCGGCCACGGCGCCGGCGAGCAGCGGAATCGGGCCGGCACTCACACCGGCGCCGCGATCTCGGAGACGGCGGCGATCGCGGTGACGACCCGGCTGCCATCCGCGCGCCGCTCGAGGTGGACGACCAGGTCGACCCCGCGCCGCACCTGCTCCGCAACCGCCGCGTGCGGCAGGCCGACACCTGCCATCAGCGCCAGCGTCTCGAGCCGGCTGAGCGCATCGGCGGGTGAGTTGGCATGAACCGTCGAGAGCGCACCGTCGTGGCCGGTGTTGAGCGCGGTCAGGAGGTCGAGCGCCTCCGGGCCGCGCACCTCGCCGATCACGATCCGGTCGGGCCGCATCCGCAGGGCGTTGCGCAACAGGTCGCGGATCGTCACCTCGCCCCTGCCCTCGACCCCGGCCGGCCGGCTCTCGAGACGCACTACATGCGGCTGTTGCAGCCGCAGCTCGGCCGCGTCCTCGATCGTCACCACCCGCTCGCTCGGCGCGACGAAGCTGGAGAGCGCGTTCAGCATCGTCGTCTTGCCGGAACCGGTGCCGCCGCTGACGAGGACGCTGCGCCGCTCCCCCACCGCCCGCTCGAGCCGCTGGCGCTGTTCGGCGCTCAGGGTCCCGAGCTCGACCAGCTCGTCCGGCCCCGGCCGGCGCGCGCCAAAGCGGCGAATCGAGACGGTGGGGCCGTCGAGCGCCAGCGGCGGGATCACGACGTTGACCCGCGAGCCGTCGGCGAGCCGGGCGTCGACCAGCGGGCTGAGCTCGTCGACGCGGCGGCCGAGCGGCGCCAGGATCCGCTCGATCGCGTTGCGGAGCTCCTCCTCGTCGGCGAAGGCGACGGCCGTCGGCTCGATCCGACCGCCGCGCTCGACGTAGACGCGGTCGGGGCCGTTGACCATCACCTCCTCCACCGCCGGGTCGGCGAGCAGAACCTCGAGCGGGCCGAGGCCGACGCTGTCGCGGATGATCCGCGCCGCCAACTCCTCCCGGTCCTCGGCGGCGAGCAGCGCGGCGTCCTCCTCGACCAGTTCCCTCACCGCTTCGCCGAGCTCACCGGCGACGGGCTTGCCCGACGCCGCTTCCACCCGGCGGCGCTCGACCAGCCGACCCCGCAGCACCGCTGCCAGCTCCAGCAGGTCGCGCTCTCGCGCCGTCGCCGCACTCATCCGACCGACAGCACGGTGATCCGGCGGGCAAAGCTCTGGGCGGCAATCAGCCGCAGCGCCTGGGGACGCGTCAAACCCAGGGTCACCGCCGCAGCCCCGCCCGCGGCTTCGCCTTCGAGCCCCGGGCCGAGTGCCAGCAACGGCACCGCGGCCGCGGCCACATAGGTGCGACCGGCGCCCGAGCCGGAGGGTTCGGTGGTGACGATGACGTCGACCCTGCCGCCAGCCGGGTCACCGCCACCGACCAGCAGCGCAGCGGCGCCGCTGACGACGATCTCGACCGGGCGGCGACCGCCGCCCAGCGAGGGACCGGTCGACCCACCGGCCCCCGCCGGACGCAACTGGGAGGCGAGTAGATAGGAGCCGGCGGCGACCCTCGCCGTCGGTTCGAGCCCCAGCGCCTGACCGGGGTCGGCCAGGGCGCCCGGCGGCACGAACCGAACCGGGACCCGGCGCAGCTCGAGGTCGGCGGCAACCGCCTCGGGGTCGATCACGCGGTTTGCCGGCAGCGCGGCGGTGGCGATCACAACCGGCCGCAGGGCGCCGTAACCGCGGGCGACGCGATCGCCGTAGCCGTCGGCGACAGCTGCCGCGCCGGCCGCTGCGAACAGCGCCGCCAGCCCGAAGGCCAAGGCGCGTCGGCGTCGGCTCACCCGGCGCCCCTGTCAACGGCCAGCGGCAGCGCCAGCGTCGCCTCGGTCTCCGCCTCGCGAGGGTGCAGCAGGAACTCGCCGTCGTGTGCCGCCGCGACCCGTCGCACGATCCTGAGCCCGTGTCCCCGGCGCCGCCGACCAGACAACGAGACCAGTGCCCACCGGGGTGCCACCCGCCGCCGCGCCCGCCCGCGACCGCCGGAGTCGACCACGCTGAGGCGGACGACCGCTGACTTGACCGCCACCCCGACGAGGACCTGCGAGCCGCCGTGCTCGATCGCGTTGACCACCAGGTTGTCGAGCGCCTGGGCGATCGCGCCGCGGTCGCCGCTGACGGTCGCTGCCGGCTCGAGCTGGCCCAGGCGCAGCTGGCAGCCGGTAAGCCCGGCTCGCCCCTGCCAGCGTCTCACCGCTGCCGCTGCCAGCAGCGCGACCTCGACCCGCTGCCGGCAATCGGGTGGAGGCCCGCCGTTGATCTCGCGATCGAGCCGCTCGAGCGCCAGCGATGCCTGTTCGGGCAGCCCGGCGTCGGTTGTGCGTTCGGGTTCGGCGAGGACCAACGCCTGCAGCGGACGCCGCAACTCGTGCAGCGCCTCGTTGAGCACCGTTCGCCGCCGGCCGGCCAGCATGCTCTGGGCGGTGACGGCAACTGCCAGCGACACCGCCAGCGGCCAGCCCGCCTCGATCTGGGTCAACTCCGCCAGCACGCTCCGCCTCCGTCCCCGCCGCCATTCACGAGACGGCTAAGGGCGGCGGGCGCCGAACTCTCCCCCGATCGATGCAGACCCTCCGCATCGCTCAGGCTTTTTCACTCTGGTAAGCCACTAGCAGAGCCGGATCGACCGACCATTCTGGGATACTTGATCCAGAAACTCGGGTGGAAAACCCCCCTTTCCGCCGCTTGCACTGCGCTCGTCCGACTTCCCCCCACCATCGATCGGAGGCCCACCATGGCTCAGACTCGAACCTCACCTGAGGGCATCACCCAACAGCTCGCGAAGGCACTCGCGCACCCCCTGCGCGTCCGCATCCTCTCCTCCCTCAGCAAGGGGATCTCGAGCCCGAACCAGCTTGCCCAGGAACTCGACGAGCCGCTTGGCAACGTCAGCTACCACGTCAAGACGCTGCTCGAATACAACTGCGTCGAGCTCGTCAAAACCGAGCCCCGACGCGGCGCGGTCGAGCACTTCTACCGCGCGACCGAGCGCGCCTTCTTCAGCGCCAAGGACTGGGAAAAGATCCCGGCCTCTGCCCGCAAAGGCATCAACGGCGTGATCCTCGAGGCGATCGGCAAAGACGCCGCCGACGCGATGGTCAGCAACACGATCGAGGCGCGCTCGGACTCGCACATCAGCCGCACGCCGATGGTCCTCGACGAGACCGGCTGGAACGAGCTGACGGCGCTGCTGCTCGAGACGCTCAACCGCGCGATCGAGATTCAGGAGGAGTCCGCGGGACGCCTCGCCGAAGAGAAGACCGAGCCGATCTCGAGCACCCTCGCGATCCTCAACTTCGAAACCGCGCCGGCAGCGTCGAAGTAGCGCCTAGCACCCGTTGGTCACACTGACCAGCCGGTAATAGAGGCATTGGCGACACCCGCGTCTGCGATCCGGCGAGCGCCGCACCGCGCCGTGTCCGCCGCCGGGCGCGGCGGGGGTTTCGCCAACCCCTCCTAGTTGTCGCCGGGCGATTCGAAGGCGACGACGCCGACGACCAGCGGCGTACCGTCGCCGCCAAGGGTCGAGAGGCGTTCTTTGCTCTGCTGATCGATCGCGGCGAGCTGCAGCCTGGCGCTGCGGAGGACGTCCACGACCTGGTCCCAGCCGAAGCGATCGACCGTGATTCCCGACCAGTTGGCGGTCAGCACGGCCTCGGTTTCGTTCAGACCTGCGTGGGCACGGTAGAGGGGGTCGAGGAACACTTCGGGCTTGGCCCTGAAGAAACGCTCGTAGGCGCCGGGCCGCGGCGCAACGTCGGACTGTTCGAGGCAACCGGAGTCGTAGAGCACTCCGACGTGGTAGGCGACGCCGCTGAGCGAAATCTCCGGATCGATCTGATCGCGCAGCATCCAGGGGCTCGCCGGCTCCTCTTCGAGCAGCTGCAGCAGCCGGATCCGCAGCGGGTGGGAGAGCGCGTGAACGAGCTTGCCGGCTACGACATCCGGCGAATCCCCTTCTCCCGGTGTGGACACGCTGCCCATCTGCCCAGACTCTCCTGAGCAAACCTGGTCATGTCAAATCGACCGGTTTGGGCTTTAGCTAGTTAGGGATTTTCCAAACCGGTTTCGGGCGAAGTGGCAGCGGTGTAAACGAGGGTGACCGTCTTGACTGAAATCCCCTGCTCACCGCTGTCAATCAAACGGCCCGCGCTTTCGGCGGCGATCTTGTTCAACTCGTTGAGATGCCGCAGGGCCGAGGCGTCCGCGTCTTTATACCCCTGCTCGTCCACGATCATCGGTTTCTCGATCAGGACGCGATGAGGATGGGCTTCGAAGTCGCCGCTCCTCATTGCCGCCGCTGCATCGTCGAAGATGGCCCGCAGGGTCACGGCGCTGATCGTTTCGCGGACTGACAACGGCAGGCTCGCCCATTCGTCGGCATCGAGCAGGGGTCGAATCGTCGCTTTGTAGAAGTGCTGGGTCCCGCCCCGGCGCTGATCTTCCCCCACGAGCTCGATAAAGCCGCCATCTCGCAGCAGGCGCACCTGTTCGCAGACCCGCTGGAAATCCTCCCCGAGCATTTCGCTCAGTTCCTTCGGGCTTGCCTCGACTTCCCCGAGGATCATCAGGATCCGGTAGCGCAGAGGATGCGAGAGCGCTTTATGCAGGTCGTGGAAGTCGCCGTAGTAGTTCCTCGGCTGTACGGGCTTGGGCTGGGTCGTCATGAAGTTCAATGATCACTCAGTACAAGTTGTGCCGGAACTCTAGCGGGAGCGTCCGAACTGCGCAGCATCCTCTTTTCGGTACCGGCCTGGGAAGCCCGGCCGCCACTCATGGAGAGGGGGTGAGCGAGTGAAGCTGACGAAAGTGCAGGACGTAATCGTTCCGGTAAGCACGACGAAGACCGGCTGAAGTCCCCAAGTCTGACTTGGGCCGGCCCTTCCTGGGAAGGGCCGGCCCTTTTCTTCCTCACCCGTCCACCAGCCGGTACCCGATCCCCCAGCAATTGACGACGAAACGGCCGTACTCCGGGTCGAGTTTTCGCCGCAGGCGGCTCGCGTGTGAATCCAGGGTTCTCGTTCGGCCGGGGTCGCGGAAGCCCCAAACCTCCAGCAGCAGTTCCTCCTTCGAGAAGACCCGGGTGGGGTCGGTGGCGAGAGCTCGCAGCAGGCTGAACTCCTTCTTCGCCAACGGCACCTCGCGCTCGCCGACGGTGACCCGGCGGCGAACCGGATCGATCGTCAGGTCGCCGACCCGGCTCGGGCCTTCGCGGCGGTTCGCCCGCCGCCGCAGGACGGCGCCGATCCGGGCTCGGAGCTCGGCGTAGCTGAACGGCTTCGTGACGTAGTCGTCAGCCCCGGAGTTGAGGCCGCGAACGCGGTCGGTTTCGGCGCCGCGGCCGGTCAGCACGATCACCGGCAGCCGCGGGTCGAAGCGCGACTCGAGTCCGTCGGCCTCGCGGATCTCCCGCAGGACGTCGAGGCCCGAGGCATCCGGCAGCGAGAGGTCGAGCAGGAGGATGTCCGGGTGGTTGTAGCGGCAAAGGCGCAGCGCGTCCGAGGCGCTCGGCGCCGGCAGCACCGAGAAGCGGTCGGCGACGAGGTGGTCGCAGAGCAGTTCCAGGGTGACGTCGTCGTCCTCGCAGACGACGACGCTGGCGATCTCTTCCCGGTTCGGCAACATGCGCTCGCCTAAGTCGTCGTCGCCGCGGTCTCTCCCCCCGCCGGCAGCTCCAGCACCGCGGACGCGCCGCGGTGGCCGACGATTCGCCGCGGCGGCAGCGCGCGCCGCAGCGCCAGCGGCTGCCACTCGGCGTCGAGAAAGACGAGGTCGAGCGCGAAGCGCATGCCGAACGTGTGGACGCTGGCGCAGCGCGGGATCAGCAGCCCGGCCCCCGCTTCGTCCCGGTCCAGCCAGCTCAATCCGAGCAGGCGCGAGCGCCAACCGCAGGCGACCGGAACCTCGCGCTGGAGGATCCGGCGCCGCGGTAGCCGGCTGAGGCGTGGTGCCGTCATGCCCCTCCCAGGGCCCTCGCCGGCACCTTTCTCCCCCACCGCCACCGGCCCCTGCAAGTGCAACCCGCCGCCCAGTCCATGCCCGAGGCAGGCACCGGACTAGGATGATCGGCAAGATCATGCACCTGCTCACGCCGGGCTTGCGCGAGCAGAGAGCTTCAGGCTTCAACTCATGGAAAAGAAGACGACCCGCAGAGGGAACTACGAGTCAGGATCGGACTACGTGCTCGAGTACGGCGAGCTCCGGTTCGCCTTCAACGAGGAGGACTTCGGCCAGCGGGTCGAGCAGGCCGCGGTCAAGCTCGCCTTCGTCGATCAGGGTCTCAGTCAGGAGGAGCTCGACGACCTCCTCGACCTCGCCGTCAGCGGTGAGATCGCCGAGCCCAGCTCCGCTCTCGGCGAGCACATCAACGAAAACTGGGAGGACCTCGTCGGTCCCGCCAACCGCAGCCTCGTCCACTGGATCCGCCGCCTCGTCTTCCGCGGCGCCTGGCTCGACCAGCGGGTCAAGGAGGGCGAGCTCGACGTCGTCTTCGACGAGCGCACCCAGACCTTCGGCTACGTCCAGCCGGACCGCAGCGACGAGCTGATCGAGCTCTCCAAAGAGCCCAGCTGGCGCCGCATCGCGTACCGCCGCTAAGAGCGGCTCTCCCCTAGACCGACGTCAAGCCTGGCGCTCGAGGGCGGCGACGATCGTCAGCGAGCCGCCGCCCGCTGCACCCTGGGCGCGGCCGGCGTCGAAGAACTCCTTGGCGGTATCGGTGTCGCCGAAGTCGGTGGCGAGCCGGGTCAGCGAGTCGACCAGGAGGATGATGTCTTCGCCGCTGCCGGCGCGGGTCGCCGCTTGGGCGAGGGCATCGGTCGCGTGGCGGGCCTGGCCGGCGGCGACGATCTCCGCCTGCGGCGCCTCGCGCTTCCAGTCGGCCAGCTCCTCCGGCCCCGGGTCGATCAGCAGCACGACCGGATCGGGCCCCTTGGAGGCGGCGGCGAGGTCGGCGGCGACACCGCGCAGCAGCGTCGTGCAGGCCTCGCGCGTCTCGGCGGCGAGGATCGCCTGGCGGCCGGCCTCGGGCGGCAGCAGCAGATCCTGGATCGTCACCCCGTCCTTGCCGCGACGGCCGAAGCGGCGTCGCCGGCGGCGTCGCGGGCGCGCAGGCTCAGACGCGGGCGC
Organism: Solirubrobacterales bacterium; assembly: GCA_035689305.1. Classification (GTDB taxonomy): domain Bacteria; phylum Actinomycetota; class Thermoleophilia; order Solirubrobacterales; family 70-9; genus VAYN01. The sequence continues at coordinate 51,639 of DASSLT010000012.1, read as the reverse complement.
CGGTGGCGCGGCTGCGGGAGCCGGCTCCGACGGAGCGGGCTCGGGAGTCGCCGCGGCGGGCGGCGGCTTCTCGCGCTCGCCTTCGTCAGTCTCGTCCCTCCGCTCCCGCTCGCGCGGGGGCCGGCGGCGGCGTCGGCGTGACGAGGAGGACCGCTCGCGGCCCTCGGAGCTCGACCGCGACGGGGCGCTGCCTCCAGAGCGGGAACCGCCTCCGGAGCCGGTGCCGTTGGCGTCACCGTCACTCAGCGCCGCGGCCAGCTCGGCCTTGGACAGCATCCGGTATTTCTCGACGCCGGCCTCGGCGGCCAGGGCGTGCAGCTCGGACAGGGGCTTGGTTTCCAGCTCGGCTTTGGTCATCGACGCCGCAGGTTATTCAACCGGCGCTCCGGGCTGCCGGGTCGACCCCTTCGGTGGCAGCCGCCTGCGACCATGCCTCGGCCTCCTGCTTGGCCCGGCGCCGCGACCAGCCGAGCTCGCCGCCCATCACCTCGGCGACGCGGCGGATGGCAGCGGGCTCGCGCAGTTCCGGCGCCGCCAGGATCCCGAGCCGGGTTCGGCGCAGGAACACATCAGCGAGCGTGCGGGCCTGCTCGTGGCGGGCGGCGATCACCGCCTCGGCGAGCAGGTCGGGACGGCCGGGAACGATCGGCTGCGCCAGCTTGCCGTCCTCCCGGGCGAGCGCGAGGACGTTGCGGGTGGCGTGGCCGTAGCGGAATTTGAGCTGCTCGATTGCCTCGTCGCCGACGCCCTCGGGAGCGTCGAGGTCCTCCGGCCGCGCCTCCATCCCGAGCGGGATCTCGGCCGTGTGGCAGGGCGCCTCGCGGCCCTCGCGCTCGACCAGGCGGTCGACCGTCTGTTTCGCCATCCGCCGCCAGGTGGTCAGCTTGCCGCCGGTGATCGTCAGCATCCCCGACGAGGTCTCGTACAACTCCGCCTTGCGCGAGATGTCGACCGACTTGCGCGGGTCGCCGCTGGAGATCAGCGGCCGCACGCCGGCGTAGGCGCCGACCAGGTCGGAGTCGGTGAAGGAGGTGCCGAAGAACTCGTTGACGGCTTCGAGCAGGTAGCCGACGTCCTCCTCACCCGGCTGCGGGTGTGTGATGTCGCCGTCGTAGTCGTTGTCGGTGGTGCCGATCAGGGTCCGCCCGTACCAGGGCAGCGAGAAGATCATCCGGCCCGAGCCCGCCGGCACGATGCAGGCGGCGTCGCCCATCGGCAGGTCGTCCTGGTCGAGCAGGATGTGGGTGCCGCGACTGGGCGCGATCCGGGGCACGTCCTCCTCCTCGACGACCTCGGGCCGGATCTCGTCGGCCCAGACGCCGGTCGCGTTGACGACATGGTCGGCGCCGACCTCGATCCGCTCGCCGGACTCGGCCTCGGTGAAGGCGACGCCGGAGGCGCGGCCGTTCTTCGCGGTCACCTCGGTGACTTCGGCGCCGTTCAGCGAGACGGCCCCGAAACGTTCTGCCTCACCGAGGACGGTGAGGACGAGGCGCACGTCGTCGGTCTGGCAGTCGTAGAAGAGGTAGGCATCCTTCGGGTCACGCGCGGCCAGCGCCGGGACCAGCTCCAGCACCTCGTCGCGGTCGATCGTGCGGTGACGGTCGGGCGACCAGTAGAAGTCCTCGTCCTCTTCCTTCGAGGAGCGCAGCTCGCGGCGGCTGCGGCCGACCCGGGTGGTCGCCATCACGTCGTACATGTTCAGCCCGAGGCCGACCTTGCGGTCGCGTTTCGCCTCACCCAGCGCCGCGACCAGGAACGGGGTCGGGTAGACGAGGTGCGGTGCGAGCTGGACCATCAGCTGGCGCTCCAGCAGCGCCTCGCGGACGAGGCCGAGGTCGAAGTTCTGCAGATAGCGGAGGCCGCCGTGGACCATCTTCGAGGAGCGACTGGAGGTGCCAACGGCATAGTCGCCGCGCTCCAATAGCGCCACCGAGTAGCCGCGCGAGGAAGCGTCGAGGGCGACGCCGGCGCCGGTGATGCCGCCGCCGATGACGACGACGTCGAAGTGCTGGCCGGCGATCGCCTCGATTGCCTTGGCGCGGGTCAGCATCAGTCGAGGTAGCTGACGGTTGCGGCGGCGCCGGGGCGCTCGGGCGTCGGCCGCTCCTGGCGCGGGTGGCCGAGGTGGAGGAGGCCGACGGCGCGCTCCTCGGCGGGCAGGCCGACCGCGACGCGCCCCTCCTCGGCCCGCAGCAGGGCGGGCGTGCGCCAGTAGCCCGCGAGGCCGCGGTCATGGGCGGCGAGCAGCACGATGTAGGCGGCGACGGCGGTCGCGTGCAGGTCCTCTTCATCCTGGACCGGATCGCCGCCGAGGACGCTGGAGACGACGACCAGGGTCGGGCAGCGGTCGAGCTTTGTCGCGCCCTCGGGTCCGGCGGCTTGCTTCAGCCGGCCCAACGCCGCCGGGCCGACGACGCGGAAGCGCCAGGGCACCGTCAGGTTGTGGTTGGGGGCCCAGTTGGCGAGCGCCAGGAGCTCCTCGAGCTGCTCACGCGGCAGCGGGTCGGGCCCGAAGGCCTTGTGCGTGCGCCGGGTCCGGATCGCCGTCTCTACATCCATGCCCACAGTGTCGCGGTTTCGGTGTCGTGGACGCCTGAGCGTGGTTGAGCTTTGTGGCGCATACGGCACCAAACCTCAACCACGCTGGTGTGGTTGAGGTTCGTCTCGCTATCGGGGACGAACCTCAACCACGATCGGTCAGAGGCCGTAGCGCCAGCGCATCCAGCCCTTGCGGGCGGCCCAGGCGGCGCCGAAGAGGAGGGCGCCGGCGGCGATGCCAAGCAGGGCGGCGACGGCGGGGCTACCGTTGTCCTTTGGTTCGGGCTCGGTGGTTGCGGCGGAAGCAGAGTCCTGGCTCGAGGCAGGAGTTTCTTCGGGGGCGCCGTCGGAGGCACCCCCTCCGGACGCGACCCCAGCGGGAGGGTTGACGGGCTTCGCCCCCGAGACTGCTCCGGACTGGGGCGCTGAGTGTCCTGAGGGGGTGCCTCCGACGGCGCCGGTGGATTCGGTGGGCGAGACAGGGGCGGGTTCGGTCGTGGGCACCGGGCTCGTGCCGGGGACCAGCCCTCCCGTGCTTCCGGAGCTTGATTGGGACGAGGACGTTGGCTTGGGTTCACGCGGGGGCGGTGGAATGGGGAAGTACTTGCCGGTGGCGGCGACCAGGGCCTCGCCGGTGACCCAGACCGGGGTCTGGTCGCTTGACTTCGAGTAGCGGTAGTGGCCGTCCTCGGCCTGGCGGGCGGTCAGGTATTCGGGGGCGCTGGCGCCGCCGCGGCGGAAGGAGTCGGGGTTGCCGCCGGCGACGAGGATTCCCTGGATCGACCATGCGGTCGACTGCGAGTTGACTTCGCCGTTGCCGCCGAGCGGGAAGCCGCCGCCCTTGCGCTGGACTTCCCGCAGGTAGGCGAGGCCGTGCTGGGAAGCCTTGGACCCGGGTGACAGCGCCTGCAGCACCGCCCCGGTCGTGTCCGAGGTGCTGGGCGAGCCGGGCAGATCGCCCCAGCCGCCGTCATCGCCCTGGACTTCTCGCAGCCACTCCAGCGACCTGTCGACGGCGTCGGTTGCACCGGCGGTGCGCAGCGCGATCACCGCGTAGGCGGTTGAGTTCGGCCAGCCTTCGTAGGAGCCGTCCTTGCGGCGCTTGGCGAGGAGCTTGGAGACCAGGTTCTGGCCGCCGAATTCGCGCGGATCGACCCCAGCCCCCTCGAGCGCCAGGATCGTCCGGGCGAGGTCGCCGGGGCTCTTGACCTGGCTGAGGCTCGAGCGCAGGTAGTCGATCGGGGTCTTACCGCCGTTGGCGACGTCGAGTGGGTTGTGGCCGGCGGCCTCGAGGCCGAGCATCACCCAGCAGGTGATTTCGGCCCCCGAGTCGTCCCCCGGGGAGGCGCCGAAGCCGCCATCCGAGTTCTGATTGGAGATCAGCCAGGTGGCCGCGCGGCTGACCTCACTCGCCTTGGCCGGCGCCGGCGCCAGGACTCCCAACCCGAGAACGAGCACCGCCAGGACCGCGACCCCGCCGCCGCGCAGCCCATGGGCGAATCGCCCCGGGCCAGTTGGCGCCACCTCCCCCCTGCGCGCCCATTCGAGGCGCTCGCGAAAGCGAATCAGCATCCGCACCATCGCCGGACCGGCGATCAGGGCAAGGACGACGTTGCCGACGAGGTGGGCGACTTCGAACGGGATCGCCCGTCCCTCGTAGACGACGAACTGCCGCCATGACAGGTCCCCTCCGTAGGTCGCCATCAAGGAGAAGTTCAGCAGAGCGCCGTAAAGGACGGCGGCGCCACCGCAGGTGGCGGCCAGGGTGAAACGGCCCGCGTTGCGGACGCCGAGGGCGAGGGCGGCGCCGAGGATCCCGCAAAGTCCCCAGCCCGCCATCTGCCACGGGGTCCACGGTCCCTGCCCGAACCAGAAGTTGGAGACGAGGGCGGTGAGGGCGCCGACCGCGAAACCGGGAGCGCCGCCGAGCGCGTAGCCGGCGAAGATGACGATGTCGGTCGTCGGCTTGACGTTGGGGAAGGCGGCGAAGGCGATGCGACCGGCGATCGCCAGCGCCGCCAGCGCCGCGACCAGGGCGACCACCTGAGACGGCGGCCGCGAACGCTCATACCAGGCGAAACCGGCGAGGAGGACCCCGGCGAGGATCAGGAAGCTGACCAGTTGCCAGCTCATGGCGGCTCCTCCAATGGCGAGTTTGTCGCCCCATGGGTGACAAACTCGCCATTCAGCGCCGCGGCGCCCTGCTCGGGGCTGACGATGCCCGGGAGGTCGAGGACGCGGGCGACCTCGGTGGCGAAATACCAGCCGCCGGAGAGGATCTCTGCGGCGGGACCATCGGCGATGACGACACCGTCGCCGAGAAGAACGACCCGAGCCGCGAAGGCGGCGGCGAACTCGACGTCGTGGGTGGCGACGACGACGCCGGCACCGCGGCCGGCGAGGTCGGTGACCAGGTCGACGAGGTCGTCCTTGCGGGCACGGTCCATCCCCCGGGTCGGCTCGTCGAGGGCGACCAGGCCGGGCAGCTCGCCGCCGTCGATCCGCCCGGCAAGGGCGATCGCCAGCGCCAGCCGCTGGCGCTCGCCGCCGGAGAGGTCGCGGGGATCGGCATCGACGGCGTGCTCGAGCCCAACGACCCGCAGCGCCGCCATTCCCTGTTCGCCCGGGAGCTCGTCGCCGACCCGCTCCCGGACCAGGTAGTCGCTCGGGTTCTGGGTCAGGAGAGAGAGGCCGGACGGAACCTCGAGCTTGCCGGCAACCGTGTCGACGAGTCCGGCGGCGGCCCGCAGCAGGGTGCTCTTGCCGGCACCGTTGCGGCCCATCAGGGCGACGCATTCACCGCGGCCGACCGCGAGGTCGAGGCCCCGCAGCACGTCGTGGGGCTGCTCGTCGCGCTCGAGCTCGACCCAGACCGCAACTGCCGAGAGAGCGGCTGCGGCCGGGGGGCGAAACCGCGACCCCTCACCCTTCCCCGGGTGGGGGACAGTGGTGGGCGGCGGCTCCGGGGGTGCCGACGGCGCCAGCTCGAACGCTTCCAGGGTCCGCCGCGCGGCGCGGACGCCGACCGGGAGCGGTGAGATCCCGGCGAGCGAGAAGAGGCGAGCCGCCGGGGTGGTGAGGGCGGGGTCCGCCGCTCGAGCCCAGGCGAGGAACTCGCCGGGTGTACCGTCGAAGCTGACCGCTCCTGCCGCCATCGCGACCACCCGGTCGGCGGCCGCCAGGCAACGCTCCAGCCGGTGTTCGGCCAGCAGCACCGCCACCCCCCACTCCTCGTTCAGCCGCCGCAGCAACCAGATCAGCTCGTCGCCGGCAACCGGGTCGAGCTGCGAGGTGGGCTCGTCGAGCAAGACCAGCCGCGGTCGCGTCACCAGCGCCGCCGCCAGCGCCACCCGCTGCAGCTCGCCGCCGGAGAGAGTGTCGACGGTGCGGCCCAGCAGATGCGGGATCGCCAGCGCCAGCGCCACCTCCTCGACTGCCCTGGCGCGGTCGGGGGGGGCATCGCCGCGCAGCTCCAGCGGCAGCTCGATCTCCGCCGCGACCGTGGTCGAAACGACTTGGGTCTCGGGATCCTGGGCGACGTAGCCGACGACCGCGGCCAGCTCCCCCGGCCCGGCCTCGATCGCATCGACGCCGGCGACCGCCACCCGCCCCTCGATCTCGCCGCCGTGGAAGTGCGGGACGAGGCCGCAGGCGGCCTTCAGCAGCGTCGACTTACCCGAGGCCGAACGGCCGGCGAGCAGCGCGAACTCGCCCGGCGCGACCTCCAGCGAGACATCGGCCAGGGCGGCGCGATCGGCGTGTGGGTAGGCATAGCCGAGGCCCTCGACGGCGAGGGCGGGTGCGGCGCCGCGGCGGATCGCCAGCTCAGACATGCGGCGCCTCCAGGGCCGGCGCCAACGCCGAGCTCGAGCGGCGGCGGACGCGGCGCGGGCGACGGCGCAGCGGCGCCAAGCCACTGAGAACGAGCAGCACCGCCAGTGCGACCGTCTCCGGCCCCAGGGTGAGCTCGACGGTCGGGTAGGTGTGGAAGCCGTTGCCGCCGAGCACCCGAGCGGCGATGCCGGCGGCCAGCACGAGCGCGGCAACGCAGTAGAAGCGGCGGTCGAAGCGCGAGGTTTCGCGGCGGCGGCGCAGCCGGCGAGGGTCGAGGCCGTAGCCCCGCAGTTCCAAGGTCGCGGCGACGTCGACGGCGCGGTCGAGCGAGCCGGCGAGCAGACGCCGCGAGAGCGGCGCGATGCCGACCTCGGCGGCGCCGGGTCCGCGCAGGCGGGCGGCGTCGCGCAGGCGGGCGGCGTCGGCGGCGGCGACCGGGAAGAGGCGTGAGACCAGGGTCGCGGTCAGCGCCGAGCGCCCGGCCAACGGCCGCAGCGAGCGCAGCACCCGGTCGGGGTTGACGCAGGAGGAGTAGATCGCGGCGGCGACGATGGTGACGGCGACAAGGAGGGCCATCACAGCGCCGTAGACGATCGCCTCCAAGGTGATGTCGACCTGACCGAACAGCGGCCAGTGCCCGAGCCGGACGAGGACCGTCTCGCCGCGGTCGACCAGGAGCGCGTTGATCGCGGCGATCGGCAGCGCCAGGCCAACCCCCATCCAGAGCGCCACACGCAGTGCCCCGCCGGCGCCGGCGATCAAGCCGGCGAGCACGAGCCCGGCCCCGGCTGCCGCCAGCACGAGCGGGTTCGTGAAGAGGAAGGAGACGACGACGAACGAGCCCAAGTAGGCGACGGCGGCGCCAGGGGAAGCCGACTGCAGAGCGCCCGGACGGGGCGTGTAGGCGAGGGCCGAACGCACCTCAGCCCCCTGCGCTCGGGTCGACCGGCAGCGGCGTCGTCTGTCCGCCTTCGACGGCCACCGCGTAATGGTCGCGCAGGCTTGCCGCATCGAGCGCTTCCGCTGCGACCCGCACGGCGGCGACCGTGGCGCCGGTGACGAGCCAGGTCGGCGGTGCTTCGTAGCGCCTGGTCGCCGCGACCAGGCCGGTGTCGGGACCGAACGCGCGGGCATCAGTCGCCGCCGGGTCGAGCCCATGCAGCCGCGTCGCCCCTTCGGTTTCCTCGAACTCGGCGTAGACGCCGCTTTCAGCCGGGCCAGCGGCGAGCAGCGCCGCCGCGGAGTCCGAGCGCAACCGCTGCCAGGGACCGACGAGGACGCGGATCACGCCCTGCGGCGAGCCGCTCGCGAGCTCGACGCCGGCCGCCGCCAGCGCCCGCCGCGCGACCGCACACGCCCCTCCCCCGCCCTCGCATTCGAGGACGACAGGATGGACGCGGCCGTTGTAGCCGCCGCGCAGCGGCGCCGGCCAGGAGCCGACCACGGCGGGCACTCGGCTCGCCGCGGTCCAGTCGCGGTAGTCCCACCAGATCCGCTCGCCGCCCTCGAGATCGAACTCGGCGGCGCCGATCGGCGACTCGACGCCGTTGACGAAGAAGAACCAGTCGCGAGCGCGGGCGCCGCGCTGCTCCCCCTCGACCCCGTCGATCGACTGCACGAAGCCGCCGCCATAGCGGGTGGTGATCTCGGCCTCGCCTTCGAGGACCCGCATCACCGTGTCGGATTCGGTCACGCCCCCGACCTGCGTTTCGAGCACTGGCTCAGCGCCGAAGTCGTGCGTCACCGTCAGCTCGACGTCGCCGACCTCCTCGCCGGGGCCGAGACCGCAGCCGGCGGCCGCGAGCGCTGCCAGCAGCAGCGCCGCCGCGACCGCCGTGCCCCGGCGAGACCTCACCCGCTAGGCGGGCATTCGTTGCCGACGCAGACCCCGACCTGGGCAGACGGGATCAACCCGCTCTTGGTCGCCTCGAGCAACGTCGGCACAGTGACCGTCACCGTCGCCTTGCCGTCGGACCCGGTGACGGCGGCCGCGCCGGTCACCGCCACCCCGGCGGCGGGCTTGCGCTTGCCTTTTTCGTCGTAGGAGTAGGCGGTCACCGTGAACGGCAGACCCGCGGTCACCTGTGCCGGCGCGAACAGCACCAGCTCGCCCGGGTAGGCGTAGGTCTTCGGGTCCGATTCGACCAGCGCCCAGAGAACTTCGTCGCCAGCGTGGATCTTCGCCGTGTCGCCGCCGAGAGACGGCGACTTGTGGTTGATCTTCAGGTACCAGGACACCCCTCCCTTGGCGACGCTCTTGCCGACGCCGCAGAGGGCCAAGCCGAAGTCGAAGCTGTCGCTGATCGAGAGCGGCCGCAGAGCCGAGATCGACTTTGCCCCTTTTGCCAGCAGGCCCATCGCGGTATTGCCGGCGATCGAGACGGATTCGCCGCTGCCGCCCGTGCCTTTGCCGAAGCAGGTCGCCTTCGGGCTGGTCTTGACAGAAGTCGTGCCGGTGGTGACGGCCTGTTCAGCGAGCACCTTGCTCTTGGCGCCGACCACGCGCAGCTCGGCGCCGAAGCCCTTGGCGCCGGCGACGGCGGTGATGGACAGAGACAGGGCCAGAGCCAGCGCGCACGCGGACACCAGCCGATTCGGGGTGAGTCTTGGCATCTACGCCACCCTTTCCTCGAGGGTTGTTTGGCTGGCCGGGGACAGGTCTCCTGGCTTCCGGGACGGTCGGCCGCACCTTCCCGGGGGCGAGGTGTCGTCCCCAGTGGCTGGCGCTGACGCGCCCGCGACCTCCTTGGCCCGGTCACAGTGGCGGGACCACGCCGGATTCGCACCGGCTTCCCTTGACCACCGACCGTATTTGCAGCGAGTCTATCCCGCGGCGTTGCGTATGAATACGCATCCCCAATTCTCACCGCGGCGATGATCCAAGCCGTATTCGGCGTCGAAGTAACTGGGATGGAGTTAGGACGAACCCGCGACGCGCTCAACCATCCGGTCCGCCGGCAGATCCTGCGCACGCTGATCAACAGCGGCCGGCCGCTGGCAGCGGCCGAAATCGTCGCCGCCGGCCTGCCCAGCGCCAGCCTCAGCACCGTCGCCTATCACGCCCTCGTGCTCGAGGGCACGGGTGGCGTCAGCCGTTCCCCCGGCGCCGCCCCGCCCCGCTACAGCACCGACCTCTCCTCGGACCCGGAAATCGTCGCCCTGCTCGAGGCCACACGCAGGGCCGACGAAAGCGGCGGCTAGCATTCCCGTACCGTCCCGGACAGGGGACGGATCTCGTTCGACAGGGGAGGGATCATGGTCAGGGGAATCCGCCGGCAGGGGCCGGCGCTGGTGGTCGCGGTCGTGGCCTTGGTGGTCGCGCTCGGCGGCAGCGTCTACGCAGCGACGAAGATCGACGGGCATACGGTCAAGGTCGGCTCGCTGCCGGGCAACCGGGTCGTGCCGCGCTCGCTGCCGGCGAACCGGCTGGCGCCGGGAACGATCTCGGCCAACCTCCTGGCGCCGGGATCGCTGACCGGCAAGCAGGTCGACGCGGCGACGCTGGGGGAGGTCCCGAGCGCGGTCCACGCCAACCAGGCCGACTCGGCCCGCGAAGCCGGCAGCGCCCGCTTCGCGACGGCCGCCGGCAGCGCCGCCAGCGTCAACGGCCACGTCGCCGGCTGCGCGCCGGGAACCCGCGCTTTCGCCGGGGGGTGCTGGGAAGTGAGCTTCAGCGCAGCGACCGCGACGGCGGCCGTCGCCGCCCTGGTCTGCGCCGAACGCGGCGGCGAGCTGCCGGGCGCGCTGCCACTGCTGTCATTCGCGCAGCAGCCGGGAATCGCGATTGCGTCCGAAGGGGAGTGGACTGGCAGCATTGCCGAGGTCGCCGGCCCTGGTTCCTACGCACTAGCCACGGTCTTAGCTTCCGCGAAAATCAGCTTCGCCAGCTCAACCGAATCTAAAAACTACCGCTGCGTCTACCCCGTCCTCGGCTAACCGTGGCTGAGCTTCCAGACGAATAGCGTCTGGAAGCTCAGCCACGCTCAGGCGTCGAGGACCTGGCGGTAGAAGCGGTAGTCGCGGCGGTCGGGGCGCAAGTTGGAGGCCAGCGCCAGGTGGTGGCGGGCACGGTCCTTCTCGCCGGTCTTGCTCAACGCCCGGCCGAGGCAGAAGTGGGCGAAGTCGTTGACGTGATGGGTCTCGACCACGGCCTCGAACTCGGTCACCGCCTGCGAGAAGCGGCCGCAGCGGTAGTAGGCGCGGCCTAGCGCCTCGCGCACCGAGGTCTTCTCCGGCGCCCGCCGCGCCGCCTCCGCCAAAGGCTCCGTCGCGTGTTCGAAATCGCCGTCTTCGAGCAGCTCGATGCCACGCCTGTACAGCGTGTAGGTGGGCTCGGTTACAGGCTCAGTCGGCACACCGAGAGTGTAAAAGGCGGGTGAGGTCGGCTTCCGGCGTGGCCGGGGCGGCTAGAGCTTGCGCGCCTTGACGGCGGTGCCGTAGGCGCAGATCTCGGTCCAGGTGGTGCCGAGCTCGGAGCTGTCGAAGCGGAAGGCGAGGATCGCGTCGGCGCCCTTCGACTGGGCCTCCTCGATCAATCGTTCGGTCGCGTGCCGACCTTGCGCGAGCGGACGGTGAGTCCGAAGACCTCTCCCAGCACCTCGCTGATCTCGTATCCGGGCCGGTCAAGCCGGTGACGATTCGGTGAGGTCGCGGACGAATACGCGACGGCCGCCGTCGGCGTCGCTGGAGTCGCGCGCCGGCACGTAGCGGTAGCCGAGCGATTCGTAGAGACGGTGGGCTGGCGTCTGGTAGGGGCGGCTCCAGAGCACGATCGCGCCGGCGCCCGCCGCCTCGGCCTCCTCGCCGCAGCGCTCGGCCAGGGCGCGGCCGACGCCCCTCCCCCGCGCCGTCGTCGTCACCGCCAACCGGGTCAGCGCCGCCTCATTCTCGCCGGTCCAGGCGGCGACGCCGGGCGGCAGGAAGACGACGACGCCGACCACCGCGCCCCCTTCCTCGGCGACGAAGACGCGGCCGCCCCGCAAGGAGTCGAAGTACTCGCTCTCTGCATAGGGCGTCTTCCGGCCTTCCGGCCCGCGCAGCGTGTAGGCCTCGGTCCAGAGCCCGATCGCCGCCGCCGCGTCGTCCTCTGTCCCCACCCGGATCCGCACGCCGGGCAACCTAGCCGGTCTTGGCGGTCAGGCACAAAACACCTGCAAAAGCAGGTCAAAGATGTCGGTTTGCTACCTTGTTCTGGTCGGGCTTGGCGCACCGCCACCCGAGAGGTTCCGCTTTCCTCCGCTCGCTTCACAGCGTTAGGGGCTGCTGGATCTCCCTGAATCGCGCGAAACGAAGGAGCAGTTGAGGCCGCATGAGCAAGGCGACCCAGACGTCAAAGAAATGGACTTGTGAGGACTGCGGAGTCTCCGTCAGCCGGATGGGCGGCGAGCGCGTTGCCCTGCCCGAGTCCTGGGTCAACACGAAGAAGGAAGGCACCCTCTGCCTCCTCTGCCGCCGCGAGCGGGCCGCCAAGGAAGCCCTCGACGCCTCCCCCGAGAGCGGCCTCGAAGAGCGGGCGAAGTTGCGCCGCGCGGCCCTGATCGAGTTCGAGGTCCGGCGCCGGCCCAGCCACGGCAACGGCGAGATCGCCAAAGCCTGCCGCTCCTCCGTCGCCGCCGTCGTCGCCGCTCGCAAACGGCTGAAGCTGCCGGCGCCCGAGAAGATCGCCTGACTGCCACGGCCGCCTGAGGCGGCCAGCGCCGGATTGGCGCTTCGAGAAGGCACGCTGCTCTGATGCCCGGCCTGAAAGGGAAATTCGGGGTTCTGCGCGAGCCCAACTACCGGCGGCTGTTCGCCGGGCGGACGATCTCGCTGATCGGCGACGGCATCGCTCCGGTAGCGATCGCCTTCGCGATTCTCGACCTGACCGGTTCGGCAACCGACCTCGGCATAGTCCTCGCCGCCCACAGCGTGCTGATCACGGCCCTGGTCCTGGTCGGTGGCGTCTGGGCCGACCGCATCTCACCGCGGGTGGCGATGCTGCGGGCCGACCTCGTGCGGATGCTGGCGATGGGAGCGATCGCGGTGCTGCTGATCAGCGGCGCCGCCGAGATCTGGCAGCTGGCGATCCTCTACGCGATCGAGGGCGCCGCCACCGCCTTCTTCAATCCGGCCTCCAACGCGATCGTGCCGTCGGTCGTCAGCGGCCCCCGCCTGCAGGAGGCCAACGCCCTGCTCAACGTCTCGCGCTCGGCCGGCCATTTCGTCGGCCCGGCGCTGGCCGGCGTCCTGCTCGCGATCGGCACCCCCGGCTGGGCGATCGCCGTCGACGCGCTCAGCTTCGGCGCCAGCGCCTTCTTCCTCGCCCGGATGCAGGCGCCGCGGCCGCGGCCGTCCGCCGAACCTTCGTTCCTGGCCGAGCTGCGCCACGGCTGGCGCGAGTTCACCTCACAGCGCTGGCTCTGGCCGATCGTCCTCTCCGGGATGATCTCCAACGCGGTCTTCATGCCCGTCATCCTCGTCCTCGGGCCCGCCGTCGCCGACGCCTCGCTGGGCGGCTCCAGCGCCTGGGCGCTGATCGCCGCCGGCCTCGGGCTCGGCTCGCTGATCGGCGGCGCGGTCGCCCTCGGGATCCGGCCGCGGCGCCCGCTGCTGGTCGGCGAGGGGTTCCTGCTGCTGTTCGCGGCGCCGATTGCGCTGCTGGCGATTCCGACCGCGGCGGTCGCGATCGCCGCCGCGACCCTGGTCGCCGGCCTCACCCTCGCCGTCGCCGAAATCCTCTACGAGACCGTCACCGCCGAGCGGGTGCCGCCGGAGTCCCTCTCCCGCGTCCTCGCCTACGACTGGTTCGGGTCGCTGGCACTGGAGCCGCTCGGCCTCGTCCTGGTCGGGCCGATCGCCGCCGGGATCGGCACCTCGACCACGCTCTGGATCAGCGCCGGGGTGATCTTCGCCTGCCAGGCCGCCGTCATCTGCGTCCCCGCCGTCCGCCGCCTCGAATCGCGCGGCGGAGAGCCGCCGACGCCGCTGCCGCTGCGGCCGATCGAACCCGGCGACTAGCAGGGATCAGGTCGTGCGCTCGACCAGGTGCGCGAGCAGGCCCTCGATCCCGCCCTCGGCGTGGACGCGGCGCTGCTCGTCGGCGCCGTTCCCCTCGTGCAGGATCCGCTCGACCTCCGCCAGCGCCGCCTCGCCGCCGAGCTCGCGGGCGTAGGGACGGGCGTCGTCGAGCGCTTGGCGGGCGAGCTCCGTCGCCGCGACGGAGCTGCCGTCGGCGGCCATCAGCCGCGCCTCGAGCCCGTGGCTCTCGGCCTGAAAATAAGACTCTTCGATCGCCTCGCGGCGGAGGTTGATCTCGCTCGGGTGCTCGACCTCGCGCGCGGCCAGCGCCTGGATCAGGGTGGCGATCGCGACGTTGGCGGCGACGTCGGGTTGTATGTCCATCCCCCGCACCTCGACCGTGCCGAAGCGGGGGTGCGGCCGCACGTCCCACCAGAGGTAGGTGTAGTCGTCGACGCCGGCGGCGGCGATCAGCTGGTCGGCCACCTCGAGGAACTCGTCGTAGCTGGCGAAGGAGCGCGGGATTTCGAACCGCGGGTAGCTGCGCAGCGAGGCGGTGCGGGCGCTGGCGAGGCCGGTGTCGAAGCCTTCGCGGAAGGGCGAGTTGGCGGTGATCGCCTGCAACAGCGGCAACCGCAGGCGCATCGCGTTGGCGACCCGGATCGCGGTTTCCGGATCGGGCATGCCGACGTGGACGTGGAGTCCGGCCGGGGTCGCGTTGAGGATCCCGGCGAGGTCGGCGCGGACGACGTCGTAGCGGGGCTTGGCGACGAGCTCGACCGCGCTCTCGTCGTCGGGGTGCAGGCCGGAGCCGAGCAGCTCCGCGCCCGCCGCCCGGACGCCGCGGCGCAGCGCCGTCAGCTCCGCCAGCGCCTGGCCGGCGTCGGCGCAGATGCCGGTCTTCAGCTCGATCTCGGTGGCGAAGATCTCGGTGCTGACGCCATCGGCGAAGGCCGGGTCGAGGGCGGCGATCACCCGCTCGGCGACCGGCGCCAGGCGCCGGTTCTCGTCGATCAGCAGCAGCTCCTCCTCGACTCCGAGCGAGAACGGTGAGGAGGCGCCAAAACGGTGCTCGGACGAGCTCACCACGCCTCACTACCCGCCGGCGAGCTGACGAAGCACCGCCTGGGCGGCGTTGTAGCCGCCCATCCCGTGAGCGCCGGCGCCGGGCGGCGTCGCCGCCGAGCAGATGTAGACGCCGGCGGCGCCGGTCGCGTAGGGATTGCGGGCAAAGCGCGGCCGGAAGAGCAGCTGCCGCGGCGTATTGGCGCCGGTGATCACGTCGCCGCCGACGTAGTTTGCGTTGTGCTCGGTCAGCTGCGCCGGGGAAGTGGAGACCTGCGCAACGATCCGCTCCCGCAGCCCCGGCGCGAAGCGTTCCACCTGGTCCAGCAGCGGCTCGGTGGCGTCGCCGTCATAGCCGCTGGGCACATGGGCGTACACCCAGACCGGGTGCAGATCACCGTGCGAGCGCGAGGGGTCGGCCAGGTACTGCTGGCAGACGAGGACGAAGGGGCTCGCTGGCATCCGGCCGCGGTTGACTTCGCGCTCGGCCAGCACCGTCTCCTCGAAGGAGCCGATCGCGTGGACCGTGCCGGCCCGGCGCGAGTCCTCGTGCGTCCACGGCACCCCACCTTCGACCGCGAGGTCGAGCTTGAACGCCGCCGGCCCGTGCCGGTAGCGGCGGTAGGCACGGGCGACGCGACTCGGCAGGCGGCCGCCGGCGAGCTCGACGACGGCGCCGGGAGCGAGGTCGAGGACGACGGCATCGGCGGCGGGCAGCTCGTCGAGCGAACGGACCGGGCGCCCGGTCTCGATCGTGCCGCCGCCCTCGCGGACGATTGCGGCGAGGGCGTCGGCGATCGACTGCGAGCCGCCCTTGGCGACCGGCCAGCCGCGGCGGTGGCCGGCGCTGATCATCGCCATCGCAATCGCCGAGCTGAAGGGACGGCTGAGCGGCGCGAAGGCGTGGGCGGCGACGCCGCCGAACAGTGCCCGCGTGCTCGGCTCGCGGAAGGAGCGGGCGAACGTCGTCGCCGGCAGCATCGACCGCAACCCGAAAGAGGTGAGCCGCAGGGGATGATGCGGAAAGCGCAGGACCGGCTGCAGGATGTCCTCGCAAAGGGCGTCGAAGTGCCTGGCGGAGGCGCCGAAAGCGCGGCGCCAGGCGCGGCCGTCGGCGCCGAGCCCGATCGCGGTCTCCTCGATCGAGCGGACGATCGCGGCACCGCCACCGCCGTCCAGCGGGTGGGCGACGTCGACCTCGGGCAACGCCCACTCGAACCCGCGCCGCTCGATCCCGAGCGCGGCCAGCGCCGGCGAGCCGATCGCCATCGGGTGGCCGGCGCTGCAGACGTCGTGGATCAGGCCCGGCACGGTCAGCTCGGCGCTGCGGGTGCCGCCGCCGATCGTCGCCTCGGCCTCGATCACGCTGACGCTCACCCCGGCCTGGGCCAGGGTCGCGGCGCAGGCGAGCCCGTTGGGACCGGAACCGACGACGACGACGCTGCTCATACCGGCTCGACCGGGAACGGCTCCCCGCCGAGCCACGGCTGCCGCGTCACCATCTCGCGCACGTCGACCCAGCCCTCCTCGACGAGGCCGTCGGCGGCGTCGTAGATCCGGTAGTGCTGGCGCGCGACGTGGGCAGGCTGGGACTCGAGCGTCACCACCCGCAACTCCCCCGGTCCGAACCGGCAGCGC
This sequence comes from Solirubrobacterales bacterium, assembly GCA_035689305.1. Lineage (GTDB taxonomy): Bacteria > Actinomycetota > Thermoleophilia > Solirubrobacterales > 70-9 > VAYN01. The sequence continues at coordinate 35,565 of DASSLT010000012.1, read as the reverse complement.
TCCTGCACCGCCGCGAGCAGGCGATGGTCGTGGAAATGGCCATCGCCGAAGTTGTAGCCGAGGACGACGCCGGCGACCAGCTCTCCCTCGCGCACGTCGTAGTCGTCGACGTCGTCGACGGCGCGCATCACCAGCCCGTTCAGCGCCCGCCCGTGCGAGTGCATCGAGCGGAAGGCGAGCCCTTTGTAGACGAGGACTTCGATCATCTCCTCGTCGTAGAACTTGGTCAGCTGCTCGGTCACGATCGGCGCCGCCTTGACGACGTCGCGGTCGAGCTTGTGCTCGGCGGCGGTGTCCTTGCGGAACAGCCACTGGCTCGTCGCCCAGTTGCCGGCGTAGTAGCGCATCGAAGGCAGGAAGGAAACGAGGTCGGGCCGGAAGTTGCCGAGCACCGGGAAACCGACGCAGGTGACGGCGAGGATCGCCAGCAGCAGCGGGTCTTCGATCGCCGAGAACGGCACGTCGCCGTAGTGGCCGAAGAGGAAGAGCAGGCCGAAGATCATGAACACGTTCCACTCCAGCGGCACCGCCAGTGGGAACGTCGAGATGATGTGGAGGTGGAAAATGACCATGCCGGCGAGGGCGATGGTCTGGACCGGGCCGCTCGTCAGCAGCAGCAGGACCGGCAGGGTGAACTCGACCACCGTCCCCATGTGGGCAGACAGCCGGCCGATCCGCGAGGGCAACAAATTCTCTGGATGCCGCTCGTAGAGCTTCCCCTTCGCCTTCCGCGATTTGTTCCAGGGCGTGTTGCTGATCATCACCGTGACGACGAACGGGAAGTGGCGGTTCAGCTTCGAGGCCGCCGCCCCCCACCAGATGCAGAAGAAGACGAGCTGGGCGGCGATGATCAGGTTCGCGAGCGGGAAGAGGAAGATGATCATCAGGTCGCCGTAGACCTCGGCGCGGGCGGCGAGAAACGGAACCTTGTCGCGCAGTCCCAGCGCCACCAGCAGGGCCAGGGCGACGCCGACCGCGACCGGGTCGAGGCGGCCGTCGGGAGCACCGGCGAGGACGAGGTTGAGCAGCGCCGCCAGCAGACCGGCGTAGAGGGCGACGTCGAAGAGGGTGCGGGTCGTCCCCCGCGTCAGCGGCACCCGCTCCGGCCACGGCGGCAGCCGCGTCGTCCCCGGCCGCAGCCAGTAGAGGACGCCGCCGATCATCGGCGAGAAGCGCAGGGTCAGCGGCAGCGAGCCGGCGCCGAGGCCGAGCACCTCCCAGAGCATCGTCCAGGCGACGGCCTTCTGGAAGACGACCGGCTGCGTCCACCAGTCGCCGATCGACCCGAGCCCGCCGGTGGTGTCGCTGGTCGCCGCGATCAGCAGCAGGCCGAGGCCGGCGTAGACGACGATCTTGACGACATAGAGGAAGTAGACGGCGACCGGCGTGCCGAACCCGTTCAGCGCCCAGTCCTGGGCCAGCGGCTTGATCCGCTCCAGGTGCGGGCGCTGCCGCCACTCCTCGACCGCGAACGGCGGCGGCGCCGGATCCAGTAGTCCCATCGGCCGAGCCTAACCTGCCTCGGGGCGGCGGACGAGGGTTCGAGAAGTTCGTCCAGTGCTCAAGCCCTGCCGTGGTGGCTGCGATGATCCCATCGTGCCTCCGAGCGACGAAGCCGAAGCCCTGCGCGGGCTTTCCCGCCGACTGCTCGGCGTCGCCGCCGTGCTCGGCCTGCTGCTGATTGCCGTCGTCGCCAATCACTGGCTGCACGACGGCGACGAAGTGATCAACCCCTTCAACCCGATCAGCGCCGCGGCGAGCCAGACCGCGGCCGCCGGCGGCTATACCGCCGACACCGCCGTCGCCTACACGGTCGAGGACGGCCCGCCGGTCAAGGCCAGCGGCACCGCCGAATACAACGCCGAGACGGGGCGGGCCCGCGCCGACATCTCGGTCCCGACCCCGGCCGGAACGGTGGACGTCGAATCGGTCGGCGACAGCAGCCACGTCTACATCCGCTCGGCCGCCTTTGCCGGGCAGCTCCCAGACGGGGCGGAATGGATCGGTATCGAACCGCTGCTGGGACAGACCTCACCCGGTCTCGCCGGCAGTGACGGCGCCAAGCAGCAGCTGCAGATGCTGCGCGCGGTGGCCGACGTCGAGAAGGTCGGCAGTGAAGCGATCGGCGGCGTCGTAACCCAGCGCTACCACGGCACGATCTATATCGACCGCGTCGCCGACTACTTCGCCGAAAAGGGAGCCGCGCCGCTCGCCGACGAGTACCGCAAGCTGGCGAAGCTGATGCCGGATCCGATCCCGGTCGAAGTCTGGATCGGCCCCGACGGGACCGTGCGCGAGATGCGGATCATCTCCAAGCTGCCGAGCGAAGACGGGCGGCCGGGGGTGACGATGGACATGCGAATCACGATCGACGAGCTCGGCGTCAAGCCGGACATCGACCTGCCCGACCCCGGCTCGGTCTACGACGCGACGCCGCTGCTGCGCGAGCAGCTCAGCCAGATCAGCGCCTGAGCGTCAGGCGAGGAAGGCTGCGCTGTCGGCACCGAGCTCCGGCGCCGGGCCGGTCAGCGGCTGGAGCTCCCCTTCGCGGCGCCAGGGCAGCCGCGCCGCCCGCACCTCGCCGAGCCAGCGCGGATGCAAGCTGGCGAAGAGGTCGGCGCTGACCCAGGGAGAGCGCGGCAGCTCCTCGTCGCCGACGACGTGGCTTTCGTCGCCGAGCGGCTCGAGGCCGTCGCCGAGCCGGCCGAGCTGGCCGGCGACGACGTTGCGGCCGTTGGCGAGCAGCGCCGTCTCGTGCTGGGAGAGCGTGATCGCCGCCCCGGCCCCGGTCCGGCGGCGGTGCCAGAGCCCGGCGAGGACGAGCATCTGCCCGGTGGCAGCGGCGAGACCGTCGGAGAAGGCGACCGACATCGCTCCCAGCGGCGCCTCGCCGGGATAGCCGACGAGCTGCTCGAGGCCGGCGCTGCTGGAGAGGGCGGGAGCGTAGGCGCGCAGCCCGGCCGTGCTCGGGTGCGGGCGGTAGCCGCGCATCGAGACGAAGACGCATCCGGGGTTGACCTCGTGTACTGCCGCCGGCGCCACGCCCCAGCGGTCCATGACGCCGGGGCTGAGGTTCTCGACGATCACGTCGGCGCGGGCGGCCAGCTGCTGCAGCCGGGCCCGGCCCGCCTCGGTCTTGAGGTCGAGCTCGACGCTGTGCTTGCCGCGGTTGAGGACCTGGAAGTAGCGCGAGAGCTCGTGGCGCGGCGCGTCCGGGCGCGGCTCGAAGCCGAGCGGAGCGCCGCGCAGGCGGGTGTTGTCGGGCCGGGCGGTGCTCTCGACCTTGACCACGGTGGCGCCGAGGTCGGCGAGTCCTACCGAGACCGCCGGCCCGGACCAGATCCAGGAAAGGTCGAGGACGAGCGGTGCCCCGTCCAGCGCCTCCGCCGCCGCTGCCGCCGGCTCGACGTCGAACGGTGCGCCGGCGACGTACACCGTGGTGCCGTCGCTCGCGCTCGCCGTCCGCCAGCGGCCGGCGAGCGCCGGCAGCTCCAGGACCTCGTCCGGCCGCAGGACCGGCGCGCAGGCGAAGTCGAGCGGGGTGAGGATCGCCATCAGCTCCTCGCGGCTGTGCTCGCCGACCCAGGCCCCGACCCAGGCGTCCGCGATATCCGCGTAGAGGCGGGCGACGACCCGCGGGTCGTCGAAGCCCTCCCCCCGCGCCCAAGCCGGATCGCCCATCGCCGAGAGCAGCGCCGCCCAGTCGCGGTCGGTGCGGCCGATCATGCAGAAGAGCCCGTCGGCGGCTTCGAACAGAGCGTAGGGGTAGCAGCCGCCGCTGCCGCTGGCGCGGCGACCGCTGCGGAACCAGGGCGCGCCGTAGGGCAGGCAGAGCTTCTCGTTGACGGCGACCAGCGCGGCGAGCGCGTCGGTGGCGGCGACGTCGGTCTCGGCGACGCCGTCGAGCATGGCGGCGATCGCCGCCGCCGCCAGGTGGGTGCCGGCGAAGGCGTCGACGCAGCCGTCGGGCAGCGGCAGCGGCGGCCGCTCGGGGTCGCCGAGCGCGATCGCAACCCCGCCGGCCGCGGTCGCCTCGCGCTCGCCGAGCCGCTCGTCGGCTCGCGGAGCGGTGGCGCCGGCGGCGCCGTAACGGATCACGGTCGCGCCCGCGGCGAGCGAGCCGAGGTCCGCCCCGCGCTCGGCCAGGACGACGTCGGCGCCGCCGGCATCCCCGGCGGGCAACGGCTCGGGGACGCCGAGCCAGAGGTCGTCGAGCTCGTCGCCCCGGCGCTCGCCGGCAGCGAGCGCCGGGGCGGCATAAGTGCGGGCGCCTAGATCGCTCAGAGCGCGGGCGGCGAAACGCAACGGCCGGGCGTCGCCGGCGAGGACGACGGTGAGGCCGTCCAGCAGCAACTCAGTGGGTCCGGGTGTGAACCACGCAGCCGGCGCGGTGGCCGCTTTGGAAGTAGCAGCGGTCGTTGACCCAGTGGATCTTGTAGTGGTCGTCCCAGATCACGGCGTTCTCGCGGATCGCGTAGAAGATCGTCACGGTCCCGTAGTAGTCGTTGCCGCCCTGGTACCAGCCAACCGTGCATTTGACCCGCGGCTTGCCGAGACGGCGGCAGCTGATCCGTTTTTCGCTCGACTTCGTGAACTTGTTGCGGAAGTCTTCGGCGAAGGCGATCGCGGCGAGTTCCTGCGCCCGTTCGAAGCTGAGCTGCGGCACATGCGCCTTCGGGATCTTGATCGCCGGCGCCGGCCCGCCCGCTTCCACCGCCGCAACCCAGCTCGCGACCCAGGCGGTGACCTGGTCGACGCGGGTGAAGACGTTCGGCAGGTGGCGGTTGCATTCGGGGCCGCCGGTGCTGACGATCCCGACCTCGACCGGGGTGCCGTCGGCGCGGGTGGCGATTGCCGGCCCGCCCGAGTCGCCGAAGCAGCCGCTGACCTTGTCGCTCGGGCGGTCGATCGCGCAGAGCTGCTGCGTCGCCGAGTAGAACGGGTAGTAGCGCCGCGACTGGCGCTTGCATTCGGTCGTGTCCTGGACGATCGTCTCCCCCGCCTTCAGCACGACGCTGCCTTCCTTGGCCTTCGGGTTGGTCAGCCCCCAGCCGGCGATCGTCAGCTTGGTGCCAGCGGTGAGGAGACCCGCGTCGGGGGCCGAGGCGAGCGCGATCGGCGGCGCCGTGGTCGGCGTCGCCAGGATCAGGATGCCGGCGTCGCCGGTCAGCTTGCTCGGCTTGAAGCCCGGGAAGACGAGCGCCTGGGAGACCAGCGAGACGTTCGCTTTCGCGATCTGGCGCAGGTCGGCGGCGCCGGTCGCGACCGCCAGGTTCGAGGCTTCGGTGATCGTCCCCGACTCGATGTCCTCGACGCAGTGCCCGGCGGTGAGGATCACCCGCGGCGAGACGACGGTGCCCGTGCAGGCGTAGGGCGTGACCGCGTCTTCGCCCTCGATGTAGGCGAGCGAGGGCAGTTCGGCGATCGAGGCGGAGTGGCCGCCGATGACCGAGGTCTGGGCGCTGCTGGCGTCGGCGGCGGCGGGTGCCAGGGCGGCGACGAGCAGCGCCAGGACAAGGGTTCCCCTCCACTTGAACATGCTCAAGAGCCTGGCAGATCGACCGGCGATCGGGGCCTTTCGTCCATCACGACGGCGATCGCGTTGCGCGCCGCCAGCTCCGCCATCGCCGTCCGCGTCTCCACCGTCGCCGAACCGAGATGGGGCGCGAGGACGACGTTCTCGAGCTCGAGCAGGCCGGGCTCGACCTGAGGCTCGCGCTCGTAGACGTCGAGGCCGGCGGCGGCGATCTCGCCGTCGCGCAGGGCCAGCGCCAGCGCCGCCTCGTCGACCACCGGGCCGCGGGCGGTGTTGACGAGCGTCGCCGTCGGCTTCATCAGGCCGAGCTCGCGGGCGCCGATCAGGTGCCGGGTCTCAGCGGTCAGCGGGCAGTGCAGGCTGACGACGTCGGCGGCGGCGAGCAGCTCGTCGAGCTCGAAGCGGACCGCGCCGAGGGCCGCGGCCGCCGGCGCCTCGTGGCGGTTGCAGTAACCGATCTCCATCCCGAAGGCGCGCGCCCGCTCCGCCACCCGGGCGCCGATTGCGCCGAGGCCGACGATCCCGAGCAGCTTCCCGCGCAGGTCGCTGCCGAGCATGAACGACATTCCCCAGGCCCAGGGCCGCCGAGAACGGATCAGCCTCTCCCCCTCGCCCAGTCGCCGCGTCGCCGCCAGCAGCAGCGCCAGGGTCAGGTCGGCGGTGGCGTCGTCGAGGACGCCGGGGGTGTTGGTGACGACGATCCCGCGCCGCGCCGCCGCCGCCAGATCGACGTTGTCGTAGCCGACGGCGACGTTGGCGACGCAGCGCAGCCGCGTCCCAGCCGCCGCCAACAGCTCCTCGTCGACGCGGTCGCCGAGCAGGGTCAGCAGCGCGTCGGCGCCGGGCACGAGCTCCAGCAGCTCGTCCCGGGGCAGCGGCGTCGTCGCCTCGGAGAAGCGCACCTCGCCCGCCCCTCGCAACAGCTCCAGCGCCGTCTCCGGCAGCCGGTTGGTGACGACGAAGGTCGACATCGGGTTGGTTCTAGCAGCCCATCCCGGGGTAATCGACGGCGGCTGACGAATACCGCGGTACCATCCTCGGACAGCTCGCGTGACTTTTCGCACAAGGAGATCTCGTCTGCCGTGACCGATGGCACCAAAGCCGGGACTGGTCCTTGGACCACCCTCTCCCCGAGCGAGGTCGTGCGGATGCTGGATCGCCTCAACGACGGAGTTGCCGTGCTCTCGGCCGACGGCTGGTTCGAGTACGTCAACGACCCGGCCGGCGAGATGCTCGAGCGGCAACCTTCGCAGCTGCTCGGCCGCTGCCTCTGGGATGAGTTCCCGGGCTCCACCGAACTCCACTTCCACGCCGCCTTCAACGAAGCGCTGCAGACCGACGAGCCGCGCTACGTCGTCGACTTCTACCCGCCGCTCGACCGGTGGTTCGAGGGCCGGCTCTTTCCGCAGGACGACAGGATCGTCAGCCTCTTCCGCGACGTCACCGACCAGAAGCGCGCCGAGGAGGACCTGCACGAGTCCGCGGAGCGGATCGCCGAGGCCGAGCGAATCGTCGGCTTCGGGGTGTGGGAGTGGGAAGTCAACCGCAACCGGATCCACTGGTCGGAGGAGCTGCACCGCATCTACGGCCTGCGCCCGGGCGAGTTCGACGGCACCGTCGAAGCCTTCCTCGAGCGCGTCCACCCCGACGACCGCGAGACGGTCTGGGAGAACGTCTCCCACTCGCTGCGGACGCTGGAGCCGTTTGCCTTCGAAGAGCGGATCCTGCGCGCCGACGGCGAGGAGCGGCTGCTGATCTCGCAGGGGCGGGTGCTGGCGCAACCCGATGGCAGCGCCCGGGCACTGGTCGGCGTCTGCCACGACGTCACCGATCGCGCCCGGGTCGAGGAGGCGCTCGGCGCCAGCGAGCGGCGCGTGTCCGAAATCGTCGCCAACACGCCGTCGCTGATCACCGTCAAGGACCTCGACGGCCGCTACCTGATGGGCAACGCGGAGGCGGCGCGGCTGGCCGGGATGTCGGTCGAGGCGATGCTCGGCAAACGCTGCGAGGACATCTTCCCGCCGGCGGTCACCGAGCGCCAGCGGCTCAACGACCGCCGCGCCGCCAGCGAGGGCGAGCCGGTCTATGACGAGGCGACGCTGATCCGCGAGGGCGAACCGCGTTCCTACCTGACCGTCACCTTCCCGCTCCACGACGAGCGGCGGCTGCCGGTCGAGATCTGCACGATCGCCACCGATGTCACCGAGCGCAAAGAACGCGAGAGCGAGCGACGGGAACGGCGCGACTGGACCGAGCGGATCGCCGCCGCGCTCGAGGAACAGCGGCTGCTGGTCTACACGCAGCCGATCGTCGACCTCGCCACCGGCGCCCACTGCGCCGACGAGCTGCTGGTGCGGATGAGGGGCGGCGAACACGGCCAGATCCTCGCCCCGGAAGCGTTCCTGCTCGCCGCCGAGCGCTTCGAGCTGGTCCAGGCGATCGACGTCTGGATGGTGCGCCAGGCCCTGACCATGCCGTCCGAGGTGACGCCGCAGGTCAACCTCTCGGCGGTGACGCTGAGCGATCCGGACGCGCGCGAGGAGATCATCGGGCTGCTCGCCGCCGCACCCCCGGCGGCGCGGCGGATCGTCTTCGAGATAACCGAGACCGCGAGCGTCGTCCGCCTGCAGGCGGCCCGCGAGTTCGCCGCCGCGGCAACCGAGCTCGAGTGCCGCCTCGCCCTCGACGACTTCGGCGTCGGCTTCGGCTCGTTCACCTACCTGCGCTCCCTGCCCCTCAGCTACATCAAGGTCGACACCGGCTTCGTCCGCGGCGTCACGACATCGGCCGAGGACCGCCGTGTGGTGCGCGGCATCATCGGCGTCGCCCACCACTTCGGCCTGCAGACGGTCGTCGAGGGGATCGAGAACGAGGAGACGCTGGAGCTGGTCCGCGAGCTCGGCGCCGACTTCGGCCAGGGATTTCACCTCGGCCACCCGGCTCCGGCCGGCGCCCGGCGCGACTAGGAGCGGGACAACGCCGCTTCGAGGCTGTCGAAGACGATCTCGTCGTCGGTGAGCCCGCTGATCGCCAGCACCCGCTGCACCTGTTCGGTCGGCTCGCACAGCACCAGCCGGCCGTCCCTCTCGGCGAACGCATTGCGGGCCAGCAGCAAGGTCGCGATACCCGTCGAGTCGATGAATTCACAGTCCCCCAGGACGACGACGATCTCGTCGTTCTCGGCCATCGCCGCGCGGAGCCGCGCCTTCACCTGGTCGGCGACTGCCATGTCGAGCTCACCACGGATCTCGATCGCGAGCCGGCGGGGCCCGAGCTCGCGCTCGCTGGTTGCGAAGGGCTTCACGCGGGGTCCTTGGTTCGCTGGCGAGCGGCAGGCATCAGGGGTTCGAGTTTAGGCGTCCACGGCCCAGGCCGGTTCGGATTGGCCGGCAAGCGGAACGTGGATCTCCATCTCGGTTCCGGCCCCGCGTTCGCTGGACAGCACGAAGCGGCTCGAGAGGGCGCCGATCAGCGGCAGCCCCAGGTGCAGGCTCGGATCCGCGTCGGACTTGGGCGCGATCCCGCAACCGTGGTCACGGACCACGACCTTGACGCTGTCAGCGGTGGGAATGGATTCCACCTCCAACGGTCCGGCCTCCTCCTCGCCCTCGTACGCATAGCGAACCACGTTGGTGCAGGCCTCGGAGACGACCGTCTTCAGATCGGCAAGACCGCGCTCGGAGATTCCCAATCGCAGGGCGTGTAATTCGACTTCCCGCCGTACGGTGGGAATTGCTTCCGGCCTGGCTGGAAGTCGCATGCTGAGCGCCTCCTCTCGATTCAAGTTCCGTGGCTCCTGGCTCGACTTGTTCCCCGTAGATACCCCCGGGCGCCATCGCAAAACTGTTGCCGCCATCGGACGGTGGGTCAGGGATAGCAGCGGCGACTGCTACGGTGAATTGGTCGGGTTGGCCAATTCGCCACCCGAGAGGTTCCGTTTCCTCGTGTTGCCGATTGGCGTCCTGGGGTCGCAGGATCTCCCCCAAGTACGTCAACAAGGAGTTTCAACATCACTACGTTTGCCGATCTCGGCACCTCCAAGCCGGTGGCCGACGCCCTTGAGGCGCGCTCGATCACCAGCCCCTTCCCAGTCCAAGAGATGGTCATCCGCGACGCGCTCGCCGGTCGCGACCTGCTCGTCCAGTCGCCTACCGGCTCCGGCAAGACGCTCGCCTTCGGCGTGCCGCTGGTCGATCTCCTGAAGCCCGGCGCCAACGGCACGCAGGCGCTGGTGCTCGCCCCGACCCGAGAGCTCGCCGGCCAGATCGTCGATGAGCTCGACGTCCTCGCCACGGCACGGCGCCTACGCATCGCCGCCGTCTACGGCGGCGTCGGCTTCGGCCCACAGATCGCGGCCGCTCGCAAGGCCGACATCCTCGTCGCCACCCCCGGCCGGCTCGAGGACTTGATCGACCGCGGCGCGGTCTCGCTGAAGACGGTCCGCGTGCTCGTCCTCGACGAGGCCGACCGGATGCTCGACATGGGCTTCCGGCCCGCGGTCGACCGCATCGTCAAGCTCACCCCGGCCAGCCGCCAGACGCTCTTCTTCTCCGCGACCCTGCGGGGCGCAACCGGCGAGATCGCCACGGCCTACACCCGCGACGCCCGCTCCCACACCCATGAGGACCCCGAGCGCGCCCAGGGCGACATCGAGCATCGCTTCCTCCACCTCGACTCGCCGACCGCCAAGCTCGAGCACCTGGTCCAGCACCTGCGCGACGAGGAAGGTCGGGCGCTCGTCTTCGTCCGCACCAAGCGCGGCGCCGACCGCCTGGTCAAGCGCCTGCGCAAACACAACCTCGAAGCCGTCGCGATGCACGGCGACAAGAGCCAGAGCCAGCGCGAACGGGCCCTGGCCCGCTTCGAGCGCGGCGAAGTGATGACCCTGGTCGCAACCGACGTCGCCGCCCGCGGCATCGACGTCGCCGACGTCACCCGCGTGATCAACTTCGACGCCCCCGACGACCGCGAGGCCTACGTACACCGGATCGGCCGCACCGGCCGTGCCGGCCAGACCGGCACCGGGATCAGCTTCGTCCTCGCCGACCAAGCCGCCGAGATGGGCAGGATCGCCTCTGGCCTCGGCCTCGAAAACGAGTTCGGAAGGCCGCCACGTGGCGCTTCCTCCAATTCCCCCAAGGGCGATGCCCCCAGGGAAGCCAAGGGGAGCAGCAACCAGAACCGGCGTCGTCGCCGCCGGCGCCGCCCGAGCAAAGCCAAAGCCTGACCGGCGGCCAGGCGAACGCCTGCCGCGCTGGTCAGTGGCTGGGCTGCCCCCAGAAGGTCCCGGTCCGCCGCGCGTTCCTCAGTACGTAGACCACGGCGGCGACCACAGCCAGGGCGGCAAGGGCAGCGTGGAGCAACCAGTCATCGGAAGCCTTCATCGCAGAAGCCCCCTGCACCAGCGCGATCAGCAGATAGAGCGGCACCGCCAAGCGTGGGGACACCGGGCATCGCGGCTTTTCCTCGCCCTCATACAGCCCCAGCGTCGCGGTTTGCCGCTCGGGGTCGGCTCCAAACCGTGACAGCCCGTTTCGCGCGGTCTCGGAGAGATTGCGCCGCAGACCGAGGACGATGACTGCGGTGCCAAGCGCCAGCGCAACCACCAACGCGATCAGATCAGTGCTCATCCACTCAACATACCCAGGCTTTACGAACGGGAGAGCGGCATGCCCCCTGAGCTAGATCGACAGATGCGCACAGGAGAATTTCTTTGCCGAGGATCCACGCGCTACCGTTCTAGGATGGCCGCATCCGTCGACTTCACGATTTCCTTCGACCACCCTGACGAGGAGGGGTGGATCGTCGCGCGCGTCCTCGAGGTCCCAGGCGCAATGAGCCAAGGACGCACGCGCGAGGAGGCCCGCGAAAATGTCCTAGACGCCCTTCGGACTGTGCTGACTCCCGACGAGGAGCTGGCCGGAGACGCGCCGGCGTCAGACCGCGAGCATCTGCGCTTCACCGCCGCGGCGTGAAGCGCCGCGATCTCGAACGCCATCTACGCGCCCATGGATGCCGAGAAATCGGCGGCGCCAAGCACGCAAAGTGGCGCGGTCCCGAGGGGCGAGTCTCAGCCCTGCCACGCCATAAGGAGATCGGCCCAGGGCTTTACCCGCTCGATCTGTCGACAGCTCGGCATTCCCGACCCCTCCAACCCACATTGACCCCGACGATGGCGAGGGGATCCGCGTGACAAAAGGCGCTTCCAAGGAGAACAGGGAGCACGGCAAGGAATCTCTTCAAGGCGCCTTGCCAAAAGGAATCGATGTGAATGAGTTCGTTCATGCGATCTCCACTTCCGGCTATCCGCTGCAAATCACCGTCGGTACCGCGCTGAGGCAGCGAGAATTCTTTCTACAAGAGGAGTTCGCCTTTGAGGACCCAGACCAGGGGGGCCGCCGCACCGTCGACATCCTCGGCCACCGATGGAGTGAGCGATTTGAGTCAGAGCAGGGGACGAGCCTGTTCAGCGTTACGCCCTTGATCGAGTGCAAGCAGAGCCAACACCCACTGGTTCTCTTCGAGGCAGTCAGCTCGCCGTCACTTGGGAAATTCCCGCGGCTAGTCGGGTACCCCCGCCAAGAGATCGGAGTAGGCACGGAGAACGAGCCGAATACCAAGAGGATTGTCCCCATTCTGGAGTTCTTGGGCTCCGGCAATCACGAGTTCATATCCCAGCCCCCAGTCGCTGCATCCATGAGTCGAGCAGTCCCGAATGGCAAGAAGGTTCAGCTTTCTGGCGAGGAGACCTACAGAGCGATCACCATGCCTCTCATCAAGGCATCAAGCGCAGTCAGGACTTATTGGGCGGCGTCCAGGCGGGACGCAAAGGAACTTTGGACCCTGCGCATGGTCGTTCCGGTTGCCGTTGTGGATTGCCCTCTTATTTTCGTCCGCCAGCCGGCCACCGAGCCGGAAATCGAACCGCGATCGTGGATTCGACTTGCCGTTCGGGAAGTGATGTCGGGGAAGCAGGACGTTTGGAAGCCCGTGGGCGTGGAGATTGTCGACATCGTCCAGCGCGAGTTCTTGGAGCGCTACCTCGACGACTACCTGCTCACTTTCGCTTCCATCATCCGCCAGAGGGCCTGCGAGATTCACGACATCTTTCTCAGCGGCTCGGCAATGATTCCCGGCCTCGACTGGGACAACCCACCCACCAAGCCGCTGTACCAGCTCGCATTGGCAGATTGATCTAGGACAACAACGGCCGCGCCCCGGGGCTGGAGTACCGCTACGGGGATTCGAACCCCGGTTTCCGGACTGAGAATCCGGCGTCCTAGTCCCCTAGACGATAGCGGCGAGGAACGGGCATTTTAGCGAGTCGCCCGACGGCGCCGCGTGAGGGCGGTCACGTTGCCGGTTCGGCGGAGGGAGGGCGAGCGTTCGGCCCGCAACCGGTAAATTGGCTGCTCCCGCGGCTGTGGCGGAACTGGTAGACGCGCACGGTTCAGGTCCGTGTGGGCGAAAGCCCGTGAAGGTTCGACTCCTTTCAGCCGCATCGGTCCCTGCCCGGGACCGGAGCGCTACAGGGTCGGCGCGGTGAGCGCCGACTCGCGGGCGCGGGCGGCGGTGGCGGCGATTTCCTCGCTGACCTGGGGCCAGACGTCACGGGGCAGGTCGTGGCCCATGCCCTCGATGATCCGCAGGCGGGCGCCGGGGATCGCCTTCGCGGTGGCGCGGCCGCCGGAGGGACGGATCAGGGGGTCGCTGCCGCCGTGGATGACGGTCGCGGGCAGGTCGAGTTCGCGCAGCGAGCGGGTGCGGTCGCCGGAGGCGAGGATCGCGTGCAGCTGGCGGGCGACGCCGGCTGAGGAGTGGCTGCGGTCGTAGGAGCGGCCGGCGATGTCGCGGACGCGTTCCTCGTCGAAGACGAAGCCGGGCGAGCCGATCACCTTGAAGGTGCGAATCGTGCGCTGGATCATCTCGTCGCGGTTGCGGGGCGGCTTGGCCAGCATCGCGCTGAAAGCACGAAAGCTGGGCAGGCCGACCCAGCGGCTGCCGGTGGTCGACATGATCGAGACCGCCGAGCGGACCCGCTCGGGGCGTTCGATCGCCATCGTCTGGGCGATCATCCCGCCCATCGAAGCGCCGGCGACGTGGGCCGACTCGATCCCGAGCTGGTCCATCAGGCCGAAGGTGTCGCGAGCCATGTCACGCAGCAGGTAGGGCGCGGTGGCGCGGCGGCCGGCCAGCATGTCGATCCGGCTCGGGACACCGGCAGTGTCGATCTTGGTCGAGCGGCCGATGTCGCGGTTGTCGAAGCGGACGACGCGGAAGCCGCGGTCGGCGAGCAGCGAACAGAACTCCGGGTCCCAGGCGATCATCTGGGTCGCCAGCCCCATCACCAGCACCAGGGGCTCGGCGTCCGGCTCGCCCATCTCCTGGTAACAGAGCTCGATCCCGTTGGCGGACGCGAACAGTTCCTCGCCGAACGAATGCATCCGCGCAGTTTACCGATCGACTGGCTGTGCAGCCAGGATTGGGCGTGTCGATTTACTCACCCACGCACGGGAGTAAATCGACACCGGTCCAGTAAAAGGGACGGATGCGGACCGCGATCGTCTCCGATCTCCACCTCGGCCTCAGCAATCGCGGCGACGTCGCCCGCGACCCGGGCGTCCGCCGCGCCCTGCTCGCGGAGATCGGCGACGCCGACCGCGTCGTCCTGCTCGGCGACGTCGTCGAGCTGCGGGAGATGCCGATCGGGCCGGCCCTCGCCCACGCTCGCCCTTTCTTCGAAGAGCTCGGCGCGACGCTCGGCGACCGCGAGGTGACGATCGTCCCCGGCAACCACGACCACCGCCTCGCCGAACCGCTGCTCGATGCCCTCTCCCTCGACGGCAACCCCAGCCTCGGTCTCGAGCACGGGGCCGATCCGTCGCCGGGTCCGACCGCGACGATCGACGAGTGGCTGGGGCCGGCGCAACTGCGCATCGCCTATCCGGGCATCTGGCTGCGCGAAGACGTCTACGCCACCCACGGCCACTACATGGATCCCCACCTGCGGATCCCGCGGGTCGAATGCCTGATGCTCGCGACCCTGATCCGGATCTCGCGGCCGCTGCCGGAAAGCGCGACGGCAGCCGACTACGAGCGGCTGGTCCGGCCGATCTACGGCTTCGCCTACGGCGTCGCCCAGGCACGACGTCCCTCCGGCCGCCGCCGCGGCAACCCCTCGGAGGCGGCCTGGAAGGTGCTGGTTGCCAACGACGGCATCCCCGGTCGCGGCAAGCGGCTGCGCGCCTCGGCGATCCGCAACGGCTTCCCGGCCGGCGTCTGGGCGGCGAACCGCCTCCTGCGCTCGAACTTCGACGCCGACGTCTCTGGTCCATCGATCTTCCGCCACGGCCTCGACGCCGCCGCTGAGATGGCACGGCGGCTCGGACTAGACGGGGTCCATGTGATCAACGGCCACACCCACCGCCCCGGCCCGCTCGCCGGCGAACCGGAGTGGACGCTGCCCGGCGGCGGCCAGCTCCATAACACCGGCAGCTGGGTCTTCTCCCCCGCCTTCCAGATCCCCGACGACCCCCACAACCCCTACTGGCCCGGGGTCGTCACCTGGGTCGAGGAGACCGGCCCGCCGCGCCGGGTCCAGGTCCTCACCGACCACTCACCGGTCGAGATGGCCGCGCTCGTCGGCCGTGACTGACACCGTGGTTGAGCTTTTACATCTATGAGAGGTAAAAGCTCAACCACGCCCGGGGGTCAGCCCAACCAGTCGGCGATCGTCTTGCCGATCTCCTCGCCGGCGTCCTCCTGGAGGAAGTGCGAAGCGTCGGCAATCGGCACCGGTGCCGGCAGGTTGAGCTCGCTCGAGACCCGCTCGCCGACCGAGAACGGCAAGATCGGGTCCGAGTCGGCCCAGAGCACAAGCGCCGGCCGGTCGTCCTCGCGCAAGCCGTCAGCAACCCGTTTGCCCTCGACGGCGCCGACCGCGTCAGGGGTCGTCGGCAGGATCAGCGGGAAGGCGCGGGCGCCGGCCTTCGAGGCCCCGTCTATATAAGGAGCGTCGTAGGCGGCGACCACCTCGTCGCCGGGGTCGTGCTTGCAGCCGCCTTTGACGAGGAAGCCGACCGGCACGTCCTCGTTGTCGCGAACGAAGTCGCGGAAGGCGAACCAGGCGTCGCTCATCCTCTGGTGGCCGGTGAACGGGCCGGTCTCCATGATCACGATCCGGGAAATCCGGTCCGGGTGCTCGACCGCCAGTCGCAGCCCGATCGGCCCGCCCCAGTCGTGGACGACGACCGTCGCCCCGCGCAGGTCGAGTTCCTCCAGGAGCAATGCCATCAGCTCGACGTGGCCGTCGTACGTAAACCAGCCGACGTCGGTGGGCTTGTCGGAGCGGCCGAAGCCGGCGTAGTCGGGAGCAATGCAGCGGTAGCCGGCGTCGCGCACCGGCGGGATCACCTTGCGCCACAGATACGACCAGGTCGGCTCGCCATGGAAGAAGACGACCGGCTCGCCCTCGCCCTCGTCGAGGTGGGCCAAGCGCAGCCCGTCGACCTCCCGGTACTTCGACTGCCAGGGATAACCGGGCAACCCCTCGAGATTCTCCTCCGGCGTCCGCACCGCTTCCACGCCCATCCCAAACCCCCTCCTGCGTAGCTCTCCCGTGCGGGCCCGAGTCTAGGCGCAGAGGCGGAACCGGGCCACCTGGAGGTGATCTCCCAAATCCCGATCCGGATTCCTTACTTTGCCGATCGACATTGTGCTACTGTGCCCCACTTCCATTTAGAAGTAAGTCAGTCGAAATAGGAAGGAAATTAGATGCGGAACGCTCGCAATACCCGGCGGCGCGGCGTGACGGCAGGCCTCACGGCTGCCATTCTCGCCCTGCTCATCGCAGTAATCGCCGCCGGCTGCGGAGGCAGTGACGACAGCTCCAGCAGCTCAGGAGACAGCTCTGGCTCCAGCAGTTCGGGAGGCGCCAAGCTCGACGTGGTCGGTTACTCCACTCCGGAATCCGTCTACACCGAATTCCTCGAGCCGGCGTTCGAAAAAACGCCCGAGGGTGAAGGCGACAGCTTCAGCAACTCGTTCGGCGCCTCCGGCGACCAGAGCCGAGCTGTGGTCGCGGGTCAGCCCGCTTCGGTCGTCCACTTCGCCCAGGGCGGCGACATGGAACGGCTGGTCGAAGAAGGCGAAATCGTCTCCAAAGACTGGAACAAACAGCCCTATAGCGGCATCGCCCAGGACTCGGTGGTCGTGATCACCGTCCGCAAAGGCAACCCCGAGGGGATCAAATCGTTCGACGACCTCTTGACCAAGGACGTCGACATCGTCACCCCCAACCCGTTCAGCTCCGGGGCCGCCCGCTGGAACATCATGGCGATCTACGGCACCGAGATCAACGAGGGCAAATCGCCCGCGGAGGCGCTCGAAGCCGTCAAGACCGTCCTCGAAAAGACCGTCGCGCAGCCGGGCTCGGCCCGTGACGCGCTGGCGGCCTTCACCCAGGGCGAGGGCGACGTCCTGCTCGGCTATGAGAACGAGGCGATCAAGGCCGTCACCGAAGGCGAAGAAGTCGAATACGTCGTCCCGCCCTCGACGATCCTGATCGAAACTCCGATCGCGGTCACCACGGATGCCCCCGAGCCCGCGGCGGAAGATTTCCTCAAATTCATCTGGTCTGACGAAGGCCAGAACATCTGGGCCGAGAACGGCTACCGCCCGGTCAACCCGAAACTGGTCGACGAGAAACAGTTCCCGACCCCGGAAAAACTGTTCAAGATCGAGCAGTTCGGCGGCTGGAGCAAAGTCAACGACGAATTCTTCGACGACGAAACCGGTTCCGTCGCGAAGATCGAGGGCGAACTCGGAGTCAGCACCTCCGGCTGATCGATGGAGGCCCACGCAGCACATCCGTCGTCGGCACCCCGGGCAGCGCGCATGCGCCTGCCCGGGGTCGGCGCCGGCCTCGGCCGGGGCTTCGTCGTCCTCTACCTCAGCGTCCTCGTCCTGCTGCCGCTGGCAGCGCTGACCGACAAGTCGCTGAGCGAGGGACTCGGTCACTTCTGGGACCAGGTGACCGGCGAGCAGGCGATCCGCTCGCTCGAGCTGACCGTGATCGCCTCGCTGATCGTCGTCGCCATCAACGGCGTCTTCGGGACGATCATCGCCTGGATCCTGGTCCGCGACCAGTTCCCGGGAAAGTCCGCCGTCAACGCCGTCATCGACCTCCCCTTCGCGCTGCCGACGATCGTCGCCAGCCTCACCCTGCTCGCCATCTACGGTCATGACAGCCCGGTCGGAATCGACATCGCCTTCACCCGCACCGCGGTCGTCGTCGCCCTCCTCTTCGTCACCCTCCCCTTCGTCGTCCGCGCCGTGCAGCCGCTGCTGATCGAGATGGACCGCGAGATGGAGGAGGCAGCCGCCTCGCTCGGCGCCAGCGGCTTCACCGTCTTCCGCCGGATCATCTTCCCCAACCTCCTGCCCGGCCTCGCCGCCGGAATCGCGCTGGCTTTCGCCCGCGCCCTCGGCGAGTTCGGCTCGGTCCTGATCTTCGCCGGCGGCCTGCCCGAAACCCAGGTCTCCTCGGTCTTCATCCGCACCCAGATCGAGTCCGGCAACGAAACCGGTGCCGCCGCGGTCTCGGTCGTCCTCCTGCTCGCTTCGCTGGCCCTGCTCGCGGTGATCACCCTGATCCAGCGCTGGGGCAGCCGCCACGAACGGTCCACCGGCGGCGGCCTGGTCCTGCCGATGACCGCCGATGAGCTCGCGGCCCCGAAAGAGGACGACGATGAGAACCAGTAGCCATCGCCGCAGCCGCTGGAGCCTGCGCACGCTCGGTCTCGGTTACCTGACGCTGCTCCTGCTGGCGCCGCTGGTGATGATCTTCTACAAAACCTTCGAAGACGGGATCTCGCCGCCGCTCGAAGCGATCACCTCCCCCAACGGCCTGCACGCGCTGAAGCTGAGCCTCTTGATGGTCGCGATAGCGGTGCCGCTGAACACGATCTTCGGCGTCATCTGCGCCCTGCTCCTGGTCCGCCACAAGTGGAAGGGAAACACGGTGATCGACGCCGTCATCAACCTCCCCTTCGCGATCTCCCCGGTCGTGATCGGGCTCTCCCTCTTCCTCCTCTACAGCACCAACGGCGGCTGGTTTGGCCCGGGCCTGGCCGAAGCCGGGATCGAAATCCTCTTCTCGGTCCCGGGCATGGTCCTCGCCAGCATCTTCGTCTCGTTGCCGTTCGTCGTTCGCGAGACGGTTCCGGTGCTGCAGGAGATCGGCACCGAGCAGGAGCAGGCCGCATCGACCCTCGGCGCCAACGCCTGGCAGACCTTCTGGCGCGTCACCCTGCCGGCGATCCGCTGGGGCGTCGCCTACGGCGTCGTCCTCACCACCGCCCGCGTCCTCGGCGAGTTCGGTGCGGTGACGATCGTCTCCGGCTCGAGAACGGGCGAAACCGAAACCCTCCCGCTCTTCGTCGAGAAGCAGTTCGCCAACTTCCAGTTCCCCGGCGCCTACGGCGCCTCGGTCGTCCTCGCCCTCCTGGCCCTGACGACCCTGCTTGCCATGAACGTCCTCAAACGAAAGGAGGCCGCCTGATGGGAATCTCAGTCGAGGGAGCCAACAAGAGCTTCGGTGACTTTCAGGCGCTCAACGACGTATCGATCGAGGTCCCGGACGGCTCGCTGACCGCCCTGCTCGGGCCCAGCGGCTCCGGCAAGTCGACCCTGCTGCGGGCGATCGCCGGGCTCGAGACGCTCGACTCGGGCCGCGTCCTGATCGACGGCGAAGACGTCTCCACCAAGCCGACCCAGAAGCGCGAAGTCGGCTTCGTCTTCCAGCACTACGCCGCCTTCAAGCACATGACCGTCTACGAGAACGTCGGCTTCGGGCTGAAGATCCGCAAGTGGAAGAAGCCGCAGATCTCCGACCGCGTCCACGAGCTGCTGCGCCTGGTCCAGCTCGACGGCCTCGCCGACCGCTACCCCTCGCAGCTCTCCGGCGGCCAGCGGCAGCGGATGGCGCTGGCCCGGGCGCTCGCCGTCGAGCCCCAGGTGCTGCTGCTCGACGAGCCCTTCGGCGCCCTCGACGCCAAGGTCCGCAAGGACCTGCGCACCTGGCTGCGCAACCTCCACGAGGAGATGAACGTGACGACGATCTTCGTCACCCACGACCAGGAGGAGGCGATGGACGTCGCCGGCCAGCTGGTGGTGATGAACGACGGCCGGGTCGAGCAGTCCGGTTCCGCCAACGACCTCTACGAGCACCCCGCCAACGAGTTCGTGATGAGCTTCGTCGGCGAGGTCAACCGCCTCGGCGACGACTTCGTGCGCCCACACGACATGGAGGTCGTGCTCGATCCCGACGACCGCACCGAACAGGGGCTGGTGCAGCGGATCGTCGCCCTCGGCTTCGAGATCCGGGTCGAGTTCGTGCTCGCCGACGGCACCGAGGTCTGGGCCCAGCTGACCCGCAACGAGCTGCAACGACTGGAGCTGCGGGAGGGGCAGATCGCCTATCTGCGCCCGGTCCAGGCAAAAAGCTTCAACGGTTCGCCTCCGTCCAACCACCGTGGGGCCTCGACTCCCCATGGATCCCAGGAAGGTGGCGAGGCAGAGCAATCTGCAGCCGTCTGAAGAGGCGACGGGCGGGGCGCGCTTTTGCCGGGTGGCGCCCCGCCCATCTCGCCGCTTGATTGTCCCGCCTGACGCGGTCGCTGTCGAGCCCGGCCAACCGCCGCGCGTAGGACGTGGTTGAGATTCCAGACGCTATGCGTCTGGAATCTCAACCACGCTTCCTAGGTCATGAGATATCGAGCTGCTATTCTTGACTTAGCAACTCAACAAACTGGACAATGTGTAGAAAGGAGCAGGGGATGAGCAGGAGAGTCGACAAGACCACCTTCGTCTCACGCGGCAGGCTGCACGGCCTGGTGCGAGACGAGAACCCGGCGGGCACCGGTCAGAACCGAACCAGTCGCAGCGCCAACCGCGACTCCGGCCAAGCGGCAGCGGACGACGACGCTCTCTTCTACCGAGCCCGCCTCGTTCTCGGTGACGCCCTCCCCCGCCCCCAGCGCTGAGCTGGGGGCGGGGGCAGCGCCCTATTTACCGCCGCCCGACGTGGTTTCCGTGGTCAGCGATTCGTCCGGCTGTGGGTAAGCCTCAACCGCGAGGTTCCAGCCTTTCAGCGTGAACGTGAGACCAGCCGCACCGGCGTACTGGACGGAGACGGTGTGCCCGCCCTTGGTCAGCACGCTGGATTGCATCACCGTCTGGACCACCGCTGCGGCGCCTTTCGCGGGAGCCGTCGTCGCCGGGGAAAAGTTGACTTTCCCGGTCGACTGCCCGTCGACGAGAATCTGGATCGGGCAGGCCTGGTCCGGCGTGCCTTTTTCAGAGGTGCAGGCCGCCTGGCCCGAGAACGTGATCACGACGTTGCTGACGTTCGCCTTGGTCGCGAACGAGGCGAACACCCCCGGGATGTAGCCGGCGGTGGTCGTGACGATCGGACCGAACGGCGCGGTGCCGGCGGCGACCGCACCAACCGGCGGCGGGGTTGCCGTTTTCTTTGCGACGTAGAGGTTCGACGCCGCTTTTTTCTTCAGGTAGTTGGCCGAGGCGTTCTTGTTACTGAGGTAGACCTTGGACGCCTTTTTGTTGCTCAGGTAGAGCTTCGCCGCCTTCTGGTTCGTCAGGAACGATCCGGCCAGCGACGGCACGACCGTCGCCGCGAAGGCGACGACCGCCGCCAGAACGACGACGGTCGCCGCTCGAGGGGTGGAAATCCTTCTCTTCAACAATGGTTCCTCCATGTCTGAGGCCCGCCGGATGGCCTGAGTTCTTCCCCCCGGGCGGCCTTTCTTTACTAAGTGAGTCAATAAACTACAGAAAGTGATAGCCTAAGGCGACCCAGTCGATCAACAATCTCGATTTAAACCCGGCAGAAAGGAAGCACCCGCATGAGAATCAAGTCCCTCGCCATCGCGGCGTTCGCCCTTGCGGGGCTCGCCGTGCCGGCGTCGGCTAGTGCCGTGACCTACATCGGGTCCGGCTCTGTTGCCGCTCAGCCTGTATTGCAGGCTCTGTTCAAGACCTACACCAAGGAGATCAATCCCAAAGTCCACTTCGTCTACACGGCGAACGGGGGCAACGCGGGCGTCAAAGACGTCCAGAACGGGACCAGCCAGTTCGCCGGCAACGCGCGAACTCCCCTCCCCAGCGACGCAGGCACCACCTACATCAAGATGTTCATGGACGGCCTCTGCCTCGATGTCAACAAAGCGAACACGCTGACCGACATCAGCATTCAGCAGGCGCACGACATCTACCGCGGACTCCTGACCAACTGGAGTCAGGTCGGTGGCAACCTGGCGACGACGATCGACCCGGTCGGCCGCGACACCAACGGAGGGACTTACAACTTCTTCCTCCAGGCGGTCCTGAACAACGAAGCGCCGGCGTCCAACGTCAACGCGCTGACCGCCGACGGCCTCGTCGTCAATGCCGTCAAGCAGGACCCGAACGCGATCGGCTACGCCGGTCTGGCCTGGCAAGGCAGCAAGAAGCTGCACGCCCTCAAGGTCAACGGGATCCCCTGCGAAGCGAAGAAGATCAGCGTCGAGCCGCTCAAGTACCCGCTCTCGCGCTACCTGTTCATGGTCCTGCCGGGCGACGGTACGCAGAGCCCGAAAGGCCTGCTCAAGTTCATCGACTGGATGCGGACCAGCAAACGCGCCGGCGAAGTGATCACCAAAGCCGGCGGCGTCCCCGCCTTCAACAAGAAGAAGTAGTTGGAGGCGTAGTTGGAAGAGGAGTTCACCCCCGAGTACGGACCCAAGTGGTCGGACCAGCGCGTCGAGAAAATTCTCGGCGCGCTGGTCTGTGGTGTCGTCGGCCTGCTGCTGGCGATGATCATCACCGTCTTCATCCGGGGGTGGCCCTCCTTCTCCCACAACGGACTCAGCTGGTTCGCGCCCGGCGGCAACGTCGATGACCAGCTCAACGAAATCTTTCTCTCCGGCCAGTCGGGCGCCGAATACGTCTACACCTTCCACGCCTGGCCGCTGATCTGGTCGACGCTCTTGATCACCGGCGCGGCGATCGCGATCGCGCTCTTCTCGGCCCTCTTCGTCGCCGTCTTCATCGTCGAGTTCGCACCGGACTGGATGAGCAACATCCTGCAGCCGGTCGTCCGCTTTCTCGCCAGCGTCCCCTCGGTGATCTACGGGCTGATCGGGGTTGTGGTGCTGGTTCCGTTCATCGGCAACGAGCTGGTGACGGAGCCCCAGAAGGCCTCGGTCGCCGGGGTGATCTCGCTGACCGGCTACTCGCTGCTGGCGGCGGTCACGGTGCTGACGATCATGATCGCGCCGCTGATGGTCTCGATCTTCTCCGACGGCCTGCGCTCGGTGAAACCGGGCTGGCTCGAGGGCTCGCTGGCGCTCGGCGTCAACCGCTGGCGCACGACCTGGAAGATCGGCGTCCGCAGCGCCCGTCCCGCGATCATCGCCGGCACCGTCCTCGCGGTCGCGCGGGCGATCGGCGAGGCGGTGATGCTGGCGATGCTCTCCGGCTCGGTCGGCTTCGCGCCGAACCCGGCTGATGGCCTGATCTTCATCTACGAGCCCTCGCGGCCGCTGGCGCCGACGATCATCAAGAACATCGACCAGCTGAGCTCGCCGCCCGGCAGCGCCACCCTGTTCTCGATCGCGACCGTGCTGCTGTTCTCGGCCGCGACCTTCTCCTTCGCCGGCTACATCGCCCGGCGGGCGATGAAAAAATACGGAGCCGCCTGATGGAGGCCTCGGCAACTCTGCCGCCGGCGAAACCGCCGGCAGAGCCGACGCGCAACGGCGGTGGCGGCGGTAAGAAGGGCGCATCCGAGGGCAGCGCCACCTGGAGCCTCGTCGACCGCATCGGACTGGCGATCTGCTGGTTCCTCGGCCTGCTGTTCTGCGCGATCGCGGTCGCGGTCGTCGTCTACCTCTTCATCCAGGGGATCAAGTTCCTCAAGCCCGAAATGCTGTGGACCCCCGCCTCTTCCGGCTTCACCGAAACCCAGAGCGGCGGCTTCTCCGACGCCCTGATCGGGACCCTGATGGTCGCGGTGATGGGGCTCAGCCTGGCGCTGCCGGCCGGCGTCGCGATCGCGGTCTGGCTGGTCGAGTACGGGCGTCCGGCGGGGCTGGCGCGGGTCACCGAGTCGACGATCGAGGCGATCGCCGGCATCCCCTCGATCGTCCTCGCCCTGTTCGGCACCGTGATCTTCTCCTCGACCGCGCTCGGCTTCCTCAGCCGCGAAACCGAAGGCGTCGTCTTCGGCCGTTCCTTCTTCGCCGCCTCGGCGATGCTCTCGCTGGTCGCCCTGCCGCTGATCGTCGCCAGCACCCGCGAGGGCCTGAACTCGATCCCGCGCCACGTCCGCGAGGCCTCCTACGCGGTCGGCAAGACGAAGGCGGCGACGACGCGGCGGATCCTGCTCCCGGCCTGTCGCCCCCAGGTGGCAACCGGAGCGATGCTCGGCCTCGGCCGGATCATCGGCGACACCGCGATCATCGTCGTCCTGCTCGGCGCCACCCAGAACTTCGCCCCGGTCGAAGGGGCGCCGTTCCCCCTCAACTTCCTCCGCGGCGCCGGCACCACCCTGACCAACTTCGTCTACGAGGCCTCCCCCACCGGCAACCTCAACCAGCCCCAGAAAGCCTATGCGGCGGCTTTTGTTCTTTTGTTGATGGTCTTAGTCTTAAATGGAGCAGTAGACGTCGTCCATCGCCGCGCACGAAAGGTCGGAACGTGGAGTTCCTGAAAAAGCCCCCGCCGCCGATCCGGCGGCTCGAGCTGGAGAATCCGGAGGCCGCGACGCAGGTCCTGCCACCCGAGCCGTCGACCAATGGCCACAGTGACGCGCCCGCCGCCGTCCCCGCCCAGTCCCCGGGTGGCTTCACCGGTGCCCGGCGCTCGATCGGTGCGCCGCAGTTCTCAATCCGGCGCATGGAGGTCGACGAGGTCTCGGTCTTCTACGGCCAGAAAGAGGCGGTCAAATCGGTTTCGCTGCCGGTCCGCCAGGGCGAGGTGCTGTCGCTGATCGGCCCCTCCGGCTGCGGCAAGACGACGCTGCTGCGTTCGCTCAACCGCCTCACCGAGCTGACCACGGCCGCGCGCCTGACCGGCCGCATCCTGCTCGACGACATCGACATCCGCGAACTGGAGCCGACGATGCTGCGGCGGCGGGTGACGATGGTCTTCCAGCAGCCGAACCCGTTCCCGATGAGCATCTTCGACAACATCGCCTACGTTCTGCGCGAGCAGGGCTCACGGCGGGCGCGGAAGAAGGTCCTCGAACCGGCGGTGCTCAGCGCCCTCGACCGGGCCGGTCTGCTGGAGGAGGTCAAAGACAACCTCGACCACCCGGCGCTGAAGCTCTCCGGCGGCCAGCAGCAGCGGCTCTGCATCGCCCGCGCCCTCGCCGCCGAGCCCGAGGTGCTGCTGCTCGACGAGCCCTGCTCGGCGCTCGACCCGAAATCGACCGCCGTGATCGAGGACCTGATCGTCAAGCTGCGCGACGACGTCGCCGTCGTCATCGTCACCCACAACCTGCAGCAGGCCTACCGCGTCGCTGACCACGTCGCCTTCATGTACCTCGGCGACCTGGTCGAGTACAACACCGCGACCGCGCTCTTCGGCAATCCCCGCGAGCAACGAACCCAGGACTACGTTAGCGGTGCTTTCGGCTAGCCGCGGATACGCCCGGGTGGCGGTTCTCGTCACCTCCGTCTCGCTCCTCGCCGGGGTCGCCGCCGGCTGCTCGACCACGCAGGAAAAGGCCGAGAAGCAGAAGGCGCGAGCCGAACACATCCTCGAGGCGCGCAAACAGCGCGAAGAAGCCAAGAAGGCGAAGAAGCACGGCAAGTCCGGCAAGGACAAGAAGGACGAGGGAGGGAGTCAGCAATGAACGACCAGCCGGACCTGCGGCCGCAGATCATGGAGGGCGGCTACGAGCCGTGCGAGAACTGCGGGGCGCCGCTCGACTCCCAGCAGCGCTACTGCGTCCACTGCGCGACCCGGCGCGGCAACGGCGCCAACCCCTCCTCCCGCTACTTCGCGCTGATGCAGAAAAAAGCGCGCAAACCGGTCAGCCGACCGGCGACGAGGGCGCCCGGGGGCAGCCGCGCCGCCGCCGTCGGCTTCTTCTCGCTGCTGCCGATCGCGGTCGCGCTCGGCGTCGTCGTCGGCCGCAGCGGCTCCGGCGAAGGCGACAACCAGGCGCTGATCCAGGCGCTCAAGCAGCAGGAAGCGGCAGCGGTCACGCAGACGACCGCCTCGACCGGGGAATCGGAATCGAACGCCAAATCGAAGGGCAAGAAGAAGGGGAACGACAAGCCCGCGAAGGGTGTCGACAAGGAAGGCGGCAAGGTGGTCGCCAAGACCGACAACGGCACCGTCCACCAGGTGACCGGCTACAAGCCGACCAAGGAGAAGGAAGAAGCGGACACCAAACTGGTCGAAGAAAACCCCGAACAGGCGGGCGAAAACTACATCAAGGCCCAGCAGAACCTGCCGGACGTGGTCGTCGTCGGCGGCGACGGCGGGTCGGGCACCGAATCGTCGGGGGCTGAACCGTGAGCCGGCTGAAGGACATCGCCAAGCGACCCGCGGCCGCCCTCAAGAGCCCCTCTCCGGGCCTCAAAGGGGTGCGGAAAGCGGCTGCGGCGAAGGAGCCGCCGAAAGCGCCGGAGAAAGCCCCGAAAGCGGGCGAGAAAAAACCGGAGGAGCGCGCCGACCTGGTCGCCCAGCGCGACCGGCTGCTGGAGAAGTTCACGGTGATGCAGGCCGACCTCGGCGGTGCCTTCTACGAGATGGCGATCCGCGACCACGTCCGCCTCGACGTCCTCACCCGTAAAGCGGCCGAACTGCAGCGGGTCGACGCCGAGCTGATCGCGATCGAGCGGATCCTCGAGCTGGAGCGCTCCGACGCCGCCGGCCTCTGCCCCAGCTGCGGCTCCCCCTACGGCCACGGGGTGCGGTTCTGCGCCCAGTGCGGCCACGCCCTGACGCCGGAGGGCCCGAAATGAAGACCTGGTTCGCAGTCCGCTTCAAAGCGGCGATCGCCGCCGCCGCCTCGCTGACCGGCAAACGATTCGGGCTGCTCGTCGCCTCTTCCCTGGTCGCGACCTCGGCGATCGTCGCCGCCGGGATGACCAGCGGCAGCAGCGGCCTCAGCCCGCTGGCGAGCAGCCTGCTCGGCCGCAGCCTCGCCGCCGACCAGGTGCCGGTGGAAGAAGCGGCGCCGGAAGCCGAAGCAACGGAACCCGAAGCGAGCGAACCCTCCGAAACCAGCTCCGAACCGGAAACGACGTCGGAAGTGGAAACCGAAGTCGCCCCCGAACCGGCGCCCGAACCCGCACCGGAACCCGAACCAGAGCCCGAAGCCGAACCCGAACCAGAGCCCGAAACGGAAATCGGCCCGGTCAAACACGTCTTCGTCATCTCGCTGGCCAGCTCCGGCTACGACGCCGCCTTCGGGGCGACGCCGCTGATGCCCTACCTGGCTTCGACCCTGCGCCCGCAGGGCGACCTGCTGTCGAACTTCAAGCTGCTCGACGACGCATCGCTGCCGAACTCGATCGCCGCGATCAGCGGCCAGCCGCCGAATGCCCAGACCAAGGCCGACTGCCCGACCTACACCGAAATCCCTGCCGGCGCCAAGGTCAGCAAGAAGGGAGTCGTCAGCGGCAGCGGCTGCGTCTACCCGGTCTCGACCCTGACGATCGCCGATCAGGTCTACTCGATCCAGTTCAAATGGAAGGCGTACCTGGAAGGGATGGTCGATCCGACGACCGGGGCGCCGGCCAACTGCGTCCACCCCGAACCCGAACAGGCCGAGACCCCCGTCCTCGGCGGCTACTCGGCCAAACTCAATCCGTTCGTCTACTTCCACTCGCTGCTCGACCTCGGTGACTGCTCGACCAACGACCTGCCGAGCACCAGCCTCGAAAAGGACCTGAAGAAGGTCGAGACGACGCCCAACTACGCCTACGTCTCGCCCAACCTCTGCAATGCCGGCGTCACCGGCCAGTGCCCGGCTGGCGCGCCCGAAGGCGCGGCGGCGGCCGACGCCTACCTGGCCAACCTGGTGCCGAAGATCCTCGCCTCCCCCGCCTACAAGACGGACGGCCTGCTGATCGTCACCTTCAACTCGGTCAACCCGGTCCCCAGCCCCGATCCGGCGCTGCCGCCGACGCCGGCGACCGACCTCGAGACCGGCACCCTGCTCGTCTCCCCCTTCATCACGCCGGGCTCCACCGACGCCACCCCCTATAACCCCTACACCCTGCTGCGCACGGTCGAGGACTTCTGGGGCTTCACCCCGCTCGCCAACGCCGGCGCGACCAAGACCAAGTCACTGGCCTCACAGCTCGCCAGCAGCAACGGCGGCGACTGAGCCGCTCGGTTTTTGAGAGGCTGGGGGTCATGAGTCCCGCGGAAAACAACGCCGAGCCGATCACGGCTGAGGGCCTGGAGGAGCTGAAAGCCGAGCTCGCCGAGCTCGAAGGGCCGAAACGGCAGGAGATGGCGGCGCGGATCAAAGTCGCCCGCGACGAGGGCGACCTCAAGGAGAACGCCGAGTACCACACCGCCAAAGAGGACCAGGCGCACATGGAGACGCGGATCAAGCGCCTCCAGGAGCGCCTCCACAACGCGGTCGTGGTCGAGGCCGAGGACGGCGGCGACGCCTTCGCCTTCGGCCGCAGCGCCGAGGTCCGCGACGAGCAGAAAGGCGAGACCAACGTCTGGACCCTGGTCGGCTCGACCGAGGCCAACCTCGCCGAAGGCCGGCTCTCGGCGGAGTCGCCGATCGGCCGCGCCCTGATGGACTCCAAGGTCGGCGCCACGGTCGAAGTCGAGACCCCGCGCGGCAACCGCGCTTTCACCGTTCTCAAGCTGGTCTGAAGTTCCCACCGGCGTGCAGGTTCGGGGCCCGAAACCCCGAATCAATCCCTTGGTCTGGGGCCGAATACAGCGGCCGCGATCCAGTTTTCACGCAACGGAAAGGGTTCTCATGAACGAGGAAGCGACGCTCAGCGGTTGGTGGGTTTTCGCCGGCGTGTTGTTGATCGTGGCCGGCATCCTCAACATCATCTGGGGCATCGCCGCGATCGGCGACGCCAAGTTCTTCACCGGTCACGGCACCTTCATCATCAGCAGCCTCCACTTCTGGGGCTGGATCAGCCTCCTGCTCGGGATCGTCGAGCTGGTGGCCGCCTTCTCGCTGTTCTCGGGCGGTGATTTCGGCCGCGTCATCGGCGTCTTCGTCGGCGGCTTCAACGCGATCGTCGCCCTGCTCTCGATCCCGGCGTACCCGTTCTGGTCGCTGGCGATCTTCGCCCTCTCGGTGATCATCGTCTACAAGCTGTGCGAGGGCCCCGAGGGAGACCTCGGCTAGAGCGGACACCTAGTTGCTGAGGCTGCGCTCATCCGTCGACGCCGCGCGGGCGCCGCACCTCGGTGCGGCCCTGCGTGACCTCGACGGGGTGAGGCGGGTCGTCGAGCAGCCCGACGCGGTGCTCGCCGACTCGACCGTCTTCGTCGCCGACGTCGAGCCCGCTGCCGCCGACGAACTGGTCGACGCGATCGCCGAGCTCGGGATCGGCGCCGACGACTACGTCCTCACCCGGGTCGACGTCGTCGCCCCCCTCCACCGCCACTCGGTCGGCGATCGCGGCATCGACGGCTTCGCCTGGGTCGAGGTGATGGGCCAGGCGCGCGCCAACTCGCGGCCGCTGGCCCGCTACCTGGCGCTGATCAACGTCGCCGCGGTGATCGCCGCCCTCGGCGTCATCACCAGCAGCTCGATCCTGATCGTCGGCGCGATGGCGGTCAGCCCCGACCTGCTGCCGATCTGCGCCACCTGCGTCGGCATCGTCGCCCGCCGCCGCACGCTCGCGGTCCGCTCCTTCGCGACGCTGACGATCGGGCTCACCGCGGTGGTGGCGACGGCGGGTGTCCTCTCCTGGCTGCTCAAGATCACCGGTTTCCTCCCCGACGGCTTCCGGGTCGAGGACTCGGGCCTCGAGACCCTCGCCCACACCGACTACTCGACGGTGCTGATCGCCGCCGCCGCCGGGATCGCGGCGATGCTCTCGTTCGAGACCAGGGCCAGCGCCGCGGTCGGCGTCGCGATCTCGGTGACGACGATCCCGGCCTCGGCCTACCTCGGCGTCGCGATCGGCGCCGGCGGCATCGACAACGCCGGCGGCGCCGGGGTCGTGCTCGCGATCAACGTCGCCCTCTTGATCGTCTTCGGGACGCTTACGCTGATGGTGCAGCGCTGGCTGCCGAATCGCTCTGGGGCTCCGGTTTAGGAGCAGCTTCGGCGGTGGGCGCCGCCGCCGCGACTGGAGCCGGCTCAGGCACCACCGGGACCCCGGCAGGAGGCGCTGACCACGGCGCCGGCTCGGGGCGGCGCTCGTCGTAAAGCACGTCGGAGCCGGAGAAGCGGTCCTCCCAAGCACGTCGGTCCTTGCGGAAAACGACGCCGAGGAATCCGATCCCGAAGGTGACGACCGAGAGGTAGAGGCCGATCAGGCGCTTGAGGCAGCGGCCGAACGAGAGCCGGCCGGTGCTGAGCTCGATCCCGAGGAAGCGCATTCCCGGCGTCTGTCCCGCCAGCCCCCAGAAGGAGATCAGGTAGAGCGAGCCGAGCGCCACCCAGGCGGTCGAGCCGACCACGACCGCGTACGCGGAACCGCCATTGGCGTTGCCGCCGAAGGCGTTGCCGACGAGGGTGACCAGCGCAGCGAGAGCGGTGAAGCCGAGGTTGACGAAAATGCCGTCGACGAGGTAGGCGAGT
Organism: Solirubrobacterales bacterium; assembly: GCA_035689305.1. Lineage (GTDB taxonomy): Bacteria > Actinomycetota > Thermoleophilia > Solirubrobacterales > 70-9 > VAYN01. Next base: position 5,215 of record DASSLT010000012.1, on the reverse strand, counting down.
CCGCGACTGATGAAGCCGGCGTGGTTGGTCGGCTCGGGCCGCGGCTTGCGGAAGAAGATCCGGCGCACGATCCGCTCGAAGCTGTCGTCGAAACGCCGCGCCAGTTTGCCGATCGTGCGGCCGATGTCCTCGATCAGGCCGACGCCCTGAGCGCTGATCGCAGCCCGCACCTCCGGCGCGCCGGCGATCCGCTCGACCAGCTGCTGGGTCTCCTCTGAGGCGAGCAGCCGGCGCCAGACCTCGTCGACCAGCTCGCTGTCCATCGCCTCGATGATCGCCCGCTTGACCGCGTCGCTCTCCAGCGCACCCTGAACCGCCTCTTCGACGACCGGGCCTTTCATCACCCGCGCCATCGCCCGCTCGACCGCCTCGCTCTCGACCGCGGCGACGATCGCCTCCTCGGCCGCGACCTCGACCGCCTTGTCGATCCCGGTCGCCTTCGAGACCGTGCGGGCGCCGCGAACGCCGACGCCGAGCAGGCGCGCCGAGAGCGGCAGGCCGCCGCCGTTCGGGCCGGCGCCGTTGCTGCTCGCCCCGTTCTGGCTTGCCTGGCCCGAAGCCGCAGACCGCGTGTCAGAGCCGTTTTCCATCCCTTCGCGAGTATACGTCCGGATCGGCACTTAGCCCCTGGCTACCATCGCCGCAGGATGGACACCGCCGAATACGCACTCCTGGCCCGCAATCGTGGGAACCGTCACGGGCATGGCCATAGCCACGGCCACATCGACCCGAGCATCAAGCGCTCGCGTGAGGGCCTGCGGGCCGTCGGCCTCTCGCTCGCGGTCCTCGGCCTCACCGCCGTCGTCCAGGTCGCGATCTACCTCGCCACCGGCAGCGTCGCCCTGCTCGCCGACCTGATCCACAACTTCGGCGATGCGGCGACCGCGATTCCGCTCGGGATCGCTTTCCTCCTGCGCTCCGAGCGGGCCGAGCGCGGCGCCGGCCTGTTCGTCGTCTTCATCATCTTCGCCTCAGCCTGTTTTGCCGGGATCGAGTCGGTCTCGCGCCTGGTCCACCCCAACTCGCCGACCGATCTTCTCGCCCTCGCCGCCGGCGGCCTGGTCGGCTTCGGCGGCAACTGGGTCGCGGCGATCGTCCGCACCCGCGCCGGCCGCCACCTCGACAGCCCGGCCCTGATCGCCGACGGCAAGCACGCCCGTGCCGACGCCTACGTCAGCCTCGCCGTCGTCGCCAGTGCCGTCGCCGTCGCCCTCGGCGTCCCGATCGCCGACCCCCTGATCGGCCTCGCGATCACCGCCGTGATCGTCAAGATCAGCTGGGACTCATGGTGGACCGTCCGCGGCGGCCACCACGGCCACCATCGCTAGGGGCGGCCGGCCCCGTTCAAGTGCTCGAGCAGGCGGTCGAGGAACTCGGCCTGGGCGGGCAGGATCCGGCGCCGCGCCTCGTCGACCTCGAACCACTCGGCGCGGTCGACCTCGGGGAACTCCTGCTCGCGGCCGCTGCGCGGCGGCCACTCGAGCGCGAAGGTGTTGCTGTCGAGCTCGGCCGGGTCGAAGTCGGCCTCGCCGGCCCAGGCTTCGACGACTTTGCCGGCCCGCTGGCGGACCGAGCCCAGTGTGATCATCTCCTCCGGGACCAGCGGCGGCAGTGTCCCCAGCTCCTCCTCGACCTCGCGCAGGGCGCAGTCGCGCGGGTCCTCGCCGTCCTCGATCTGCCCCTTCGGGATCGACCAGGCGCCGAGGTCGCGCTTGGCCCAGTAGGGGCCGCCGGGATGGACGAGGAGGAACTCCGGATCGCCGGCCGAGCCGTTGCGGAAAAGGAGTACCCCGGCGCTGCGTTTGGTTGCCACTCGCCCTGCTTACCCGCTCAGGGGACCCCGAAAGCATCGACGATCGGCAGCAGCGAGACCAGCACCTGGGCGCGGGGAGTGGCCGCCAGCCGCTCCAGCGTCCCATTGGCACGGGTCATCGCGATTCCCAGCGCGAGCGCGACCAGCAGCTCCGCGCGCAGCTCGGGTTCGGCGACGCCGCGCTCGCGCAGCTCCTCCGTCAGCGGCTCCAACAGGCGCTCGCGGACCAGGCCCGCGGTCTGCACCCGCACGTCCTCCGTCAGCGACGGACTGGTCAGGGCGCGGCTGATCGGGCTGTGGCCACGCTCGTCCCAGCGTTCGAGCAGCGCCGCCATCAGGGCCGGCGGGTCGAAGTCGAGCTCCTCCTCGTCCCCGGTCACCTCGGCGATCGCGACGAGAAAGAGGCCTTCCTTGCCGTCGAAGTAGCGGGCGATCAGGGCCGGGTCGACTTCCGCCCGCTCGCCGATCTCGCGGGTCGTGGCGCGGTCGTAGCCAACTTCGTCGAACAGCGCCCGCGCCGCCTCGAGCAGCGCCTGGCGGGTCGCCGCCGCGTCGTGCGGGCGACGCACGGTGGTAGTCTTGTCACCAGTTGATGTCATCGATTGCTGACAATACCAGCGCGGTACACCAAAAGCGCCAGCACTACGGCATCACCTTCGCTGTACTCGCCCTCGCCGGCGCCGCCTACGCGATGCTGCAGTCGACTGTAGCTCCCGCCCTGCCGGTCATCCAGGAAGAATTGCACGCCTCTCCGACCGCGGTGGCCTGGGTCTTCACCGGATACCTGCTCAGCGCCAGCGTTCTCACCCCGATCGTCGGCCGCCTCGGCGACATGTTCGGCAAGGAGCGGACCCTGGTGATCTCGCTGGCGGTGCTCAGCGTCGGCGTGCTGATGGCGGCGCTGGCGCGGTCGATCGGGATGCTGATCCTCGCCCGCATCGTCCAGGGCTCCGGGGGCGCCATCTTCCCGCTCGCCTTCGGCATCATCCGCGACGAGTTCCCGCGCGAGAAAGCGGCCCAGGGAATCGCCCTGATCTCGGCCATCCTCGGCATCGGCGGCGGCCTCGGGATCGTCCTCGCCGGCCCGATCATCACCGCCTTCGACTACCACTGGCTGTTCTGGTTCCCGCTGGTCGTCACCGTCGCCGCGACCGTGGCGACGATCTTCTTCGTCCCCGAATCGCCGCTGAAGTCGCCCGGCAAGGTCGACTGGATCGGCGCCGGCCTGCTCTCGACCTGGCTGGTCCTGCTCCTGCTCGGGATCACCCAGACCTCCGCATGGGGCTGGGGCGACCTCCGTGTCTGGGGCTTGATCGCCGCCGCCGGGGCGATGCTGGCGGTCTGGATCCGCTTCTCCGAACGGACCCGCGAACCGCTGATCGACATCGGGATGATGCGGATCCGCAGCGTCTGGACCGTCAACGCCGCCGCCTTCCTCGTCGGGGCCGGCATGTACACCTCGTTCATCCTCGTCCCCGAGTTCACCGAGACGCCGGCCAGCACCGGTTACGGTTACGGCTCGACGGTGACCGAAGCCGGCCTCTTCCTGCTGCCGACGACGATCGCGATGCTGGTCGTCAGCCCGATCGCCGGCTGGCTCGCAGACCGGATCGGCGCCCGCCTCAACCTGATCCTCGGCTGCGCGATCACCACCGTCTCCTTCACGCTGATGGGGCTCGCTCACACCCAGCAGTTCGACCTGTACGTGGCGACGGCGCTGATGGGCACGGGGATCGCGCTCGCCTTCTCCGCCCTCGCGATCCTGATCGTCGAGGCAGTCCCGCCCGAGCAGACCGGGGTCGCGACCGGGATGAACACGGTGATGCGCACGCTCGGCGGCGCCGTCGGCGGCCAGGTCGGCGCCAGCCTGATCGCCGGCACCGTCGTCGCCGCCGGGGTCGGCGCCGGCTTCCCGACCGAGGAAGGGTTCACGCTGGCCTTCCTTTTCGCCGGCAGCGCCTGCCTGCTGGCGGCGCTGGCAAGCCTCGCCGTCCCGCGCAGGCCTAGACCCGAGTTCTCTCCCGGGTTAGCGTTGCCTGTGACGGACTGATGGCCTGTTACCACCGCATCCTCGTCGCGATCGACGGCTCGTCCGATGCCGAGGCGGCGCTCCACCACGCCGTCACCCTGGCGCGCGACCAGAACGCGCTCGTCACCCTGCTGACCGTGGCACCGCCGCCGGCGACGCCGATCGGGGTCGGCGCCTCCGCCCCGCCCGACATGCTCGACTTCCACACCAAGCTGCTGCGCGAGGCGACCGACTCGATTCCCGACGACGTCGGCGTCACCACCCGCCTCGAGCGCGGCAACCCGGCCGAGACGATCCTCAACATCGCCCGCGAAGGCGAACACGACCTCGTCGTCATGGGCTCCCACGGCCACAGCCGCGTCCACCGGGCCCTGCTCGGTTCGGTCTCGGAGAAGGTGCTGAAGGCGAGCAACGTGCCGGTGCTGCTGATGCGGTCTCCCGGCGTCAAGGCGAAGGCGGCCGAGCAGGCGGCCTCAGGCTAGGATCGGGGCTGGGCCAAGAGCCCAGCCCCGTGCGTCTCACTTCTTACTACGTTGTTGTGAAGCTCAGAGGCTTTGTTTCCTCACCCGCTTTCGAGTGGGCTGTGGGTGTCAGCACCATGTCGAGGCCGGCTTTCACACCGCCGAATTTCAGCGTGTTTTCCCCTGTGCTGTCTACTCCGATCACTCTCGCTGTCGCACCGCTTAGTTTCGAACTGACGCTTCCCGAGAGCGGGAACGTGTTGTTCAGCGCCGCGATGCTGCAACCTTCTATTTTGATTTCGGTGATTTTCGTACCTTCCTTAGGTCTTGTTGATGTTCTATGGTCGGGCTGCGCTACCCCCTCGCTGGTGAATGTCATTGGAACCGTTGTAATTGTTTCACCGGATATTTTGCAGCCTTTTTCAGCTGGTTTTTTCACCACACAGCCTGTGAAATGCACCTGTCCTTCGTAGTGGAAATAATGTTCTCCACTTGCGTTTTTCCTGTTTTCGAACGTCCCTTCGCTGTGAACTTCGCTGCATGTAATTTCGGTCGCAACCCCAGCTAGGGACCCATGCACGATGGCCGATTGAGCGGCGGTTGTTCCGCTCGCCGTTTTTGCATTGGTCCATGTTCCTGTTGTTGTTTCGTTCTGTGCGATTTCTACGTGTTTGGATGCTCCACCCGAACCACCTTGGGCTGCCGTAAGGCAGTGGTCACCAAGGAGGGGTCCACTCGGGTCTGTCACGCATGTATAGGCTGTGAGGCCCGTCGCCGAAGCACTCGCCGCCGCGAAGGCGCTGAGCCCCAGGGCGAAGAGCACGGCGATGCCGATAGCGGCCTTGCGCTTGTTCATCTCATCTCTCCCGTCTGATGGTTGTCGGCGCAGGCAACCGGCAGAGACGCCGCGCA
>DASSLT010000011.1:0-42500 GCA_035689305.1 Solirubrobacterales bacterium | reverse complement strand
AGTTTTCAAAGACCGCTGCGCCTCTGCGGCGGGACTCGCCGCCCTTACAGACGCCGGGGCTCCGCGAAGGAGCCCCAGAGGGCAAATCAATATATCGCGTAGCCAGGCATTTGTCTAGCCGGCGATTCGCAACTTCGCAAAGCGCCGCTTGCCGACCTGCAGTATACGGCCATCGAGGCTGGCCGCAGGCACGTCGAGCGGCGCCGCCGGCAGCGGCTCGCCGTCGAGCTTGACCCCGCCCTGGCCGAGCAGGCGCCGGCCCTCACTGGAGCTGAGGCCGAAGGCGCCGGAGAGCAGCCTCGGCAGATGGACCTCGCCTGCTTCGATCTCGACCTCGGGCACGTCGTCGGGGACGCCACGGTCGACGAAGAGGCGGTTGAAGTGCTGCTCGGCCCCCTCTCCCGCGCCGGCGCCGTGGAAGCGGTCGACGAGGCGGCGCGCCAGCGCGCGCTTGGCCTCGTTCGGCGGCGCCGACGGCGGCTCGGTCCCGAGCAGCAGGCGGTAGTACTCGGCCATCGCCTCGTCGGGGATGCTCATCAGCTTGCCGAACATCTCCTCCGGCGGGTCGGTGACGCCGACGTAGTTGCCGAGCGACTTGCTCATCTTCTGGACGCCGTCGGTGCCGACCAGGATCGGCATCGTCAGGATCGACTGCGGCGGCTGCCCGTAGGCGACCTGGATGTCGCGGCCGAAGAGGAGGTTGAACTTCTGGTCGGTGCCGCCGAGCTCGACGTCGGCCTCGACCGCGACCGAGTCGTAGCCCTGCAGCAGCGGGTAGAGCAGCTCGAGGGCGGCGATCGGCTGACCGGCGCCGAGCCGCTTCTGGAAGTCGTCGCGCTCGAGCAGGCGCGCCACCGTCGTCCGCGCCAGCAGTGAGAAAAGGTCCTCGGACTCCATCCGCAGCCACTCGCTGTTGCGGCGGACCTCGGTCCGTTCGCGGTCGAGGACCTTGAAGGCCTGCTCCTGGTAGGTGGCCGCGTTGGCCTCGATCTCCTCGGCCGAGGGCAGCGGCCGGGTGCTGGAGCGACCGCTGGGGTCGCCGACCCGGGCGGTGAAGTCGCCGATGATGAGGACGACGGTGTGGCCCTCGCGCTGGAACTCGCTGAGCTTCTCCAGCACGACCGTGTGGCCGAGGTGGATGTCGGCCGTGGTCGGATCGATCCCGAGCTTGACCCGCAGCGGCCGCTCGCCGGCGAGCTGCTCCGCCAGCCGCCCCTCGGGCAGCACGTCGACCGCGTTCTTCGTCAGATCCGGCAAGGGCGCAATGCTAAACTGCCGCCTCCGCTCGACGGGTCCGAGTCGTCCGTCGCAGCGCGTTGTTTATCTCTCGATGGCCCGCTTCCCACTCAAGCGCCGGAAGAAGGGCGGCGACGAAGGCCCGCCCTCTATCTCGGCTCCCCCCAAGCCCCCGAAGCCGCGCCTTAACAAGCTGCGGTTCCTGTTCGTGCTGCTCGGGCTCGGGATCCTCGCCCTGTTCTCGATGATCTTCGGGATGATGGCCGCGGTCTCGCAGGACCTGCCGGCGATCTACAACTTCGCCCAGTACAAGGCTTCGCGCAACAGCGTCGTCGTCGGCGCCAACGGCGAAGAGCTGGGAACGCTGACCAGCGACCAGAACAAAATCCTGCTCAACTCGAGCCAGATCTCGCCCAACGTCAAGAATGCGGTGGTCTCGGTCGAGGACGCCCGCTTCTACGAACACAGCGGCGTCGACTTCCAGGGCATCGGCCGCGCCCTGGTCAAGGACATCCTCAGCCAGAGCGCCGAGCAGGGCGCCTCGACGATCACCCAGCAGTTCGTCAAGCAGGCGCTGGAAGCGGAAAGCAGCCGTACGGTCCTGGAGAAGTTCCGCGAGGCGGCGCTCGCCTACCGGCTCGAGCGCCACTGGAGCAAGGACAAAATCCTCACCGAGTACCTGAACACGATCTACTTCGGCGAGGGCGCCTACGGGATCGAGGCCGCCGCCCGCACCTACTTCGGCGCCGCCCATCCCGGCTGCGGCACGCCCGAGGAGCCCTGCGCGACCGTGCTCGAGCCCTACGAGGCGGCACTGCTGGCCGGGATCATCCAGTCGCCCTCCGCCTACGATCCGAAGATCTACCCCGAAAACGCCCTCCTGCGCCGCAACGTAGTCCTGGAAAAGATGTACGAACAGGGCTACATCTCCGAAGAACAGATGCAGGAAGGTCAGCAGCACGCCCTGCCCTCGCCGAACTCGATCGAACCGCCGACCTTCGAATCGAAGGCCCCTTACTTCGTCGCCTACCTGCGCCAGCAGCTGCTCGAACGCTACGGCGCCTCGAAGGCCTTCTACGGCGGCCTCAAAGTCAAGTCGACGCTCGACCTGCAGCTGCAGGAAGCGGCCGAAGAAGCGGTCAGCTCCTATCTCGGCTACCTGCCGGCGACCGCGTCGGTGGTCGTGATCGACAACCACAACGCCGGGATCAAGGCCCTGGTCGGCGGCTACGACTTCAAGACCACGCCGTTCAACCTCGCCACCCAGGGGCGCCGCCAGCCGGGCTCCTCGATCAAGCCCTTCACCCTGCTGACCGCGCTGGAAGAGGGAATCTCGCCCTCGACCACCTACGAATCGGCGGTCCAGGAATTTCATTTCGGCAAAAAGGGGAAGGAAACCTACGTCGTCCACAACGACGAGGACTCCTACCTCGGCTCCTGCTCGATCGAATGCGCGACGACCTACTCAGACAACTCGATCTACGCCCAGCTCGGTCTCGAAGGCCTGGAAGGGAAGACGATCGAGGACCGCACCCGCTCGATCGCGAAGACGATCCACGCGGCCGGCTACTCGAACCCGATCTCGACCAACCCGGGGATGGTCCTCGGCGGCCTCGAGGAAGGGGTCAGCCCGCTCGGCTGGACCTACGCCTACTCGACGATCGGCAACAACGGCGACCGCGTCAGCGGCAACCTCGCCCCCGACCCCGGCGACAGTCCCGTCGCCTATACCGAAGTGACCGACAAGGACGGCCACGTGATCAAGGGCGGCGAGAACGACTCGACCCACAAACAGGTCTTCCAGCAAGGGACCGCCGAAGAAGCGAAGCGGATCCTCGAAACCGTCGTCTCCTCCGGCACCGGCACCCACGCCGACATCGGCGCCGAAGGCCAGTGGGGCAAGACGGGGACGACCGAGAACAACGGCGACGCCTGGTTCTGCGGCGGGATCAGCGACGAAGCGACGGCCTGCGTCTGGGTCGGCTACCCGGACACGACGACGCCGATGACGACCCTCTATGAGGGCGGCCCGGTGATGGGCGGCACCTTCCCGGCGCTGATCTGGGCCAGCGTGATGAACGCCTGGGAGGAGATCAAGGCCAACCGCGCCGCGGAAAAGGCCGCCCACAAGGCGGAAAAGAAGAACGGCGGCACCGACAGCGGCGAAGAAGAAGAAAGCTACGAATACCAGCCGTACGAACCGTCGACCGAAGAAGTCGTGCCGGAAGAAGGCGGCGGTGGCGGTGCCGAAGTGACGCCGGAAGGCGAAGTCACCCCCGAAGGAGAAGGGCCGGTCGAAGAAGCGCCGGAAGCGCCGGTCGAAGCCGCCCCCGAAGGTGGTGGCGGCGGCGTGACTGCCGGGTAGCGCCGGAGCGCTAGGCCGGCTGCGGCGGCCAGGGCCTGGAGACGAATGGGTTGCCGGCGGCGGCGAAACGCCAGGGGCGCTCGACCGCTTTGGTGATCCCGATCCGGGGCCCGGTGACCACCGACGGCGGCTCGCCCTCCGGTCCGAGCAGGAGAAAAGGCTCGCGCAGGAGGTCGGCATCGTTTTGCTCGAGGCCGATGCCGAGCGCCTCGGTCAGCTTGCCGGGGCCGTTGCAGAGGTCGCGGTCGGCGTGGCGGGGGCCGCGGCGGGCGCGCATCGCCTTGAGCTCGGCGGTCGGCTCCAGCGCCCGGATCAGGACCGCGGCGGCCTCGCCCTCGGGTTCGGCGACGAAGTTGAGCAGGCTGTGGATCCCGTAGGAGAGGTAGACGTAGCTGCGGGCGGGCGGCCCGAACAGGACCCTGGTGCGCTCGGTCAGGCCGACGTAGGCGTGGCAGGCGGGGTCTTCGCGGTCGTAGCTCTCGGTCTCGACGATCGTGCCGCCGCAGCCGGCGAAGAAGAGGCGGCAGCCGATCAGGTCGCGGGCGACAGCGTGGACCGAGCGGTCGAAGAAATCAGTGGTGAGCCGCTGGTCGCGGCTCACCCGCGTAGCTCGCCGAGCCGGCTGGCTCACGCTCGTTCTTCGGCGACCCGGGTCTCGACCGCGGCGAGGGTCTCGCGGGCGGCCTCGATCTGAACTGCCAGCGGCGCTGAGCCGGTGCCGCCGGCGATCCGCTTCGACTCCAGCCAGCTCGAGCGCTGCAGCACCTCGTAGTAGGTCTCGTCGAGCAGCTCCGAGCGCTGTTTGAGCTCGACCGGGGTCAGCTCCGAGAGCGACTTGCCGTGCTCGACCGCGTCGCGGACGAGGTCGCCGACGATCCCATGCGCCTCGCGGAAGGGGACGCCGCGCCGGACGAGCAGGTCGGCGACCTCGGTCGCCGCCAGCATCTCGTCGCCGGAGGCGTGCTCGAGCCGCTCGCGGTGGAAGACGATCCCGTCCAGCATCCCGGCGGTCGCGTCGAGCAGCGCCTCGATCGTGTCGATCGCGTCGAAGAGCGGCTCCTTGTCCTCCTGCATGTCCTTGCCATAGGTCAGCGGCAGCGCGTGCATGACCCCGAGCAGAGTGGCGTAGGAGGCGGCGACGCGCGGGCTCTTCGCCCGCAGCAGCTCGGCCGAGTCGGGGTTCTTCTTCTGCGGCATGATCGAGGAGCCGGAGGAGAAGGACTCGTCGAGCTCGCAGAAGCCGAACTCCGAGGAGCTCCAGATGACGATTTCAGAGCCGAGCCGGGAGAGGTGCATGGCGCAGGTCGAGGCGGCGTTGAGGTAGTCGAGGACGAAGTCGCGGTTGGAGGCGCCGTCGATCGAGTTGTGGCTGACGTGCTCGAAGCCGAGGTCGGCGGCGACGCCCTCGCGGTCGATCTCCCAGTTGACGCCGGCGAGGGCGCCGGAGCCGAGCGGCATCACGCTGGCGCTGTCGAGCGCGAACTGGAAGCGAAGGACGTCGCGGGCCAGCATCCAGAAGTAGGCGAGCAGGTGGTGGCCGAGGTAGACCGGCTGGGCGCGCTGCAGGTGGGTGTAGCCGGGCATCGGCCAGTCGCGGTGGGCTTCGGCCAGGGTCAGGAGCCGCCGCATCGCGGCCCCGGCCAGCTCGATCGCCTCCATCGAGTGGTTCTGGACGACCATCGCGACGTCGGTCGCGACCTGGTCGTTGCGCGAGCGGCCGGTGTGGAGCTTGCCGGCCAGAGGCCCGATCTCCTCGCCGAGCAGCCGCTCGATCGCCATATGGATGTCCTCGTCGGCGGGCTCGAACTCGAAGCCGGGCTCGGCCATCCGGGCGGCGACCCGGTCGAGGCCAGCGACCATCTGCTTGAGCTCGTCGGCGTCGAGGACGCCGATCGCCTCCAGGCCGCGGGCGTGGGCGCGCGACTGGTCGATGTCGTAGGGCGCCAGCCACTTGTCGAATTCGAGCGAGCGGTTGAGGCGCCAGAAGCGCGGGTCGGGATCTTTGCGAAAGCGAGCCATGGGCGGGCGATTATTGCGTCAGCAGGCCTGGCCGAGGACCGCGGCCAGTTCCTGGCAGACCCGTGCCACCTGTCCCTCGCCGAGCCCGGTGAAGAACGGCAGCGCCAGCGACTCGGCCGCGGCGGCTTCGGCGACCGGGAACTGACCCTCGCGCCAGCCCAGCTCGCGCAGGTGCGGGAAGAGGTGGATGCAGGGCAGGTAGGCCTTGCTGGCGATGCCGCGCTCGGCGAGGGCGGTGATCGTCGCGTCGCGGTCGATCGAGGGGTCGAGCCGGACCGGGTAGACGAACCAGCTGCGACGCTCGGCGCCGCGAGCGGAGATCGGCGTCGTCACCCCCTCGACCCCGGCCAGCCCCTGTTCGTAGAGGTCGGCGACCGCCTGGCGGCGGGCGAGGATCGAGTCGAGCTGCTCGACCTGACCGACGCCGAGCGCCGCGGCGAGGTCGGAGAGGCGGTAGTTGAAGCCGAGCCGGTCGTGGTCGAGCCAGCCCATGTCGACGGCGCGGCCCTGGTTGCGCTCGCTGCGCAGGCGAGCGGCCGAGCCCTCGCCGCTGGGGACGATCATCCCTCCCTCCCCCGTCGTCATCTGCTTGTTGGCGTAGAAGGCGAAGGTGGCGAGGTTGCCGCGGGTGCCCACCATCCGGCCCTCGGAGTCGACTGCGCCGAGCGCCTCGCAGGCGTCCTCGAGGATCTCGAAGCCCTGGGCCTCGGCCAGCTGCTCGATCTCCGGCATCGCCGCCGGGTAGCCGAAGATGTGGATCGGGAGGATGCCGGCGGTCCGCTCTCCAGCTGCCGCGGTGGCGGCCGCGGGGTCGAGGTTGAGGGTGACCGGGTCGACGTCGCAGAAGACCGGCCGCGCCCCCTCGTAGAGCAGGCAGTTGGCGGAGGCGACGAAGCTGAAGGGGCTGGTCAGGACCTCGTCGCCCGGGCCCCAGCCGAGTTGGCGGACGCCGAGATGGAGGGCGGCGGTGCCGCTCGAGACCGCAACCGCGTCGTCGACTCCGAGCCAGGCGGCGAAGTCGCGTTCGAAGCGCTCCCCCATCGGCCCCAGCGAGAGCCGACCGGAGCGCAGCACCTCGAGCACGAGCTCCTCCTCGCGCGGTCCAATCTCCGGTCCCGAGAGCGGAATCATGGCCGCAGACTAGAGTTTGGCGCCATGGGCGCGACCTTCCATGGTCCCGGCGAGGGCGAGGACTTCCAGCTCGGCAGCTCCTCGCTCTCGCTCAAAGTCGGCGCCGACGGCACCAATGGCACCCTCTTCATGTCGGAGACGACGCTCGCGCCGGGCAGCTTCCTCTGCGAACTGGCGGCGGCCTTCGCCGACGCCGATGGGCCGTCGGCGCCCGAGCAGATCGGCAAGATCGCCTCCGCCTACGACGTCGAGGTCGTCGGCCCGCCGCTCGCCTGAGCAGCAGCCTCCGCACGCGGCTGGAACGCGTACTCGAGCGAGTCGACCAGCGCCTCCCAGGAGGCCTCGATGATGTTCTCGGAGACGCCGATCGTCCCCCACTCGTGCTCGCCGTCGGCGGAGTCGAGGAGGACGCGGGTGACGGCGCCGGTGCCGTGGTCCTGGTCGAGGATGCGGACCTTGTAGTTGGTCAGCTCGATCTCGGCCAGGTGCGGGTAGCGGTCGGCGATCGCCCCGCGCAGGGCGCGGTCGAGAGCGTTGACCGGGCCGTTGCCCTCGGCGACCCGCAGGTAGCGCTCGCCGTCGACCTCGACTTTGATCGTCGCCTCGGTCTCGACCTCTCCCCCGGCCCGCTTCTCGGTGACGACGCGGAAGCTCTCGAGCTTGAACAGCGGTTTGTAGGTGCCGGCCTCGCGCCGCAGCAGCAGCTCGAATGAGGCCGGTGCCGCCTCGTAGTGGTAGCCCTCGTGCTCGCGCTGCTTGAGCCGCTCGACCGCGCGCGAGGCGGCCGCGTCGTCGAGCTCGAGCCCGGCCTGCTCGGCCTGGCTGCGGACCGTCGCCTTGCCGGCCAGCTCGGAGGCGAGGATGTCGCGCTCGTTGCCGATCAGGGCCGGGTCGAGGTGCTCGAAGGTGCTGGCGTCGGCGGCGACGCCGGCGGCGTGCATCCCGGCCTTGTGGGCGAAGGCGTTGCGGCCGACGTAGGGGCGGTCGCCGTCCGAGGCGAGGTTGCAGACTTCGTCCAGGTAGTGGGCGGTCTGGGTCAGGCTGGCGAGCTGCTCCGCGCTGACGACGTCGAAGCCCATCTTCAGCTGCAGGGCCGGCAGGATCGAGGCGAGATTGGCGTTGCCGCAGCGCTCGCCGTAGCCGTTGACGCAGCCCTGGACGAGGCGGGCGCCGGCTTCGACCGCGGCCAGCGAGTTGGCGACCGCACACTCGGAGTCGTTGTGGGTGTGGATCCCGAGCTCGACCATCTCGCCGACCGCGGCCGCCGCGTCGGCGGTTGCAGCGGCGACGAAGCCCGGCAGGCTGCCGCCGTTGGTGTCGCAGAGGGTGACGTTCTCGGCTCCGGCCTCGGCGGCGGCGCGCAGGGTTTCCAGGGCGTAGGCCCTGTCTTCGCGGTAGCCGTCGAAGAAGTGCTCGGCGTCGAAGACCGGGCGCTTGCCCTGGCTACGGCAGAAGGCGATCGAGTCGGCGATCATCGCCAGGTTCTCCTCGCGGGTAACTCGGATCACTTTCTCGACGTGCAGTGGCGAGCTCTTGCCGACCAGGCAGACGACCGGGGCGAATGAGGAGGTGAGGCCGAGCAGCGCCTCGTCGTCCTCGGCGGCGCGGTCGCGGCGGCGGGTCATGCCGAAGGCGGCGATCACCGCGTTCGCCAGCTCGAGCTCGGCGAGGCGCTCGAACAGCTCGGCTTCCTTCGGGTTGCTGCTCGGGAAGCCGGCCTCGATGAAGTGGACGCCGAGGGCGTCGAGGGCGCGGACGACGCTGAGCTTCTCGCCGACGGAGAGCGACATGCCGCGCCCGCCCATACCGTCACGCAGGGTGCTGTCGTAGAGCTTCACTTGATCCATCTTGATGCTGCCTTTCGAGTCGAAGATCGGGGGTGGGCCATCGGGCCCAGACGCACGGCAGCGCCGCGCCAGCCGCTAGGCGGCTGGGGTAATTCGCCCGATCGACTCGGAATCCGCCCCGGTGGCGTCGCTACCGGCCGGCTCGACGAAGTCGAGCCACTCCAGGTACTCCTCGGCGCGGCCGTAGAGCGCGTCCTCGAACTTGGCCTGGACTTGGCGGGTGATCTCGCCCGGTCCGCCCAGCGGGTGGTCGTCGATCTCGCGCACCGGCACCAGCTCGGCAGCGGTCCCGGTCAAGAAGACCTCTTCCGCCAGGTAGAGCTCGGCCCGGGCGATGTCGCGCTCGACGACGGTGAAACCGAGGTCGCGGGCGATCTGGATCACCGACTTGCGGTTGATCCCGTCGAGGATCGAGGCGACGTGCGGCGGCGTCACGATCTCTTCGTCGCGGACCACGAAGATGTTCTCGCCCGATCCCTCGCAGACGAAGCCGCGCTCGTCGAGCAGGATCGCCTCGTCGTAGCCGGCGTTGGCCGACTCGGTCTTGGCGAGGATCGAGTTGAGGTAGGAGCCCGAGGCCTTGGCGTGCGGGATCGAGCCGGCAGGGCTGATCCGGCGCCAGCTCGAGACCTTGGCGCGGATGCCGCCGTTCTTGCTCTCCTCGCCGAGATAGGCGCCCCAGGGGAAGGCGGCGATGATGACGTCGATCGGGGCGTCTTTGGCGTAGAGGCCGAGGCTGCCGTAGCCGCGGTAGGCGAGCGGCCGGATGTAGGCCGACTTGAGCTCGTTGCGGCGCAGCAGCTCGTGCGTGGCCTGGCGGATTTCCTCGGCGCTGTAGGGCAGCTCCAGGTAGTAGAGCTCGGCCGACTTCTCGAGCCGGTCGAGGTGGTCCGTGTGGCGGAAAACGGCCGGGCCGCGCTCGGTCTCGTAGCAGCGAATGCCCTCGAAAACGCCGGTTCCGTAGTGCAGGCCGTGGCTGAGGACGTGCGTTTGCGCGTCCTCCCAGGCGACGAACTCGCCGTTTCGCCAAATCGAATCGACCGGATCCATGTTGGAGAAGTATGCCCCATCAAACGAAGGTCTTCACCTTCGTGGTCTCGAATGACGTGCGGAGACCATCTGGAAACCAGGAAAGGAACGGGAGCCCATGTCGAAGCTTCGCCAGAAGCTGACCTACTCGAACGTGATCGCCTCACTGGCGCTGTTCGCGGCCCTAAGCGGCGTCGCGGTGGCCGCAGGACTGCCCAAGAACAGCGTCGGCCCGAAGCAGTTGAAGAAGGGCGCCGTCACCGCGGCCAAAATCAAGAAGGGGGCCGTCACCAGCGGCAAGCTCGGCGCGAAGTCGGTTGTCGCCGGCAAGCTCGGCCCCAACGCGGTGACGCCCGGCAACATCGTCAACGGCGGCATCACGACGGCGAAGATCGGCGCCGGCGCCGTGATCGCGAGCTCGATCAAAAACGGCGTGATCACGACCAACAAACTGGCCAACGCCAACGTGACGACGGCGAAACTGGCCGACGGCGCGGTGACCAACGCCAAACTCGGGCCTGAAGTGCTCGGCACGCCGACGCCACTGCGGGCAGGTCAGACGCTGCGCGGGGTTTTCGACGTCGGCGGTACGTCCAGCACCGTCGCCGGCTCGCTCGCGCGCGGCGCGGTCAGCTACCAGTTCCCACTGGCCGGCGCCGCCCCCGCCGTCACGGTCCTGAAAAAAGGCCAGACCTCGGCCAACTGCAGTGGCATCGGCAGCGGCTCGGCGCCGAGCGCCACCGCCGGCAACCTCTGCGTCTACATCACCGAAGAAGTGAATGTCGATGCGACGACGCCGCTCGCCGCCGAGAACAACACGCGGCTCGGTTTCGGCCTGCTCGCGAAAGCCGACGAAAAAGAAAAACCTTTCGCGGTGTACGGCCAGTGGGCGGTGACCGCCGCCCCGTAGCGCTCTAGGAGAGGTGGAGCCCGTCCGTCAGGCGGCGAGCTCTTCGAGGACGGCGGAGGTCATCTCCGTCGTCCCCACCTCGACCTCGGCCGGCACGTCCGACATCGGCGGCGTCGCCGCCACCACCGTGCCGGCGGCGAGATCGGGAGTCCGCAGTCCGCGCTCCAGCACCGCGTCGACCGCCGCCTCGATTCGCGCCGCGTCGTCGGCTCGGCCGAGCCCGTGGCGCAGCATCATCGCCACCGAGAGGAAGGTCGCGAGGGGGTTGGCAGTGCCGTGTCCGGCGATGTCGGGCGCCGAGCCGTGGACCGGCTCGAAGAGGCCGGGATCGCCGTCGGCGCCGAGACTGGCGGAAGGCAGCATCCCGAGGCTGCCGGTCAGCATTGCCGCCTCGTCGCTGAGGATGTCGCCGAACAGGTTCTCGGCGACGATCACGTCGAAGTCGGCGGGCCGTGAGACGAGCTGCATCGCGGCGTTGTCGACCAGCAGGTGGTCGAGGGCGACGTCGTCGTACTCGGGGGCGATGCGGGTGACGACCTCGCGCCAGAGCCTCGAGGTCTCCATCACGTTCGCCTTGTCGATCGAGGTCACCTTCGGCTTGCGGCCCGAGCCCTCGGCGCGGCGCCGGGCGGCCTCGAAGGCGGTGCGGGCGATCCGCTCGACTTCCGCCGCCGTGTACTCGCAGGTGTCGTGAGCGGCGTCGCCGTCGCGGCCGGAGTCGCCGAAGTAGATGCCGCCGGTCAGCTCGCGGACGACCAGCAGATCGGTGCCGGCGATTCGCTCCTCGCGCAGCGGGCTGGCGCCAACAAGCGCCGGGCTCGGCCGCACCGGCCGCAGGTTTGCATAGAGGCCCATCCCCTTGCGCAGGCCGAGCAGCCCCTGCTCGGGGCGCGGCGCGTTGGGGTCGGTCGTGTCCCATTTCGGGCCGCCGACGGCGCCGAGCAGGACCGCGTCGGCGGCTTTACAGGCCTCCAGCACCTCGTCGGTGAGGGCGACGCCGTGCTCGTCGATCGAGCAGCCGCCCATCAGCCGCTCGTCGAAGGAGAAATCGCCGAGCGACTCCAGGAGCTCGATCGCGGCCGCGACGATCTCGGGGCCGATCCCGTCCCCCGGGAGGACGACTATGCGCGGAGCGTCGCTCATCGGCGCCGGACTCTACGCATCGGCGCCGCTAGGCGGCAACGGCTTCGATGTTGAGCCGCACGTAATCGAGCACCAGTGGCGAGTCCGACTCGGCCAGGACCGCTTCGGCGAAGGCGGTTCTCAGCCCCTCCGGCAACTGGGCGAGAACCGGGCCGAGGGTCACGGTCGAGGTGAAGGCAAGCGGGTTCTCGGGCTGCACCGGCTTGGGCTCCAGCCAACAGCGGGCCGCGTCGAAGCCGGCCCGGTGCAGACGCCGCTCGGTCTCCTCGGCTGAGGCGAAGTTCCAGAGGCCCTCCATCTCGCCCAGGTGCTCGGCGAACCGGGGCTGCGCGGCGACTGTTGCGATCACCTTGACGTGCTCGGCGACGTTCCCCTCTCCCCCGCACTGGGCAACCAGCCTGCCGCCCGGCCGCAGGGCCGCGCGGACCCTGGCAAAGAGCCGGTCGTGGTCGGGGATCCAGTGAAAGGTCGCGGTCGAGAAGACGAGGTCGACCGGCGACTCGACCTCGAGCTCGGAGAGGTCGGCGACCATGTAGCTCGCCCGATCACCGAGACGCTCGCGCGCCTTGGCGATCATTGCTTCGGATCCATCGACCGCCAGCAGGCTGCCCGGGGACAGCCGGTTCAGGAGCTGCTCGCTGACCCGGCCCGAGCCGCAGCCGGCGTCGAGCACCGCCTCCTCGCCCCCCAGCTCGAGCCGCTCGAGGACCTCCATTCCCCAGCTGAACTGGGGGTCAGAGACGGCGTCGTAGGTCTCGGCGTCCCACTCACGGGCACCGGTGTTCATCGGCTTCGCCTCCTCGGCAGCGGCCATTACAGGGCCGTGGTCACGGGGCCGTGAGCCCCGGCCGGCGTCGCCTCGAAGGTGTCGATCGCGCCGGCGTTCTCGAGCGTGATCCCGATGTCGTCGAGGCCGTTCAGCAGGCGGTGTTTGACATCGTGCTCGACCTCGAACTCGAAGACGCCGGCGGCGCAGGTGACGGTCTCGTCATCGACGTCGATGCGCGCCTCGCCGGCCTCGGCGACGAGCTTGCAGTGGGCCTCGTCGAGGATCGCCGGCAGCAGCCCGATCTTCGTGCAGTTCGAGTAGAAGATGTCGGCGAAGGAAGGCGCGATGATCGCCTGGAAGCCGAAGTCCTCCAGCGCCCAAGGGGCGTGCTCGCGCGAGGAGCCGCAGCCGAAGTTGGGCCCGGTGACGAGGATCGGGTTCGGCTCCAGCTCGATCTCGCCGTCGCGGATCCAGTCGTAGAAGAGGAACTCGCCGAAGCCGGTCCGCTCGACCCGCTTCAGGAACTGCTTGGGGATGATCTGGTCGGTGTCGACGTCGGCGCGGTCCAGCACCGACACCTTGCCCTCGATTACGTCAATCGGTCGCATTTCAGCTCCAATCCCTGATGTCGACGAAGTGGCCCTCGACGGCGGCCGCCGCCGCCATCTTCGGGCTGACCAAGTGGGTGCGGCCGCCCTTGCCCTGGCGCCCCTCGAAGTTGCGGTTCGAGGTCGAGGCGCAGCGCTCGCCTTCGGCGAGGGTGTCCGGGTTCATGCCGAGGCACATCGAGCAGCCCGCCTCGCGCCATTCGAAGCCGGCGCTGCGGAAGACGTCGTGCAGACCCTCGGCTTCGGCCGCGGCCTTGACCTGCTGGGAGCCGGGGACGACCATCGCGTGGATGCCGTCGGCGACCTTGCGGCCGTCGAGCACCTCGGCGGCCTCGCGCAGATCCTCGATCCGCGAGTTGGTGCAGGAGCCGATGAAGATCCGTTCCGGGGCGACCTCGGTCATCGGCGTGCCCGCCTCCAGCCCCATGTAGTTGAGGGCGCGCTCGGCCGCTTCGCGGTCCGCGGGCGAGTCCATCGCCGCCGGATCGGGGACGACGTCGGTGACCTCGATGACCATGCCGGGGTTCGTGCCCCAGGTGACCATCGGCGAGATCTCGGCGGCGTCGATGTCGACCTCGGTGTCGAAGCCGGCGCCGTCCTCGGTCGGCAGCGCCCGCCAGCGGGCGACGGCGGCGTCGAAGTCCTGGGGCGCGCCCTCACGGCCGCGGACCCACTCGATCGTCGTCTCGTCGGGGGCGATCATCCCGGCCCGGCCGCCGCCCTCGATCGTCATGTTGCAGATCGTCATCCGGCCGGGCATCGAGAGCGCCTCGATCGCGGGGCCGGCGTACTCGACCGCGTAGCCGGTCATGCCGCCGGTGCCGAGGCGGCCGATCGTCGCCAGGATCAGGTCCTTGGGGGTGACTCCGTTGCCGAGGGCGCCGGCGTAGTTGATCCGCATCGTCTTCGGACGCTTCTGGACCAGGCACTGGGTCGCCAACACATGCTCCACCTCGGAGGTGCCGATGCCGAAGGCCAGCGCCCCGACGGCGCCGTGGGTGGAGGTGTGGCTGTCGCCGCAGACGATCGTCATCCCCGGCTGGGTGACGCCCAGCTCCGGGCCGATCACATGGACGATGCCCTGGCGGTCGGAGCCCAGCGAGTAGAGCGGGATCCCGAACTCCTCGCAGTTGCGCTCCAGGGTTTCGACCTGGACGCGGGAGAGCTCGTCGGCGATCAGGCGGGCGGCCATGGTGCCGTCGGTCGGCGTGTTGTGGTCGGCCGTGGCCAGGGTCTTGTCGGGGCGACGCACCGGGCGGTTCGCCAGGCGCAGCCCGTCGAAGGCCTGCGGCGAGGTGACCTCGTGGACCAGGTGCAGGTCGATGTAGATGAGGCCGTCGGAAACCTCGTGGGCTTCCCAGATCTTCTCGAACATGTTCTTCGGCATTGGTCAGCCCCTCCTCAGGCCGGCGGCGATCACGGCGATGAACCGGGTCGGCTCCTCGCCATCGTTCTCGAAATGATGGGGCAAGTCGGCGTCGAAGGTGACGCTGTCCCCCTCCTGCAGGTCGTAGCGGGTGCCGTCGACGATCAGCGCCAAGGTGCTGGCGAGGACGACCGCCGTCTCGCGGCTGCCCGGCTCGTGCATCGGCGGATCGGCGTCGCCACCGGTGCTGGCGCCCGGCTCCAGGGTGTGGACGGAGACGTCGGCACGCTGGCCCGGCAGCGGCGGCGTCAGCTCCTCGAAGGCGTGGCCACCGCGGGTGCTGCGACGGCGGGCGCCGGCGCGGCTGACGGCGACGTGCTCGCCCTCGTCGAGGCGCAGCAGCTGCGACAGCGTCAGCTCCAGACCGGCGGCGATCTTGCCGGCGACCGCCAGCGTCGGGCTCGTCTCCCCTCGCTCGACCTGCGAAAGCATCTGCGCGCTGACACCCGAGCGCTCGCTGAGGTCGCGCAGGGAGAGCCCCATCGCGTCGCGCAGGGCGCGGATGCGAGGACCGATTGGCGGCGGCTGCTCGGGGTTGCGCGGCGCGTCCTGCGCGACCGGGGACGAGCCGGCCGCGTGCCGTACCTTGGTCTCAGTGGGGACCATGGCCGTACGTTATCACAGACGTTTGTAAGTTGACTATGGGTTGATCTAGGTATTGACGCCCAAAGCCCCGGCGCCTGCGGACACGGTTCCCTTTGTTTGGCGGCGCGCCGTGCCCATCCCTCACCGCAACCTTCCTGCAGGTGTGGTTGCAGTGAGGGATGGGCACTCGGGGGGGCGTTGTTTGGTCTGTCTACCGAGGTTCGGTCAGGAGCGCCCCGAGATCTGCGGCGATCGCGGTGGGTTCGTCTTCGAGCTGAGACCAAGTGAGGCGGGTGATCGAATAGCCGGCGACGCGCAGGCGGCGGTCGCGGGCGCGGTCTTCGCGGAAGGCCGATTTGGTGCCGTGGCCCTGCCAGCCATCGAGCTCGACGATTTGGTGGCCGGGCCAAAGGCAGTCGACCTGGTAGCGCCTCTCCCCCAAGTCGATCCAGGCGTTGAGGCTCGGCATTGGCAGGCGGTGGCGGCGCAGGAAGGGGACGAAGACTTCCTCGAGCGGGCTGCGGATACGTCCCGGCTTTTCGGCGAGGCGGTCGAGGGCGAGGCGAGCCTTGCGGACGCCGCGACGATCCGGGTAGCGATCAACCAGATCCTGGAGGGAGAGGGTGTCGAAGAGCCCGAGGTATTCGGACTCGCGAAGGGCGAACTCGACGACGTCTGCCGACGCCACCGCGGCGAGGTCGAGCAGCGTCCGCGGCACGGTCGTGACCGGGATCCCGTCGTGGATCGTGACCTCGTCGGCCGGCAGCAGCTTGCTGGCATGGCGGCGAATGCCTCGTGGTGAGCGACTCTTCGGCGCCAGAGTCACATCGATTGCAGAGCCACGGGGTTCTCTGATCCTCCAGAGCGCCGCCGCGGACCAATGACTCAGCACCGCATCGGATGCACAGGCGAGCACCGCCGCCATCCACCAACCCCGTTGCGAAATTCTCCGGTGTCCGACGGCGTACACCCCGGCATGTACCGGATGTAGGCGCCCTGAGCGAATTCGACGGCCAATCGCGTCGCGAGTAAGACCGAGAGCCTCCAGCTGCTTCTCCCCCACCACACCATGTTGCCGCTGCGCCAGGTCAGCCAGCCCATGCTCGCCCCACCGAGGTTGCCCTTTGGTGCGGTATGCGCATCAAAGGGCAACCTCGGTGGGGGTTCTCCCCCCGGGACTCGGAGTGGGTTGGGGCTGGGGGGCGGCTCAGGGCCCCGGCGTGCGCTGCACCGCGGCTTCGGCGGTGGCGGCCTCGGCCTCGCGGGTGGCGGCGCCAGCCAGGGAGTTGGACAGGGCCCGGAGGTAGGCGCGCGCCGAGGCCTCGATGATGTCGGTGGCGACGCCGACGCCGGTCGCCAGGCGACCGTCGGTGCGCAGCATCACGGTCACCTCGCCGAGGGCGTCCTCTCCCCCGGTCACGGCGTCGACCGTGTACTGGCGCAGCTCGCTTTCGGTCCCGGTCGCCTGCTGGATCGCGCGGAAGACGGCGTCGATCGGGCCGTCGCCGCCGGACTCGCCGACGACCACCTCGCCGGAGGGCATCGTCACCCCCACCCGCGCCCGCGGCTCGCGGTCGGAGCCGGCCTCGACCTCGAAGGAGGACAGCTCGTGGGCGTCGGAGCGCTCGCGCATCTCGTCGGAGACGATCGCCTCCAGGTCGAGTGCGGTCACCTGCTTCTTGCGGTCGGCGACCTCCTTGAAGGCCTTGAAGGCCGAGTTCAGGGCGTTGCCCTCGATCTTGAAGCCCAACTGCTCCAGCGCGTCGCGCAGGGCGTGGCGGCCGGAGTGCTTGCCCAGCACGATCGAGTTCGACTCCAGGCCGACTTCGGTCGCGTCCATGATCTCGTAGGTGCTGCGCTCCTTCAGCACGCCGTCCTGGTGGATCCCGGACTCGTGGGCGAAGGCGTTGCGGCCGACGATCGCCTTGTTGGGCTGGATCGCGTAGCCGGTCAGGCGCGAGACCATGCGGCTGGTGCGGGCCAGCTCGCGGGTGTTGATCCCGGTGGTCAGGCCGTGAACGTCCTCGCGGACGCGGACCAGCATCGCGATCTCCTCCAGCGAGCAGTTGCCGGCCCGCTCGCCGATTCCGTTGACGGCGCACTCGACCTGGCGCGCGCCGGCCAGCAGACCGGCGTAGGAGTTGGCGACCGCCATCCCCAGGTCGTCGTGGCAGTGGACGGAGAGCTCGACCTTGTCCAGCCCCGGCACCAGCTCGTACAGCCGCTTCAGATAGGCGGCGTACTCCTCCGGGGTGGTGTAGCCGACGGTGTCGGGGACGTTGATCACGGTCGCCCCCTCTTCGACGGCGATCGCGCAGACTTCGGCGGTGAACTCGACGTCGGCCCGAGTCGCGTCCATCGGCGAGAACTCCACGTCCTCCAGGTAGGACTTGGCCAGGGCGACGGCGGCGCGGGCTTGGCCCTTGACGTCCTCGCGGTCGGTCTGCAACTGGTGCTCGATGTGGATGTCCGAGGTCGAGATGAAGGTGTGGATGCGCGGTCGCTGCGCGTCCTTGACGGCTCCCCAGGCGGCGTCGATGTCGGCCTTGTGAGTGCGTGCCAGACCGCAGATCACCGGCCCCTCGACCCTGCGGGCGATCTCGGAGACGGCCTCGAAGTCACCCGGCGAGGTGATCGGGAAGCCGCCCTCGATGACGTCGACCCCCAGGCGGGCGAGCTGGGTCGCGATCTCGACCTTCTCGGCGGTGTTCAGCGAAATCCCCGGCGACTGCTCACCGTCGCGCAGGGTGGTGTCGAAGATGTGAACGCGGTTGGCGTCGGTGTTCGTGTCAGCTGCTGGTCCCATCGGACCTCTCCTTCTCTTTACCTTTGAATCGACCTCTGTCTCTCGCGGCTATCGCGCCGCCCAGCGCTATTCCCCCCGAGGGGGGAGGAGAAGGAGGAGCGCAAGGCTGTTGGCCGACAGAGCCATTCGTCCAAGAGGGTAGCGCAAGCCGCCGGTTCCGTTCGGAACTTGGCGTAGCCTGCGCGGCATCGAAGCTTCTCCACAACGCACGAACTGGCTCGCCCTGATCGCGATGGGCTTGGCGGTGATCGTGATCGCCAACGACTTCTCGGCGATCAACGTGGCCCTGCCGACGATGGAAAAGGACTTCGACACGAACGTCACCACGATCCAGTGGGTCGTCAACGCCTACGCGCTGACCTTCGGGGTGATGATCGTCACCGGCGGCAAGCTCGCCGACATGTTCGGCCGCCGCAACGCCTTCTTCCTCGGCACCGCGATCTTCGCCGGCATGTCGGCGCTCGGCGGCGCCGCCCAGAGCGAGGCCTGGCTGATCGCCAGCCGCACCTTGATGGGGATCGGCGGGGCGCTGATGTGGCCGGCGATCCTGGGGATGACCTTCGCGATCCTGCCCGAAGACAAGGCCGGGCTCGCCGGCGGGATCATCCTCGGCGCCGCCGGCCTCGGCAACGCGCTCGGGCCGCTGATCGGCGGTGTCCTCACCGACCTCGCCAGCTGGCGCTGGATCTTCTTCCTCAACGTCCCGATCTCGCTCTTCGCCGTCCTCGTCACCTACTGGCTGGTCCACGTCAAGGAGCCGGAAGCCGACGACCACAAGATCGACTACGGCGGGATCACGACGCTCTCGCTCGGGCTCGTTTCGCTGCTTGTCGCCCTCGACCAGGTCGACGACTGGGGTTGGGGCGACCCGCGCGTGATTTTCCTGCTGGGCCTCTGCGTGGTGATGCTGGCCGCCTTCGTCCCGGTCGAGCGGCGGGCCGGAGCCCACGCCCTGGTCCCGAAGGAGGTGATGCGCAACGAGAGCTTCACCGCCTCCTGCCTGGCGATCCTCTTCATGTCGGCGACCTTCTTCGCGGCGCTGCTCTATCTGCCGCAGTTCATGGAGAAGCAGCTCGGCTACTCGCCGCTGGAAGCGGGCGTCGGGATCCTCCCCTTCCTCGCCACCTTCGCGGTCGTCTCGTTCGTCGCCGGCCCGCTCTACAACCGGGTCGGGGCGAAGGTGCTGGCGATCGTCGGCGCCGCCTGCATCACCCTCGGCCCGTTCCTCTTCTCATTCGTCGACGAAGGCTCCGGCTATGACTCGCTGATCCTCGGCATGGTCGTCCTCGGAATCGGCGTCGGCAGCTTCTACCCGACCGCGACCACCGCCGGCGTCACTTCCGTCGACGAATCCCAGACCAGTCTCGCCGGTGGCATCGTCTACATGTTCCAGATCGCGGGGGGGTCGATTGGGCTGGGCCTGACGACGACCGTCTTCTCCTCCTCGATCCCGCCCTTCACCGACGGCCTGCACGCCGGTTTCCTGCTCGACGCCTCGCTCTCGTTCATCGGCTTCCTGATCGCGGTCTTCTTCATCGGCGGCCGGCTCTTCTCGAGCTCCAAGCCGGCGACCGAGGCTGCCTGAGCAGGCGGCGCGGAGTCGCCCTGCGGGCGCGCCTACTGGACGTCGTTTACGCCCGAACCACCGAGCAGGAGGTTGCTGCCTTCGCCGCCGCGGAGGACGTCGTTGCCGCTGCCACCGTAGAGACGATCGTCGCCACCGCCGCCGTAGAGCCAGTCGTCGCCGGCGCGGCCGACGAGGACGTCGTCGCCGACGCCGCCGATCAGCTTGTCGGCGCCGCCACCACCGATCAGCCTGTCGCTCCCGGGGCCGCCGCGCAGGGTCACCGGAACCCCGACTTCGTGACCGACCGTGATGCTGTCGTCGCCGCCGTTGGCGTTGACTTCGAAGCCGGCGATCGCGCTCGCTTCGCAGAGCAGCGCGTTCATGTTGCCTTCGGGATGCGCGCAGACGCTGCCGCCGACTTCGAGCGCCGAGTCGGATTCGATCGCAAAGGAGCGGCCGTCGGCGCTGAGGTCGATCCGGACCATGTTGGCTTCGTTGCCGCCGGTCAGCAGCACGGTCAGCGACCGTTCGCCGGCGTGGGCGGACGTGGCGGCGCATGCCACCAACAGGGTGGTGAGAATCAGAATCGCTCGCTTCATCGCGCAGGTATTCGGCCTGGGCCTGCCGAGACCTCGTCTATGGCAACAACACGACCTTGCCGACGTTGCGGCGCTGGCCGATGAATTCGTGCGCCTCACCCGCCTGGTCGAAGGGGAAGCTGGCGGCGATGACCGGCTCCAGGCGCCCTGCCTCGAGGTCGGCGACGAGCGGCTCGGTGACGCGGTCGAGGTTGCCCTCGCGATCCCACCAGCCCAGCATGTTGAGCCCAAAGACCCCTTTGTTCTCGTTCATCAAGTTGAGGCTCTTCCACCACGGCATCGTCGCCAGCGGCATCGCAGCAAGGCTGCGCAGCGCAGCCGGGATGCTGCGCGCGCCCGAGGGCTGGGCCTCGGAAAGCCCGAACATCACCAACCGCCCGCCCGAGCGCAGCAGCCGGTAGTCCTTGCGGAAGGAGGCGGGCCCGATCGCGTCGATCACGAGATCGATCCCCTTGCCGTCGGTGATCCGCATCACCTCGGCCTCGAAGTCCTGGTTGCGGTAGTCGATCGGGTGGGTTATGCCTTGAGCACGGATCGCGTCATGCTTCGAGGCCGAGGCGGTCCCGATCAGCTGGGCGGCGCCGACGTTGCGGGCGACCTGCGTGGCGGCGATGCCGACGCCGCCGGCCGCGGCCTGGATCAAGACGCGGTCACCCTCGCGCAGGCTGCCCATGATGATCAGGGCGGCGTAGGCGGTGCCGTAGTTGACCGGGAAGGCGGCACCCTGCTCGAAGCTGAGCCGCTCCGGCAGCGGCAGGGCCTGATCGGCGGGGACGGTGACCAACTCGGCCTGACCGTTGAAGCGAGTGCCCGCCATCACCCGGTCGGCGACCTCGAAGTCCGCGACCCCCTCCCCCACCGACTCGACCTCGCCGGCGACCTCGTAGCCGAGCACGCAGGGCGACTTCGGCGCGTCGGGGTAGAGCCCGGTGCGGGCCATCGTGTCGGCGAAGTTGATCCCGGCGGCGCGGACCGCGATCCGGATCTCCCCGGGACCCACGGCAGGGTCGGGCCGCTCCTGAACCCGAAGCACCTCGGGACCCCCGGTCCCCGTCAGTACCACCGCCCGCATGGCGGCAGCGTACAGCCCCGGGCTACTGTCGGCTAGCTAGAGATCGACCGAGCGGCCGACGGAGAAGTCGTCATCGCCGAGGATCTTCTCGATCGTCTCGGCTCGCACCGGGGCGTCGGTGGTGAGCGCCATCACCGCGTTCTCGCCGGCGTGCTCGGCGCCGACCGCGGCGGAGACGATGTTGACCCCCTCTTCGCCGAACAGGGTGCCGACGCGGCCGATCATCCCCGGCTGATCGGCGTAGCGGAAGACCGTGATGTGGTTGGCGAACGGCAGGTAGAAGCTCTCGCCCCAGACCGAGACGAGGTAGGGCTCGTTGCGGGGGCCGACGCTGGTCCCCGCGACCTCGACCTCGGACTCGCCGGACTGGACCCGGACCGTGACCAGCTCGCTGAAGTCGCCGCCGCTCGCCTCCTTGGTCTCGACCAGGTCGATCCCGCGCTCCTCCGCCATCTGCGGCGCGTTGACCAGGTTGACCGGCACCTCGGTGTGGCCGGAGAGGATCCCCGCCATCACCGCGATCCCGAGCAGGCGGGTGTCGTGGGAGGCGATGCGGCCGCGGAACTCGGCGGTGACGCGGTCGACCGAGCCATCGCCCAGTCCTTGAGCGAGCCGCCCTAACTTTTCGCAGAGCGGCACGAACGGGGCCAGCGCCTCCATCGCCTCGGGCCGGACGGCGGCGATGTTGACGGCGTTGGTGACGACGCCTCCGCTTAGCGCCGCCGCGACCTGCTCGGCGGTGACGATCCCCGCCCGGTCCTGGGCCTCGGCGGTGGAGGCGCCGAGGTGCGGGGTGACGACGACGTCCTCGCGGGCGAAGATCGGGTGCTCGGTGAAGGGCTCGGAGGGGAAGACGTCGAGCGCGGCGCCGGCCAGCTTGCCGGACTCGAGCCCGGCCATCAGGTCGTCGAGATCGACCAGCTCACCGCGGGCGCAGTTGACGACGCGGGCGCCGGCCTTCATCTGGGCGATCGCCTCGGCGTCGATCAGGCCGATCGTCTCCGGCGTCTTCGGCACATGCAGGGTCACCAGGTCGGCTTTGCCGAGCAGCTCCTCGACGCTCTCGGCGCCCTCGACGCCGAGGTCGCGGAAGCGCTCGGCGGAGACGAACTTGTCGAAGGCGACGACCTCCATCTCGAAGCTCTGGGCGCGCTTGGCGACGAGCTGGCCGATGCGGCCGAAGCCGATCACGCCGAGCGTCTTGCCGTAGAGCTCGGCGCCCTTGAACTTGGCCCGATCCCAACGGCCGGCGACGAGCGATTCGTGCGCCTGCGGGACGTTGCGGAACAGCGCCAGCGCCAGCGCCAGGGTGTGCTCGGCGGCGGCGACCGAGTTCGACTCGGGCGCGTTGGCGACGATGATCCCGCGCTTGGTCGCGGCCGGGATGTCGACGTTGTCGACGCCGGTGCCGGCGCGGCCGATCACCTTCAGGTTGGTGGCGAGGTCGATCAGCTCCGGCGTCATCTTCGTCGCCGAACGGATCAGGATCGCGTCGTAGGCGCCGATCGCCTCGCGCAGCTCCTCGTCGGACATCTCCAGGCCGAGATCGACGTCGAAGTTCTGCCGCAGCAGATCGACGCCGGTGTCGGCGATCTTCTCCTTGACCAGAACTCTCATCGGGGAACTGCCACTCCTCTCAAGAAACGACTCCGGCGTTCTCCAGAACCCAGTCGATCGAGGCGGTCAGCGCCTCGACGTCGGCAGGAGTGACCGAGGGGAACATCCCGATCCGCAGCTGGTTGCGACCGAGCTTGCGGTAGGGCTGGACGTCGACGATCCCGTTCGCGCGCAGGACCTTGGCCAGCGCCGCGGCGTCGACCTGGTCGGCGAAATCGATCGTGCCGACGACCAGCGAGCGTTTGGCCGTGTCAGCGACGAACGGGGTCGCCAGCTCGCTGCGTTCGGCCCAGCCGTAGAGGCGGCCGGAGGAGTCGCCGGTGCGCTCGACGCACCAGTCGAGGCCGCCGTTGGCGAGCATCCACTCGACCTGGTCGGCGAGCAGGATCAGCGTCGCCAGCGCCGGCGTGTTGTAGGTCTGCTCCTTGCGCGAGTTCTCGAGTGCCGTCTGCAGCGAGAGGAAGGCGGGCTGCCAGCGGTCGCCGGCGCCGTCGAGCTCCTCGATGCGGGCGATCGCGGCCGGGCTCAGCAGCGCCAGCCAGAGACCGCCGTCAGCGCCGAAGGCCTTCTGCGGGGCGAAGTAGTAGGCGTCGGCCTCGGCGACGTCGACCGGCAGGCCGCCGGCGCCCGAGGTGGCGTCGATCAGGACCAGGGCGTCGCCCGCGCCCTCGGGGCGGCGGACGTCGACCATCACGCCGGTCGAGGTCTCGTTGTGCGCCCAGGCGAGGACGTCGGCGGCGGGGTCGGCGACCGGCGCGGGCGCGTCGCCGGGCTCGGCCTCGACCACGATCGGGTCGGCGAGGAACGGCGCCGCGGCCGTCGACTTGGCGAACTTCTGCGAGAACTCGCCGTAGGTCAGGTGCAGCGAGCGCGAGCGCACGAGCCAGGCCGTGGCGGCCTCCCAGAAGGCGGTGGTGCCGCCGTTGCCGAGCACGACCTCGTAGCCGTCGGGAAGCGAGAAGAGCTCGGCGAGTCCGCCGCGCACTTCCCCCACCAGGTTCCGGACCGGCGCCTGGCGGTGCGAGGTGCCCATCAGCGCCGCCCGCTCGCCGAGTGCGGCGATCGTCTCCGGGCGCACCTTCGAGGGCCCGCAGCCGAAGCGGCCGTCGTCGGGCTTGAGCTCGGCGGGAATCTGGGCAGTGTCGGTCGTCTGGGGCGCCATCCGCCGACAGGTTATTGACCGCCGCCGTTGGACCGATCGGCCACCCGGTTTGAAATCCCCGCCGGACGGCGGGTTAGGCTGGCTCGAGCCCACTGGGAAAGGGGCCAGTGCCAGTCCAAAGCGGCAGGGAGCCACTAGGAGGTAGAGCGTTGTATCCGATCACGTACGAAGCCGATTTCAACCCGACTCCGAATCGAGCGACCACGTTCTTCCGCCTGATCCTGGCGATCCCGTGGTTCATCGTCGCGACGTTCTGGGGGATCCTGTTTCTGTTCACCCATTTCATCGCCTGGATCGCGATCATCATCCTCGGCCGCTACCCGCAGTGGCTCTACGAGTTCAACTCGGGCGTGATCCGCTTCGGCCTGAGGGTCTCTTCGTGGTTCTTCCTCCAGACCGACGTCTGGCCGCCGTTCGGCCTCAGCGACGACCCGAACTACCCGATCCGGGTCAACGTGCCGCCGCCGGCCGAGCGGCAGAGCCGGCTGAAGGCTCTGTTCCGCCTGATCCTCGCCTTCCCGGTCCTGATCCTCGTCTCTTACGTCGTTTCCTACGCCCTGCAGATAATCGCGCTCGGCGCCTGGCTGACGATCGTCTTCCGCGGCTACATGCCGGAATGGATGTTCAACGTCTTGACCGCCATGCACAGCTTCGAGACGCGGGTCTACGGCTACATGGCCTTCCTCACCGACGATTACCCGCCGGTCGGGCCGGAGCGGTCCAAGAGCGTGCCAGCCGCGCCGCCGGCGCCGCCCGCCACGCCCGAGCCCCCGGCGGCACCGGCAGCGTAAGGGCAACCCAGAAAAGCACGACTACGGAGGCGAAAGAAATGGCTGAGGGAGCAGCGACCAAGGGTGATGGATACGCAGTGGCCAACCTCGACGACCTCGGCCAGGGCCCCGGGTTCCGCAAGATCCGCAAGGAGCTCGGGGTCACCGCCTTCGGCGTCAACGCGATCGTGCTGCCGCCGTCCTACGAAACCGGCAGCCACTACCACGACGAGCAGGAGGAGCTCTACTTCCTCCACAGCGGCCGCGTCGAGTTCGTCTTCGGCGACGGCTCGTCCCAGACCCTGGAGCCGGGCGGCCTGGCCTGGGTCGCGCCGACGACCGAGCGCAAGGTGCGCAACCTCAGCGACTCAGAGGACGCCGTCTACGTCGTCATCGGCGGCAAGGACGGCTACGTGGGGCGCGACGGGAAACTCGCCGAGGGCGAGACCCACCGGTAGGAACCTGTCCCACCCGCCCTGCACCCCGACTTGGGCAGGTAGGGGTGCAGGGCGGGTGGAGCGCGCCGGAGGACGAGGGCGATTCGTGGCCCTCGCCGGTCAAATCCCTCTGTGCGACTTTGACCGCGCTATAGGCCGGTCAAAGTCGCACAGGAGAAACTGAGCATCCTCCGTCCGCCACAAGGACCGCTGGGGGCGATCCGAGCCGGCCCACCCGCACACCTACCTGCCCACGGAGGTGTGTGGGTCGGCCGGCGGTACCTAGGGCCTAAAACTCTTCGTTGATCCAGGGCATCATCGAGCGCAGCTCTTTGCCGACGCTCTCGACTTCCTTGCCCTCGAGCTCTTTGCGCATGCGGTCGAAGTTCTCGCCGCCGGCGCGGTTCTCGGCGATCCACTCGCGGGCGAACTCGCCCGACTGGATCTCGGAGAGGATCTGCTTCATCGCCGCCCGGGTCTCGTCGGTGATCACCCGTTTGCCGCGGGTGAGATCGCCGTACTCGGCGGTGTTGGAGATCGAGTAGTGCATCCCCTGGATCCCCTTCTCGTACATCAGGTCGACGATCAGCTTCAGCTCGTGCAGGCACTCGAAGTAGGCGAGGCGCGGGTCGTAGCCGGCCTCGACCAGGGTCTCGTAGCCCGCCTGGACCAGCTCCGAGGCGCCGCCGCAGAGCACGGCCTGCTCACCGAAGAGGTCGGTCTCGCACTCTTCCTTGAAGGTCGTCTCGATGATCGCGGCGCGGCCGCCGCCGATCCCGGAGGCGTAGGCGAGGATCAGGTCGCGGGCCTCGCCGCTCGCGTCCTGGTGGACGGCGATCAGGTCGGGGACGCCGTTGCCTTCCTCGAACTGGCGGCGGACCAGGTGGCCCGGGCCCTTGGGCGCGACCATGCCGACGTCGATGCCGGCCGGCGGCTCGATCTCGCCGAAGTGGATCGCGAAGCCGTGGCCGAAGAGGACCATGTTGCCGGGGGCGATGCCGTCGGCGATCTCCTCGCGCCAGACCTGGCCCTGTTTCTCGTCCGGGAGCAGGATCATGACGATGTCGCCGCGGCTGGCCGCATCGGCGATGTCGAGAACCTCGAAGCCGGCCTCTTCCGCCTTCGGGCGGCTGGAGGAATCCGGGCGCAGGCCGACGACCACGTCGGCGCCTGAGTCCTTGAGATTGAGGGCGTGAGCGTGCCCCTGGGAGCCGTACCCGAGGATCGCGACGGTCTTGCCGTCGAGCCTGGAGAGGTCGGCGTCCTTGTCGTAGAAGATGTCGTCGGTTCGCATGAGCCGGCAGGCTATCGGAGCGCCGCCCTGGTCATCGCAGCGCCCGCCGCATCAGCTTGCCCGATGGCGTGCGCGGCAGCGCCGCCGCCAGCTCGATCCGCTTCGGCACCTTGAATCCGGCCAGCGACTCGCCGCAGTGGCGGCGCAGCTCGTCGGGGGTGATCTCCGAGCCGCTCTCGAGAACCACGACCGCGGTCACCGCTTGCTGCCACTCGGGGTCCTCGCGGCCGATCACCGCCGCGTCGGCGACCTCGGGGTGGCGCAGCAGCACCTCCTCGACCTCGGACGGGACGATGTTCTCGCCGCCGCTGACGATCAGGTCGTCGATCCGGTCTTCGACGTAGAGGAACCCTTCCTCGTCGATGTGGCCGAGGTCGCCGGTGTGCAGCCAGCCATCGGGGTCGGCACGGCCGGGGGCGACGGTCGGGCCCTGGATCAGGATCTCTCCTTCCTGGATCCGCAGGTGGGTGGTGAGCAGCGGCCGGCCGGCAGAGCCGAGCTTGCGGCGAGCGTCGGCCGGGGCCAGGGTCGTCACCTGCGAGCAAGTCTCGGTCAGGCCATAGGTCTGAACCACGGTCGCGCCCTGGTCGAGGGCGCGCTCCAGCGGTTCCTCCGGGACCGGGCCACCGCCGACGAGAATCGCCCGTGGCCCGGAGAGGTCGGCACCGGCGTCGAGCAACCGGCTCAGCATCGTCGCCACCAGCGAGACGACGGTGATCCCGTCCTCGCGCAGGGCGGCGGCGACACGGTCGACGTCGAAGCCGTCATGGACCACCGCGGTGGTCCCGTAGATGACCGAGCGCATGACGATCCCCAGTCCGGCGATGTGGCTGAGCGGGACGCAGCAGAGCCAGCGGTCGTCCGGATCGACGCCGATGTTGAAGCCGGAGCCGACCGAGTTCCAGAGGAAGTTGCCGTAGGTGAGGCCGATCGGAGTGGGCAGCCCGGTGCTGCCGCTGGTCAGCACACGGGCACAGACGTCGTCCATGTCGTGCTCGCCCAGCAGTGGAAGGTCGGCCTCCGTCTGGGTCAGCTCGCCGGGGTCGTCGAGGTCGACGATCGGCTCCTCGGCGGCGACGATCGCGGCGCGCTCGGTGGCGGTGAGGCGCGGGTTCAGCGGCAGCAGCGTCGCCCCGACCTTCATCAGCGCATGGGCGAGGACGACCTGCTCGCGGCGCGGGTGCATGGTCAGCGCCGCGATCGAGCCGCGGCGCACGCCCTGGGCGGCGAGCCGGCGCGCGACCCAGGTGGCTTCCGCCTCCAGCTGGGCGTAGGTCATCTCCGCCCCATCCGCCACGAGGGCGATGCGGTCGGGACAGCTTTGGGATCGTTGTGAGAGCCAGTCGTCGAGCTTCATCAGCTGGATATCGTCCCCATCATGCCCAAACGCCACAAGGACGCCCTGCCCGAAGAGGACCTCTACGCGCCGATTGAGTGGCGCAGCGCCGGAGAGTTCGAAGACATCCGCTACGAGACCGGCGACGGGATCGCCAAGATCACGATCGACCGGCCCGAGGTCCACAACGCCTTTCGCCCGCAGACGCTGATCGACGTTTCGGCCGCGATGGAGCTGGCCCGCGAGGACACCGAGATCGGGGTGATCGTCTTCACCGGGGCCGGTGAGCGGGCCTTCTGCTCGGGCGGCGATCAGAAAGTCCGCGGCGACACCGGCTACGTCGCCGAGGGCGCGACGCTGGGCCGCTTCCACGTCACCGATCTGCAGGTGCAGATGCGGCGGTTGCCGAAGCCGATCGTGGCGATGGTCGCCGGCTACGCGATCGGCGGCGGCCACATCCTCCACCTCTGCTGCGACCTGACGATCGCCGCCGACAACGCGGTCTTCGGCCAGACCGGGCCGCGGGTCGGATCCTGGGACGGCGGCTACGGCGCCTCGCTGCTGCGCGACCTGGTCGGGACCAAGAAGGCGAAGGAGTTCTGGATGCTCTGCCGCCAGTACGACGCCGAGGAGGCGCTGGAGATGGGGCTCGTCAACACCGTCGTCCCGATCGACCGGCTCGAAGCCGAGACGGTCGCCTGGTGCCGCGACATGCTCGCCCTCTCCCCCTTTTCGCTGCGGCTGGTCAAGGCCAGCTTCAACGCCCACGAGGACGGCTACGCCGGGATCCAGCAGCTCGCCCACGACGCCAATCTCCTCTTCTACGGCAACGAGGAGGCCGCGGAGGGCCGCGAGGCCTTCAAGCAGCGCCGCCAGCCCGACTTCTCGAAGTTCCCGCGGCGGCCATGAGCGGGCGGCGCGCGGGGGGCGCACGATGAGGATCTGGCTGATGGCAGCGCGGCCGCGGACGCTGCCGGCGGCGGTCGCTCCGGTCTTGGTCGGGAGCGCGGCCGCGGTCCAGTGGCTCGGCCACCTGCCGCGCTGGGGCGCCTTCTTCGCCGCCCTGATCGGCTCGATCTTCATCCAGATCGGGACCAACCTCGCCAACGACTACTCCGACGCCAAGCGCGGCGCCGACACCGCCGACCGGCTCGGGCCGGTGCGGGTCACCTCGAGCGGGCTGGTGACGCCGCAGCGAGTCCTGACCGCGACCTGGATCGCCTTCGGCGTCGCGGTCGCCTGCGGCATCTACCTGGCGACGGTCGCCGGGATCGTGATCATCCTGATCGGGATCGTCTCGATCGCGGCCGGCGTCCTCTACACGGGTGGCCCCCGGCCCTACGGCTACGCCGGCCTCGGCGAGGTCTTCGTCTTCCTCTTCTTCGGCCTCGTCGCCGTCAACGGCTCCTACTACGTGCAGCTCGAGGAACTCGACGCGCTGCCGCTCGGGCTCTCGATCTCGATCGGGTTCTTGGCGACGGCGATCATCGTCGTCAACAACGTCCGCGACATCGAGACCGACCGCCGCGCCGGCAAGCAGACGCTGGCGGTGCGGATCGGCCGCGCCGGCGCGGTCAACCTCTACCGGCTGCTGGTGCTGGGGGCGTTCGCAGTCCTGCCGTTCGCGCTCTGGGCCGGGGAATCGAGCGCGCTGCCGCTGATCGGCCTGCTGGCGCTGCCGCTGGCGGTGAAACCGATCCGGATCGTGGCGACGAGGACCGACGGCCCGGCGCTGAACGGCGCCCTGGCGGCGACCGGAGCCCTGCTCGGCGTCTTCAGCCTGCTGGTCACGGCCGGGCTGCTGATCTCCAGCTAGTCAGGCCTGAAAGGCTGTGCCGATGCGCCTGGCGTCCGTCGAGGTGATCCCCTACGCGCTCCCCTTCAAGGAGCCGTACGTGAGCGCGAACGGGACCCTGACCGAGCGCGAGATGGTGCTGCTGCGAGTGCGGGACGAGGAAGGCCGGATCGGCCTCGGCGAAGCGGTGCCGTTGTCGCTGCGGGGCGGGGTGACGATCGAGCGGGTGGTCGAGGACCTGAGGCGGCTCGGCGACGGCGAGGTCCTCGACCGGGCGCTTGCGCGGCTTGACGAGGAGGACGGCTTCGACCCGGAAGGCGATCGCTTCGACGGCGACGAGGAGCTCTCGCTGCCGGCCCGTTGCGCTGTGCAGACGGCGCTGATGGATTTGGTGGAACGGCGCCAGGCGGACCCGCCGCCGCCTGAGCCCCGGATCGGCCCAACCGTCGCCGTCGTCGGCTACCGGCACGACCCCGGGCCAGTCCCCTGCAACGCGACGCTGGTCGCCGGCGAGCCGAGCGCGGTGGCCGAGGACGCACTGCGCTGGCGCGAGGAAGGCTTCGAGACCTTCAAGGTAAAGGTCGGCGTCGGCGAGGACGTTGCCCGGGTGCAAGCCCTGCGGGAAGCCGTCGGCGCCGAGTGCTCAATCAGAGTCGACGCCAATGCGGCCTGGTCGGTGGAGGAGGCGAAGGCGATCCTCGCCGAGCTCGAGCCTTTCCGGATCGAGCTCGTCGAGCAGCCGGTCTGGCGGCTCGAGGAAGCGGCCAGGCTCGCCTGGGAGACGACGATTCCGCTCGCCGGGGACGAGAGCATCGTCAACCGCGAGGACGCGGAGCTCGCGGCGCGCCTTGGCGCCTACCGTCTTGCCGGGATCAAGCTCTCGAAGGTGGGCGGGATCGCTGAAGGCTGGGTGATATCGGCCTGGCTGCACTCCTGGGTCTCCAGCGCCCTCGACGGACCCGTCGGGATCGCCGCCGGAGTGCGGCTGGCGCAGCGCATCCACTATGAAGGCTTCAACCCCTACGCGCCCCGCCTCGCCCACGGCCTTGCCACCCAGCGCCTGTTCGCGACGACGATCGCCTCCTGCGAATGCGAGGTCCGCGACGGTTGGATTCACGCCGCCGAGGGCCCCGGTCTCGGGATCGAGATCGACGAGGAGGCGCTGCAGGCACACCGGCTTTAGCCTGCAGCTGTCGAGTTTGTTCGGACGTGCCGAACAAACTCGCCACTGATCGCGTGGACCCGACCAACGCCAATACCGCTCTCGCCTCGGCCTTCGCCGAGGAGCTCGCCCGCGGCGGGCTGCGGCGGGCGGTGATCTCTCCCGGCTCGCGCTCGACGCCGCTGGCGGTTGCGCTCTGGCGGGCGCCGGAGATCGAGGTGACGGTGATCGTCGACGAGCGCTCGGCGGGGTTCTTCGCCCTCGGCGCGGCGCAGGCGAGCGGCGAG
Organism: Solirubrobacterales bacterium; assembly: GCA_035689305.1. Classification (GTDB taxonomy): domain Bacteria; phylum Actinomycetota; class Thermoleophilia; order Solirubrobacterales; family 70-9; genus VAYN01. Next base: position 11,528 of record DASSLT010000011.1, on the reverse strand, counting down.
CCGGTGGCGCTGCTCTGCACCAGCGGCACCGCGGTCGCCAACTACCACCCGGCGGTCTGCGAGGCGGACGAATCCGCCGTGCCGCTGGTCGTGCTCAGCGCCGACCGGCCGCCGGAGCTGCGCGGGATCGGCGCCGGCCAGACGATCGACCAGATCAAGGTCTTCGGCTCGTCGGTTCGCTGGTTCTGCGAAGTCGGCACCCACGAGGCGAACGACGAAGGCCTGCTCCACTACCGCTCCGTCGCCTGTCGGGCGCTGGCGGCCGCACGGGGCGAGACCCGGCCCGGCCCCGTTCACCTCAACCTGCCATGGCGCGAGCCGCTGGCGCCGGTTCCGGTCGAGGGCGCGGTGACCGCGACCGACCCGCTGGCATTGGAGGGACGCGACGGGCGGCCGCTGACCGCCGTCACCCGGATCGACCTCGAGCCCTCGAGCTTCCTCCTCGACGAGGTCGCCGGTCACATCGGCGACGCGATCGCCGGGGTCATCGTCGCCGGCCGGCAGCTCGACCCGGAGCTGCGCGAGCCGCTCGCCCACCTCGCCCGGGTCGCCGGCTTCCCGATCCTGGCTGAGCCGACCTCGCAGCTGCGCTGCGGGCCGCACGACCGCTCCCACGTCGTCACCACCTATGACCAGCTGCTGCGCGACGAGCGCTTCGCGCGCTCCGTTGTCCCCGACCTGGTCCTGCGCTTCGGCGAGATGCCGACCAGCAAGCCGCTGCGGACCTGGCTGGCGGCGAGCGGGGCCGACCAGATCGTGATCGACCCCTTTGGCGGCTGGAACGAGCCGAGCCGGCGGGCGGCGGCGCTGCTGCGAGCAGACCCGACCGAGCTGGCGGCGGGATGGGCGGCGCGCCTGGAAGGGGTGGATCGGGGCGCACCCGAGGCCTGGATCGCCGCCGAGCGGGCCGCCCGCGGGGCGCTCGCGGGCGCACTCGATGCGGCGGGGCCGATCACCGAGCCGGCCCTGCACCTGGCGCTCGGCTGCGCCCACCGCGACGGCGACCTCGTCTACACCGCTTCGAGCATGCCGATCCGCGACCAGGAGTCGTTTCTGGCGGCCGAGGAGACCGACGTGCTCTTCCTCTGCAACCGCGGCGCCAACGGAATCGATGGCCTCCTCTCGTCCGGGATCGGTGCCGCCGTCGGCAGCGGCAGGCCGACGACGATCGTCACCGGCGACCTCGGCCTGCTCCACGACATCGGCGGCCTGGCGGCGCTGCGAGACACCTCCGTCGCGGTCCGGATCGTCGTCATCGACAACGACGGCGGCGGCATCTTCCACTTCCTGCCGCAGGAGGCGACGCTGGGAGCCGAGGAGTTCGAGGCGCTGCTGGGGACGCCGCGCGGCGTCGACGTCGCCAAGGTGGCCGCGCTCTTCGACCTTCCCCACCACCGCCTCGAGTCCCTCGCCGAGCTCCCGCTCGCACTCGCCGCCGGCACCGGCCTGATCGAGGTCAGGACCGACCGCCAGACCAACGTCGAAGTACACCGCCGCGCGACGACGGCCGTCCACAACGCGCTTCCGTAGGGGCTCAGCAGGGGATTGGGCCGGCGCCGCGGCCGGGGCCGGGCTGCCAGGCCGGCCCGTAGAGCGCGGGGCTGTTGAATTCGCGGTGGCCGCCGGGGCCCAGCACCAAGCGCTGGCAGCTTCCGTCGGCGTTGATCTGCGCCACAGAGCTGCCAGAGCCCAAGCCGCCTCCTCCGCTGATGAAAGCGAGGCGAGCGCCGGACGGATCCCAGCTGGGATCCGACTCCTGGATCTCCTCGGTGTGGGTCAGCCGGCGGAGACCGGAGCCGTTGGCGTCGACGACGTAGAGCTCGCCGACCGGGACCGCCCCGTCCGCGGTCTGCACACGGATGCGATCGCGGTAGCTGATCAGAGCGATGCGAGAGCCGTCGGGCGAGAAGGTCGGTTCTTCGGCGTTGCGGGCGACGACGCGCGTCTTTCCGGTGCGGAGATCGCGGGCGAGGACTTCGGAGGGGACGAATGGCGTGCGCTTGCGATCGAGCAGCAGCACCTTCCCGTCCGGCGAGAACGAGGCGGGTTCGTTCTGGAGCCCGTTGCGCCACGGGGTCAACCGCTGGGGCCTGCTGCCGGCAACGGCGACCGTCCAGGCGGTGACGCTGAAGTAGTCCCGCGTCAGCCACGGCTTCTTGATGTTGATCTTCTGCACCAGCTTCGCGCGGTTGAAGGCGATCGAGGTGCCGTCGGGAGCGAAGACCGGATCGCTGGCGCCGACCGTCCCCGGGATTTCCCGTGCCGGGCCGCCGTCGGCACTGATCACATAGAGGCGTGGCTCCCCTGCTTCCGCGCCTTCCTTCGAGCCGCCGCCGGGAAGATAACCGGCAAATACCAGCGTGCCGCCGTCAGGTGACCAGGAGGCGCCCGCGAACGGGGCCGGTTCGTCTGAGCGTCCGGTCAGCACCTGCCGCCCTGAGCCGTTCGGCGCGACGGTCGCCAGCCGCAGGATCATCGGCTCTTTCAGCCGCCATTCGACGTAGGACAGGCGCGGACCGGTGGTGGTCCCGGCGCCCGTCGCGGTCGCGGCCAGCAGGCCGAGAATCGCTCCCAGGAACGCGGTGGCTTTGAGGCAGCGGGCGATCACCCCAGGCATCTCTTGAATCACCCAGCGCCAGGACGCCCTACTCGGCCAGGAAGGGCAGCAGCGCCTGCAGCTTGACCTCGGTCTCGGCCAGCTCCGCGGCGGGATCGGAGCCGGCGACGACGCCGACGCCGGCAAAGAGATGGGCCTCGCGGTCGCGGAGCAGGCCGCTGCGCAGGGCGACGCAGAACTCGCCGTCCTCCGTCGCGTCCATCCAGCCGACCGGGCCGGCGTACCAGCCGCGGTCCATGCCCTCGAGCTCGGCGATCGTCACCGCGGCGGCCGGCCAGGGCTCGCCACCGACGGCCGGGGTCGGGTGCAGCAGGCCCGCCATCTCGATCGCCGAGTGAGGCTCGGCCAGCTGCGCGATCACCGGCGTCGCCAGGTGCTGGATGTTCGCCACCTTGACGATCTCCGGCTCCGCGGCGGCCTCGACCCAGACCGCGTGCGGGCGCAGGGCGCGGACGATGCGCTCGCTGACGATGCGCTGCTCGCGGCGGTCCTTGTCGCTGCGCAGGAGCTGCTCGCCGAGGTGGTCGTCGACGGCGGGATCGGAGCTGCGCCGGGTCGAGCCGGCGAGGGCGACGGTGGAGACGCTGGCGCCGCTGCGACGGACGAGGAGCTCGGGGCTGGCGCCGAGGAAGGCGGCCTCCGGCGTGCCTGCGCAGAAGCAGAAGCAGGCCGGGAACTGAATCCGCAGCGCCCCGAACAGGGCGGCGGGATCGTGGGCGGCGGCGGCGTGGACGATCACCTCGCGGGCGAGCACGACCTTGCTCATCCCGCTGGCCGCGATCCGGTCTGTGGCGGCCTTGACGACGGCTTCGAACTCGCCCGGCGGCCGGGCGCTGCGGATCTCGGCGTGCCCGGTCGGATGGGGGTCCAGCAGCGGCAACGGTTGATCGGAGCGGAGTGCGGCCAGCCGGGCGCTGAGCCGTGCCTCGACCTGGGCCGCGTCCTCGCCGGCGGCGACGACAGCGTTCAGGGTCAGGAAGGTAGCCTCGCCGCTGCGACAGAGCGAAAGCTCGGGCAGGACCAGTGAGCCGGGCGGCAGCGACGACCAGGCCGAGGAGCCGCCCCCGTCGGGGTCGAAGGCAAAGCCCCCGAGCCAGACCGGGCCGGCGCCCGCCGGCAGCCCCGGTGGCTCGTCGACGATCGCGTCCCCCCCGGTCCACGAGCACTCCTCGGCGACGTCGCGGAATCGCTCTCGGCCGCGCGAGGCCGACTCATGGGCGATGCCGAGCCCGGCAAGGGCGAACCCCCGGTCCGGCTGCTCCCAGCAGAACCAGCGGTCAGAGGCCAGCCGCGAAGCGAACACCGCCGCGCAGGGATCATCGACGTCGACGGCGGTGGTGACGCTGACGAGCGTCCGCCGGCGTCGCTCAATCGCTCTCTCGACCCCGGCCGCGAAGCGGTCGCGCAGGGAGTCGAGGGCGGTCTCCTGAATCAGTCGCCGCCTCGGGCGATCGCGATCTCGCCGGTGCGCACCATCTCGACCAGACCGTGGGGGCGGACCATCCGCTCGAAGGCCTCGATCTTGTCGGCCGAGCCGGTGACCTCGATCGTCATCGTGCGGCGGGCGACGTCGACGATCTTGGCGCGGAAGATCTCGGCGAACTGGATGATCTCGGCCCGGTTCTCGACCGCCGAGGAGACCTTGAACAGGGCCATCTCCCGGGCCACCGTCTCCTCCGGCTCCATGTCGCGGATTTTGAGGACGTTGATCAGCTTGTGGAGCTGCTTGGTCACCTGGTCGATCGGGTGGACGGCGCCGTCGAGGGTGAGCGTGATCCGCGAGATGCTGGGGTCGTCGGTCGGCCCGACCGCGAGCGTGTCGATGTTGAAGCCGCGGCGCGAGAAGAGACCGGCGACGCGGGCGAGGACGCCCGGCTTGTTCTCGACCAGGATCGAGAGCACGTGCTTGCGACCGCTGAGCTGGCCCGGCAGGTGCAGGTCCTCGAGCTTGATCGCCTGCGGGGTCCCGGCCTCCATCAGCGCACCCCCTCGCGCGGCGCCTCGACCATGTCGCGTGCCGCGTTGCCCGGCGGGATCATCGGGTAGCAGTTCTCCTCGGCGGTGACGCGGACGTCCATCAGCACCGGCCCTTCGGTCTCCAGCGCCTGGACCATCGCGCCTTCGAGCTCGTCGGCGTTGTCGCAGCGCATGCCGGTCGCGCCGAAGGCCTCGGCCAGCTTCACCCAGTCGGGGCTGCCGCTCATGTCGACGGCGCTGTAGCGGCGGTCCCAGAACAGCTCCTGCCACTGGCGGACCATGCCCATGTAGCCGTTGTTCATGAGGAAGACCTTGACCGGGATCTGCTCGGTGACGCAGGTCGCAAGCTCCTGGATGTTCATGATCAGGCTGCCGTCGCCGGCGACGCAGACGACGGTCTCGTCCGGGCACGCGACCTGAGCGCCGATCGCGGCCGGCAGGCCGAAGCCCATCGTCCCGAGGCCGCCGGAGTTGATCCAGTGGCGGGGCTTCTCGAAGCCGTAGTACTGGGCGGTCCACATCTGGTGCTGGCCGACGTCGGAGGTGACGATCGCCTCGCCTTTGGTCGCCCGGTGCAGCGCCTCGATCATGAACTGGGGCTTGATCTCGCCGTCCTTGCCCGGCGCGTAGTAGAGCGGGTGCTCCTGCTGCCAGCCGCGGATCGTCTCCCACCAGACGTCGAGCCGGCTGGAGTCGGTCTGCAGGGCGCGGTACTCGCGGGTCAGCTTCGGCAGCACCTGCTTGACGTCGCCGACGATCGGGATGTGCGCTCCCACGTTCTTCGAGATCTCCGCCGGGTCGATATCGATGTGGATCACCTTCGCGTGCGGCGCGAACTCGGCCAGCTTGCCGGTGATGCGGTCGTCGAAGCGGGCGCCGACGGCGACGATCAGGTCGGCCTTGTCCATCGCGAAGTTGGCGGTGAAGGTGCCGTGCATGCCCAACATCCCCAGCCACTGGTCGCTGGAGGCCGGGAAGCCGCCGAGGCCCATCAGGGTCGAGGTGACCGGGAAGCGGTCGGATCCGGCCAGCTCGCGCAGCTCCTCGGAGGCGTTGCCGTTGATGACGCCGCCGCCGGTGTAGAGGATCGGTCGGCGGGCGTTGGCCAGCGCTTTGGCGGCGATCCGGATCTGCTTCGTGTTGCCCTCGGTCGAGGGTTTGTAACCGGGCAGCTCGACCGGCTCGGTGCGCGGCTCGTAGTCGATGTCGGCGCGCGAGAGGTCGGTCGGGATGTCGAGCAGGACCGGGCCCGGGCGGCCGGTGGCGGCGATGTGGAAGGCCTCGTGGACGTACTCGGGGATTTGGCGCGGGTCGGTGACCTGGAAGGAGTGCTTGACGAAGGGCAGCGTCGCGCCCAGGACGTCGGCCTCCTGGAAACCGTCGGTCCCGATCAGCTCGGTTTTGACCTGGCCGGTGATGAAGACGGTCGGCGTCGAGTCCATCATCGCGTCGGCGATCGCCGTGATCAGGTTGGTGGCGCCGGGGCCGGAGGTGGCGAAGGCGACGCCGACGCGGCCGGACGCCCGGGCGTAGCCCTCGGCGGCGTGGCCGGCGCCCTGCTCGTGACGCGCCTGGACGTGGCGGAAGTCGGCGTCGACCACGGCGTCGTAGATCGGCAGGTTGGCCCCGCCGGGGATCCCGAAGACATGCTTGACGCCCTCGGCCTTGAGCGATTCCATCAACGTGTCGGCAGCTCTCATCGAACGTTCGATGCTACCAGCGCCGAGCGGGCGCCCGGGGGCCGCGTTTGTGCTGGAGCTACGCCTGCGCGGCCGGCGATTTCGCCGGGTTCCAGCGGGTGCGGGGATCGATCGCCGACTCGATCGCGTTGGCTTTGTAGCGCTCGATCTTGTGCAGCATCGTCTCGACCAGCTCCTCGCCCAGCAGCGTCGGCTCCAGCCCGAGGTCGAGCAGCTTGGTGTGGACCGCGTTGTAGTAGTGCTCTTCCTTCTCGACGCGGGGATTCTCGTAGTGCCGGATCTCGACCTCGTAGCCGAGGTGGCCGGCGGCGCTCTTGACCAGCTCCGCCAGCTCGATCACCGAGAACTGCTCGGTGAACTGGTTGAAGACGCGGAAGTCGCCGCGCTCGGCCGGGTTGGCGACGGCGAGCTCGACGCAGGCGAGGGTGTCGCGGATGTTGAGGAAGCCGCGGGTCTGGGTGCCGGCGCCGTAGACGGTCAGCGGGTGGCCGATCACCGCCTGCAGGCAGAACCGGTTCAGCACCGTGCCGAAGATCTCGTCGTAGTCGAAGCGGGTGATCAGCCGCTCGTCCCCGGCCGTCTCGTCGGTGTCGATCCCGTAGACGACGCCCTGGTTGAGGTCGGTCGCGCGCAGGCCCCAGGTGCGGCAGGCGAAGTGGATGTTGGTCGAGTCGTGGACCTTCGAGCAGTGGTACAGCGAGGCCGGCAGCTTCGGGAACGGCAGCGTGTCCTTGCGCCCCTTGTGGCTGATCTCGATGTAGCCCTCCTCGATGTCGATCTCGGGCTGGCCGTACTCCCCCATCGTCCCGAGCTTGACCAGGTGGCAGTCGGGGACGCGGTCGCGGATCGCGAACAGCAGGTTGAGGTTGCCGATCACGTTCGCGTACTGGGTCTCGACCGCTTTCTCGCGCGAGGCCATCGAGTACGGCGCCGAGGCCTGCTGGCCGTAGTGGACGACCGCCTCGGGCCGGACCTCGGCGACGACCTCGTCGAGGAACTCGCCGTCCTCGACGGCGCCGGTGAAGCTGCGGATCGAATCGCCCGAGAGCTCGGCCCAGGCGGCGAGCCGCGGCTCGAGGTCAGCGATCGGGGTCAGCGAATCGGAGCCCGCATCGCGGACCCAACGACGGCGCGAGAAGTTGTCGACGACGGAGACCTCATGGCCGCGAGCGGAGAAACGAAGTGCCGTGGGCCAGCCCAGGTAGCCGTCGCCACCGAGGATCAGAACGCGCATAGGTCGGGGCAGGATAGTGACTCTCCCGGAGGGGTACCTAGTTGAATCCGGGCGATGGAAAGCGGACTTGCGGCGCGCAACGGGGGCCGGGCCGGGCTGTTGGCGCTGGCTGGGATCCTGCTGCTGGGCCTGGGATTGCGCGTCGGCTACGCCTGGGACGGGCGGGCGCCGGTGTATGACGCCCAGGCGTACGCGGCGATCGCGGCGAACCTCGAGCGCGGCGAGGGGTTCACGGTCGGCGCCGGCGCGACGCAGCCGTCGAGCAACTACTCGCCGGGGCTGCCGCTGGCGGTGGCGGCGGTTTATGAGGTGACGGGCGGGGTTCACGAACGGGCGGCGCGGGTGGCGCTGGCGGTGGTGGCGTGGCTGGCGGTGGGATTCGCGTACTTGATCGGGAGGCGGTTGGGAGCGGGCTTGGGACGCCCCCTCGCTCGCCCACCCCGGGCTGGTGTGGTGGGCGATCGGCGGGGTGGGCGGCAGACGGGTGGCGCAGAGGACGGCGGTGGCGCGGTTAGAGGCCCGGCCGTCGTCGCGGGATTGATCGCGGCGCTGGCGGTGGCGATCTACCCGGCGTTCCTGGAGTACGGGGGAATGTTGATGAGCGAGCCGCTGGCGGCGACGCTCTTGTCGGGGGCGGTGCTCGGGTTGCTTTGGGCCAGGGACGGCGAGAGCGTTTGGCGCTGGCTCGTGCCGGGGCTTGCGCTCGGGGCGTTGGCGATGGTCCGTCCCGAGTACCTGGCCGTCGCCGTCCTCCTAGCCGTCGTGGTCCTCGTCACCGAATGGCGCTCCACTTCATCGAGGTTGCATTTACCGACGCACAGCGACGGAAAAGGCAACCTCGGCGGATGGGGGCGTGGGGTTGCTTGCGGCGGCCTCGTGCTGGCGGGGCTCTTGGTCGTGATGGGGCCTTGGACGGTGCGGAATGCGGTGGCGCTGGATCGGTTTGTGCCGATCTCGACCGGGGGCGGGCAGGTGCTCTACGCGGGCACCTATCTGCCCTCGGATGGGGACCCGGAAAAGGTCGGCGCCAAAGTGGTGGCGGAAAACCCGGAGCTGTTCTCGCCGGCCGACGCACAGAACCTGCGGTTGGAGCAGATCCTGGCGCGGCTCGCGGCCCACGCCTATCCCGAACTGGAAAGCGACGAGGCGCTGGCGAAGATGGGACGCGAACAGCTCTGGGACGACGTCAGTGAAGAGCCGCTCGAATACGCCGGGTTCGTGGCGACGAAGGTCTGGCGGATCTGGTCGCACGGACCGCGAGATGTGATGCAGGAGCCGGTCTGGGAGGCGCTGCACTGGGCCTTGGTCGGACTCGGGCTGCTGGGCTTCGTCGTCCTCGCTTGGCGGCGGCGCTGGGAGGCGTTGGTGCTGGCGACCGTGTTCCTCTCGATCACCGCGGTCAGCGCCCTGCTCGTCGCCTCGCCGCGGCGGGTGCTGGTAATGCTGCCGCTCGTGGCTGCCTGCGCCGGGTTCGGCGCGACCTGGCTCTGGGCCCAGGCGGAGGGGCGCGCCTGGCGCCGGCCCGCTCGGGCCGGCGCCGCGCAGCCGAGCTAGTCGAGGTTGTACTTCACCTGGAAGACCAGCTTCACGAACATCGGCGTGTCGGCGCCTTTGAAGGTGCAGACGTAGCGAACCACGTCGGGACTGGTCTCGAGGACGGTCGGGACGCAGTAGAAGGTCTGGACGCTCTTCGGCTCCTCGATCCGCAGGCTGAGGACGCCGTTCATCACCTTTTTCGCGTGCGCGCAGGTGGCGAATTCTTTCTGCACCGAGTTGACGTTGCGAGAGGTCAGCGTGCCCGTGACTTTGTTGCCGATCACGTTTTTCGAGCTCGTGGTGCAGGTCTTGGTGACCGGTTTGGCACTGGCGGTGGCGCTGAAGGCGAGCACGGCGCAGAGCGCGGCTCCGAGGGCGATCAGGGAAATGCGGCGCATAAAGACTCCTTGTCGGGTGATTTGCCAAAAGCCCTATTCGACGCCGGCCCAGGAGTCCTTGAGCGCGGGCGGCAATGCCCGCCACCGCGTCCCGGGTCGGATCGCCCGGGTAGCCTGAGCCGGCTTGACCGCCGTCGCCGACCGCATACGGGCGCTTCCCGCGCGCTACGGGCGCAGGACCCTGATCGCCCTCGCCGCGATCATGGCGCTCGGGCTCGTTGTCCGCGCCTATGTCGTCGTCAACCCGGTCGACGATCCCGCCGACGACTCGCATGCCTACTACGCCCTCTCCAAGGCGCTCTACACGGAAGGGAGCTTCGGCGGTCCCGAATTCCGCGACTCCAGCGACTGGTCTCCGGGCGCACCGCTCCTCTACGCCGCCGCCTACTACGTCACCGGCGGCGCCCGCGAAGGCACGGCCCGCATCGTCGAGGCCCTCTGCGGCCTCGCCGCCATCCTCGTCGTCTTCACCCTCACCGCCCGCTTGGCGCGAGGTTGCCTTTTGGGCGCTATGGGTAACCAAAAGGCAACCTCGGCGACGTTGGGGCGGGCGGAGCAGGCCGCGGGGCTCTTGGCGGCGCTGGGGATGGCGGTTTATCCGCCGTTCATTCACTCGACGGGGGAGCTGATGAGTGAGCCGCCGGCGATCCTCACCCTGCCGGCGGCGGTCCTGGCCTTCCTCTGGGCGAGCGAGGAGGAGCGGCCCTGGTGGGCCTGGCTCGTACCCGGCATCCTCTTCGGGCTGACGGCGATGTTCCGGCCCGAGTACCTCTTCGTCGGCGCCGCCTTCGTCGTCCTCGCCGCGATCCGCGTCGGGTTCGCCCGCGGCTGGCGGCCCGGGTTCGCCGGCGCCGGCCTGCTGCTGGCGGCGCTGCTGCTGCCGATCATCCCCTGGACGATCCGCAACCTCGACGTCCTCGACCGCGTCGTGCCGATCTCGACCGGCAGCGGCAAGGCGCTCTACGTCGGCACCTACCTCCCCGCCGACGGCGAATACCAACGGGTCAAGGCGATTCTCGCCAAGCGCTACCTCGGAGTCGAACTGGCGCCGAACTCCGAAGCGCTCGACGAAGTCGGCCCGACCGAACTGTTCGACGACGTCGCCGAACGCTATCCCGACCTCCCGCGCGACTCCGCCCTGGGCAAGATCGGCAAGCAGAACTTCTCCAAGTTCTTCGGCGACGACCCCGGCGAATACCTGGCGATGACCGCGCGCAAGGTAGGACGCATGTGGTCGAGCGGGGTCGGCGCGGCGATGAGCAGCACCCTCGGCCGCGTCGTCCAGGTCCTGCTGGTCGCCCTCGGGCTGGCCGGTTTCGTCCTGCTCGGCCTGCGCCGGCGCTGGTGGGATCTGGTGGCGCTGGCGACGCCGATCGTGCTGGTGACCGCGGTCGGCGCGATCTCGCTGGCGGCCCCGCGCCGCAACGAGGTGCTGATGACGCTGGTCTTTCCGCTCGGCGCGATCGCCCTGGTTGCGGCGGCATCGGCCATATCCTCCAGCCGCAAATGGTCACCAGAGCAGGCATCTTCCCCGCCGAACTGACGGCGCTCCGCAGCGCCGGCCTCTTGATCGGCCTGGCCTTGATCGCCTACGCGGTGATCCGCCGCCGTGCCCTGCGCAACGCCGACGTCCTGCTCCTGCTCGGCGCCGGTATCGCCCTGGCGGTCGTCAGCGGCACCGAAGTCGTCGACGGCCTGCTCTCCGCCTTCTCCTTCGAAAAGGGCAACGGCGGCCGCATCCTCGGCCTCGCGGTCTTCGCGATTTTCGTCCTCTTCCTGCTGATCCTCAGGGCGCTCTCCCAGGCAGCCCGCAACTCGCGCCAGCTCTCGGCGGTCCTCGAGGGCCTCGCCTGGGAGGAGTTCCGCCAGGCCGGGCTGCCCGAGCGCTTCCGGGACCGGATCGCGATCCTGATCCCGGCCTACAACGAGGCCGACAACATCGGCCACGTCCTCGACCGGATGCCGGACGAGGTCTGCGGGGTCCCGATCCAGACGCTCGTCGTCGACGACGGCTCCCGCGACGGGACCGGCGACGTCGCTGCCGAGCACGGCTCGCCGGTCGCCAG
>DASSLT010000010.1:0-14510 GCA_035689305.1 Solirubrobacterales bacterium | reverse complement strand
GTCAACTCGGCCAACATCTGCAAGTCGGACAACCTCGCCCTGGTCAAGATGCGCGGCCAAAACGGCAAGACCCACGACTCCAACCTGAAGATCGCCACCAGCTGCCCGAAGAAGTAGCTCCCGCAGCTCCAGGGCCCCCGCTCGGCACCGGCCGAGTTGGAAAACACAGCCGGTCTGGTTAAAAGACACCGGCCCCAAAAAGTTGATCGCTTAAGGGTCCTTGAGCGAAAATCGTTCTACGCAGGTACCCAAGCGTTCGCGGCTGGACGCTCGCCATTCTGACCATCCAGCCGCCCGCCTGCGCCAGTCAACCAAATGAAGGGGAGATACAAAGATGAGCAGAGCTAAATCTGTGCTCGGCATCGCGGTGCTTTGCGCCTTGGCGCTCAGCGCCTTTGGGGCGTCAAGTGCCTCGGCCGTGGGGACAACAGCGCACACATGTGTGAAAGATTCAGGGGGGTCCCTCTTCGGTCCCCATTGTCTTGCAACGTCTTCGGGGAATACCGAAAAATTCAAACACGTTGAAATCCCCACCGATAAAACAACAACAATTACGGGAAACAACACGAACACGGCCCCCGAAACAAAAGGATCCCGCGCGTCGATCCTGAAAGGTGCGCTAGCCGGCGTCGAAACGGCCATTACCTGCACGGAAGCAGGGGGTTCCGGATGGGTTGAAAACAAGACATCCGAAGGGGAAATGTACATCTTGGCTGAAGGTAAAATCGAATACAAAGGCTGCACCGTGACGGCACCGGCAGGGAAAGGCTGTAATGTCGCTGGCGGGGCTGTCACGACCAATCAGATCGTAGGGACGTCCCTCGGACAGGGCATGGCAATCAAAATCTCGCCGAAAGAAGAAGGCGGGAAATTCGCTGAAATCACGATCAAAGAATGCAGCATCGCAGCCCTGAACAACACTTTCCCGGTGACGGGGTTCCTCAAAGCGAACACCGAAAATGGCGCGACACTTACGTCCACCCACGCGGAAATCACAGGGCAGAACACCCTTAAATTCGGTGGCGTGAAAGCTGGCCTCGACGGTGCTTTGACAATTGAAGGTCATGAAGCCGGTGAGGAAACACACCCGCTGTCCTCTACAACAACATAGAGGGAGCACAGCGGCGCCAACTGGGATCAATCCCAAAGCGCAGGCCGAGGCCGGGCGTCGAGCCCGGCCTCGGCCGTCTTAGGTCAGCGGGCCCGGCACTCGATGAGAAGCTCCTGCGCTCACACGATGGTCGGAGCCCTCGCCCGTCGCTGTTGCGTGCTCGTAGCCCGTTGGTTCTTCCTTTTCCGGTCGTTTCAAGGTGGAAGGGAGCGGCGGAATCGAGACCATGCTCAGCGCTCGCCGACGTTGGCGCTCAGCACTGGCTTCAGGTCGAGGACCGGCGTGCCGTCGATCGCCTCCAGGCCGCTGACCCGCAGGCGCTCGCCCGCGACCTCCAGCACCGCGACCCGGTGCAGCCCGATCGGGTTCGGGCGATCCGGCGAGCGGGTCGCGAAGACCCCCTGCGGCGGCCGCGAGCGGTCGCCGCGTGGATGGACCCGGAGCACGCCGCGGTCGCCGCGGTCGAGCCAGGTGAGGACGACCAGCGCCGCACCGACCTCGATCCCCTCGAGACCGGCGGCGAGGGTGGGGGAGAGGACGATCCAGGCCTCCGGCGCACCCTCGTCGCCCTGCTTGGGCGCCGCCGCGAGCTCGGTCAGCGGCGAGGAGACCCGCCCGATCGGCTCCAGTTCGACTCGTCCCTCGCTCACGCCGCGAGCGTACCGTGGCGGCGGAGGCCGACCCTAGCCGGCGCCTTCCTCCAGCACCCGTTTCAGGTTCGCCAGGTGCTCTTTGAACTGCCGCTTGAGGGCGATTTTGAGCAGCGGTGCCAGGAACCGCATCGGCCCGCGGGGCTTTGCCTGGACGTTGAAGGCGACCCGGGTCCCGGCGGCGGTCGGCTCGAACCCGATCCGCGCGTCGACTGGCAGCGCTCCCTCGATCACGTCGAGTGAGAAGCGCCGCTCCGGCTCGTACTCGGTGACCTCGACCAGCGAAGGCAGCTCCTTGCCACCGGGCCCGCGATGGACCTCGCGCAGCCGCGTCCCCAGGCCCAGCGGCCCCTCGCCCTCGATCTCGGCGGAGACGGTGTTCGTCTGCCAGCTGACCAGCTTGGCGGGGTCGGTGACGTAGGCGAAGACCTCGGCCACCGGTCGCTCGATCTCGGTCTCGACCGTGAAGTCGATCATTGCTCAGTGGTCGCGGACGAGCTTGACCGTGTAGGTGAGCTTGCCGGTGGCGCTCGAGGTGGTGCTTTCGTCGCGGTCGCTCGCCCGCGAGGTCGGCGAGCCGCGGAAGACGAGTTGCGGCGCGGATCCGGTCAGCTGACCGGGGGTCGCCTTGACGTCGATCAGGACCGGGTCGGGCAGCTCCTGCTGGGCGCCGGCGAGGCCGCAGCGGGAAAAGGGCGGCGCTTCGGATTCGAGCTCCAGGGTGAACCCGCGCCAGTGGTGGACGGCGCCGAGCGGGTTGATGTAGACCCCCGTCGTGCGCGACTTGGTCCCGCAGTCGGTCTTCGTTGCGCCGCCGCCGTTGCAGCCGAACGGGCTGCCCGAGGTGTCGAGGCCGCTGTCGCGCGTTTCCGCCAGCTTCATCCGCGCCGCCGGGTCGAAGGAGCTGGTGATCGTCGCCGGCACCCCGTTGGGCGCTTCGTACATCTCGACGAAGAGCGGCCGCACGGTGCGGATCGTGACCTTACGGGTGGCGCTCGCGCTCAGCGGGCTGGGCGCGATCTGGGCCGGGTCGGGGAAGCAGTGCGAGTCGGTGGCGGTGCCGGTGCTCGAGTAGTCGACGGTGAGGGTGAGCTTCCAGTCGGCGTCGCGGGCGCCGGCCGCGGGGGCGGCGACGAGGCCAGCCGCGAGGGCAAGTGCGAGGGGGGCGAGACGCCGCATGCGCGGATCCTATGGCCCGCCGCGGGGGCCCGAGCTGAGATCCTGATCACAGTGACCGAGTGGCCCGACCATGTGCCTTCCGAGTGGACGCTGGCGCCCCCCGCGCCGGATCCCGGTCGTCACCGGCGCCAGCAGCGGCGCCGGGCGATCATCGCCTGGAGCACGGCGGTCGTGGCGGTCGGGCTGATCGTCCTCGGTGCGGTTCTCGCTCCGGTCGACGAAGAAACCGAGGAGATCCGACTCGTTTCGCCCGGCTACGCGATGACCTCGGCCCAGTACGAGGACCTCGAAGACGGCCTCGACGAGGGCGAGTTCCTCGACCGCCTCGGCCAGACCGGACTCGCCGAGGCGGAAACGAGCGAACGCTTCGTCGCCCTCTTCCCGCCCCACGAAGAGGACGTCACCTGCAGCTACTGGGCGATCTCCGACCAGGTCGGCCGGGTGGCGCGGATCTGCTTCGACGACGATGGCGAGCTGATCCAGAAGCTCGAGCGCGGCGTCGGCGAAGAACCGAGCGGGTCGACCGTTTGATCGATCGACCACGTCAGGGCGTGGTCGATTCAGCGAGCGCGCGCCGGCACCTGCTGGGTGATGCAGTGGATGTTGCCGCCGCCGAGCAGGATCTCGCGGGCGGGGACGCCGACGATCTCGCGGGCGGGGAAGCAGCGGCCGAGGATCGCCGCCGCCTCGGCGTCGTGGCGCTCGTCGAGAAGCGGGTAGACGATGCGCGAGTTGCCGAGGTAGAAGTTGACGTAGGAGGCGGCGAGGCGGTCGTCGGCGCTGCGCGGCTTCGTGCCCGCGACGTGGGCAACACTCTCGGCCTCGGCGGCGGTGGCCGTCAGCGGACCGGGGGAGGGCAGGGTGACGACCTCGAACGGCCGGCCGCGGGCGTCGGTCTCGTGCTCCAGCCGCTCCCGGGCTTCGCGCGAGATCTCGTATTGGGGGTCGGACTCGTCCTCGCTCCAGGTCAGCAGCACGAGTCCCGGCCGAGCGAAGCAGGCGAGGTTGTCGACGTGCCCGTCGGTCTCGTCCTCGAAGACGCCGCGGCCGAGCCAGACGACCTTCTCCGCCCCCAGGTATTCGCGCAGGCCGAGCTCGACCTGGGCTCGCGAGAGGTCCGGGTTGCGATTGGGGTTGAGCAGGCACTGTTCCGTGGTCAGGACCGTGCCCTCGCCGTCGACGTGGATCGCGCCGCCCTCGAGCACGAACGGCGCCCGGTAGCGGTCGGCGCCTTCGACCTCCAGCACCTTGGCGGCGACACGGTCGTCGCGGTCCCAGGGTGAGTAGAGCCCGCCGTCGCGCCCGCCCCAGGCGTTGAAGCGCCAGTCGACCCCGCGCCGGCCGCCGTTCGGGTCGACGACGAAGCTGGGGCCGACGTCGCGCATCCAGGCGTCGTCGGTCGAGATCTCGACGGCGCGGACGGCGGCCGGCAAGAGCTCGCGGGCGCGCTCGAACTGGGCGTCGGAGACCGCCATCGTCACCGGCTCCGAGGCGGCGATCGCGCTCGCCACCTGGGCAAAGGCCGCCTGCGCCGGCGCCGCCCCCTCGCGCCAGTTGTCGGTCCGCTCCGGCCACGCCATCCAACAGCCCGAGTGCAGCTCGAACTCGCCCGGCATCCGGTAGCCGTCGGCCGCGGGCGTCGATTCGAGCGTTGCGCTCACCGGTCCAGGCTACCCTCGGAGGGATGGCTGAGCCCCAGGTCATAGTCCCACCGGGGATTCCGGACTCGCCGGCGCGGACGCGGCCGGCCGAGCGCCCGCCCTTCCGGATCGGCGCCGTGCAGGAGCGCTGGCACCCCGATCCCGATCAGCACCGGGCGGCGCTGGCGACCGGGGTGCGGCTGGCGGCAGAGGCAGGGGCGCGGCTGGTCTGCCTTCAGGAGCTGACCCTGAGCCCCTACTTCGCCGTCGACCCGGCCGGCCCCAGCGCGGTCGGCGCCGAGCCCGAGGAGCTGCCCGGCGGCCCGACCCACCGCTTCGCCGCCGAGGTGGCCGCCGCCAACGGCGTCCACGTCCACGCCTCGCTCTACGAGCGCGCCGACGGTGATGACGGCCTCGGCTTCAACACCGCGATCCTGGTCGCCCCCGACGGCGAGCTCCTCGCCCGCACCCGCAAGCTCCACATCCCGATCACCGCCGGCTACTACGAGGACCGCTACTTCCGGCCCGGCCCGGACGCCGATGCCTTTCCGGTGATCGCCGTCGGCGAGGCGAAGCTCGGCCTGCCGACCTGCTGGGACCAGTGGTTCCCGGAGCTCGCCCGCGCCTACAGCCTCGAGGGGGCGGAGGTGCTGGTCTACCCGACCGCGATCGGTTCCGAGCCCGACCACCCGGAGTTCGACACCGAGCCGCTCTGGGAGCGGGTGATCGTCGCCAACGGGATCGCCAACGGCGTCTTCATGGTCGCCGTCAACCGCACCGGCTCCGAGCCGCCGCTGCGCTTCTACGGCTCCTCCTTCATCTCCGACCCCTACGGGCGGGTCCTGGTCCAGGCGCCCCGCGAGGAGCCCGCCGTCCTCGTCGCCGACCTCGACCTCGACCAGCGCCGCGACTGGCTGGAGCTGTTCCCCTTCCTCACCACGCGGCGCCCCGATGCCTACGGGCCGCTGGTCGAGGGTGGCTAACCTCGTGGGGCGATGACCTGTCCCAAGTGCGAGGCGCCGATGCGGACCCACCGCCGCAACGGCGTCACGATCGAGCAATGCACGAAGTGCCACGGCATCTTCCTCGACCGCGGCGAGCTCGAGCAGCTGCTCGGTCGCGAGAGCTCCTTCCTCGGCCGTGACGTGATCAGGACCGAGGGCACTTTCCTCTCCGAGCCGGACCCCGCCGACTCCTAAATCCCTGCACCTGACGGAGTTCTGAGCCCGCCTTCCCCGCCATTTGGGGGAAAGGCGTGATCTTCCTCACACGAGTGCCCAAGTGTGAGGCGGATCACAAAAGCGAACGACCGTTCGTGTGCATACTTGTATACAAGCAGGAGATTCGGGAAGCGCGAACTCAAACGACTGGATGGAAACGATGAAGAACTCAACTTGGAAGATCACCACGCTGAAGGACGGCGAGGCCGTCGCCAGCGTCGAGGGTGTCAGCCAGGAGAACGCCGTCGCCGCGATTCGCAACGCGATGTACGGCCGCGATACGCTGGCCGGCGTCGCCCAGGGCCGCGTCGCCCAGGAGCAGGTCGAGACCGTGGCGGCCGCTGCCTGATCAGGCAGCGCCGTCCCGGGCGGCCGGGTGCCTCAGGGTTCCTCGGGCCGCTCGAAGTAGTCCGGATGTTCTTCCCGCATCCGCGGGACCTCGCGCAGCACCGTCCGCAGGTGCGCGCGCAGATGCATCTCCGCCTGGCTCGGGTCGTGTGAAGCGACCGCGTCCAGCACCTGCCGGTGCTCGGAGAGCATCTCCTCCAGGTAGTTCGGCATCCCCAGGCTGAGCCGCCGGATTCGGTTCAGGTGCGCCTTCGCCCGCTCGCTCACGGTCCAGACCGAGCGGTGGCCGCTGAGGTCGCAGAGCGCGTGGTGGAAGGAGTCGTCGAGCAGGTAGAAGGCGTCGAGGTCGCCCTGCGCGATCGCCCGGTCCTGGTTCTGCAGGTTTTCCTCGAGCTCGGCGATGTCGGCCTCACCGGCGACCTTGGCGCTGAGCCGGATCGCCGCGCACTCCAGCGACTCGCGGATGAACTGGGCGTCGGCGATCGCCGCCGGGTCGACCCGGGCGACGAAGCTGCCGAGCTGGGGCACCGTTTCCACCAGCCGGTCCTCGCGCAGCAGGCTCAGGCCCTCGCGGATCGGCGTCCGGCTGACCCCCATTTCGCTGGCCAGGGTGTTCTCGGAGAGGCGCTGGCCGGGCTCGAGCTGGCCGCGAACGATCGCGTCGCGGAGCGCGACGTAGACCTGGACCCGCGTCGGGGTCCCGCTGCGCTGGGTGCGGTTGAGAGTGATGCTGCCTGCTGCCACCGACCCAGGTTAGGGGTCGGGAAGGACTAGGTGCCGCTGAGCGGCTCGATCCGGAAGGCCGAGCGCAGCGGGTGGGCGGGCTTGTAGAAGGTGGCGGTCTGGTTGACCAGGCGCCAGGGGAAGGGCAGGCGGCCACCCGGCTGCCCGAGGAAGCGGGTGAAGAGGATGCCGGCGCGGCGGCAGCTGATCAGCGACCGGGCCGGGATGTAGACCAGGAATTTGCCCTGGGTGAAGCGCAGGGGCCCGACGACCGTGGTGTGGTTGACGGTGTAGCTGCCGGGGCAGAGGCGGCCGAGTTCCGGGTTGTTTTCTTCTTCTTCGCCACGGGTGCGGGCGACCGAGAAGCCGGGGCCGCCGCCGCGGGTGAACGTGGCTTTGCCGGTCCCCTGCGGGTTGACGCGCCAGCCGCCGGGCAGGACTCCGTCGTAGTCCTCGAGGAAGCGGGTAAAGAGCGCTGAGGCCTGGGGGCAGGTGAGGCCCGAGCCGGTCGCCGGGATCACTTCGTAGGTTCCCGCCGGCAGGTTGGCGGCTCCGATCCGGTCGTTGTGGAGGACGCGGAAGGTCGGGCAGGCGCTCGCTTCGGCGGCGCTGGCGCTGCCGATCCCGGCCGTCAGCAACAGCGCGGCGGCGGCTGCGAGGGCGACGAAAGCAACTCCTCCTCTTTGGACGAGGTTCACGATGCGGAAACCTACCAGCGCCCGCGGCGCCCACCCGAACGTTGCAGACGTTCGGGTGGTTGAGCTTTGGTGCCCTATAGGACCCAAAGCTCAACCACGCTCAGCCGCGCGGGGTCGGTGCGATCCGGTCGAGTTCGGCCAGGTCCTCGCCGCTCGGCTGCCACCTCGCCACCGTTGCCGCGTTCGCCCGCACCTGCTCGGGCCGGGTCGCGCCGGCGATCACCGAGGCGACCGCCGGTTGCGCCGCCAACCCGGCGATCGCGACGTCGATCAGCTCGATCCCGCGCGCGGCGGCGAACTCTTCCAGCCCCTCGATCACCTTGAACTGCGCGGTGCTGGCGGGCTCACCGCCGCCCCGCTCGGCCAGCCGCGTCCCGGCCGGCGCCGGCTCGCCGCGCCGGTACTTGCCGCTGAGCAGACCGCTTTCGAGTGGGAAGAAGGGCAGGATCGAGACTCCGAGCCGCTCGCAGGCCGGCGCCACCTCGGCCTCGATCCCGCGTGCGAGCAGGCTGTAGTGGTTCTGCAGGGTGATGAAGCGGGTGAGCCCGCGCTCGCGCGCGACCCGGTCCGCCTCTTCGAGTTCAGCGGCGCTGAAGTTCGAGCACCCGATCCCCCGCACAACCCCTTCCCGGACCAGCTCGTCGAGCGCTTCCAAGGTCTCGGCGATCGGCGTCACCCCGTCGGGTCGGTGGTACTGGTAGAGGTCGATGCGGTCGGTCTGGAGCCTGCGCAGCGACCCCTCGACGGCCCAGCGGATGTACTCGCGGGAGCCGAGTGCGGCCGCCGGCTCGCCCTCGGCGCCGCTCTTCTCCCAGCCGAACTTGGTCGCCAGCACGTACTCGCCGCGGCGCCCGCGCAGCGCCTCGCCGATCAGCTGCTCGCTCTCGCCGGCGACGCTGCCGTAGACGTGGGCGGTGTCGAAGAAGGCGATTCCGCTGGCCAGCGCCGCCTCCAACACCGCCGCCGTGCGCTCGAGGTCGAGCCGGCGGCCGAAGTTGTTGCAGCCGAGCCCAACTACGGAAACCTCGATGTCGGAATCGCCCAATTGGCGGGTTGGCAGCGGGAAATCGCTCATCCCTAATCCTTAACATGCCACGGGCCGATGCCCGAACCAGTAAAGCGCAACCAGCGCTACATGCCCGGGCTCGACGGCCTGCGAGCGATCGCGGTTCTGTCCGTGATCGCCTTCCACCTCGATCGCGACGCGGTTCCGGGGGGACAGCTGGGCGTCGGGATCTTCTTCACCCTCAGCGGCTACCTGATCACGGATCTGCTGCTGGCGCAGCTCTCTGCCCGCGGCCGGATCAAGCTCGGCTCGTTCTGGCTCGCCCGCGCGCGCCGTCTGCTGCCGGCGCTGTTCGTGATGCTGGCGATCGTCATCGCCTGGGTGACGATCTTCGGCCCCGCCCAGCCCGACCAGTTCCGCAAGGGCGTCTTCTCGGGGATCTTCTACTTCAACAACTGGGAGCAGATCGCCGCCAACTCCTCCTACTTCGCCCGCTTCGCCGACGAAAGCCCGCTGATCCACCTCTGGTCGCTCTCGGTCGAGGAGCAGTTCTACATCCTCTGGCCGTTCATGCTGCTGATCGGGACCAAGCTCGTCCGCGAGCGGCCGCTGGCCTCCGGGGTGCGGCCGCGGCTGGCGATGGTGACGCTGGGGCTGGCGGTCGCCTCCTCGATCCTGATGGCGGTCCTCTACCACCCGAGCATCGACCCCTCGCGGATCTACTACGGCACCGACACCCGCGCCGGCGGGCTCCTCTTCGGCGCCGCCCTGGCGATGGTCTGGCCCAGTCGCCGGCTCAGCAAACGGATCACGCTGCAGGCGCGCAACATCCTCGACGGCGTCGGCGTGCTCGGCCTGGTGATCGTCGCGATCATGATCTGGCAGGTCGGCGAAACCTCCGCCTTCCTCTACCAGGGCGGCTTCGTCCTGCTCTCGCTGGCGACGGTGATGATCCTGATGCCGCTCGCGCACCCGGCCTGCCGGCTCGGGGCGGTGCTGGGGGTCGCGCCGCTGCGCTGGGTCGGCGTCCGCTCCTACGGGATCTACCTCTGGCAGTCGCCGATCATCGTCCTCACCTCGCCGCAGGGGCCACACGGCGGCAGCCTCGTCCGCGACATCCTCCAGGTCGCGGCGACCTTCGGGATCGCGGCGCTCTCCTGGAAATTCGTCGAGGAGCCGATCCGCCACGGTGCGATCGGGCACTTCTTCGCCCGCCGCCGCGCGGTCGGCTGGAAATGGGAAACCTTCGCGCCGGCGATGCGCGGCGTCATCGTCGGCACCGGGATCGTGCTGGTGATCGCGGTCGCCGGGATGGCCGGCCTCAACGCCGCCAGCGCCGAAGGCGAACAGACCCGGGTCGAGGAAGCGACCGCGGCGGGGACGACGAAACCGCCACCGCTGACGCCGAAACAGCAGGCCGAATCGACGCAATCGTCCTGCAAAGCGGTCGTCCACATCGGCGACTCGACCTCCGAGGGGCTCGACTCGGCCGAATACCTGCCGATCGAATCCCAGCGGATCCCGCACCGCTACGAAGAAGTCGGCGTCAAAGAAGTCCACATGCAGGTCTCCGGGGCGCGCTCGATCGAAGAGCAGTTCGAAGGCGAACCGAACGCCCAGGAAGTCGCCGAGGCGGAGAAGACCGAAGGCTTCGAAGGCTGCTGGGTGCTGGCGTTGGGGACCAACGAGTCGGCCAACGTCGCCGCCGGCTCCACCGTCACCGAGCGCGAACGGATCGACAAAATGATGGCGATCATCGGCGACGAACCGGTCCTCTGGGTCAACGTCCGGACCCTGCCCAGCGCGGCCGAATTCTATGCCGAGGAAGGCATGAAACAGTGGGACGAAGAACTGGTCAAAGCCTGCTCGCTCTACCCGAACATGCGGATCTACGACTGGGCCAACGACGTCAAAGACGAATGGTTCATCGAAGACGGGATCCACTTCACCTCGCCCGGCTACGCCGCCCGCGCCCAGCTGATCGCCCAGGCTCTCGCCCACGCCTTCCCCGCCGAAGGCGAGAGCGAAGGCGGCTCCGCCCACTGCCTCGTCAGCTGAGCCCGCCGTTTCGGCGTTTCAGAGCAGGGTAGCCGCTTCGGACCCCAATCAAAGGAAACACAGCCATGAGTGATCCGAACGAGCGCGACGCCAAGCTCGTCCAGTACATGAACGAGGCCTACGGCAAGGAGCGGGAGTTGGAGACCGCGCTGCAGGCCCACATCGAGATGACGACCAAGGACGTCTACAAGAAGCGGCTCAAACAGCATTTGAAAGAGACCAAAGCCCACGCCAAAGCGCTCGAGCGGCGGATCAAGAAGCTCGGCGGCGGCGGCCACGCGGTCCAGACCGTGGTCGCGAAGGTGACCGCCGCGGCAAAGGGGCCGGTGCATGCGCTGCGCGGCAGCGGCGAGCAGGAGAAGATGCTGAAGAACGCCAAGACCGAGTACTTCAACGAGCACGAGGAGATCTCGACCTACCTGGCACTCGAGACCTTCGCCGAAAAAGTCGGCGACAAGGAAACGGCGAAACTGGCCCGCGGCATCCGCCGCGACGAGGAACGGATGGCGAAGTTCCTCGAGGGCCAGATCAAGCAGCTGGCCGGTGCTGTCGCCAGGGCCGAGGTGCCGGCGGCCCAGCGGCGCTAGCTCGTCTGCGGCGGGTTGGGCTCGCTGCGGGGCTCGAGCTGGATCTCGAGCTCGGCCCCGGGCCGGCCCTCTTCGATCTCACGGCTGCGCTCGAGCTCGGCGTTGAGCTGATGGCCGAAGAGGATCGCCAGGTTGCTGATCCAGAACCAGACCAGCAGCGCGATCAAGCCGCCGAGCGTGCCGTAGGTCTTGTCGTAGGAGCCGAAGTTGGCGACGTAGGCGGCGAACAGGGCGGAGGCGATGACCCAGGCGACGATCGCGACCAGAGCGCCGGGCGTGATCCAGCGCCGGTCGCGCAGCTTGACGTTGGGCGCCGCGTAGTAGAGGGCGCCGACCATCAGCAGGAAGACGAGCATCATCAGCGGCCACTTGGCGACGCTCCAGATCGTGACGGCGGTGTCGCTGATCCCGAGCGGGCCGGCGACCGCGTCGACGATCGGCCCGGTCATCACCAGGCCGACGGCGAGCAGGACCATCAGCATGACCATCGCCAGCGTCACCGCCAGTTGCAGCGGCCGCAGCTTCCAGAACGGCCGCCCCTCGGGCGTCTCGTAGATCACGTTCGAGGCGCGCATGAAGGCGCCGACGTAGCCGGACGCCGACCAGATCGCGACCACCAGGCCGAGGACGAAGGTGACGCCGGCGGTGCCGCGGTGCCGGGTGACCGATTCGATCGGGCCGGAGAAGGTTTCCGCCGCCGATTCGGGACCGACGTCGGTGATGATTTCGGTCAGGCTCTTGGTCGTGCTCTGCGGGTCGCCGAAGAGGCCGAGCAGCGAGACCAGCGCGATCAGGGCGGGGAACAGCGAGAGCAGCCCGTAATAGGTGAGCGCCGCCGCCCAGTCGGTCAGGTTGTCCTCCATGAACTCCGTCCCGGTCCGCCTCAGGGTCGCGAACAGCCCCGCCTTGCGCTCGACGCCCCGGGGCCTGTAGTCGCCACGCTCCACGTACCACGGGTTCCCCGAGCCGAGGTTGCGAAAACCGACGCTGTGCGACGGAAAATGCAACCTCGCGCCCAGGCAGGCCGGTCTGTCCGCCGCGGCCGGGACCCTTGGCGCATGTTCGAGATCGATGTCACCTGCACCGGGCCCGGCTGCGAAGAGGAGTTCCTGGTTTGGGTCGAGGACCTCGACGAGGTCGAGGCCGTCGCCTGCGACTCCTGCGGTCACTCGGTCGTGACCCTGCGCGTTGCCGCCTATGAGCCGGAGCTGCCGGTGCTGCTGAGCCGCGTTCGCGCGCGCCGCGACCGCTCGCGAGACACCGAGCCCGACCCGATCGCCGCCTAGCTAGACCTGCGGCAGGCCGACGATCTCGACCGGCTCGATTTCGCCGGCGGGGTCGAAGCCGAGGATGCGGCCGTAGAAGTAGAGCTCGGCTTCGAGGCAGCGGATGTTGGTCTCGGCGCGGCGGAAGCCGTGCTGCTCGCCCTCGAAGGCGAGGTAGGCGTAGGGGACGCCGTTCTCGCGCAGCGAGGCCGCCATCGTTTCGGCCTGGTTCGGCGGCACGATCTCGTCCTCGAGCCCCTGGAAGAGGATCAGGGGCGCCCGCAGGCGCTCGGTGAAGTGGATCGGCGAGCGCTCGCGGTAGAGATCGGCCCGCTCGGGATAGGGGCCGATCAGGTTGTCGAGGTAGCGCGACTCGAACTTGTGGGTGTCGCGAGCGAGCGTCTCGGTGTCGGCGACGCCGTAGTAGCTGGCGCCGGTCGCGAACTCTTCGTGGAAGACGAGCGCGCAAAGCGTCGCGTAGCCGCCCGCGGAGCCGCCGCGGATCGCCAGCCGCTTGCCGTCGGCTTCGCCCTCGGCGGCGAGGAAGGTGGCAGCGCGGACGCAGTCTTCGGTGTCGACGATCCCCCAGGTCCCGTTCAGGCCTTCGCGGTAGCGGCGCCCGAAACCGCTGGAGCCGCGGTAATTGACGTCGACGACGCCGAAGCCACGGCTCGTCCAGTAGATGAATTCGGCGCTCACGGCCGGCGTCGCGTGGGAGGTCGGGCCGCCGTGGCTCTCGACGATCAGCGGCGGCAGTTCGCCTTCGGGGGCGGTGAAGCCCGGGTTGGCCGGCGGGTAGAAGAAGCCGTGGGCGACCTCGCCGTCGCCGGTCGGGAACTCGATCGCCTGCGGCACCGAGACGTAGGCGAGGTCGCTCGGCTCGTCGCTCGACTCGCGCACGGTATCGAGCTCGCCGCTGCCGACGTCGTAGACGACGACCGCGGCCTCGGCGGTCGGCCCGGCGGCGGCGAAGGCGACGCGGCTGCCCAGCGCCGAGAGCGAGGGGAAGCCGAAGGAAGTGAAGGGAAGGCCGAGGTCACGCACGGCTTCGGCGCCGGGCTCGAGCAGGGCGAGTCGTTCTTCGGCCCCCTCGGTGCGGACGCAGGCGATGCGGCCGCCGTCGAGGAAGGCGTAGGTCGAGCCACCGAACAGCCACTGCGGGTGGGCGAGATCCGCCCGCTCATGGGTCAGCTGCTCGACCTGAGGGTCGCCGGCGGCGCCGGGGTCCTCGGCCCGGAACAGGTTCCACCAGCCGTCGCGGTCGGAGACGAAGTGCAGGCGCCCCTCCCTATCCCACTCCGGTTGGAAGATCGACTCGGCCGGACCGCCGGCGACCAACCGCGCCTCCTGCGGTGAGGCCAGCGGCGCGACCCAGAGCTCGGTCCCGTCCCAGGGCATGTTCGGGTGGTCCCAGCAGGTGAATGCGAGCGTCGCCCCGTCCGGGCTGAGGCGGGGGAAGGAGTAGAAGTCGCGGCCGGAGGCGAGGATCGTCGGTTCGCCGCCTTCGATCGGCAACGCGACGATCTGGTTTGCCGGTTCGCCCTCGCCGTGGACCTCGCGGACGCAGACGACGGTCGCGCCGTCGGGGCTGACGCGCATGTCGGCGTAGCGCAGCGCCGCCGCCGTCTCCGGCTCGGGCGTAATCGCGACCGGCGCCTCGCCGAGCCGTTGGCGATAGAGGCGCTGGTCGGCGAAGTCGACGAACAGGGCGAGGTCGGGTGCGGCGAGGCACCAGGAGCCGCCGCCGTACTCGTGGACCCGGGTCCGCACGTTGGCCGCCGCCGCCGTCACCTCTTCCAGCTCGGCGCCTGCGCCGCGCCGCATCAGCGCCACCCGGCCGCCCTCAGTGGGGCGGCCCTCCGCCCACCAGACGGCGCCGTCGCCGGCCAGCGCCGGCGCACCCAAGCGCCGCCCGGAACGGGCAACCGCCGCCGCATCGATCGGCGAAGACCAAGAACCGTAAGCAGCGACCTCAGCCACGGCGCCAGTCTAGGCCGAGTGTTGAGTTGACCGGCCTCAGACCCG
>DASSLT010000009.1:0-31566 GCA_035689305.1 Solirubrobacterales bacterium | reverse complement strand
AGGCGCCGGTGACGAGTGCCGTCCTGCCGGCCAGCGGCCGGTCCCAGTCGAGCTGCGGCGTCTCGGCCACGCCCGGGCCGACGCGAACCACCTGCCCGGAGACGTAGGCCGAGCGGGGTGAGAGCAGGAAGCGGAGGGTGGAGGCGAGCTGATCCTCGGCGCCGGCCGCGACGTAGACAAGCTGCGCCGTGCTCCCGCGCCCGCCGACCGCCTCGGCAAAGCCGTCGCCAAGGTCCTCGACAGCGTCAAGGCCGAACGGGCCGGCGCCGAGGGCAAGGCGAAGGCGCTGATCTTCGACGCCTCGGGGATCTCCGACTCGACCGAGCTGGTCGAGCTGCAGCGCTTCTTCTACCCCGGCGTACCGCGCCTGCAGCGCAGCGGCCGCGCGATCGTGCTCGGCACCCCGCCCGAGGAAGCCGGCTCGGTCGAGGCGCACATCGCCCAGCGGGCGCTGGAGGGCTTCGTCTGCTCGCTCGGCAAGGAGATCGGCGGCAAGGGAGGCACGGCGCAGCTCGTCTACGTCGAACCGGGCGCCGAGGATCAGCTGGAGTCGACGTTGCGCTTCCTCCTCTCGCCGAAATCGGCCTACGTCTCCGGCCAGGTGATCCGGATCGGCAAAGGTGTTGCCCCCAGCCCGAAGATCGACTGGGACCAGCCGCTCGCCGGCAAGGTGGCGCTGGTCACCGGCGCCTCGCGCGGGATCGGCGCCGCGATCGCTTCGACCCTGGCCCGCGACGGCGCCGCCGTGGTCGGCCTCGACGTGCCGCAGGCAGGCACCGACCTGCGCGCCGTCACCGACGCGATCGGCGGCCACGCGATCGAGCTCGACATCACCGCCGCCGACGCCCCGGAGCGGATCGCCGAAGAGCTCGCCGACGGCGTCGACGTCGTCGTCCACAACGCCGGCGTGACCAAAGACCGCACGATCGCGAAGATGCCGGAGAAGCGCTGGGCGCAGCTGATGGAGATCAACCTCTCCAGCGAGGAGCGGATCGACGACGCCCTGCTCGACGGCGACCTCCTGCGCGCTAACGGCCGCATCGTCTGCGTCTCCTCGATGTCGGGCATCGCCGGCAACTCGGGGCAGACCAACTACGCCGCCTCGAAGGCCGGCGTGATCGGGATGGTCGAAGCGATGGCGCCGGCCCTGGCCGAGCGCGGAGCGACGATCAACGCTGTCGCCCCCGGCTTCATCGAGACCCAGATGACGGCGGCGATGCCGATCGGGCCGCGCGAAGCGGGCCGCCGCCTCTCGAGCCTCTCCCAGGGTGGGCTGCCGGTCGACGTCGCCGAGACGATCGCCTGGTTCGCCAGCCCCGCCTCGACCGGCGTCAACGGCAACGTCGTCCGCGTCTGCGGCCAGAACCTGCTGGGGGCCTGAGATGGCGACGACGCTGACCAGCCCGCCCAGCATCCTGCCGCTCTACGCGCGCGCGGCGGCGCCGCTGATCCCCGGCGCCTCGCTGCTGCCGTTCGTCCCCGGCGGCGGTGGCGAGATCCCGGAGATCGAGCTGGAGCTGACCGGGGTCCGGACCGACCCGGCGGCGCTCGCCGCCTACGACAAGGTCTGCGGCTTCGCCCTCCGCGACCGCCTCCCCGCCACCTACCCGCACGTCCTCGCCTTCCCGCTGCAGATGGCGGTGATGGCGGACGGGCGCTTCCCGTTCGGCGCCGTCGGCCTCGTCCACGTCGCCAACCGGATCGCGCAGCGGCGCCCGATCGCCGTCGGCGAGGAGCTGACGATCCACGTCCGCCCGACCAAGCTGCAGCCGCACCCCAAGGGCCAGACCTTCACCCTGCAGACCATCGCCCTCAGCGGCGACGAGGTCGTCTGGGACGAGACCAGCACGATGCTCCGCCGCGGCAAATCAAACGGCGGTGAATCGCAGCCTCACGGCGAGGAGGGGTTCCCGGCGGGGCCGGAGGACGCGCCGGCCGCGGCCGAGTGGCGGCTCGGGGGCGACCTCGGGCGGCGTTACGCGGCCGTCTCGGGCGACCGCAACCCGATCCACATGCACGCCTGGACCGCGAAGCCGCTCGGCTTCCCGGCGGCGATCGCGCACGGGATGTGGACCAAGGCCCGGGCGCTGGCCCAGCTCGAATCCCGCCTGCCTGACGCCTTCGAAGTCGACGTCCGCTTCCGCAAGCCGATCCTGCTGCCAGCTCGGGTCGAGTTCGCGGAGCAAACGACAGGGGATGAGACCGGCTTCGCAGTCCGCGACGCCAAGCGCCAGATACCGCACCTCGACGGGAGGATCAGATGACGACCACGACCGACACCGACAAGACCGTCGCCGAGCGCGGGATGGGGGTCGGGCTGCGGACGCTGAACTGGCTCGCCGGCTCCGACCTGCTCGACCGGATCCGGATCCGCAAAGGGGTCGAGCGCGCGCTCTTCCAGGGCACCAAGGGCGGCTTCCGCACCGCGACCGCCGCCGGCCGCACCTTCAAGGCCGCGCAGCAGCTGGGCAAACCGGCGCGGCAGGCGCGCAGCAAATCGAAGGGCCTGTTCGACGTCACTCCCGACGACGAGCAGCAGATGTTCGTCGAAGCCGGCCGCACCTTCGCCGAGGCGGAGATCCGTCCCGCCGCCCTCGCCGCGGACAGCGAGCGCAAGACCCCGCCGGAGCTGCTCGCCCAAGCGACGGAGCTCGGCGTCAACATGCTCGGCGTCCCCGAGGAGCTCGGCGGCGTCATCCACGAGCAGGCGGCGGTGACCAGCGTCCTGATCGGCGAGGCGCTCGCCCACGGCGACATGGGCATCGCCTACGCGGCCCTCGCTCCCGGCGCCGTCGCCACTGCGATCGGGCTCTGGGGCAGCGCCGAGCAGGAGGCGACATACCTGCCCGCCTTCACCGGCGAGGACGTCCCCGCCGCGGCGCTGGCGATCCTCGAGCCGCGGCCGCTGTTCGACCCGCTGAAGCTCGAGACCAAGGCCGTCCGCGACGGCGAGGACTGGGTCCTGACCGGCGCCAAGTCGCTGCTGGCCCGCGCCGCCGAGTGCGAGCTGTTCGTGATCGCCGCCGACGCCGAGGGGATCGGCCCGGCCCTGTTCGTCGTCGAGTCCGGGACCAAGGGCCTCGCGATCGAGGACGAGCCGGCGATGGGGCTGCGCGCCGCCGCCACCGGCCGGCTTCTGATCGACGACGCACGGATCCCCGCCTCAGCCCTGCTCGGCGAGGGCAGCCCCGCCAACTACGTCGAGTGCATCGACCGCGCCCGCGTCGCCTGGTGCGGGCTCGCGGTCGGGACCGCGCAGGCGGTGCTCGACTACGTCATCCCCTACGTCAACGAACGCCAGGCCTTCGGCGAACCGATCTCCAACCGCCAGGGCGTTGCCTTCGCCGTCTCCGAAATCGGGATCGAGGGGAGCGGGATGCGGCTCGCGACCTACCGGGCGGCGAGCCGCGCCGACCGCGGGGAGGACTTCGCCCGCGAGGCCGCGATCGCGCGCCGGCTCTGCAGCGTGAAGGGGATGAAGATCGGCTCCGACGGCGTCCAGCTGCTCGGCGGCCACGGTTTCGTCAAGGAGCACCCGGTCGAGCGCTGGTACCGGGACCTGCGAGCGGCGGGCGTGATGGAGGGCGCCCTGCTCGTCTAGCCGACCAGCCCGACCGAGAGCGAAAGGCAACCATGATCAACCTCGAGATTCCAAAGAAGTTCAAACCGCTGGCGAGCCAGGCCAACCAGGTCGCGACCGAGGTCTTCCGCCCGATCTCGCGCAAATACGACGAGGCCGAGCACAGCTACCCGAAAGAGCTCGACATGCTCGCCTCGCTGATCGACGGCATGAACGAGGGCTCCGACATCGGCGGCGCCGGTGCCGCCGGCGTCCGCCGCGAGTCCTCGAACGGCGACGGCGGCGAGAACCGCAACGGCTCCAACCTCTCGACCGTGCTCGGGATCATCGAGCTCTGCTGGGGCGACGTCGGCCTGCTGCTCTCGATGCCGCGCCAGGGCCTCGGCAACTCGGCGATCGCCTCGGTCGCGACCGACGAGCAGCTCGAGCGCTACGGCGGCAAGTGGGCGGCGATGGCGATCACCGAGCCCGAAGCCGGCTCCGACTCGGCGGCGATCCGGACCACGGCGGTGCTCGACGGCGACGAGTACGTGCTGAACGGCGAGAAGATCTTCGTCACCTCCGGCGACCGCGCCGACCTGATCGTCGTCTGGGCGACCCTCGACCGCTCCAAGGGCCGCGCCGCGATCAAGTCGTTCATCGTCGAGCGCGACAACCCCGGGCTGAAGCTCGACCGGCTCGAGCACAAGCTCGGGATCCGCGCCTCCGACACCGCCAACTTCACCCTGCAGGACTGCCGGGTGCCGAAAGAGGCGCTGCTCGGCGATCCGGAGGTGAAGGAGAAGGGCTTCGCCGGGGTGATGGAAACGTTCGACAACACCCGGCCGCTGGTCGCGGCGATGGCGGTCGGCGTCACCCGGGCGGCGCTGGAGGAGACCCGCAGGCGCCTCGCCGAGGCCGGGGTCGAGGTCGACTACTCGGTCCCCGCCCTCTCCCAGCACGCCGCGGCGGCGCGCTTCCTCGAGATGGAGGCCGACTACGAGGCGTCCTGGCTGCTCACCCTGCAGGCGGCCTGGATGGCCGACAACGGCAAGCCGAACTCGCTGCAGGCCTCGATGGCGAAGGCCAAGGCCGGCCGCACCTGCGTCGAGGTCACCCTCGACTGCGTCGAGCTCTGCGGCGCCGTCGGCTACGGCGAGAACGAGCTGCTGGAGAAGTGGGCCCGCGACTCGAAGATCCTCGACATCTTCGAGGGCACCCAGCAGATCCAGCTCCTGATCGTCGCCCGCCAGCTGCTCGGCAAGAGCTCCAGCGAACTCCGCTAGCCCGCGTGGTTGAGGTTCGTCTCGAATAGCGAGACAAACCTCAACCACGCCCTATCGGTCAGACTGCCGGTCCTTGAATCTGATCGAGGACCTGATGGAGCGCTCGCCGGCCTCGCGGCTGGGGATCGTCGCGATCGACGCCGAGGCGAACCGGCGCGACTGGCACTTCGGCGAACTGATCGCCTGCTCGGCCGGGCTCTCGGGCGCCTTTGCCGCCCGCGGCGTCAAACGCGGCGACGTCGTGATGATGCTGGTCGGCAACCGGATCGAGTGGGTGCTCTCGATGCTCGCCTGCTGGCGGATGGGCGCGGTGGCGCTGCCCTGCAACACGCAGCTGCGCCGCCACGACCTCGAGCTGCGGGTGGCCGCCGCCAAGCCGGCGCTCTGCGTCGGCGAGGAAGCGCTGCTGCCGAACCTGCCCGCCGGGGTGCCGACGATGACGATGGCCGAGATCGCCGCCGTCCTCGACGAGGACCGGCCGCAGGAGACGCCGGCCGCGGTCGAGGAGATGGACCCGGAGGACCCGGCGCTGATCGTCTTCACCTCCGGCACCACCGGCGACCCCAACGGCGTCGTCCATGCCTACCGCTACCTGTTCGGCCAGGAGGTCCAGGCGACCCACTGGTTCGGCTCGCGGCCAGGGGAGCTGGCCTGGTGTACGACCGCGACGGGGTGGTCGAAGTCGGCCCGCAACGTCTTCCTCGCCCCCTGGCTGACCGGCGCCGCGGCGGTCATCCACGACGGCCGCTTCGACCCGGCCGAGCGGCTCGACTTCGCCGAGACCCTCGGCGTCAACGTCCTCTGCCAGGCGCCGACCGAGTACCGGATGCTGGCGCGACGGACGACGCTGCGCCCCCTCCCCGCCCTGCGACGGATGGTCTCGGCCGGCGAGCCGCTCGACCCCGACACGATCGCCGCTTTCAAGGAGGCGACCGGCCTCGAGCCGGCCGACGGCTACGGTCAGACCGAGACCGGGCAGGTGACCGGGAACCTCGCCGGCGAGCCGGTCCGCCAGGGCTCGATGGGCAAGGTCCTGCCCGGGATCGAGACCCGGATCGAGGAGGGGGAGCTGCAGCTTCGCGCCGCCTCCACCCCCACCTTCTTCTCCCGCTACCTGAGCGGCGAGAGCTTCGAAGGCGAGTGGTGGCGGACCGGTGACCTCGTCGCCGCAGACGACGACGGCTGCCTCTTCTTCCAGGGCCGCAACGACGACATCATCGCCTCCTCCGGCTACCGGATCGGGCCGACCGAGGTCGAGGCGGCGCTGCTTTCGCACCCGGCCGTGGTCGAGGCCGCCGCCGTCGCTGCCCCCGACCCCGAGCGCGGCGCCGTCGTCCGCGCGATCGTCGTCCTCCGCGACCGCGAGCCGAGCGAGGCGCTCGTCGCCGAGCTGAAGGAGCACTGCCGGCAGGAGACCGCGCCCTACAAGGCGCCGCGGATCGTCGACTTCGCCGCCGAGCTGCCGAAGACGAGCAGCGGCAAGATCAAGCGCGCGCAGTTGCGACAGGGGTAACCTGGGCCGGTGGCTGTCAGCAGCGAGCCAACCGAGACCGCCGGCGTCGCCCGCGCCTACTTCGAGGCCGTCGGCCGCCGCGACCTCGACGCGATGGAAGCCTGCTTCGAAGCGGGCGCGACCGACGAGATCCACGGTCTCGCCGCACTGACGGTGCCCGGCACCTTCCGGGCCTGGTTCACGAACCTCTTCGAGGCCTTCCCCGACTTCCAGTTCGAGATCCTCGACGTCCTCGCCACCGGCGAGAAGGCGGCGGTCCGCTGGCGCGCCCGCGGCACCTTCACCGGCGGCGCCAAGTTCGAAGGACTGGAGGCCAACGGCGCCAGCGTCGACGTCCAGGGCTGCGACGTGCTGACGATCCGGAGCGGCCTGATCCACCGCAACGACGCCTACATGAACGGCGCTGAGATGGCGCGCCAGCTCGGCGCCCTGCCGCCGGTCGGCTCGGTCGCCGAAAAGGCGGCGGTCGCCCTCGCCAACCTGAAAACCCGGCTGCGCGACCTCGTCGCCAGCCGCCGCGGCTAGCGCCGGTCCTACCCGCAGATCGCTTCGGCGTTGTCACGAGCGGCACGCCATTTGCGGGCCGCCTTCTGGGCGCGGCGCTTCAGGTGCTGCTTGGTCTCCCCGCCGGAGAGGCGAGCCCACTTCCGCAGCCGTTGCAGCCGCCGAGCGATCACGTCGGCACGCGTGGTGGCCTGAGCGCAGGCAAGTTCCGCAGCCGCGGCGTCGACGGCCAGCGTCGCCCCGGTCTCGAGCTTGGGAGCGGGTGGTTTCTTTTCCGTTTCGTATTTGACTTCGGGGCCGTAGACGACCTGAGCTGCCACCGGAGAGGCACCGCTCACCGCCAGGACGAAGACTGCGAACACAAGCGTTGATCTGCGCATCCGGCGCAGCCTAGTGCGCCAAATTCGAAACGTTTGGGTATGCAAACGCCGCCCGCTAACGCGAACTCAGACGGGCGGGCGCTCCATCGCAAAGCCCTCGGCGGCGTCGACCGGGCGGCCGAGATGGAAGCCCTGGGCCATGTCGACGCCGTACTCGCGCAGCAGCTTCGTCGTGTCGTCGTCCTGGACGAACTCGGCGATCGTCCGCTTGCCGAGGCCGCGGGCGATCTGGACGATCGCTTTGACGGTCAGCTGGTCAGCGTCGTTGCGCGGCATTTCGCGGATGAAGGAGCCGTCGATCTTGATCACGTCGAAGGGGATCTTCTTCAGGTAGTTGAAGGGACCGAAGCCGGCGCCGTAGTCGTCGATCGCGACTTCGCAGCCGAACTCCGACAGGCGGTCGGCGAAGCCCGCTGCGGTATCGAAGTCCTCGACCCGCACCGTCTGCGTGATCTCGAAGGTGCAGCGGCCGGGGTCGGCGTCGCCTTCGTCGAGGCGGCGTTCGATGAAGTCGAGCACCGAGATGTCGGTCAGGGAGGCGCCGGAGAGGTTGACGTGGAGCGAGACCGGTTCACCGGCGTGCTCGCGCTCGGCGAGTATTTCGAGCGCCCGGCCGACGACCCAGCGGTCCAACTCCTGCACCATCCCCGAGCGCTCGGCGACCTCGATGAAGGCGGCGGCCGGCAGCAGCTCGCCGCTGTCACCGGTCATCCGCAGCAGCAGCTCGTAGCGCTCGATGCCGCCGGAAGCGAGGCTGCGGATCGGCTGCGTCGCCAGACTCAGGCGATTCTGGGTGAGGGCGTCCCGGATCCGGGCGGAGGTCGTCTGCGCGCGCCGCGGCGGCCGCTTGCGCTCATCGGGCCCATGGAAGAGAGCGATCCGGTTGCGCCCCTCTTCCTTCGCCCGGTACATCGCCTGGTCGGCGGCGACGAGGACCGCCTCGGCGCCGGCACCGTCGCCCTTGCCGCCGAACATCGTGATCCCGACGCTGATCGTCGCCGACCCCAGCTCGGAGTCCTCGGGGAAGCCGTCGGCGACCTCCGCCCGCAGGTCCTCGCCGAGCTGCAGGGCGCCGCCGGTGTCGGTCTGCGGCATCAGCACCGCGAACTCGTCACCGGAGAGGCGGGCGACGATGTCGGTCGCTCGCACCCGTTCGCGCAGGACTGTGGCGACGCGGCGGATCAGGTTGTCGCCGGGTTGGTGGCCGAGTTTGTCGTTGACCTCCTTGAGGCCGTCGATGTCGATGATCATCACCGCCCCCTGGCCGCCGTAGCGGTCGGAGAAGGAGACGTGACGGTCGAGCCGGGCGCGGAAGCTGCGCCGGTTCAGCAACCCGGTCAGCGAGTCGTGGTCAGCGAGGAAGCGAAGGTCGGCCTCGGTCTTCTCGGCCGCCTGCAACGCGCCCTCGATCACCCTGCGGTCGCCGCCGTCGAGCTTTGCCAACACCGCTTCGACCGCCGGATCGCGCTTCTCTGAATTGCCTGCTGCCGCCATCCTGCGAGAAGGTAGTGGCTCGGTCCGTCCCGCCGCCGCTCCGCACGTCCGGTTTACCCGGCTGTTTCGAATATCGACTAGCTGCGCAGCCAAAAAATTTGGCTTCGCAGCTTGCTGGGTAGGCTGCGGGGAGATGACCAACCGGCTCGCCCAGGAGACCAGTCCGTACCTGCTTCAGCATCGGGACAACCCGGTCGACTGGTACCCCTGGGGCGAGGAGGCGCTGGCCCGGGCGCGGGCGGAGGACCGGCCGATCCTGCTCTCGGTCGGGTACTCCGCCTGCCACTGGTGCCACGTGATGGAGCGCGAGTCGTTCGAGGACCCCGAGACCGCCGCTTACATGAACGAGCACTTCGTCAACGTCAAGGTCGACCGCGAGGAGCGTCCCGACGTCGACGCCCTCTACATGGAGGCGGTGCAGGCAATGACCGGCCAGGGCGGCTGGCCGATGACTGTCTTCCTCGACCCCGAGGGGGTGCCGTTCTACGGCGGCACGTACTTTCCGCCCGACGAGGGCCGCGGGATGCCGAGCTTCCGGATGGTGATGGAAGCGATCGTCGCCAGCTTCGAGGGCAAACGCGAGGAAATCCGCGAACGGGCCGAGGGAGTGCGGGCGCGGCTCGGCGCGGTCGGGGAAATCGAGCCTGATCCGGAGCTGCCCACCGAGGCCGAGCTGGAAGCGGCGATCGAGATGTTGCTCGCCAGCGCCGACCGCCAGCGCGGCGGCTTCCGCGGCGCGCCCAAGTTCCCACCCGCTTCCGCCCTCGAGCTGCTGATGACGCGCGGCGGGCCGGGGAGCGACGCGCTGGCGGTGGTCGAGCGGACTCTCGACGCGATGCTCGCCGGTGGCATCTACGACCAGCTCGGCGGCGGCTTCGCCCGCTACTCGGTCGACGCCGTCTGGCTCGTCCCCCACTTCGAGAAGATGCTCTACGACAACGCGCTGCTGGCGCGCGCCTACCTGCACGGCTGGCAGGTGTTGGGCCACGAGCGTTACCGACGCGTCTGCGAGGAGACGCTGGACTGGATGCTGCGCGAGATGCGCGGCCCGGAGGGCGGCTTCTACTCGGCCCTCGACGCCGATTCCGAGGGTGAGGAGGGGCGTTTCTACGTCTGGCATCCGGAGGAGATCCGGGAGGTGCTGGCGGGTTCCCAGAATCCCAACGGCCTCCAGCCCCAGAACTCCAGCACCCTCTCGGACCAGCAGGTAGAGAGGCTGCTGGGGTTCTGGGGCGTGACGGAGGCAGGGAACTTCGAGGGGGCGAACATCCTGCACCTGGCCGAGGGGCCGGCGGCGGAGCCACCGGAAGGGCTGGAGGGGGCGCGGCGTGCCCTATACGAGGCGCGGGCGCAGCGAGTCTGGCCGGGCCTCGACGACAAGCGGTTGACTTCCTGGAACGCATTGGCGATCGGCGCCCTGGCCGAGGCGGGCGCCGTCCTCGGTCGTGAGGACTACCTGGCGGCGGCGCAGAAGTGCGCCGAGTTCGTGCTCGACTCCCTGCGCGACGGGGAGGGTCGTCTCCTGCGCACCTACAAGGACGGCGACGCCCGCCTCAACGCCTACCTCGAGGATCACGCCTTTCTCTTGGAGGCGCTGCTGAAGCTGTATGAGTCGAGCTTCGAAGCCCGCTGGTTCGCAGCGGCGCGCCGGCTGGGCGACACCCTCCTGGCCAGATTCGGCGACCCCGAGCGCGGCGGCTTCTACTCGACCTCCGGCGACCACGAGCAGCTGATCGCCCGCCGCAAGGAGCTCGGCGACCACCCGATCCCAGCCGGCAACAGCGCCGCGGCGCTGGGACTGGCGCGGCTGGAGGCGCTGAGCGGCGAGCGCGCCTACGGCGACGGCGCCGCTGGCGTGCTGCGCCTCTTCGCCCGCACCGCGGTCCAGCACCCCGAGAGCTTCGCCCACCTCCTCCGCGCCCTCGACTTCGCCCTCGAGCCGACCCACGAGGTGGCGCTGGTCGGCGAGGACGTCGGGGGCGATGAAGGAGTGGCAACCGACGGCGTCACCGACCTGGCCGCCATCGTCCGCGCCCAGTTCCGGCCGCGGTTGGTCCTGGCCGCCGGCCCCGAGGGCAGCGACGAACCGCCGCTCCTCGCCGGCCGCACCGAGGTCGACGGCAAGCCCGCCGCCTACGTCTGCCAGAACTTCACCTGCCAGCTCCCGGTCACGGACCCCGCCGCGCTCCAAGCATCGCTTGGCGAATCGAACCACCTATAGCGGGGTTAATCCGCCAATCGCTCGACGGATCACGCCGGCCATAGCCGGCAAATGACATCGAGTGTTGAGTTAGCCCGGCAATAGGCCGGTCAACTCAACACTCGGCGGCTAGAGCGCGAACTCGCGGCGGTGGTCGAGCGTGACGCGTCCGCCGACCTCGGCTCGGCCCTCGCCGAGGGGGGTTGCGTAGAGGCGCGAGCCCTCGCCCTGGTGAATCTCGATCTTGCGGCCGAGCGCAGCGGCGAGCATGATCGCGGCCGAGCCCGTCGCCTCGTCTTCGCCGACACCGTCGGCGAGCGACCAGCAGCGGGACCGCACCCTGCCGGCCTCTTCGTCGAGCCAGGACCAGACATAGATTTCGTCTTCGCGCCCGTCGAGCGGACCATCGAGCGCGTCGATGTCGACCGGCTCGGAGAGCTCGATCAGATCCCAGGGCGGCGACCACTCGGCGCGGGCGGCGACGTAGGTCAGATCCCCCTCGCCCCTGACCGCCACCTCTCCGGCCGGCGGCCGCAGCACGTCGCACTCGATCCCTTCACGCGCCAGCAGCCAGGAGGTCCCGACCGTCGGATGGCCGGCGAACTCGAGCTCCAGCCCCGGCGTGAAGATCCGGATCTCGCCACGGGCCGCGTCGTCGACGAAGACCGTCTCCGAGAAGCCGAGCTCGTGGGCGACGCCCTGGCGCCGCTCTGCCGGCACCTCGGCGCCGGCGAGGAAGACGCCGAGCGGATTGCCCCACTCCCCCGCCTCGTCGCAGAAGACGCGGAGGACGTGCAGCGTCGCCACTAGAGGATCGGCAGGAAGTTTTCGATCTCGTACGGGGTGACCTGGACCCGGTACTCGTCCCATTCCTGGCGCTTGATCTCGACGAAGCGGCGGAAGGTGTGCTCCCCCAGCGTGCGCAGGACCAGCTCCGACTCGGCGGCGACCTCGATCGCCTCGCCGAGCGTCGCCGGCAGCTGCTCGATCCCCTGGTGCGCGAGCTCCTCCTGGGAGAGGTGGTAGAGGTTCTGCTCCATCGGCTCCGGCAGCTCGTAGCCCTTCTCGATCCCTTCGAGGCCGGCCTGCAGCATGCCGGCGAAGCAGAGGTAGGGGTTGCAGGCGGGGTCTGGACAGCGCAGCTCGGCCCGGGTCGCTGACTCCTTGCCGGGGTGGTAGAGCGGCACCCGGATCAGGGCCGAGCGGTTGCGCCGCGACCAGGCCAGGTAGACGGGCGCCTCGTAGCCGGGGACGAGCCGCTTGTAGGAGTTGACCCACTGGGCGAAGAGCGGCGAGATCTCGCGCGCGTGTTTGAGCTGGCCGGCGATGAACGACTTCGCTACCGGCGAGAGGTAGTAGGGGTCGTCGGCGTCGTAGAAGGCGTTCCTGCCGTCTTTGGAGAGCGACTGGTGAACGTGCATCCCGGAGCCGTTCTCGCCGAACAGCGGCTTCGGCATGAAGGTCGCGTGGTAGTCGTATTTGAGCGCATACTCCTTGACGACGATCCGGTAGGTCATGCAGTCGTCCGCCATCTCGAGCGCGTTCTTGTAACGCATGTCGACCTCGTGCTGGGAGGGGCCGACCTCGTGGTGGGTGTACTCGACGTGGATCCCCATCTTCTCCAGCGCCAGGACCGTCTCGCGGCGCAGGTCGGAGCCGGCGTCGAGCGTGGTCAGGTCGAAGTAGCCGCCCTCGTCGAGGACCTCGGGGATGCCGTTCTCCGGTTTCGCCGAACGGAAGTAGAAGTACTCGAGCTCGGGGCCGATGTTGTAGGCCTCGAAGCCCATCTCCTCGGCCCGTTTCAGCGCCCGCTGCAGGATCCAGCGCGGGTCGCCCTCGTAGGGGCCGCCGCCGGGAACGCGGATGTCGCAGAACATGCGGGCGACGGCGTCCTCCTTGTCGGGCCGCCAGGGAATCATCTCGAAGGTCGAGGGGTCGGGGACGGCGAGCATGTCCGACTCCTCGATCGGGTTGAAGCCGGTGATCGAGGAGCCGTCGAAGCCCATCCCGCCTTCGAAGGCGTCCGCGAGCTCGGAGGCGTTGACCGAGAAGCTCTTCAGCTGACCCAGCACGTCGGTGAACCAGAGGCGGATGAAGCGGACGTCGCTCTCCTCCACCAGCTTGATGACGTCGGCGGCACTGCGGGTCTGCTCAGCCAATTCGGGGCCTCCTGGGTGTGCGCGAGAAGGGCGCAACGATAGGCGAATGAACCGACTAGGTGCGGAATGCCGTATTCCGGGTAGACGGAAGCCGCTTGGGCCAGCTTGCAAAGGGCCAGAAAAGCAGGTATAACTTACCGACCGTAAGTAAGAGGCTGAAAGTAAAGTAAAGGCCAAGTAAAGGCTCTGTAAAGCGAAAAGCCCGCCTTCAGCAGAGCCAGAAGCGAGAACCGACGTGACGGTAAAAACCGCAGTGAGCAGATTTCAAATCCACGACGAGCTGACGGCGCCCGATGAGAGCGCGCCGCTGATCAAGACGATTCAGGCGGCCGGTGGCGCGGTCACCAAGTTCGTCGGCGTCCTCGCCGGCTCCCCCGCCGTTCTCCGCGCCTACACCCGCATGCGCTCCGAGCTGCGCGGCGGCGTCCTGCCGCAGGCGACCCGTGAGCGGATCGCTCTCGCAGTCGCCGAGCACCGCGAGGACAACTACAGCATCGCCCAGCACGCGAAGTCAGCACGCCGGGCCGGGCTCGGCCTCGACGAGGTCTCCCGCGCCCGCAGCTTCACCTCCGCCGACGAGAAGGAGGCGGCGCTGCTTCATTACCTGAAAGAGGCGCTCGACGCCGAAGGGCCACCACCCCTCCACCTGCACGAGGAGGCGCGTGAAATCGGCTGGACCGACGAGGAGATCCTCGAGGCGGTCGGGCACCTGGCCCTGAATGAGTTCCAGAGCCTGATTGCCAGCGCCGCGGCACTTCCCAAAGATCAGGCGACTCCGCGGGTTCTGCCGAACGCGGCCTAAGTTCTATCTGTCCGTACGGAGAGGGAAGGGCCTCTCCGACGCAACAGAGGGGAGGCTCCGCAGTGGGGCCTCCCCTCCCCTCGTCTATTCCTCGACGAGAGTCGCCGTGTAGAGCAACCTCGCGGTCGTGTATTTGCAGCCGAAGGTGGCGCGGCGGTTGACCTTTTCGAGCGGTTCGCCTTGGCGGATGTCGGTCGAGTTGGTGCACTTGCCGGCTTCGCGACTGGCACGCCAAGCGTTCTTTTCGGAGAGGTCCTGAGCGAAGACCGGAGCCCAGGTCGGCACCGTAAGGCCGACGATGTCGTTCTTTTCGACTGCCAGGTTGGAGCTGAATTTGACCGTCTGGCCGAGGTAGGGCGAGAGAACCTTGATCGCACCCTGGGAGACGAGCGAGTAGCGCGGCGGGTTGGTGCCGGGGACACGGCGCAAGATCGAGAGGCGCGCCTCGGGCGGAGTGCCGAAGAAGCCGTTGAAGAAGGAGCGCTGGGAGCTGGTCGGCTGGGCCAGGGTCAGCGTCCATTCCTTGATCACGCCGTCGTGCGGCACCAGGAACGGGTTGACCGCCTGACCGTTGTTGATCTGGAAACCGGTAACGCTGCCGACTGCCTGACAGGGCAGCTCGGGGCACGACGGATCGGGGATCGAGGCCGTCTGGCCGAGGATCACCGTCGTTTTGTCCACCGGTTTGGCGCTGGAGCCGGTGGCAAAGCCGATCGCGAGCACGGCCGAGATCGCCGCGACGGCAAGCACGATCCAACGCCGGTCACGGACTCCGGCCACGCCGCCTGCTCGCTGTGAAAACCTCGACATATGCACTGCTCCTCTCGTAATTGGGCACTGCCTAAACACGGCAGATTAGCCCGAGGAGCGGCTATTTCCGGGCGAGATTGAGGGCGATCGCGTAGCGGACGTTGCCGACGCCTTCGAAATCGAGCGCTTCGCTGGCAGCTTGGGTGAAGTCCCAGGCACGACCCTTGATGTAGGGGCCGCGGTCGATCACCTGCGTGACCACCGAGTGCCCGTGGTAGACGAACTTGACCGTGGTCCCGCAGGGCAGGCTCTTGTGGGCGACGCCGAGCGTGGTCGGGCGCAGCGTCTGGCCGCAGGCGGTGCTCCGGCCCCACATGCTCGGGCCGCCGTACCAGCTGGCGCCCGCGGTCCGCATCGGCCCGAAGGCGAGGCCGCCTTCCGGCGTTTCGTCGCTGGGGGCGGTGGCGAAGCTGGAGGCACCGCCGGTCGAGGCTTGGGTCGGGGCGACGCCGACGACCAGGACGGTGAGCGCGGCGAGGGCAAACGCCCAGCGCAGGGGGAGGTTTTTGCGGTGGTTCATGTCTCTTTCCAGGCGCTTGCGGGGTTAGCTGACGGGCTCGCGCTGAAAGAGCTGCGCTACGCAGGCAACTGCCTGCGATTCGCCCCAACTGATTGGGTCCCCCGCTCTTCGCGTTATGTAGGCGAAGATTCAGCGGAAGTTGGCGGCAGATTAGCAAACGCTAAGACAGGAATTTCGCGCTCGGCGTCGGAATTTGGAGGAATTTCCAACAAACCGCTCTGCAATGGGAATTGCCGGGTCCGGTCCGAGCATGGGAAAGGCCCCGATAAACGGGGCCTTTCCTTTAGCGGGCCTATAAGCCGGATCCTGTCTCGAGCGGCCATCTATCTATGCGGCCTACCTGGACCTCGCCGAGCCGGGTCGACGGTCCTGCTTGGCCTTGCACCGGGCGGGGTTTGCCTGGCCGCCGCGTCACCGCGACGCCGGTGCGCTCTTACCGCACCTTTTCACCTTTGCCTGTACGCGACTCAGCTGAGGCCGCGCCATCGGCCGTGTGTTTCTGTGGCACTTTCCCGCGGGTTTCCCCGGGTGGGCGTTACCCACCGCCCTGCCCTGTGGTGTCCGGACTTTCCTCGAGGGGTTTTCTCTCCCCCCGCGGTCCGCTCGGCCCGCTTCTCGATGGTACCCCTCGCGACAAGAATCCGGCAAAGACCGCGAGATATGGTGGCGACAATGCGAAACGCGGTCGTAACCGGGGCTGGGAGCGGGATTGGGCGCACGATCGCCTCGGAGCTCGCACGCCGTGGCTATCGGGTCCACGTCGCCGACCTCGATGCCGATGCGGCTGCCCAGGTGGCGGCCGAGATCGGTGCCGGCGCCGAGCCGGCAACGCTCGACGTCCGCGACGAAAACGCCTGCCGGCTGCTGGCCGACCAGGTCGCCGCCGAGGGTTCGCTCGCCCTCTGGGTCAACAACGCTGGCGTCTTCTTCAGCGGCAAGCCCTGGGACCAAAGCGCCGAGCTGCGCCAGCTGATGCTCGACGTCAACCTCGGCGGCGTCGTCAACGGCACGATCGCCGCCCTCGGTCCGATGCGGGCGAGCGGCCGCGGGCACATCGTCAACGTCGTCTCGCTGGCGGGGATCGTCGCCGCGCCCGGCGAGGTGGTCTACTCGGCGAGCAAGCATGCCGCGCTCGCCTTCACCTTCGGCACGCTCTACGACCTGCGCCTGGAAGGAATCCGCGGCATCGAGCTCTCGGCCGTCTGCCCGGACGGGATCTGGACCCCGATGCTCGAAGACAAGCTCGACGACCTCGACTCGGCTGGCTCCTTCTCGGGCCAGCTATTGACCGCCGAGCGGGTGGCGAAGGAGGTCGGCAAGCTGACCGAGCGCCCCCGCCCGCTGCTGGTCATACCCCGCTGGCGCGGCCTCCAGCTGCGCATCTTCAGCATCTTCCCCCGCTTCGGCCTGAAGCTGCTGCCGCTGGCGATGTGGGACGCCCGTCGCAAACAGCGACGCTACAAACGGCTCATAGAAGCGGGAAAGTGGCCGAAGCGCGACTGAGCCGCGCCGCAATCAGACTTTTCTGAAGACGCC
Organism: Solirubrobacterales bacterium; assembly: GCA_035689305.1. GTDB lineage: Bacteria > Actinomycetota > Thermoleophilia > Solirubrobacterales > 70-9 > VAYN01. The sequence goes on along the minus strand of DASSLT010000009.1, from coordinate 14,803 downwards.
AACCACTTTCCCGAGGACCTTGGCCTCAGTGGTGATGATCGGGTCCATTTCCTCGTTCTCGGGCTGGAGCCGGATGTGGTCCTTCTCGCGGAAGAAGCGCTTGCACGTCGCCTCCTCGCCGATCAGGGCGACGACGATTTCGCCGTCGTGAGCGTCGTCGGCCGGGCGAACGATCACGTAGTCGGCCTCGATGATGCCGGCGTTCTTCATGCTTTCGCCGCGGATCTGGAGGATGTAGTCGCCGTCCTCGCCGCCGATTACGTCGGGGACTTCGAGGTACTCCTCGATGTTCTCTTCGGCCAGGATCGGCTCACCGGCGGCAACGTGACCGACCAGAGGCAGCCCGCTCGGCGGCCGGATCGCGTCCTTCGCCCGACTGGCGGCGCCCTGCAGCAGCTCGATCGCCCGTGGCTTCGAGGGATCGCGGCGCAGCAACCCGATCTTCTCCAGGTTGGCCAGATGCGCATGCACGGTCGACGAAGAATGCAGCCCGACTGCCTTGCCGATCTCGCGCACCGTCGGCGGGTAACCGGTCTTGGCCGCGTACTTGCCGATGAAGTCGAAGATCTCCTTCTGCCGCTTGGTCAGGTCGAGGTCAACCATCGATCGTCACGTTCCCTTTCCAATTGCCGGGTCGACACCATGTCGACATCCAACCACGTTCGAACACCTGTTCGTAGACTACCCCCTCCCCCGGACACCCGCAAGCGAGCCCCTGCCCCCGGCCGCCAAACATCTAGAATCGACGCTCCCGCGGCTGTGGCGGAACTGGTAGACGCGCAAGGTTGAGGGCCTTGTGTCCCTAACGGGACGTGATGGTTCGACTCCATTCAGCCGCATCAGGAAAACCCCCGCTAGTCGGGGGTTTTCTTGGTTTTGCAGGCATTTCCGGTCGAACCTTCTCGACCTTCGGTGCGCCAGTTGGTGCGCCAGCCAGATAGCTGCCTGGCATTTCAGGGTGGCTTCGACAGCCACCGACGCTGTAGCTTCACACCGGTGTCGACCGAGACCGATCTGAGGGAGTGGCGCCAGGGACACACGGTCGCTGAGCGCCTATGCGCGGGCATCCTGACGATCAACGGCTTCGTAGACATTGATCCGCAAGCTCCCTTGGGGGGACCAGACGACAAGAAGGACATCCTCGCGAAACGAGAGGGACTTCAGTACGTGTGCGCGGTCTACTTTCCTCCTCACGCAGCCAACGTTCGGCGAAATCGAGAAGAAGTACCTCGAAGACCTAGAGGGAGCAGCTCGCCACGATGCCGACGGCTTTGTTTTTCTTCGTGAACCAGCCGCTGACCCTGGGGACAGCGACAGACGCTTCTACGGGCAGGAAAACCGATGGACGAGCTGTTCCACCTTGAGCGGCTTCGTCTCGGGCTCGACTCCCCGAAGGGATACGGCCTGCGCCTTGAGTTCCTTAGGAAGCCCATGAGCGTTGAGGAGCAAATCTCGTTTTTCAGCACCCTCCATGAGGATCTAATGCGCCAATTGCTGGCGGATCGTCGACTCGAGGACAAAGTCGACACGATGATCGTGCGTACCACCTTGATCGCAGAGGCCTTGGGGATCTCCGATCAGCCGTCCTCCCTTGAGAGCCCCGACGTGATCGGGGCGACCGATGCGTCAATGTCGGATATCTCCGTTGCCACGCTTCAGTTGCTCCACCGAGCCGTTACCGAGGGGGCGTCCCTCCCTGACGCAGTTCGAGGGACGCTCCGGAGCGTGCGCCTCTGGGTTGGCGATCCGAATGACCCGGTCTATGCGCCGCCTGAGCCCGAGGAGGTTCCGGGCCAGCTCGCCGAGCTTCTAGCGTGGTGGCGAGAGAGCTACTCGATCGCCAGGAAGGCAGGGCTCCCCGCCGTGGTCCCGGCGCTTGCTCGTCTGCACTACGGAATTGTCGCCATTCATCCGTTCGTCGATGGCAATGGCCGACTTGCCCGATTCGTAACTGATCAGGCGTCCCGAGAGCTTCTGGGCAGGGGCATTAGCGAGGAGATCACGAGTGACAGACGACTCTACTTCGAGGCCCTGAAGGCCGGGAATGATGGTGACCTCGGACCCCTGCAGGGCCTCATTCGGGCCGCTCTGACCTAGCCATGCGCAGGCCCAACCGTCGATCGGCAATCTCGTAGACCGTCTGCGCCGTCGATCCGCGCGGGTGGTGGCGGATGCCGAACGCGACAACTCGCAGAGCCATCGGTCGGTTCGGGTGGGTGACGGCGACGAAGACGGCGCCGAACCGGCCATCTGGCCAGGGAATGTAGGTCTTCACGCAGCTGGGAAGCCTGGTGCCGTCGCGGCCTTCTGCCTGGCAAGCCATAAGGCGGGAACGGGGTATGCCGCCCTGACGGCGAAGCTCTTTAGAGAAGGAGCGGACCGCTACCTCGGCGCTCGCCGGCAGGTGCGCGAGGTCTTCTTCAAGGGCGTCATCGTCAAAGCCGACCGGGAAGACCGGCTCGGACTGTGGCTCGACCACTTTCAGCCCTCGTCGTCGGTCGGCAGCGACCCGAACTGGCGCTCGAACTCCTTGGGGTCGAGCCGCTGCTCACCGTGACGAGCGAGGATCGCCTCGACGGAGGTATCGCGACCCTCCACCGCCTCAAGCGCAGCCAGAGCCGCGTCCACCCGCTCCTCGGGCAGGTGGTCCAGCAGCGCATGGGCCTTGTCTCGGCTCGTCACAGCAGAAATGGTAGCTGCGCTATCAGCAGCCATTCTCAGGCGGCATCCTTCAGCGCCGCGGCGATGTAGGCGTCGACCAGGGCGCGGGCTTGCTTTCTGGCGCCGGGCATTAGGTGCCCATAGCGCGAGAAGGTCTCCTCGATCGTGGCGTGGCCCATGAACTCCTGAATCGCCTTGGGGTTGACGCCGGCATCTATTAGGAGCGAGGCGAAGGTATGGCGGCACTCGTGCAAGGTGATGGGTTGAAGCTCGCGCGGCTCACGGCTCTTCCCCTCTGCCGCCTCCTTCTCCCTCTTGTTCCACGCGGCCCAGGCTCGGTAGGCGCGATCGTTGATCGTCTTCGCGTCGAACGGGTTGGTCGGACTGCGGCCGAAGACGAGCGCATCACCGACCGCATGATCGATGCTTCCGAGGTAGCCGCGAAGGACATCGAGCAGGGGCAGCGTCCGGACGCCCGCCTTCGACTTCGGGGCCACCGGTCCCTCATAGGTGTCCCATGAGCGATGGACCCTGATCTCGGCTCGCGCGAGGTCGATGTCGCCAACCCGAAGGGCTTGCAGCTCGCCACGCCGCAAGCCGGCGAAGAAGGCCGTTGCCCAGATGGCGCGGTCGGGCGGCGACAGAGCGTCGAGCAGCCGCGCCGCCTCAGCCGCGGTGGCGATGCGATCCCTCATCCCCCGGGGCCGCCGGTAGATCCACTTCGCGCGTCGGGTTGACCATTACGAGGTCGCGACGAACGGCATGGCGGTAGATGGCCTGCAATGGATTGATCGTGTTGCGGATCGTGCTGGCTGCGAGCCCACGGCCGAGCAGCTCGTCGACAAAGGTCTGCAACTCGCCCCTCGTCACATCGGCGAGCCGGCGGTGGCCGAACTCGGGGAGCACCCGCAGTTCCAGCACCCGCGCGTATTCGCGCAGCGTCCCCGGCTTGTACTGGTGGCCTGATCGGTCACGGACCGCACCCGTCCTCGCACCCTCGAGCCACAGCCAGCACGCCTGCTCGACGGTCATGCGGGAAGGCGTGCGCAGGTTGCCAGCGTTGGCAAAAGCGACTGACAGGAGGACTGCCATGGGACCGAGACCGAGCGCGAGCAAGAAGCTCGCCAACCCCAGAATTGTGTTCAGATCTTCTTGATTCATCACCCTTTACGTCTGCGGACATGGCCGGAAAACAGGGCGACCTGATCGCTACACCTGAGTTTTTATGTTGTCACCCCTCTCCTCCCCCCTGCTCTTTATGTGACTGATGTGTCTGAAAAAATGAGGGCAGATGAGGGCTTGAGCTCGCCCCCAACGCCCGATAACCCCGTCTCTCGCCCCCAACGCCCGATAACCCCGTCATATGTAACCGCCGCCAGCGCGGAGCGCTGCCAACCGGGGACTGCGATCCACGCCGATTTCAGGCGAGGGCGCCGTCCGGCGCGAGCCATTGGTGGTGAAGCTCGGCGACGGCGGCGATCCGCTCGTAGTCGCGGTCGTAATGAACGAGAGTGACGCCCGCCTCTTCGGCGGCGCCGGCGAGGAGGAGATCAGCCGGCGGGACACGACGATGATCGCCGCTCCCCGCCAGCGCCAGCTGGGTGCTTCGTGCGTTGGCCCAGAGCTCAGTCGACATCGGTATTGACTCGACGGAGGCGAGGCGGTCGGCGACTTCGCGGGCACGCGCCTCGTTGGGGGCAAGGCGAGTCAGCTCGAGGATGACCAGGTCGCAGACGAGAACCAGCCCCGCTTCGACGGCGGCGTTGAACCAGGTTGCGAGCTCGGGAAAACGGCGATCGCGGACCCAGGTCCAGGCGCCCGTGTCGAAGAGCGCGGGGCGATCCAGCTCGGGCGGCCCCAGATCAGGCACGGCCGTCAGTCGCGCTCACGACCGGCCGCGACCTCTTGAGGCGTGCCGTCGACGTCCCGGACCACGTCGAAGCCCTTCAGCGTTCGGCGGCGAGCGGCATCGCGCAACGCGGCGTTGACGGTCTCGCTAAGGCCCTTGGTCCCCAGCTCCCGGCGCGCGGCGTCAAGCGCGAGGTCATCTACATCAACGGTGGTGCGGGTCATATGCATCATGTTAATGCATCAGATGGCAGCCCCTCCACGCAGAGCGCAGAGCCCAGGGTTCCGGGCGAGCGCAGTAGGTGAAACGGGGAGTTCGCTCGGTCGGGTCCCCACGTTGAGGCCAAGATGCCGCAAGCTAGCCGAGAACCGCCCGATAGATCGATCCGACTGGCACTCATCGCGGCTGCCGCGATTGCCTTCGCCGCAGCGATCAACCCAACCGCGACGGCTGCCGAGAGCAACGCGGACTGCCTGACCTCATCCATTCCGGACGGCCCGGTGTCTTTGACCGCCGGACTCGGCCCCGACCTTGCACCTACGATCGTGATCGGCCAAGGAGAGGGAAGCGTGCTCTCCGGTTCCCTGGCAAGCGCCGGCACCGGCGTCCCAGGCGCCTACCTCTGCGTCTATAGCCGGGTCCTCACCGACTCCGAAGCGAGCTTCGTCGGGATCGCCGTATCCCGCCCGGACGGCACTTACCGGTTCTCGCTACCACCCGGCCCTTCCCGCAGCCTGACCGTGGTCGCTCGATCTTCCCAAGGCTCCCAAGAAACGAGCGCCGTCCTCAAGACCCAGGTCCGACCGTCCCTCGTAGCGCGCCCCAACCCGGTTCACAACATGCATTTCGTGCGCTTCTCCGGACGAATTCCCGGCCCCCACGGCGACAAGGTCACTGTCGTGTTGCGGGCGTCGGCAATCAGCGGCACGCAGTGGTTTGACTTCCGCCACGCGAGCACCCACGACAACGGCCGCTTTGCGATTCGCTACTTCTTCAACCGCACGCCCCAGGCAACCACCTACCTCATCCGGGCGCAGGTTCTGGGGGCGCCCGGTTATCCGTATGAGGCCGGCAACTCCCGAGATCTCCGGCTGCGAGTGCTGCCCTGAGTCGTGGCACTTTCCGCGGAGCTTTATTTCGCTAACGTGCGTGACCTAAGCGCACCTCAGAGAACTCGAGAGCGCTGGATGGAACGTAAATCGCCCCAAACTCCCGGTTTGAGGGCCTTGTGGGTGGAAACACCCGTGATGGTTCGACTCCATTCAGCCGCATAGAAAGCCCCCCTTGCGGGGGCTTTTCTGTGTCAGTGGTGGCGGTCATCGCCCTTGTAGTCGTGCTTGAGAACCATCAGGAGGCCGATCACCATGATGATCACCGCAAGGGCGAGCCAGCCGGCGACCAGGGCAGGTGCGTCCCGACACGATCATGCCCGGCGACGATGGTGGCGATCACCGTCGCGAGGAATAAACCGACCGCTAGCTGATCCTCCCGACCGGCGTGTGCATCAGCTGACTCTCCCCGGCGATCACTGCAAGCCTAGCTGTCGCGTTCCTCCGCCAGCGCCCGTCGCAGGGACTCGTCGAAGCTCTCCGACGAGACCCCGAAGGGCTCGGCGCCGCTCGAATCGGTGACGACCGTGGGCGTGGTCAGACCCTCGACCAGGGGGCGGGCGACGGCGACGTCGACCGGGGTGACGAGACCGAGCCAGAGCGAGGAGAGCCAGGGGCTGATGAACGGGACCGGGACGCGACGCGGCGGGTGTTTGCCCATCGCGATCGCCATCCGGTCGATCATCTCCGAGAAGGAGAGGATGTCGGGACCGCCGATCTGGACTTCGCGGCCGCTCGACCCGGGCACGTCCGGCGCCCGGCGTAGGTACTCGACCACGGCGTCAATCCCGATCGGCTGCGTCGGCGTGCGCAGCCAGCTCGGGGTGATCATCACCGGCAGGCGGCCGACCAGGTAGCGCAGCGTCCGGTAGGACTCGCTGCCGGCGCCGACAACCATCGCCGCCCGGAAGTAGGTCAGCGGCGGCCCCGATTCGCCCAAAGCCTCGGCGGTCTGGTGGCGGCTGCGCAGGTGCGCGGAAGCCTCGTCCTCGCCGAGGCCGCCGAGATAGACCACCCGCCCGACCCCCTCCCGCTTCGCCATCCGGGCGAAGTTGGCGGCGCCGGCCCGCTCGCGGGCGGCGTAGTCGCCACCGCCGGCCATCGCGTGGACCAGGAAGAAGGCGACGTCGACGCCTCGGCCCGCCCCCTCGAGGCTGGCCGCGTCGGTGATGTCGCCGACGTGCAGCTCGCACCCCGCACGCTCCAGCCCGGCAGCCCGCGCGGGATCGCGGACGAGGCAGCGGACGGAGGCCCCCTCCTCTCGCAACCGTCGCGTCAGCCGGCCGCCGATGAACCCCGTTGCCCCCGCGATCAGTGTCAGCTTGGCGATGCGCTGTTCCTACCCGCGATGGCCGACTGTAAGACTGGGCCGGTGGCCGGGCACGTCCTCGAACGGAGCCAGCGCGTGGAGGTGCCTGCCGAACGGGCCTTCGCGCTCTACGCGGACGCGCACAACCTCGAGCCGATGACCCCGCCGTGGCTCCACTTCCAAGTGACGACGCCCGGTGAGATAACGATGGCGGCCGGCGCCCTGCTCGACTACAGGCTGCGCCTGCACGGGATCCCGATCAGGTGGACGACCCGGATCGAGAGCTGGGAGCCGCCGCACGGCTTCGTCGACACCCAGCTGAAGGGTCCCTACTCACTCTGGCACCACACGCACGAGTTCGAGCCCGACGGAAAGGGCGCAACCGTGATCCACGACCGCGTCCGCTACGCGATCCCATTCGGCCCGCTCGGCGAGCTGGCCAACCTGCTGTTCGTCCGCCGCGACCTGCGGCGGATCTTCGACTACCGCGCCGAAGCGGTCGAGCGCATGGTCGCGGCCATTTGAGACCTGACAGTTAATTACTTAAGAAGTTCGTTGCATTTGCCGTTGGCACCGACAAGGATGCGGCGGAAATGAAAATCGCCTCGTACAACGTCGAGAACATGTTCCTGCGGCCGCTGGCGCTCTACGACCCGGCAACGAAAGCCGCAAACGAACCGATCCTGCAGGCCTTCGCGCGCCTGACCACGCTGCTGGCGAAAGATTCCTACGCGGCGGACAAGGCAGAGATCCTGAGCCTCCTCGACACGCTCGAACTGCTGCCGAAATACGACGACAGCAAGTGGGCGGAACTGAAGGAGATCCGCGACTGGCTGCTGACCGACCCGAAGAAGCCGCCGCTGGACGTGCAGGCCAAGGGGCGTCAGGACTGGGTCGGCTGGGTCGAGTTGAAGAAGGGAGAGATCAACCAGACGGCGACGCAGAACACCGCTCGGGTGATGGCCGAAGTCGACGCCGACGTCCAGGTCGTGGTTGAGGTCGAGAGCCGGTCAGCGCTGCAGCGCTTCAACGAATACGTGCTCGCGCAGGTGCTCAAAGAGCAAGGTCACGGTCAGCCTTTCGCCCACGCGATGCTGGTCGACGGCAACGACCCCCGCGGGATCGACGTCGGCCTGCTGACCAAGGCCGGCGCGCCGATCGTCGGGATGCGCAGCCACGTCGACGACGACCGCCTCAAAAGCGAGCCGCGGCCCGGCCACGCGATCTTCAGCCGCGACTGCATCGAGTTCGAGGTCGCGATCGGCAGCGGTGGTCCGCCGCTGCTGATGCTTGTCAATCACCTGAAGTCGAAGCGAGACGGCGGCGACGAGGTGCGCAAGCGGCAGGCGAAACGCGTGAAGGAGATCTACCGCGATCGCCGCGACGAAGGATGGGAGCGGATCGTCGTCGCCGGCGACCTCAACGACACGCCCGACAGCGCCCCGCTGCACCCCCTGATCGCCGAGACCGACCTGAAGGACGTCAGCGATCATTCCGGCTTCGACTCCGACGGCGTGCCGGGGACCTATGGCAGCCGGGGAGAGAAGATCGACTACCTGCTCCTCTCCCCCGCGCTGTTCGCCTCGATCAGAGGCGGCGGTGTCAACCGCAAGGGGGTCTGGCGCGACCCGAGGTCCGAGTACGACTGGCCGCGGTTGCAGACCCTGACGGACCCCGACGAGGCTGGATCCGACCATGCCGCGATCTGGGTCGACCTCGACCTCTGAGCTAGTCGCCGGACGCTGCAGACAGCGCGATGCCGATCTCGGCAGCCGGGTATCGCTCCAACGCGGCGAGGACGGCAAGCAGCCGCTCGGCCTCCGCTGCCGGCAGCGCCAGCGAAGCGTTGGCGAGGAACTTTCGTCGCACGTCCCCATCGGTGAGCGGATTCGAAGGGGTGCCGCGTGGGGTCAGGACCCGGGCGGCGAACTCCTCGCCGCCCGCTCGCGCCCGGACCCCGCCGGATAGGTCTCCCCCACCCGGGCCGAAATCGACCACCTCGTAGCGAACCTTGGCGGCGAGATCGAGCACGCGCTGGTCGGCGATCGCCTCCTCGGCGAAGGAGTCGAGGCCGAGCTCGCCGCGGACGAGGAGGGCGGCAATCGAGTAGGGGAGGCTGAACTTCGCCTCATACGGAGTCGCCGGCCGCAGCTTGCGCTCGGCCGGCTCGAGCACGAGGCCGACCGCAACGTCGCCAGCGACCTCGGCGACGATCTCCTCGACGCCGTCGGGACCGAGCCCGCTCTCGCGAACCGCGTCGAGAGTGGAGTGGCTGAGGTGGCAGACCGGGTACGCCTTGAAGGCGATCAGCGTCGTCTCCCAGCGCGAGCCGAGCTCCGCCGTCAGCGCCGCCGCGTCGAACTCACCGAGGTGGGAGGCGAGGAGACCGAAGCGGCCCTCGAGCACGCTCGCCGGGCCGGTGGCGCCGTGGGCCGCCAGCGCCGCCGCGACGATCCCGGCGTGAGCCGCCCAACCGGCGTGCAGCGGCTTCGTCTGCGAGCCGTCGGCGAGGTACTCCATCAACCCGGAGGCCTGACTGCCGGCGATCCCGAGCGCGTTGGCGGTCTGCTCGGCGGAGAGGCCGCGCAGCTTCGCCGCCGCCGCGGCGGCGGCGAAGACGCCGCAGACCGAGGTGGGGTGGAAGCCCTTCAGGTGCAGCGCCCCGGGCGCGGCGAGCCCGACCCGCGAAGAGATCTCATAGCCGGCGATGGCGGCGGCCAGCACCTCCGCCCCACTCGCCCCGACCGCCTCACCGACCGCGAGCACGGTGGCGCCGACGACGACGCTGGAGTGGACCAGGGTCAGCTCATGGGTGTCGTCGAAGTCGAGCGCATGCATCGTCGCCCCGTTGGCCAGCGCCGCGGCACCGGCTCCGACCTTCCGCGGCAGCCCGATCCCGGTCGCCTCCGGCTCGCCGCCCATCTCCAGCGCGACCGCCCGCGCCGCCTCCATCTCGCCGAAGGCCAGCCCGGCCAGCCCGGTGCCGACCGCGTCGAGCAGGTGCAGCTTCGCGTCCGCGGCGACCTCGAGTGGGATGCCGGCCAGCTCCAGCCCGGAGGTCCACTCGGCGAGTCGCTCGGCCGCGTGCATGGCCGCACCCTACGGGAGGAGCTACAGGGTCCAAATACGCGCGAGATAGAAGACGAACTGGCCGAAAGCTTGAGCTACCCCGCGGACTGGGCCATGATCGATCTGATACGTCTATGTACTTAAAACGTACTACTACGTTTTTATTGGGAGGCGAAGCAAATGTACTCACGAAAGGCTGCCCTCGGCATCGCAATTCTCGCCGTGCTGGGGCTCAGCGCCCTCGCGGCGTCCGGTGCCACCGCCAGCGGCGCAACAACGTTCACATGCGTCACAGATCCGAGTGGAACTCTCATCGGAGACCACTGCTTGACGTCGGGAACGGGCGAAAAATCAAAACATGTAGCCATCGAACCGAACACGACAACAACAAGCACACTGACCAACGCCAACACCGCCGAAGAAACAAAAGCGGCCAAATCGGCGACCCTCAAAGCAACGCTCGCCGGAGTCAACACCGAAATTACATGCAGCGAAATCCACGGCGAAGGAACGGTGGAAAACCGGACAACTGGCGAAGAAATGTTCGGCCACGGCGAACTGAAAATTCACTTCACAGGTTGTGAAGTGAAAGCTCCCGCCGGCAAAGGATGCAAAGTTCCCGAAGGGACAATTACAACGAATCAGCTGACAAGCAGAACGGTGGGAAGTGGAGCAACGGGGAAAATCTCGCCGAAAGAAGGCACCACCTTCACCGAAATCAAACTCGAAGGCTGCAGCATCGCCTTCCTGAACAACACGTTCCCGGTGACCGGCAGCCTTGAAGCCAAAACGAACGGCGCCACAATCACGCTGACCCACGCTGAAGCAACAACGCAAAACACCCTTAAATTCGGCGGCCAGAAAGCCGGCATCGAATTCGCCGTAACAACAAAAGCCCACTCAAAAGCGGGCGAGGAAACACATCCTCTGAGCTACACAGCGACTCCCTAGCGCAGCAGCAGAAGGGACCCTCGCGGGAGCGGAGGGGCCCGGGGCTTGAGCCCGGCCCCTCCGCTCGTCGGACGCAAGGCCATCAACGAGGGGCTGCGCGACATCTCTCTGCAATGAACCGGTTGCCGAGTCGGAGACCCTGGACTCCGCCACCTTCTGGGTTGACAGCGCCCCACCAACGTGTTCTCATAGCTATTCAGCTCGGAACGACAGCGTCTGATCAGGGAACGTTGTAGTTTTTGGGAGACTGGCACGCTGCCCTCTGAGTTGAGCGCATAGATAGCCACTTCCGAGCTATAGGAGAGGGGGGTGGCGCGATCCGGGGGGATTGAGCGTGAGGGCAGTGGGGGCGAAGTGGCGATTCGCGAGCGCGAAGACTCTGTTGTGGGCTGGTGCTCTCTTCGCGCTGATCTTGGTCGCGCTGGCCCGAGAGGCCCCACCGGCCTCGGCATCCGTCTGGGAAACCGTCAAGCACTTCGCGCCGGAAAGCATCCCGGCACCGAACCCACCCGAATGGCCCGAAGACACTCAGATGGGAGGCGTCAGCGGGATCGCCGTCAACCGGACGGGAGCAGGGGGCGTGGCACCGGGGACGGTTTACGCAGCGGGCTATGACGCAGGCGCGTGGCATGTGGCTCGGTTCTCGCCGGAAGGCAAGTTCGAACTGGGCTGGAGAAGCTCTGGGCGCTGCGGGCCACTAACTGGGGAACCACCTAGTCCGCAATGCTCGTCAGTCTCCACCGCACCATCAGCGGGAATCGATGTTGACATCAACCAAGCGACGGGCGACGTCTATGTCTTTGCCGAGAGCATTTCCGCGAAAGTAATCCGCGTCTACAAATCGGACGGAACCGGCCCGATCGCTGAATTCGGGGAACCGGAATTCAGCGGAACGATTGCGGCGACCCCGACGAAATTCCACAGAGCCGGCGGACCCGGGGGGATCGCGGTTGACGATGACGGGCTCGTGTACCTGTACGACGAAGACAAAGAATTCATGCACCGGCTAATGATCTTCAAGCCGAAAACGCCGGGCGTGTTCACGGAATACGAATACGGGGGAGAGCTACTCAAAGGGCCACTGGCGTCGCACGACCCGCGAAGGCCGGTACTGGACGACGCCGGCAACATCTACACGCGCGAAGAAGACGCGGTCGAAGAGCATTCATCGACGGGCACGCTGTTATGCGAATTCAAAGAACCGAAAGGCGGGATAACCGGGTTCACGGTCAACCCAATCACCGGCGAACCCTTCTACTACAGCTACAAGGACCGCAAAGTCCACCAGCTGGAAGCGTGCAGCGGAGGCAAATTCGCGCCGGCGGCGGGCGGGGAATTCAGCGCGGTGCCAACGCGGGGTGACCTCGAAGCGATGGCGTTCAACCCGGAGCTCGAATGGGAGACGGGGCGAGCAGGCGGAACGCTCTACGCGGGAGCGCCGAAGGAATGCCCGGCAATCGGCAGCTGCCCACCCGAATCCGCCGGCCAATCCGCCCTCGGCTACATCTTCGCCCAGCCCCTGGAACTGGAACCGATCGTCGAATCGGAGTCGGTTTCGAAAGTACGGCCGACCAGCGCCACCCTGAACGCGATGGTGAACCCGAAAGGCGCCACCACCACCTACGCCTTCCAGTACATGACCCGCGCCGCCTACGAAGAAGAAGGCGAAACCTTCGCCGGCGCCCTTGAAGCGCCAATCGGCGGCGCCGGTCTCGGCGCCGGCCAAGAAGGGGTGCTGGCCTCGATCACCGTGTCGGGCCTCGCCCCGAACACCGAATACGTCTACAAGGTCACCGCGACCAGCGTCAACGGGTCCGACGAAGGCCCGGTGCAATCCTTTCGCACGTTCGCGCCGGCGGCGGGCACGCTCGTAGACAACCGCGCCTACGAGCTGGTCTCGCCGGTGCAGAAGAACGGCGGCGAGGTTATCCCGGGGAATCCCAGCGTTGGCAGCTGCGGCGGCGAATGCAAGCCCGGCGGCGCAGGCAACCGCTTCCCGGCCCTGGCCGGACCCGGCGGCAACTCGGTCTCCTACCAGAGCTCACCGTTCGTCTTCAACGAAGGCGCCCTGGAATACGACCAGCAGGTCTCGACCAGAACCGCTTCGGGCTGGCAGACCACCAGTCTGAGCCCGCCGATGGCCGGCGACCCGGGCGGCGCGGGCTTTCAGTCCTTCAGCCTCAACGGCGGCCTCGGACAGGCGATCGTCTACGCCCGTAACCAGGCGCTGGTCCCCGAAGCGCCCGCGGGCTACCTGAACTTCTTCCTCGAGCAGACCGGCAACCGCTTCGGCTTGAGCCCGTTGATCACCAACGCCAACGCGACGATCCACCGCCAGCCGGGCGAAGGCCTTGAAGGCCTGAAGCTGACCTACGCCGGCGCCTCGTCCGACTACTCGCGCCAGTTCTTCGAAGCCAACGACGGGCTGAGCCCCGAAGCCCTCGACGGCGGCGCCGCCAAAAACAACCTCTACGAATGGAGCGGCGGGCAGCTCCATGCCGTCAACCTGCTGCCGGGCGCAACCGAATCGACCCCCGGCGCCGCCTTCGGCTCGGGCTTCCTGCTGGGCTCGCCGATCCCCCCAACGGCTAACTTCTCCCACGCGATCTCCAGCGACGGCTCGCGCCTCTACTGGACCGGCGCCGACGGCAAGACCTACGCCCGCCTCGGTGCCAACCTGACCTTCGAAGTGCCGGGGCCCGGGACCTGCAAAGAAAGCGTCGCGATCGGCTCGCGGGTCTGCTTCCTCACCGCCTCGGCCGACGGCTCCCGGGTTCTGCTCTCCAGCGGCAAACTCTTCGAACTGAACGAAGGCGCGGAAACCTTCGAACAGATCGCCGACCTCGGCGAAGGGTTGCCGGGCTTCCAGGGCATCGCTGGCCAAAGCGAAGACCTCTCCCACCTCTACTTCGTCGACACCACCGTCCTCGCCGGCGAAGAAACCAACAGCGCCGGTGACAAAGCCCAGGCCGGCAAACCCAACCTCTACGCGTGGCAGGAAGGTGCGGCTACCAAGTTCGTCGCGACGCTGCTCGCCAGCGACAATGGGCCTCTCGGCGTCTGGTCGGCGGCACCGGTGCGCCGCAGCGCCGAGGCGAGCCCGAACGGGCGTTGGCTGGCGTTCAACTCCGAAGCCGAGCTGACCGGGGTAAACAGCATCGGTAGCTGCGTCTTCGATGCTAAACAGGGCAAATGGGTTCTGCCAGGCCCCTGCCAGGAGGTCTTCCTCTACGACTCGCAGACCGGGCAGCTCTCCTGCCCCTCGTGCAACCCGACTGGGGCGGCGCCGCTTGGCTCCTCGATCATGCGAACGGAACTGCACGCGGAAGCCGCGCTGCCCCAGCCGCGCTACCTGACCGACTCCGGTCGCCTTTACTTCGACAGCCGCGACGCGCTCTCGGCCCTCGACACCAACAACGGGGTCGAAGACGTCTACCAGTTCGAGCCCCAGGGAGTCGGCAGTTGCGTGACGGCCGGCGGCTGCGTGTCATTGATCTCGAGCGGCAGCGACGCCTATGACGCCAACTTCCTGACGATGGACGCCTCAGGCGGCAACGTCTTCTTCACGACCAGAAACCAGCTGCTGCCGGCCGACGTCGACCAGCTGATCGACCTCTACGACGCGCGGGTGGGCGGGGGGATTGCCGAACCCGAACCCCAGCCGCCATGCCAGGGCGATGGCTGCCAGCCACCCACGCCGCCGGTGCCGGCGCGTCCGTTGCTGGGCTCCTCGAGCTTCGAAGGCCCCGGCAACGCCAAGCCCAAGAAGCAGAACAACAACAAGCAGAAGAACAAGCAGAAGAAGCACAAGAAGAAGAACAAGAAGAAGCAGACCAAGTCCAAGCGGGGAGGCTC
>DASSLT010000008.1:0-35953 GCA_035689305.1 Solirubrobacterales bacterium | reverse complement strand
ACCGGGCCATAGCCCGGTCAACTCAACACTCGGCCGTCACGGTTCGGAGATGACGAGGCGGAGGGCGCCTTCGTAGGTCTCGAGGTCGCGGAGGTGGCCGTGGGCCTCGTCCCAGGCTCCGGACGCGAGCTCCTCTCGCAGGCGTTCGACGATCGCCTCCTCGCGGCCCGGCCCGAAGTGCTTCCAGAGCGACTGGCCGGCCCGCACCTCGGGGTCGAGCAGCATCTCCGGCCGGTTCCAGAACGCCTCGAAGAAGCCGTCGCTGCAGTCGGCCGGGGTCGGAATCCGCTCGACTCGGGTCCGGCCGCCGAGGCCGGCCTCGACCGCGGCGATCGTGCGGAACCGCGGCCGCTCGATCTCGACGCCCTCGTGGAGGAGGTCGAGCTGCCAGGCCGGCAGCGCCTCGAGCTCGAAGGTGAAGACGACCACCGCCCCCCGCGCCACCCGCCGCAGCTCCGCCAGCCCCGCGTCCTGCGGGTCCCAGTGGTGGATCGTGACGCAGGCCATCGCCGCGTCGACGGCGTCGTCGTCGAGCGGCAGCGCCTCGGCCCGGGCAGCGATCGCCGGTGCCGCCCCCGGCGGCCGCTGCGCCCGCATCGCCGCGCTCGGCTCGACCGCCAGAACCCAGCGACCGGCCGGCTCGTAGGCGCCGGTCCCGGCGCCTACGTTGACCACCGTCGCGGCATCTCCCAGCGCCGCCTCGATCCGGGCCGCGATCCGCGGGTCGCCGCGGCGATGCCGGTTGTAGACCCCGCCGATCTGCTCGTAGTCGACCTCGCGCCCCGCCACCGGCCGAACCTAACAGCGCGGCGGGCGCGGCGCCGTCGCTCAGTCGACCTGGCCCGGCGTCAGGTAGGCGCCGGAGAGGCCGCCGTCGACGAGGAAGGTCGAGGCGGTGACGAACGAGGAGTCGTCGCTGGCGAGGAAGAGGGCCGCCTTGGCGATCTCCTCGGGCTCGCCGAAGCGGCCCATCGGGATGTGGACGAGGCGCTTCGCGGCACGCTCGGGGTCCTTGGCGAAGAGCTCCTTCAAGAGCGGCGTGTTGACCGGGCCCGGGCAGAGCGCGTTGACGCGGACGCCGCGGTCGGCGAACTCGACCCCGAGCTCGCGCGAGAGCGAGAGCACCGCCCCCTTCGAGGCGGTGTAGGAGATCTGCGAGACCGCCGCCCCCATCGTCGCCACGAACGAGGCGACGTTGATGACCGAGCCGCCGCCCGCCGCCAGCAGGTGCGGGATCCCGTGCTTGCAGCAGAGGAAGACGCCGCGCAGGTTGACGTCCTGGACCCGCTGCCAGGCCTCGAGGTCGGTCTCGGTCACCGACTTGTCGTCGGTCGGGTTGATGCCGGCGTTGTTCATCAGTACGTCGATCCGGCCGAAGCGCTCGGCGGCCTCGGCCAGCGCCGCCTGCACCTGCTTCTCGTCGGCGACGTCGGCGGCGATCGTCAGCGCCCCGGCCGCCTGCTCGGCGTCGAGGTCGATGCCGACGACGGTCGCGCCCTCGGCGGCGAACAACCGCGCCGACTCGGCGCCGATCCCGCTGGCGGTGCCGGTGATGACGCAGACCTTGCTCTCCAGTCGTCCTGGCATCGCGATCAACCCTCCCTGGTTGGCGTAGTCGAGTAGAAGACGTTCTTGACGTCGGTGTAGTGGTCGAGGGCGTCGGGACCGAGCTCGCGGCCGACGCCGGACTGCTTGAAGCCGCCGAACGGGGTCGAGACCCGCACCGAGTTGTTCGAGTTGACCGAGATCACGCCCGTATCGAGGGCGCGGACGACGCGCAGCGCCCGGCCGCCGTCGCCGGTCCAGACCGAGCCCGAGAGGCCGTAGATCGTGTCGTTGGCGAGGGCGATCGCCTCCGCCTCGTCGGCGAAGGGGATGACGCAGGCGACCGGACCGAAGATCTCCTCCCGCGCCGCCCGCTCCTCGTTCGTCGTCGGCGCCAGAACCGTCGGCGGGAACCAGTAGCCGGGACCGTCGGGGGCGCTGCCGCGGACCGCCACCGGGGCGTCGTCGGGAACGAAGGAGGCGACGGACTCGCGCTGGCCGGCGGAGATCAGCGGCCCCATCTGCGTCGCCTCGTCGAGCGGATCGCCGACCGCGATCGCTTCGACCACCGGCGCCAGCGCCGCCATGAAGTCGTCGAGCGCCGCCGCCTCGACCAGGATCCGGCTGCGCGCGCAGCAGTCCTGGCCGGCGTTGCCGAAGACCGCCCCGGGCGCCGCCGCGGCGGCAGCCTCGAGATCGGCATCGGCGAAGACGACGTTGGCGGACTTGCCGCCCAGCTCCAGCGTCACCCGCTTGATCGTCTGCGCGGCGCCGGCGGCGATCCCGCGCCCGACCTTGGTCGAGCCGGTGAAGGCGATCTTGGCGACGTCCGGGTGCTCGACGAGGCGGGCGCCGCAGACGCTGCCGGGCCCGGCGACGACGTTCAGCACGCCCTCTGGCAGACCCGCCTCAAGCGCGATCTTCTCCAGTTCGATCGCCGTCAGCGGCGTCAGCTCGGCCGGCTTGAGGACGACGCAGTTGCCAGCCGCGAGCGCCGGCGCCACCTTCCAGGCAGCGATCGTCAGCGGGAAGTTCCAGGGGACGATCAGGCCGACGACGCCGAGCGGCTCGCGGAAGGTCATGTCGACGCCGCCGGCGACCGGGATCGTCTGTCCCAGCAGCCGCTCGGGCGCGCCGGCGTAGTAGCGGAAGGTTTCGACCACCATCCCGATCTCGCCGCGGGCGTCGCCGATCGGCTTGCCGGCGTTGCGCGCCTCCAGCACCGCCAGCTCCTCGGAGTGCTCGGCGAGAGCGTCGGCGAGCCGGTGCATCAGCGCGGCGCGGTCGCCGGGCGCGGTCGCCCGCCAAGCCGGGAACGCGGCCTTGGCCGCTGCCACCGCTGCGTCGACCTCCTCGGCCCCGGCCCGCGGCAGCTCCGCCATCACCTGCTCGGTCGCCGGCTCGATCACCGAGATCATCGGCCGACCCCCTGGGAACCAGGCGCATTAGTTGACGTATGCGCAACAAAAGCGCCTTTCGCCGCGTCGACCAGGGCGGCTATCAGCTTGCTGTCGGGGTCCTCCTCAGGGTGCCAGACGACGCCGAGCGCAAAGCGCTTGTCGGGCAGCTCGATCGCCTCGACCAGGTCGTCGTCGCGCGAGTAGCCGCTGACGCGCACCCCGTCTCCCAACCGCTCGACGCCCTGGTGATGGTGGGACCAGACGACGAAGCCCTCGGTCCCGGCCGCCTCGCAGGCGAGCGTCCCCGGCAGCAGCCGCACGTCGTGCTTGCTGAAGGTGCCGGCGACGGTGCGGTGGGTCTCCTCGCCGATCGACTCCGGCAGGTGCTGATCGAGGCTGCCGCCGAGAGCGACGTTGAGCAGCTGCATGCCGCGGCAGATCCCCAGCACCGGCAGGTCGCGATCGAGCGCCCGGCGGGCGAGGGCGATCTCGAAAGCGTCGCGGTCGGGCCAGGTCCCTTTCGTCTCCGGGTGCGGCTCGGCGCCGTAGCTGGCGGGGTCGATGTCGGCGCCGCCGGCAAGGATCAACGCATCGATGCGGTCGAGCAGGACGTCGGGGTCGGTGACCGCGGCAGCGTCCGGCGGCAGCACGATCGCCAGCCCGCCGGCGTTCTGCACCGCGGTCACGTAGGCGCGCGGTGCCAGCGTCACCTCGTAGCCGTCCCAGACTCCCCAGGAGACCCGCTCGATCGCGGCGCAGATGCCAATCGCCGGCGCCCCGCTCACCGCAACCCTCCCCTCACAGTCGCTCGAAGCCCCGGTAGCGCTCCCAGTCGGTGACGGCGGCCTCGAACGCGTCGATCTCGACCCCGGCCCGGTTCAGGTAGTGCTCGACGACCTCGGAACCGAACGCCGCCGCGACCATCTCGCTCGCCGCGAAGGCGTCGCGCGCGTCGTAGATGTTGTGGGGGACGCGGGGCTTGCCGGATTTGTAGGCGTCGCCCTCGAAGGCCGGCTCCAGCGGCAGCTCATTGTCGATCCCGTGCAGACCGGCGGCGATCAGCGCCGCGAGCGCCAGGTAGGGATTGACGTCGGCCCCCGGCAGCCGGTTCTCGACCCGCAGCCCCTCGCCGTGGCCGACCACCCGCAGCGAGCAGGTGCGGTTGTCCTTGCCCCAGGCGATCGCGGTCGGCGCGAAGGAGCCGAGGGCGAAGCGTTTGTAGGAGTTGACGTGCGGCGCGTAGAGCAGCGTCAGCTCCTTCATGCAGGCGAGCTGGCCGGCGACGAAGTGCTCGAACAGCGCCTGGTCGGCGGCAAAGGCGTTGGCGCCGTCGGCGTTCGCCAGCGAGCAGTGGATGTGGCACGAGTTGCCCTCGCGCTCGTTGAACTTGGCCATAAAGGTGATCGCGTGGTCCTCTTGGGCGGCGATCTCCTTCGCCCCGTTCTTGTAGATCGCGTGGTTGTCGGCGCTGCGCAGGGCGGTGTCGTAGCGGAAGTTGATCTCGTGCTGGCCGAGGTTGCACTCGCCCTTCGAGTTCTCGACCGCCATCCCCGCCGCCGCCATCTCGTTGCGGATGCGACGGATCAGCGGCTCGACCCGCGCCGTGCCGAGCAGCGAGTAGTCGATGTTGTAGAGGTTGGCCGGCTCGAGCTCGTGGAAGCCCTTCTTCCAGGCCTCCTCGTAGGTGTTGCGGAAGACGATGAACTCGAGCTCGGTGGCGGCGTTGGCGCTCATCCCCCGCTCCTCGAGCCGGGCCAGTTGGCGCTTGAGGATCTGCCGCGGCGAGGCGAGCACTTCGCGTCCGTCGTTCCACTGCAGGTCCGCCATCACCATCGCCGTCCCCGGCAGCCACGGCACCGGCCGCAGCGTCTCCAGGTCCGGCTTCATCTCGAAGTCGCCGTAGCCGGTGTCCCAGGAGGACATCGCGTAGCCGCCGACCGTTTCCATGTCGACGTCGACTGCGAGCAGGTAGTTGCAGCCCTCGGCCCCGTGCTCGAGCACGTCGTCGAGGAAGTGGGCGGCGGTCAGGCGCTTGCCCTGCAGCCGCCCCTCCATGTCGGCGATCGCCAGCAGCACGGTGTCGACCGTGCCATCGGCGACCGCCTGCCTCAGCTCATCGATGTTCACGCCGGGAACGTTACGGGGCCGCGCTCACGGGGCCGACGGTCCCACGTCCGGCGGCGCGCCGATCACTTCGTCGATCTCGACCTCGCGCACCTGGCCGGTGAAATGCTTGCGGGCGCTGACCAGCCAGGCGATCCCCGCCAGCAGGATCACGACTCCGACCGTGAGCGGCGCGTAGTTGAGCGCCTCCCAGGTGAATTCGTCATTCCAGGGCACCGCCGCCGGGGTGAACGGGAGGCAGAAGATGATCGTGATGAGAGCGACCCAGATCGTCGCGAACGGATTCATCCACTTGTACTTGCGACCGTTGGTCCATGGACCCGGCTGGAAGTCGTCTTTTTTCCGCCAGCGCAAGAAGATCGGGATCACGTAGGCGATGTAGAGCCCGATCACGCAGACCGAGACGACGGCGAAGAAGGCGAACGGAACCGCTTCGCCGTTCGACTTGCCCTTCAGCGCCGGCAGCGTGATCAGCAGCGCGAAGAAGGCCATCGTCAGCACCGAGTAGAGCGGCACTTTCTCCGAGTTGACTCTGCTGAGCACGCCGGAGACCCGATGGCCGAAGCCTCTGTCGCGCGAGAACGCGTAACACATGCGCGAGGCGCTGGTCAGGCAGGCGCCGCCGCAGAAGAGCTGGCCGACGACCGAGATGATGAGGACGAACTTGCCCCAGCCGGTGCCGAGAGCGTCGACCAGGATCGTCGGCGCGAACCCTTCGGCTTCGGTTGCGGCCCCGGAGCTGGTGATTGAGAAGGTGATCGCAAGCAGCACGATCCAGCCGATCACCGCCGAGTAGAAGATCGAGCGCCAAACACCCTTGGCGGCGGTGGTCGAGGCTTCGTGGGTCTCCTCGGATATGTGCGCCGAGGCGTCGAAGCCGGTGATCGTGTACTGCGTCAGCAGGAAGCCCAGCGGCAGCACGTAGAACCAGTACATGCCGTCGCTGAAGCCGCTGTTGTTGATCCGGTGGCCGAAGACGAAGCTGAAGCTCTGGTGGCCGTCGGGGACGAGGATGAGGACGAGGACGATCGCGGCGACGCCGATCACGTGCCACCAGACCGAGACGCTGTTGACGGTCGAGAGCAGGTGCGTGCGTTTGATGTTGACCAGCGCGTGGAGCAAGAGGATCAGCGCGAAGAGGAGGAACACCTCCTGCAGGATGTGCGCTTCGTCGCCGAAGTTGATCCCGAAGATGTTGACTTCGTAGAGGCCGAGGACGACGTTGAGGAAGGTCGCGCATGCGTAGTCGACCGAGGCGACGACGGCGACGAGACCGATCAGGTTGAACCAGCCGGTGAACCAGGCCCAGACCGGGCCGCCCAAGCGGCCAGCGAACCAGTAGATCCCGCCCGCGGTCGGGTAAGCGGAGACCAGCTCGGAGAGGCAGAAGCCGATGATCAGGATCGGGATCGAGATCAACGGCCACCCGATCGAGATCGCGATCGGCCCGCCGTTGTTCCAGGCCTGCCCGTAAGTGGTGAAGCAGCCGGCGAGGATCGAGATGATCGTGAACGAGATCGCGAAGTTGGAGAACCCGCTCCAGGCTCGGTTCAGTGATTGTTTGTAACCGAGTTCGGCGAGTCGTTGTTCGTCACGGTCCGGGGTGGTGACGCTGCTCTCCATGCCGCCCTCTCTTCCTGAGTGCCGATTGTTGCGATAAAAGGTGTGTTGAACCGACCTATGGGGTTCCCGGGCGAGCCTAGTTTCTGCGTGAGACCCCTGTCAATGCCGACTTGGAGAAATTTCAGCGACGCGACTTGGCCCCCCTGTCGGAAAGCCTCGATCACCTGATCCCCCTGCTCGGCTCGCTCGAAGGCGAGCCGGTGCCGCTCGACGGCGGCATCACCAACCGCAACTTCCGGGTCCGGCTCGGCGGCAGCGACGTCGTCGTGCGATTGCCCGGGAAGGACACCGAGCTGCTCGGGATCGACCGCCATGCCGAGGCCGAGGCGAACCGCTGCGCCGCCGGCGCCGGCGTCGCCCCGGAGGTGGCGGCGCTGCTCGACGACCCGCCCTGCCTCGTCACCTGCTTCGTCGAAGGGGAGACGATGACCTCCGAGGCGCTGCGCGAGCCGGCGGCCCTGGCCCAGGTGGCGGCGGCGCTGCGCGCGGTCCATGGCTGCGAGCCGGTCTCCGCCAGCTTCTCCTCCTTCCGCATCGTCGAGGACTACGAGGCGAAGACGACGGAACGGGGCGGCGAGGTCCCGGCTGCCTTCGAGCGCTCGCAGGTGACCGCAGCGAAGATCGAAGCGGCGCTGCGCTGGCGCCCGCACGAATCGGTCCTCTGCCACAACGACCTGCTCGCCGCCAACTTCATCGCCTCGCCCGGCGGTTTGCGGATCGTCGACTGGGAGTACTCGGGGATGGGCGACCGCTACTTCGACCTCGGCAACTTCGCCGTCAACAACGAGCTCGGCGACGAGCAGGAGGAGGCCTTCTTGGACGCGTACTTCGGCGAGCCGGCGAGCCGGCCCCAGCTTGCGGCGCTGCGCCTGATGCGCTTCATGTCGGACTTCCGCGAGGCGATGTGGGGCGTCCTCCAAGGCACCCTCTCCGACCTCGACTTCGACTTCGCCGAGTACGCGGAGATGCACTTCGACCGGCTCGGCGCCGCCGAAGCCGACCCCCGCTTCAAGGTCCTGCTCGAGGAGGCCGGCCGTGCCGCGGGCTGAGCTGCCGGACTCCGCCCGCTGCGTGATCATCGGCGGTGGCGTCGGCGGCACCTCGCTGGCGTACCACTTGGCGGAGCTCGGCTGGGAGGACGTGGTCCTGCTCGAGCGCTCGCAGCTGACCTCGGGCTCGACCTTCCACTCCGCCGGCCTCGTCGGCCAGCTCCGCGGCTCGGTCTCGCTGACGAAGATGATGATGCACTCGGTCGACCTCTACCGGCGGTTGGCGGACGAGTCGGAGTTCGATCCCGGCTGGGTCGAATGCGGCGGCATCCGGCTCGCCTCCAGCGAGGAGCGGATGGAGGAGCTGCGCCGCCAGGCCGGCTGGGCGAAGACGTTCGGGCTGCCGCTGGAGCTGATCTCGGCTGCCGAGGCCCAGGAGATGTTCCCGCTGATGTCGACCGAGGGCGTGTTCGGGGCCGCCTGGTTGCCGACCGACGGCTACCTCGACCCCTCCCAGCTGACCTACGCGCTCGCCGACGGCGCCCGCCGCGGCGGCTGTCAGATCTTCACCAACACCCGGGTGACCGGGATCGAGGTCCGCGACGGCCGCGTGCGGGCGGTCGAGGCAGAGCCGGCGGACGGCGGTGGCGAGCCGACCCGAATCGAGGCCGAGGTCGTCGTCGACGCCGGCGGCATGTACGGGGCGGAGATCGGCCGCCTCGCCGGCGTCCGCGTCCCCCTCCTGCCGATGTCCCACCAGTACCTGGTGACCCAGCCGCTCGACGCGGTCCGCGAAGCCCGCGACTCGTCGAGGTTGCAAAAACCGTCGCCTAGCGACGGAAACGGCAACCTCGACGAGGGACGGGGGCACCTGCCGACGTTGCGGGATCCGGATTTGCTCGTGTACTGGCGGGAGGACGGGGACGGGTTGGTGATGGGGGGGTACGAGCGGGACAGTGCGCCGGCGTTCATGCCCGCGGGCACCGGCCGGGTCGAGGCGATCCCGCCTGACTTCAACGGCCGCCTCCTGGAAGAGGACTGGGAGCGGTTCGAGGAGATCACCGAGAACTCGCGGCGCCGGGTGCCGGCGATGAACGAAATCACGGTGACGAAACTGATCAACGGGCCCGAGGCCTTCACCCCCGACAACGAGTTCTGCCTCGGCGAGAGCGAGGTCGCCGGCTTCTTCGTCTGCTGCGGCTTCTGCGCCCACGGCCTCGCCGGCGCCGGCGGCATCGGCAAAGTCGTCGCCGAGTGGATCGTCGACGGCGAGCCGAGCCTCGACCTCTGGCACATGGACATCCGCCGCTTCGGCTCCCAGTACCGCTCCCCCGCCTACACCCACGCGCGGATCGAGGAGAACTACGAGACCTACTACGACATCCGCTACCCCAACCACGAGCGCAGCGCCGGGCGGCCGCTGCGGCTCTCGCCGGTCAACGCCTGGCACCGCGAGCACGGCGCCGCCTTCGGCGAGAAATCGGGCTGGGAGCGGGTCAACTGGTTCGAGTCGAACGCCGCCGCCGGCGACGAGTCGCTGCGGCCGCGCGGCTGGTCGGCGAAACACTGGTCGCCGGCGATCGGCGCCGAGCACCGGGCGACGCGCGAGGCGGTGGCGATCTTCGACGAGACCTCGTTCGCCAAGCTCGAGATCGAAGGGCCCGGCGCCGCCGGCTACCTCGAAGGGCTCTGCGACAACCGCGTCGCCCGCGGCGTTGGCCAGATCACCTACACGCAGATGCTGAACAGCCGCGGCGGGATCGAGTGCGACTTCACGGTCGCCCGCCTCGCCGAGGAGCGCTTCTCGATCGTCACCGGCACCGCCTTCGGCAACCACGACCGCGAGTGGATGCGGCGCCACCTGCCGGAGAGCGGCGGCGTCCGCCTCGCCGACGTCACCTCGCAATGGGCCTGCTTCGGAATCTGGGGACCGCGGACGCGCGAGGTGCTGGCGCCGCTGACCCCGGCCGAGCTCTCGAACGAGGCCTTCCCTTATATGAGCGCGCGGGAGACGACGATCGGCAACGTGCCGGTGCGGATGCTGCGGGTGACCTACGTCGGCGAGCTCGGCTGGGAGATCTACTGCCCGACCGAGTACGGGCTGGGGCTGTGGAAGACGCTCTGGGAGGCGGGGCAGCCGCACGGGATCGTCGCTGGCGGCTACCGGGCGATCGACAGCCTGCGACTGGAGAAGGGCTACCGGGTCTGGGGCGCCGACATCACTCCCGACGAGACCCCCTACGAGGGCGGCGTCGGCTTCTGCGTCAAGCTCGAGAAGGACGGCTTCGTCGGCAAGGAGGCGCTGGAGCGAGCGCAGGAGGACGGTCCGCGGACCCGGCTCTGCTGCCTGACGCTCGAGGATCCGCGCCGGGTTGCGCTCGGCAACGAGCCGGTCCGGATCGGCGGTGAGGTCGTCGGCCGGGTGACGACCGGCGGCTACGGCTACACGGTCGAGCGCTCGATCGCCTACGCCTACCTGCCGCCGGGCGCAGCCGAGCCGGGGACCGCGGTCGAGGTCGAGATCTTCGGCACCTGGGTGGCGGGCGAGGTCGCCGCCGAGCCCCTCTTCGACCCCGAGGGCGAGCGGATCCGCGCCGACGTCAGCTGAGCGCGGCGGTCAGCCGCAGCGGCGCCGGCAGCAGGCCGGCGAGGATGTGCTCGGTGCCCTCGATGTGCTCGCGCATCGTCTTCACCGCGCGCGGGCCGTCGCCCTTGCGCAGCGCCTTGACAAGGCGCCCGTGCTGCTCGTTGGAGCGGACGAGGACCTCCGGAGGATGGGCGATCTGGGCGATCAGGTCCGACATCTGCCCCTGGACGTCGGTCATCGCGCTGATCAGCCGCGGTGAAGCGGCGGACTCGGCGATGCCGATGTGGAAGCGGATGTCGGTGCGGCGGTACTCGCCGAAGTCCTCGACCTCGTCGCCCATCTTCTCGACCAGATCGTCGAGCCGATCGGCCTGCTCGGCGGTGATCCGCTCGGCGGCGAGGAGCGCCGCGCCGCTCTCGATCGCCACCCGGTAGTCGAGCACCGACCAGGCGTCCTGGTCCAGCGCGTCACCGCCCTCGTCGGTCAGCGGCGGCTGCTCGGCGACGAAGGTGCCGCCCTTGCGGCCGCGCAGCGAGATCAGGTGCCCGCTCTGGACCAGCGCCGTCAGCGCCTGCCGCAGCGTCGAGCGCGAGATCTTCAGCCGCCGCGCCAGGTCCCGCTCGGCCGGCAGTTTGCTGCCCGGAGCCAGCAGCCCGAGCCGGATCGCCGTCCCCAGTCGCTCAACGGTCTCCTCGAACGTGCTCGGCGGCCGCACCGGCATGAAGACCGCCTCGAGCGCCGCGTCGCGTTCCATGTACGACACGGTACCGCTGCGGGGAGACTCAGGCTCCCCTGGACTCCAGATACTTCATCGTCGCCTCGTGGATCAGGCTGTTGATCGTCCGGTCCTCCGCTCGCGCCTGCTTACTCAGCCGCACCAACTCGTCGTTGCTGATTCGGAAGCCGACTTTCCCCATCGTTTCCAGGTCCCCCGACAGCGGCCTGCTGATGAACTCGCGCTTGGCCTTCGATAGGTCGTAGCCCCGTTCCGCCTCGTCGGCGAGAGCCTCGATCACCTCTGGCGTGAGCTCGTCCCCCTCCTTCGTCCTCGGGTATCGCTTCTTCCTTACTCCTGCCACCGCTTCGCCTCCTCATAGTCCAATCGGTAGCGATCGCGCAACTCCATGGCGTGAATCACCAGCATCGCTTCGTCTCCATGGTTGACCGCCATCACCTCGAGCGCCTTCCCGCGCTCGTCGTTGCCGAGAAAGACGGACCTGGGGCTGGCGCCGGCCGGTGCGTCCTCCGGCGGCGGCTCGGTAAACCGCAACCGACAGCGCGCCATGACGAACCGGATGCTGCGGCGAGGCACCCGGTGCCTGTTCGCCGCTCGCGCCCAACGAATCCGGTTGTGCTCAGACAAAACATCGCGACGGACAAAGGTAGCACTGCGCTCGGAGTCGAGAACAAGGGACAAGAGCCACTGGGGATCAACCTGTTCGTACTTGCCGTCGTCGTCGGCCGCGAGATTCTCGTTCCAGATGTAGACGAAGGCGCGCCCGGATTCGTCGAGATGGAGGTAGCGGCGCGTTTCCCAGTGCTTGTAAGCGTGCAGCGATACGCCGTTCTCCAGTTCGACCTCGAACATCCACATGAAGCCGTCGACGTACTCCGGAGCAAGCTCAATCAGCGGTCCCCACTCGGGGCGGTCGAAGTTGCGGGTCATCCGCCCGCGGATCGGCTTCATCCAGTGCATGCGCCGATCCTGCGGAGCAGGGTGTGACCGAACAAGACGCGGGAGTGCCGGCTCTGCGCCAGCTATCCCACTGCTCTGCAGCTAGACCAGGAGCAGACCAACGAGGAGGAGGACGACGCCGACGCTCGCGGCGCCGGTGCCGAGCAGAAGCAGCCAGCGGCGGCGGGTGATAATCGAGACCGAGGCGAGGACGATCCCGACCTCCAGCCCGACCTCGGCCAGCTCGTAGTCGAGGTGCTGGGTGTTGGCGTGGTCGACTTCCTTGTCGTGTTCGGCGATCTCGTCCCGCAGCCTGGCGTCGGCCGGTTCCAGTTCGTCGACGACTTTGGCCTCGTGGGCGCGGGCGTGGGCGGCGGCCTCTTCTTCCGCCGGCGTCCCGGTCCCAAGCACCTTCAGCATCGTCGAGTTGCCCTTGTTGATCTCGATCTTCAGCGTGTTGCTCTCGAGCTGGGCCGAGGCGTCGGCGCGGTGCGTCTCGCCGGTGATCACCTCTTTCACCGCCTCGGCGGCGAGGAAGGTGGCGATCGCGAGGAAGCCGGCGATCACCGCGACGACCATCGCCGCGTGGCGCGCGTAGTGCGGACCCGGCTCCCACTCGTCGGCCTGGTGTCCCTGCTCGAAGCGCTCGTATGCCCGGTGGGCCTCCATCGAGACCCGCCTTTCTAACGATCGCCGCGGCCGTTGCGCAGTACAGTCGTCCCAACCCCACGACGGAGGAGCGGCGATGGCCGAATGCACGCATCTCGATCAGGTCCAGATCACCCAGCTGCCGGATTCGGTCGCGGGATGCGAGGACTGCCTTGCCATGGGCGGCGCTTGGCTGCACCTGCGCATCTGCCTCAGCTGCGGCCACGTCGGCTGCTGCGATGACTCGCCGAACCGCCACGCCAGCGCCCACGCCGCCGAGTCGGGCCACCCGCTGATCCGCTCGATCGAGCCGCGCGAAGACTGGTCCTGGTGCTTCGTCGACGAGGTCGGGATGGTGATCCCCGAGGTCCAGGGCGAACCCCAGATCCCGCCCTCCCCGCTCGGTGGCTGAGCTAGCCGAGCTGACTGATCGCAACCGCCGCAATGGCGCCCATCGCGCTGATGAGGGCCGCCACCAGGGTCCCCCCGAGCACCAGTAGGAGCCTGTACATGCGCTTGAACTGATCGTCGACCCGGTCGAATCCGGCTTTCGTCTCCACGCGCAACGCGACAACGTCGGCCCTGAGGTCGTCCAACCGCTCGTCAGTCCAACTCTCCCGCATCGACTGCATGATGCCACTCTCGCAGACAAAACATCACATATGTGTCACGAGACTGTCAATTTTTGTGCCGTGTCGATTTCGTCCCCGGATGTTCGTCGTCTGGGTAAAGCGGCCTGAGAGACTGGGGCCGGGAGAAACCAGAAGGAGGACACCATGGGCAGGATCGTCGTAACTGAGTTCGTCTCGCTCGACGGGGTGATGGAGGCCCCTGGGGGCGACGAAGGCTACAAACACAAAGCTTGGACCTTCGAGTTCGACCGCGGGGACGAGGGCAACAAATTCAAGCTCGACGAGCTCTTCGACGCCGAGGCTCAGCTCTTCGGCCGCCGCACCTACGAAGGCTTCGCCGCTGCCTGGCCCTCGCGCGAAGACGAGGCCGGCTTCGCCGACCGCATCAACTCGCTGCCGAAGTACGTCTTCTCCTCCACCCTCGAGCGGGCCGACTGGGAGCCCACCACGATCATCTCCGGCGACTTCGCCACCGAGATCGGCAAGGTGAAGGACGCGGTCGACGGCAACATCCTCGTCGCCGGCAGCTGCCAGCTCGTCCACGGCCTGATCGAGCACGACCTCGTCGACGAACTCCGCCTGATGGTCTTTCCCGTCCTGCTCGGCACCGGCAAACGCCTCTTCCCCGAGCATGACGGCGACAAGCAGACCCTGAAGCTGACCGAGTCGAAGACCGTCGGCACCGACGGGGTCCTCATCCTCACCTACGAGCCGGTCTGAGCGGCGGGATCAAGCCCACGCTCGGAGTGTTTCCGTTTCTCCTCCGTTTACCAAAATGAGAAACAGGCTGAAAAAGTAAACATTTCTGATATCTTGGCTATTTAGCATGTTGGTAAATGGGCAAGAATCGGAAACGTTGCTTGTTGAGCAGGCCGTTGCCTGGCTTTCCAATCGACTCCCCCAGGAGTGGGAGGTCGAACGGGTACCTCTCGACCCGGAGCAGGAAGTCGACGCCCGGCTGACCCTGCGCGCCGGTGGCTTCATCGGCTCGATCCTGGTCGAGACGCGTGCGGCGATCTCGCCGCGGGACGTCTCGGGCCTGCTCTCTGGATTCGCCCGCTCGCTGCGCTCGATCACGCCCGGGACCGCACTCCTCGTCATCGCCCCCTGGCTCAGCGAGCGCACCCGGGAAGCCCTCGCCGGCGAAGAGATCAACTACGTCGACCTGACCGGCAACGCCCGGATCCACCTGCCGAGCCCGGCCCTCTATATAGAGACGGTCGGCGCGGCGCGCAATCCCGCGCCCGAAACCCGCAGCGGCCCGCAGCTCCGCGGAACCAAAGCGGCGCGGCTGATCCGCCTGCTCGCTGACGTTGCGCCGCCCTACGGCGTCCGCGAGCTGGCCGACGCGGCCGAGCTGACTCCCGGCTACGTCTCCCGGCTGCTGGACACGCTCTACCGCGAGGCCCTCGTCGAGCGCTCCTCCCGCGGCGGCGTCGAGAGCGTCGACGTGCCCGGGATCCTGCGGCGCTGGGCGACCTCATACGACGTCTTCAAGACCAACGAAGCGTCGTCCTACGTTGCCCCGATGGGGCTCCCGCGCCTGCTTTCGCAGCTCGAGAGCAATCCCGCCGTGGCGACGAAACTTGCCGTCACCGGCTCCTTCGCGGCGCGCCGGCTGGCCCCGGTCTCGCGGCCGGCGCTTCTGCTTGCCTACTGCGACTCGCCCGCTCCGCTCGCGGAAATGCTCGAGCTCCTCCCCGCGGATGAAGCCGCCGACGTGATGCTGCTGCGGCCCTTTGACCGCAGCGTCTGGCTGCGAGCCACGACCGAAGATGGAACCCGCTACGTCGCTCCGTCCCAGGTCGCCGTCGACTGCCTCACCGGCAACGGGCGGATGCCCGCCGAGGGGGAGGCCCTGCTCGAATGGATGATCGACAACGAACCCGCCTGGCGCGCGAGCTCGCTGGGCAAGCTCACCTCCCCCACCGACCGATGACCGACTTCGACCTCGATCCCGGGTACGTGGCCGCGCGCGGCGTGCTCCTCGATGCCCTCGACGCACTCGGGTCGCAAACGCGGGCGATGGTCCTCGCGGGGGCCCAGGCCATCTACCTGCGGACCGGGCCCGAGAGCCTGCCGATCGCCGAGTACACGACGGACGGCGACCTGACGGTCGAGCCCGGCGCGCTCGAGGAGGCGCCGCTGCTGGCCGAGCTGATGGAAGGCGCCGACTTCAAGCTGGCCGTCCGCGACGGCTCGGACGAGCCGGGGATCTGGGAGAAGGACACCGAGGTCGACGGGATCCCCCTGACCGTACCCATCGACCTGATCGTGCCGACCGGCGCCGCCGCGCCCGGGGGCCGCCGGGGAGCCCGCCTCGGGGTGCACGGCAACCGCGCGGCGCGCAAAGCCGTCGGGCTGGAAGCGGCCTTGGTCGACAACGACGTGATGACGATCAAGGCTCTCGACGCCGGCGACGACCGCAAGGCTGAGCTGCGCGTGGCTGGGATTGCCGCCCTGCTCGTGGCCAAGACCCACAAGCTCAGCGACCGCGTCGAGGCGGGGCGCTTCGACCGCCTCGAGGACAAGGACGCCGCCGACGTCGTCCGCCTGATGCAGGCCAGCTCCGCTGCCGAAGTCGCCACGACCCTCGCTTTCCTTGCTGCCCACCCCGTCGCGGGCGAGGCGACCCAGCAGGCGATCGAGCGCTTCCCGTCCCTGTTCGGCAACCGCGCCGGAATCGGGATCGAGATGGCGGCGCGCTCCCTGCGCGGCGTCATCCCAGAGGACCGCGTTCGCCTCATCTGCATCGCCTACTCAGACCAGCTGCGCGAGGGTCTCACTTCCTAGCCGCAGCTCGTCGCCCCGCCCGCATCGGGCTACAGAAGGTGAGCCCCGACGTAGCCGGCCAGCACCAGGATCGCTCCGACACTCATCCGGTGGCCGAGCCGGTGCAGCGCATCAAACCGCTCCTCGATCCTTTCGAAGCGGACATCGACTCTGTCAAAACGAGCGTCGATCTTGTCGAGACGTACATCGACCTGGTCGAAGCGGCGGTCAATCTCCTCGAATCGCCGGTCAACCTGTTCGAAGCGGTGTTCGACCTTTCCGAAGCCAGCGTCGACCTTCGCATCGATCTGCTCGACCCTGCCGTCGAGGCGGTCCAAGTGTTCTTGAGGCCAGCTCTTTTCCATCAACTCCATGATGGCATGGTCGCAGACAAGACGTTACGCATGGCGCGCAGTCTGAAGAGTCTTTGTCAAGGCTGTATCGCGAAGGACGCCGCGACTCAGATGAGACCGTCCTAGGCGACAGGACGAACTCGGTCTGGCGGCTCGCCGACGTGGTCCCGCCGCTGCTCGCGACGAGTTAGTCGCCTGCAGCCCGAAACAAACGAGTACAGCGAGGGCAACTGACGCCACAAACTTCGTGCTCGTCCATCGCCGACCATTTAGTTCGATAGACAATTCATTGCCTCCCAGTAGATTCAGGCCCGCACGAGTACGGACCACGAACCTAGTAGTACCAGACAGAAATGCAGCGTGTTTTCCATTGCTGGAGTGAGACTTAGCGCAGCAGCAGCCGACTCCGGGCCACCATTTTGCAGTGGCTAGGGGGGTGACTGTTCGAACGTGTGCTGGTACAGCGTCGATTCGCCGCTGCCGTAGATCGACTTGATCGGCGACTGGGGTATGCAGGCAGGCGCCGGGGCCGTGGCGGAACCCGACCCACCCGCGAAGGCGTATCGCTTGATTTCCGTGAAGAATTCTTGGGCCTTTTGTTCGCGTTCCGGCTGGGTAAGTTCCACGAAGGGTTCGCCAGTGTTGATCTGTTCTTTGTATTTGGGAACGCGTTCTTGGAAGCCTGCGTTTTTCGGGGTTTCCGGATCCGGAGTCGCGGTAGCACCTGCGCTGCACTGGGTAGTGATGAAGCTGGGGAGCCCTGATATGAGGTCTTCCGCCCAGCCGGGTGGGCTGTAGGCGCTGTTGCGGTTGATCGTCAGCCGGTTGGGATAGGTGGAAAGGGTTTCCGTGTTAATCGGGCCCATCGTTCTCAGGAAGTGGATGTGTTCGCCTCGATCGTTTTCGGTGGTCAATTCGCTGATCAGCGACGCGGTGATGTTTCCGAAGAAAGAGGTGACCTCATGCTTGTAGAGACCGAGCCCGGTGAGAAGCGGGTTGAGGTTGCGGATGAACGGGTCGATCGCTCGCAGCAGCGGTGGGAAATCGTCACGGAACAGCTTGCGAAGCGCCGGGAAGCCGGTGGGAGCGCGCGCGATCACCGGCAGCAGGCCTTCGAACAGCCCTTTGGCTTCCGGCGCCAAGCGCCCAAAGGCGATCAGCGTTGGGGACAGCTGTTCCGCGACGGGAACCAGCTGGCGCATCAGAGGATCAGCGTTCTGAGCGAAGGTCTTGAGACGCGCAACCGTGAGGCGCGACTCGTCGAGGAAGGTCGGGAAGGCCTTGAACAGCGCTTCGATATCGCGGTCGCGAGCAGCGGCCGTCTGGAAGACCCGATTGGAGCTCTGGATCAGGCTCGCCAGCTGCCCTTCGCGGCCGCGCAGGGCGCTGAAAGTGGTCGCACCGTTGCGGAAGAGCTGGCTGACAGCGACCTTCTGGGTGTCGAGGATCCGGAACAGCTTTTCGAATTCCTGGAAGGTCGGTTCGAACTCGCCGATCGCGTAGGAGAGGCTCTGGCCTTGGCCGTTGATCGCGACCGCCGCTTCCTGCATCCATTCCTGGAAGGCGGCCCGGGTTTGAGGGTTGAAAGTGCGGAAGATCTCGTCGAGCTGGACCGATTCGGCAACGTTAGCCTCGGGCACTTCCCCGCCGTCAGCGAGCTCGGGACCGTCGCGATCGCCTGGCGTCAGTTCGATGTAGGTCTCGCCGAGCAGGGTCTTGGTTCGGAGGATCGCCCGCGTCGACTCGGGCAGCGGTGCGTACTTGTCGTCGATGTCGACCGTGGCCAGAGCCTGCCTGCCGTTCGGCGCCAAGGCGATGTTCTGGACTTTGCCGACGTTGACCCCGGAGATGCGGACGTCGGACTGTTCAGCAAGCTGCGTCGCCTCGTTGAAGGGAACCTTGATCTGGTACGGCTTCGCCTTGAAGGGAGTCGGCCCACCGAAGGTGACCCAGAGGAAGAGCAGGATCCCGAAGCACGACAGCGCGAAGCCGACGATGACGAGGAGCTGCGTAGTGCTGGGGGCTCGCTTGCTCATTTTTCCTTGTATTCACATTTCCCAGTTGGGTTTTCCGCCACCGGGATTTCGACTGCTCGCGGGATCCCCGTCAGCTGCAGAAGGGTCTTCAGCTGCGGGTGAGGCTGGGTCAATCCGTAGCCAAGACTGGCTCCGTTGCAGGTGATCAGGACCATGCCTCGCAGAATCGGTCCGCCGGCATCCTGGAGGTTGAAGGCGGCGTTGAAGTCGTGGTTCAGCCAAGCGAGATAGAACAGGTAACTCTCGGCTGAGCCCTTCGGGTTGTAGGCGAGCAGGTTGAGGAATTTGTTCAGCCCGCCCACCGCGTTGCCGAAGTTGCGCACGGTCTTGCTCAGAGCTTCCGAGCCTTCGTTGGCGTGAGTCAGCACAGGGCGGACTTCACGGGTGAAGGGCCGGATCTGGTCGCGGATCGGGGCGGTCGTCTGCTGGAACATCTTCTCCGTCGCCTTGAAGGCCGGGACCGAGGCCTGCGCCTGCGGGATCAGCTTCGTCAGCGCCGGGTACGCAGCCTGCGAGAAGCGGTTGGAGCTGGAAAGGCCGGCCTTGGCGGCGGTCAGGGTCGACGGGAACTCGCGCAGCGCATCCTGGATCGACGCCTGCTGGTTGGCGAAGTTCCCGAGGGCGGCGTCAGAGGAGGTGACGAATCGTCGCAACTCCGAGTCGTGTCGGCCCAGTTCGGTCGTCAGCAGGCTGAAGTCGTGAATCACCCGAGCGAGGGCGACATGACGGGCGGCGACCGCCTTGTTGAGCTTCGCGACGTAGTGGACGAAGGGCTCGAAGCGCCGCAGAGCGTTGCCGAGCTGATTGCCGCGCCCGCCGATCCCCTGAGCTCCGCCAGCGACAAGCAGCTGCAGGTACTGGCGGGTGTCGGCGTCGAGGCTGCCGAGGAAGGCGTCGAGGTTCGTATTTGGTTCGGTCTGGGCGAGGGTGAATTCGTGGCCGTCTTCGATCGACTCCTTGCCGGTCCCTGGTTCAACCTCGACGACCATGTCGTTGAGACCCGTTTTCGGACGAAGCAGGAACGTCGCGTTCGGGTAGATCAGTTCCATGTACTTCGGCTCGATGTCCATGCCGACGACAGCGTGGCCGTCTTCGAGGTCGACCGAGGCGACCTTGCCGATCTGAACGCCGGCGATGTCGACCGACTGTCCCTGTCCCGGCGTCACCGCTTGGGCGGTCGCGAACTCAGCCGAGATGTGTTCGAATTCTTCGCCGACGACCGGAAGCCAGGACGGCAGCGAGGCTTTCTGCTGGGTGAAGATCCCGAGCATCATCACGATGCCGGCGATGGCTAGAACGATGATCGCGATCGTGTCTTTACGGTGACCGCGAGCCTGACGGCTTAGCCAGGCGCGGAAGTGCCGCCAGCGACTGGTCTTTTCAGTGGGTCCGCTCATGGAGTGACCCCTGCTACGGACGGAGTCGGTTCCCCGACCTGACCGAGCGGCCCATTCACGTTTGGAACCGCGTTCGTGTAGCACCGAACGTCGGGCTTGAACGCTGGCCGCGCACCAAGCTGAGGCTGGTTCCCGAGCGGGTTGGCGATCGTGTGCGCGTACTGGATCTTGTCGGTGCTCAGATTGCCCTTCGGGTTCGGTTCGCCAACCAGAACGGAGCCGCCGCCGGCCTGGGCGCGGACGTACGGGCCGTTGCCGTCGAAGTTCTGGCCCGCTCCCGCAAGATCCGACAAGAGATAGAAGAACTCCCGGTAGCTGGGATCCCCGGTGCTGAAGCGATCGTTGATCACCTGGTTGCCAGCCGGGACGAAGACCTTGGAAGTGCAGAGGCTGAGCTGATTCAGCTGCGGCAGCGCCACTTCGTTGCCGGCTTGTGCGGCACCAGCGAGACCGGGGGTCGATTCCGCGAGCAGCTTGGCGAGGCCACCGCCCTCTTTGCCCGACAGGAACGGGCGCACTTGTTCGAGCCACGGTTCGCCGCTACTGATCAGTTGGGGCAGCTCAGCTACTGCGGGCGTGAACTCGATCGCCCAGGTGCGCAGGGGCGGCAGCGTCCGGTTGAGGCTGACCAGCGACGTGGTCCCCACCTTGAGGGTCGGCGCCAGCAGATGAATCGTCGTCGATAGGTTGGCCGACTGGGTCGCGAGGGCGCCGGTGAAGACGTTGAAGTTGTCGATCAGGCCCTGGAGGGCGGACTGGTTGCTGGCAAAGGCTGAGAAGGTCCGCTCGGAGCCTGCAATCAGGCGCTGGAGATCCTGCGCTTCGGTGCCGAGCAACGCGTTGGTGACCTGGGCGCTGTAGCGGCCAGCATCACCGCCGTACTTGAAGGCGCCGTTGAGCGCTTCGCCGCCGGTCTTGCCTTTCACCTCGGGCAGCTGCGTTTCGTCATCCGCGGCACTCGGTTTGCCGTTCAATGCCTTGCCGTAGCTCTCGAGCAAACGGCTGAGGTCGGCCCGCACCGGCGACTGCAGGGCGGTCAGGACTTCGTCGAGCTGGACGGCGGTCGAGGTGCGGCTGACCGGGATCGTGCCGCCGCTGTCGAGTTCCGGCGCGCTGGGGCTGCCGGGGTCGAGTTCGATGAAGAAGTTGCCCTCGAGGAAGATCCGCGGCCGGATCGCAGCGAAGGCATCGTCGTGAATCGGACGGCCGCTGCCGTCGACCGTGAAGGTGACCTTGGTCGCGTCGCCATCGCGTTCGCTCGAGACCACCTTGCCGACGTCGACACCGGCGATCCGCACCGGCGAGTTGAGGGCGATGTTGGCCGAGTTGGTGAAAGTCGCGTTGACTTCGTAGCCGTAGCTCGTGAAGGGCACGTGGCCGGTGAAGGCGAGGTACGGGCCGACCGTGAAGATGACGATGAAGATGATCGCGATCAGGGCGTTGCTCGGCCGCCACTTGATGCGGCTGCCGGTGTGTGCGCGCAGATCTCGCTCGGGAAGGCGGCTCATTCTCCCGACCCTTCCTTACTGTTCTTCTTTTCCCCCGTTTCGCGAGTGGTGGTGCCCCACACCTTCGTATTGCCGATCACGACCTTGCCGGGCAGGTACTTCTCATTGCCGGCTTCGCAGACGTTCGGCTGACCCGGCGCGCCGGTCTGCGGATAGGGGTTGAAGTGGAGGCGGTTTTCACGGCCTGGCCCGTTGGCTGGGGCGGACGCTTGCCCTGACTCGCTGTTGGGGCCTTCGGCCGGTTGGAAGGTGATGAAGTTGAGCCAGTTGCCTTGGCCGTTGCCACCGCTGTTCGCGCTCGCCAGCTGCTTGAAGGCAAGGGTGATGTAGTTGCAGGTCGTCTGCGCCGGGACGATGAACTCGAGCGAAGGCTTCAACACCTTGTTGGTGTCGATCAGCAGATCCAACCCGTTGAAGACACCCGGAGACTGCTGGAACGCCAGCAAGGCTTCGGCGGTGGGTTGCAGCTGGTTGTTGAGGATCGGCGTCGCGTTCAGCGCCGGAACACCGGCGTGCAGCGCTTCGGCGATCACCGGCGAGGTGTCGGCCAAAGCCTTCGCTCCAGGCTGGAAGGCGGTGAAGAAGCGTTCGGAATCACGCAGGAACGGGTTGATCGCCGGCAGGTCAGCGTTGACGGTGTCGAGCGTCGGCGGGCTTTTTTCGATCGTTTCCTGGATGTAGGGCCTGGAGACCCGGGCGAACGCGGCAAAGGTGCGGTCGAGGGCGACGAACATGCTCGCCTGGGTCTCGGCCACCGGGGCCACCGTCGCCGAAAGGGCCTCGAGCGCTCGCCAGAAGCCGGCGAAGTCGGTGCTCGGCGAGACGATCGCGCGCAGCGCTGGCTGGCCGAATTCGACCGCCCGCCGCAACGATCCGAGGGCTTCATTCAGCTGCGGGCCGCGGCCGGCGAGCGCATTGCCGAAACCGGCCAGGTTTTGGCGGATCGCGTCGCGGGTGGGTTTGTCGAACATGTCGAAGAACTGGTCGATGTCGACCGGTTCCGGATGCGCAGCGGAGAGGGGAATCGTTTCGCCGGCTTTGAAGCCCTTCGAGGAGTCGCCGGGGGTGACCTGGAGGAACTTGAGGCCGAGGGCGGACTTGGGACGGACCATGACCGTCGAATCGACCGGCAGCGGTTCGGCGTTCTTGTCAAGACTGAGGGAGAGTTCGGCCGCGACCTCGCCGTTTTCGAGCTGGACCGGGACCACCGACTTGACGACGCCGACGCGGACACCGCCGATCCGCACCTCGTTGCCTTTGACCAAGGCGTCGGCGTTCGGAATCCGCGCCTTCAGGTCGTAGGTCGAGACGAACGGCAAGCCGTTGTTGGCGTTGTAGGCGAGGAAGACGGCAATGATCACGACCAGCACCGTCACCGCCCCGACCAAGACCGGGCTGCTGGCGATTCCCTGGAGTCCGCTGCGGTTTCTGCTCATTGGCCGAGGAGGTAGTCGAGGAGTGGTTCGGTGCCTTCGGTGCTGGATGCTTCGCCGAGCCCGGCTTCTTCGCCGCCGACCGAGCCGGCCTGACCGATGCCCGTCGCCGGCCCGAAGCCAGCGTTGGTGCCGCCGGTCTGTTCTTCCCGTTGCTGGAGGAGCAGTTGGAAGAGCTCGGCGCTGCTGGTCGTCGCCGGTTCAGAGTGGTTGGGCCCGTTGAAACGCGACGCGCAACTGGATTCGCCGTGCTTGTTGGCTTCGTATTCGAGGCAGTTGGTCAGCGTCACCAGGGTGCGCCCGAAATGCCCGTACTGGTCGAAGCCGTTGAAAGCGCCGGCCGAGTTGTAGATCAGTTCGACCAGACCCGTCCAGCCGCCGGTCCGGTTGATGTCGGTGAAGAGCTTCGCCAGTTCGGTCGTGGGCGAGACGCCGGTCGTGGCAAGTTCGGTCGCCTTTCGCACGACCGGATCGGTCTGCGCGAAGATCGGGCCGGAGGCTTCACCGGCGTTTCCGAGGCTCTTCAGCGCGACCGTCGTCGCCTGCGAGAACGGCGTCAGAGTCCGGGTCGCGTCGGTCAGCGACGGGGCCGCGGCGCCGAGGTCTTCGAAGACCGGGGCCGCCGCGTCGGAGAAGCCCTTGAGGTTGACCATCGTCGTTCGGAACTCGCGGAGGAATTGCGGGAATTTCTGCAGCGACTCTTCGAGCTGTTCGCCCCGTTCCGCGCTCGCCTCAGCGGCGGCACCCGAGTTGACGAAGAACCCAGCGACGTGAGAGCGCTCGCGCGAGAGCGGCCCGAGGATCGCCTCCGAGTCGCTCGCCAGCTGCGCCAGCTGGTCGCGCTGGTCGGAGAGGATCCCGAACAGGCGGTCGACGTCGCGCAGCACCGGGTTTGCGCGCTTGACTAGAACCTTGATGTCTTCGCCGCGACCTGCGAGGCCGGCGCCGAGTTCGTTCAGGATCAGGCGGAAGCGCTGCGCGTAGGGCAGCGTGTTGATGTCGTTGATCAGATCCGGGTCGACGCTGGTCCCGTTGCTGCCGAGCGGGAGCAGATACTGGCCCTCACCTGGCCCCGATTCGATCTTCTTCAGCGGCGGTGGTGCCGGCGAGCCGGGCGCGCGCGGCAAGGTCGGCCGGCAGTCGACGAACTTCTCGCCGATCAGCGACTGCGGCCGGATCAGGCAGGTCGCGTCGGCGCGGAAGTCCTGGAAGCTCGGGTCGCTGATTTCCATGACGATGATCGCCTTGCCGGGGACCGAGACCGCCTTGCCGTCGTGGTAGGCGACCGCGTCTCCCGGCCGGGAGACGCTGACCGATTCGATCGTGCCGACGTTGGCGCCGGCGACCCGCACCTGCTCGCCGCTGACCATGAAGGCGCCGTTGTCGAAGATCGCCCGGATCTTGTAGCCGCTGCTCGAGCTGTCGCCGCCGGAAACCAGCAGGACGATGACGACGACCGCCGCCACGACCAAACCCGCCGCGATTATCGCCCGGGCCCTCATGGTCCAGGGGGCACGTCGGCCGGGTCGCAGGCGGAGGAGCTGACGCCGCTGCCAGCGAACGGTGGGTTGACGAATGGGTTGGAGCCATCGGCTGCTTTTTGGGTTACGCCGCCAGGGCAAGGACGACGGACGGGCGCTTCGGTTCCAAAGGCGTCGAACTGTTCGCCTCTGTTGATTGGTTCGAGCAGGCCGGCGTTGTATTTGAAGAGGTTCTGAGCCGAGACAGATGCGCGCACGTAGTGCCCGTTGCCGTCGTAATAGCCGGCGGCGGTGCCAAGCCTCCCGAGGGCGTTGTAGAAGTCGGGCGTGTAGGTGCGCCACTCGGTCAGGTCCGGCAAAAACGCCGTGATCGCTGCTTCGGAGTGCGGGAAGGCCTTCGAGGCCTGGCTCTGAACCTTCGGCATGGCCTTCAGCAGGTCGGCGAGGTCGTTCCCCTTGCCGGGCCGGTCGACGGTCAGTTTCAGGTTCCGCGTGAAGGGGATGAATTTGGCCAGGACCGGGCGCAGTTCGGCCAGGAACGGCGCCAGGTTCTTGGTTGCCGGCTTCGCGGTGTTGACCAGCGGGTCGAGGTCGTCGAGAGCGGCACGGAGGTTGACGAAGGTCGTGTTCGACTGCCGCATGAACTGCGGCAGTCGCCGCAAGGTCTGGTCGAAGGCGACGTTCTGATCGGCAATCGCGTTGAACGCGGTGTTGGCGTTCGAGATTGCGCTGGACAAGGCTTCGCCGCGACCAGCAACCGCGGTCGTCAGCTTCGCCGAGCTGACGATGAACTGTTCGAACAGGTGCTGGTCGGCGTTGAGTTCGCCGGCAAAGGCGCTGGTCCGGTTGAGGGCGGGGCCGAAGTACTTGTAGGCGTCGTTGGCCGCTTCGCCCTGGCCGCTGTAGATCGCGGCGTTGCCCTTGATGAAGTCGGCGAGCCCCTTGCGGACAGGGGGCGGGAAGGTATTGAAGAACTGGTCGATGTCGACCGGCGTCGTCGTCGAGGAGAGCCCCAGCGTGGCGCCGTCATCGAGCGCCGGGTTGCTGTTCGGGCCGGGGCTGATCGAGACGTAGTGGTTGGCGACCCCGGAGAGCGAGGTGGCACGGATCACCGCGGTCGTGCCTTCGTGCAGCTGCTGGTCGACTTCGACGTGGACTTCGGCCAGGTTGTCGTCGCTGAGGTCGATGCTTTCGACCGAGCCGACCGGCGAGCCACCGATCAGGACCTGGTTGTCGGGCACGAGCTGGCCCGCGTTTTGGAAGACGAGCGTGTACTGGTGGCCGCCGCCGTTGCTGAGAAAGACGATCGCAAGCACGATCACGACCGCCGCCAGGGCCGCGATGACCGCAATCCGCGCGGGGGTGGTCCCTCGGCCCGGAGCCGAGCTTTTCTCCTCGCCTAAGGGTTTGGCAGCCACGGGTCGTCGTCGCTCTACGTTCCCCGGCCCCTCCGACCCGGTGGAACGGGCGGCACGATCGTATCCGAGCGTCTCCCGCCAAATCCGTGCCCAGCAGGGGCTTAACTGGAAATCAACGCGATACTCTGGCGGCGCGGAGTGGTTAGGGGGTATGGGAGACGCCTCGCCAATTCGACCCGGAGGAGCGACTCAATGCGTAAACGTTCAACTTTGATCGTGGCTATGGCCGTGGCGGCCATCACCGCGGTCGTGGCCTCGTCCGCCCTCGCCGGGCCAGTCGGTGCGCCGGTGGCAGCGAGCGACGGCAATTCCCAGGCGATCGGAGCGACCATCGCCCCGAAGAAGCTCTACAAGAAAATCTTCACGCCGGGAACGCTCGAAGTGACCACCAAACTGGCGACGAGCTCACCGACGGGCTTCCCCAGCCCGACCACCCACGTCGTCATCGACTTCGACAAGAACGCCAAGATCTTCACCAAAGGCATCCCGACCTGTGACGCCGCGAAGCTGCAGAACACCTCGACGGACGTCGCCCTGCAGCAATGCGGCAGCGCAAAGATCGGCGAAGGCACCGGCCAGGCCGTGATCAAACTGGGCGAAAGACTCATCCCGGCCCCGGCGACCGTCGTTGCCTTCAACGGCAAGCCCAAAGGCAGCAAGCCCGTCGTCCTGCTCCACACCTACACGACTACGCCAGCGCAGACGACGCTGGTCTTGGTCGGAACGGTCAGCAACTACAACAAGGAAGGCTACGGCCCGCGCCTCGACGTCGAAGTGCCGCTGATCGCGGGCGGCCAGGGAGCCCTGACGGACTTCAACGTCAAAATCAACAAGAAGTACAAGTACAAGGGCGAACCGGTGAGCTTCATCGCGGCCAAATGCCCGGCCTCGAAGAAGCTGAAGGTCCGCTCCACCTTCACCTTCCTCGACGGCCAGACCGCGAACCCGGTCTACACGCAGAGCTGCGCGCAGAAGCCGGAACCGAAGAAGAAGTAGCGCCCGGCGATTCCGCTGGGCATTGCCAGAGGCACCCGCATTTGCGGGTGCCTCTTTTTCGCATACGACTGGTTCCCGGGCGGTGCATTGAAAAGGCCGGCCTTAGCAAACGAGGTGAATTGCTCTAGGCGGCTTCAATTTTTCGATTAGTTTTGCGCCGCCTGGGAATGCTTTTGCCAGCGAAACGAGGACGGGAGGCGTTCGTGAAGGCAAGGAAAACCGGGGGACGGATCGCCGGGCCGAGCGGCCCTTCGCCAATCTGCGCGCCCCTTTCTCATCCGCTGCGGGTCCAGATCCTCGCGGTAGCGAACGAAAGGGACATCAGTCCAAAGGGCTTTGTCGATGAAGCCCTCCAGCAGACCGGAATGCGGTTTACAAGCCGCGCTAACGCTCTGTCGCACGTGAGCTATCGCTTCCGGGAGCTCGAGAAGGCTGGCTGTATCGAGGTCGTCGACACCCGCCAGCGACGTGGAGCAGTCGAACACATCTACAGAGGGACCTGCCGCGTCGAGTTCACCACCGGGGAGTTCGACAAGCTCCCGGCCACGGAGCGGCGCAGGCACTCGCGGACTGGATGCAATCTCTCGTTGCCCGTGTCGAGGCAGCTGTAGCTGCCGACACTCGTGACTCCCGATCCGACCGGTTTCTGGTCTCGATGGGATTGGAGCTTGACCGGTGCGGTTGGGACGAATTCATCGCCCTCTTGGATCAGTGCTTCGCCGAAGTCCAGCGGATTGATGGCGAGGCGGGGATCAGGCTCTCGGAGTCTGGCGAGACCGCTATCTCCACGACCTATGGGATGCTCGGCTTCGAATCCCCGCCGTCTCTGATGCCTGGATTGCGTGCTCAAGCCTGAGCCGCGTCTGACCTAAACGCTGAGCTTCGGGATCACCCGCTTCAGCGGCTTCGGCAGCCACCAGACCTTGTCGCCGAGCAGCAGCATCAGGGCCGGCAGGAGGACGATGCGGACGACGGTGGCGTCGAGGATGACGGCGACGGTGAGGCCGACGCCGAGCTGGCTGACGGTTGCGATCGAGGAGCCAGCGAAGGCGATGAAGACGGCCATCATGATCGCCGCCGCGCCGGTGATCACAGCGGCGGTTTTGGAGAGGCCGAACTGGACCGCGGCGGCGTTGTCGGCCTCACGGTCGTAGTGCTCGCGCATGCGGCTGAGAAGGAAGACCGCGTAGTCGATCGAGAGGCCGAAGACGACGGCGAAGATCATCATCGCGCCGACCGTTTCGACGTAGGAGTGGCCTCCCAGCGGCCAGTCGTCGGGCACGTGGAAGAGCAGGGTGAGGATGCCGAAGGCGACGCCGACGGTGAGCAGGTTGAGGCCGACGGCGATCGCCGCCAGGGGGATCGCCCGCAGGACGAGGACGAGGACGAGGAAGGTGACGAGGGCGATCGCCGCGATCACGAACGGGATCCGTTCGTTCGTGATCGTGCCGTAGTCGTTGAGCGTGGCGGCGCCGCCGCCGACACCGGTGACGAGGTCCGCTTCCTCCCCGAGCGCCTTGGCTTCGCTGTCGAGCTTTTTGTTGAGCGCGATCGAGCCATCGGAGTTGAAGGTGTATTCGGAGATGACGAGCACCGAGGCGGCCTGGCCACTCGTCAGGTCGATCGTTTCGCCGGCGTTGGCGCGCTGGCGCGGCGGCGCCCCGTCAACCGCGGAGAGGACGAAGTACCCCGAATTGAACAGCCCCGGGGACGCTTCGCGGACCTGCCGCGCCTGCTTGTTGATCCGCTTCTTGCCGTCGAGGATGCGCACGCTCGCTTCCTGCAGCCCGCTCTCCAGCGGCGCCGTTTCTTCGGCCCCTTCCGCGAGCCCGGCCTCGAGCGCTTCGGCGCCACCGCCGAGCCGGTCGATGCCGCCGACCAGAGCGACCGCACCGGCACTGAGCTGAGAGAGCCCGTCGCCGAGCTGGTTGGCGGCGCGGGCGAGTTTCGCCGCGCCGCCGGAGAGCTTGTTGCCGGCGCCATGGATTTTCCGCAGGCCTTCCTCCAGCTTCGCCGCGCCGTTCGACAGTTTCTGGAGGTTGATCAGCGTCGACTTCAGGTAAGCCGTGATGTCCGAGGACGCTTCGGCGTCTTCGAGCAGGCGGGCTTGAAGCGCTTCCAGTTCAGGCACCAGCCCGGCGTATCCGGTCGCGTAGGGCACGCCGCTGACCGGGTCGGTGCCCGTCATCGCCGCCGTCGCTCGCCGCACCGCTTCGAGCGCCGCCGCATAGTTGGGATCGGTCTGGCCGACGGTCATCGCCTGCAACTGCGCCAGCGCGGCTTTCAGCTGCGCTTCGGTTTCGCGGGCGGGGGGAATCAGCGCCGGCACGCCTTCGTTGGCGTCGGATTCCAGGCTGTGGTCGAGCTTCTGCGATTTGCGCAGGGCGTTCTGGCGGAGATTCGAGCCGCCGATCGCGTTGGCGCCGAACTTCAGTTCCAGCGCCGCGACCGCAGCGGTTCCCTCTGCTTCCGCCAG
Organism: Solirubrobacterales bacterium; assembly: GCA_035689305.1. GTDB lineage: Bacteria > Actinomycetota > Thermoleophilia > Solirubrobacterales > 70-9 > VAYN01. The sequence continues at coordinate 6,860 of DASSLT010000008.1, read as the reverse complement.
CCGTTTCGAGCCGCTGGCGAATTTTTCCAGCGCCCCGATCGCCTGGCTGCTGCCCGCCGTCGCTCGAGCGAGGCCGTTGGCGATCTGCTGAGCTCCCTCCCCGGCACGGTCCGACCCGAGCGCCAGCAGGCCGGCACCGGCGCTCGCTTCCGAGATCCCGTCCCGCAGTTCGGCGACGCCGCCGGCCGCGGTGCCGAGTTGGGTGCCGAGACGGCCGAGCTGCTTGACGGCGCCGATGCTGCCTTCCGAGGCGAGCGCGGCGTTGCCGAGTTCCTGCAGCGGTTCGACCCGTTTGGTGATCTGGGTCGGGCCGATCACGACCTGCACCCCCGGTAGGGCCGCCATCTTCTTCTGGAAGCTGCCGATCGCGCCCATGCTGCTTTTGTCGGTGATCGGGCCTTCTTCGTTGACGGCGACGACCTGGAACGGGGCGTCCCAGCCGGGGCCGATCGTGTCGTCGATTTCTTCCGCCGCCTGCCGGGCCGGGGCGTCCTCGGCCAGCTCTTCCGGGCTCGGCGGGCCGGTCTTCAGCCCGACCGCCGGCGCCGCCAGAACCAGCAGCAAGCCGCCGATCACCGCCGCGATCGGCGCCGGCCGTCGCAGCGCCGCGTTGACGAAGGCCATCAGCCGCGAGCGATCGCCGGCCGGCTTGCCGATCCGCCAGCGGTCGAGGTTGGGGCCGATCAGCGTCAGCAGCGCCGGCCCGACGATCGTGGCGACGGCGACGCTGAGCAGCACGACCATGATCAGCGTCCCCGCCAGCGAGACCAGCAGTGCGCCCGGCAGGATGAACAAAGCGACCAGCATCGAGAGCATCAGCGTGCTGCCGGCGAAGACCGTCGTCCGGCCGGCGGTGCGCCGCGTCCTGCGGGCGGCGGCGGCGGGCTCGGCGCCGGCCGCCAGCTCCTCGCGGAAGCGGGAGACCATCAACAGCGCGTAGTCGACCCCCAGCGCCAGCCCCATCATCGTGCAGACCGCGAGGGCGAAGGCGTCGACGTCGAACCAGCCGGTGGCGAGGAAGAGGATCCCGCGCGAGGCGACGACCGTGACTGCGCCGAAGGCGAGCGGGATCGCGGCCGCGATCGGCGAGCGGAAGACGAGCAGGAGGATGATCAGGAGGAAGGGGAGGGCGATCAGCTCGCCCCGCTCGGAGGCGGCGATCGACTCGTCCTGGAGCGCGCGGGAGATCGTCGCGAAGCCCGACTGCGTCGCCCGTACCGGCGCGTGGATCTGCCGTTCGAGGATTTCTTCGAGCTCCGGGACGGTGTCGTTGACAGCGGTTTTGGTGTCGACGTGGAAGTCGGCGAGGATCAGCGCCCGGTCGGGCTGGGGGCGCAGCGGCGCGACCACGCCGCGGTCCCAGGGTGAGAGCGTCGTCACCTTCGGGTCGCGGCGCAGAACCCGGATCAGCGCCGGGCCCTGCTCGTCGATCGCCTTGGCCGGGCCTTGGAGCAGGATCGCGAACGGCGCCGAGTCGCCGAAATGTTCTTCCAGCAGCGCGTTGCCCTTCGAGGAGGCGGTGCCGGGCACGCTGATGTTGGTCGGGTCGAGCCGGCCCTCGACCCCGGTGCCGACGAAGGCGAGGATGGCGAGCAGCAGGCCGGAGACGGCCAGCGTCACCCAGGCGCGGCGGCGCCTGGGGTCCGAGCCTTTGGACCGTGCCTGTCCCCTGCTTCCCCTTCCCACCCGTGGTAGTTTGGCGGTCAGGGGAACGGTAGGGAGGAAACTATGCGGAAGACTGTGTTAAGGGTGTCCGTGGTGACCACGGCACTGCTGTTCGTGCTCGGAGGAACGGCGGGGGCGGTGGCCTTGGTCCTGCGCCTGGGACCGCTGGTCGTCACCACCGACGGCGGCTTCTCGCCGACGACGCTGCCGAAGCACAAGTTCGCGCCGATCAAACTGCACGGCTACGGCAAGATCGCGACCGACGACGGCTCGATCCCGCCGGCGCTCGACGAACTGACGATCTGGTTCGACAAGCACGGTGCGGTCGAGACCAAAGGCCTGGCGGTCTGCACCAAAGGCAAACTGCTGGCGACGACCGTCGCGCAAGCGCGGGCGGCCTGCCCGGACGCGATCGTCGGCGAAGGCGTCGGCGAAGCGACCATCTACTTCCCGGAATCGAAACCGATTCCGGCGAAATCGCCGATCACGATCTTCAACGCGCCGAAGAAGAACGGCAACCCAACCGTGCTGGCGCACGCCTACCTGAGCGTGCCGGCGCCGACCACCTACATCGTCCCGGTCGAGATCCAGAAAGTGCATAGCGGCCGCTACGGGTTCAAGACCGTCGCGAAAATCCCGAAGATCGCCGGCGGCTCCGGGGTGCCGAAGTACGGCAGCCTGAGGATCGGCAAAGAATGGACCTACAAGGGCCAGAAACTGAGCTACGCGAACGCCAGCTGCCCCGACGGCCACCTGCAGGCGAAAGTCCTGGTCCACTTCCTGGACGGCACCTCGATGCACGGAGAACTGTTGCGGACCTGCAAGGGTAGGTAGCGATGAAGAGGGTGCCGAAGGCTGTCCTCGTGGCGGTGGCGATCTGCTTGCTGACCGGCGCCGCCGCGGCTTACGCCCTGACCGGCGAATTCAAGAACACCGTGGTCAGCGCGACCGCGACGATGATGCCGCGCGAGCTGCCCGCCTCCGGCGGCGCCCCGATCGAACTCAGCAGCATCACCCGGATCAAGAACAAGGACGGCAGTCAGCCGGGGACGCTCTCCAGCATCGTCTTCCAGCTCGACAAGCACGGCTTCGTCGACACCAAGGGGCTGCCGGTCTGCACGATGGCGAAGCTGGCGGAAACGAAGCCGGCGGAGGCGCGCAAGCGCTGTTCCGGGGCGCTCGTCGGCACCGGACTCGGCAAAGCGAAGGTGACGCTTCCCGGCAAGGCGACGGTCGACATCAGCTCGCCGCTCTCCTTCTTCAACGGGCCGAAGGTGGGCGGCAAGCCGAGCCTGATCGCCCATGCCTACGAGACGATCCCGGTGCCGAAGGCGCTGCTGGTCCCGATCGTGATCGAAAAGGTGGCGAAGGGGCGCTACGGATTCGAGGCGAAGGTGACGCTGCCGCCGATCGCCGAAGGCTACGGCTCGGCGACGCTGGCCGAAGCCACCCTGGGGCGGACCTTCGAGCGCGGCGGCAAGGAAGTCGGCTACCTCAACGCCTACTGCTCCGGCGGCCGGCTCCAGGTCCACGGCAGCCTCTCCTTCAGCAACGGCGACTTCTTCCCCGCCACGCTGACCTCGCCGTGTCATCTTCCGCGCTGAAATTCGCGGCGCTGCTCGGCTGCACGGTGGCGGTGGTGGCGGCAGCTGCCGCCGGGGCTGCAATGGTCGCCTACCAGGACCTGGTCCTGCACGCCAACGGCGGCTTCACGCCGCGGACGCTGCCGCGCAGTCACTACGCGCCGATTCAGTTCAAGGGCCACTTCGACATCGACGCCCGGGGCGGCGGCCGGCCGCGGGTGCTGCAGCGTGTCGTCCTCGACTTCGACCGTGACGGACGCATCAGCGTCGCCGGACTGCCGACCTGCGCGGCGGAACAGATCGCCAACGCCAGCGTCGCCGAAGCCCGCCAGATCTGCCGCGGCGCGATCGTCGGCCGCGGTCACGTCGAAGCGCTGATCGAATTCGGCGGCGCCGACATCCCGGCCAGCTCCGGGCTGACGATCTTCAACGCGCCGCCGGTCGAAGGCCACCCCGCGGTCGTCCTCCACGCCCAGACGACGGCGCCGGCGACCCAGACCTTCGCGATCGTCGCCCCGATCGTGCGCCGCGGCGGCGAATACCGCTACCGGGTGACGATCGAAGTGCCGCCGATCGCCGGCGGGCTTGGCTCGCTGACCCATCTCGACGCCGAAATCGGCCGCCGCTACGAAGCCGACGGCAAGCGCCGCAGCTACGTCTCCGCCCGCTGCTCGGACAACATCCTTCGCACCCAGGGCGGCTTCACCTTCGCCGACGGCACCCTGATCGAAGGCAACGTCGAAAAGTTCTGCCGCACCGAGGAATAGTCGGCCCGGCCCTCTCGGCCTCGGCTTCCTATACTTGCCAGCCCCGGGCCGCTAGCTCAACTGGTTAGAGCAGGAGCCTCTTAAGCTCAAGGTTGAAGGTTCGAGTCCTTCGCGGCCCATCTATTCGCCGAGGCCAGTGCCAGTGCCGAGGCCGCCCAGCGGGTTTTCCAGTTTTTCTTTGTTTTCCTGGTTGCCCGAGGCTTTGTTCGCTTGTTCGAGCGCTTTCAGCTGTTTTTCGGCTTCGCCTGAGCGTTTTTTGTATTCGTCGAGCTGGTTTTCGAGGTTTTCGCGTTCGAACTTGCCGCTGGTCAAGGCGATCGCTTCTTTCCTCGTCTTTTCGGCCGCTTCCGGTTCGAAGGCGAAGTACTGGTAGATCGCGAGCGTGCTCAGCGAGTTCAGGCTCGGGCGCTGTTTGGCGACGATCGCCGCGGCTGCGGCGGCTGAGTCCATGTTTTCTTCGAAGCCCGGCGCGCTCGGCGCGGCTTCGGCGAGGGTGACGAAGGTAGGCGCGATCAGCTGCGCGCCGCTGGGGCTCGGTTCGTTGGTGGCTTCCAGGTATTTCGACCAGGTTTCGCTTGCCTTTTGGTACATCTGAACCGTTTCCTGGGTGATCACGGTCCCTTCTGCGGTGGCTTCGACCAACTGGTTGCCGGTATTGAGCTGAGCTCTGGTCAGGGCCAGCAGCAGTTCGGGGTCTTCCGGGTCTTTGACGAGTTTCCGTTCGATCCGTTGGGCCTGTTCTTCGTAGACCACGGCGCCGTTGTTGCTTTCGCTGCCGTTGCCGAACAGCGAACCGACGTTGCCGATGCCGGTGACGAGGAAGAGGCTGAGGCCCATCAGCACGGCGAGGACCGCGTAGACGACTTTGACGACGTTGCGCCGTTTGCCGCGGATGTCGAACAGCATCCGATGCTCTTTTTCGCCTTTAGCCATCGCCTCTACTCCTGGGGCGAGGGCTCGGCCACCCCTCCCCGCTTCTCGCCCGGCCTGCCGAGGACCTTGGCGATCAAGATACTCAACTCAAACAGAACAAGGAGTGGAACCATCTCGATGATCATCGAGATCGGGTCGACCCCGGGCAGCGCCGCCGCGATCACGGCGATCACCAGGTAGGCGTAGCGACGGTTCTTCGTCAGCTGCTCGATCTTGACGATCCCGAGCCGGGTGACGGCGAGGATCACCAGCGGCAGCTGGAAGACCAGCGCTCCCGCCAGCATCGTCATCGAAAAGAAGCTGTAGTAGTCCTTGGCCCGGACCTGGATGTTGAACTGGGTGTCGTTGAAGTTGAGCAGGAACTTGACCGCGGCCGGCATCACGACGAAGTAGGAGAAGGCGATTCCGGCCAGGAAGAGCGCCGGGAAGAGCAGCAGGATCGGCAGGATCACCCGCTTCTCGCGCGGGCTGAAAGCGGGCAGGACGTAGGCGTAGAGCTGGTAGAGGACGACCGGCAGCGAGAGCACGATGGCGCCGTAGGCGGCGACCGTCACCGTCGTCGTGAACGGCTCGGTGACGCCGAAGGTGATCAGCTTCTTGTGCCCCTCGGGCAGCGGCCCGCCGGCGATTTCCAGCAGCAGGTGGTTCTGCCAGAAGCAGAGCGCGAGGGCGACGCCGAAGGCGACGATGCAGACGATCAGGCGAGCGCGGAGCTCGTCCAGGTGCTCGACGAGGCTGAGGCGATCCTCATGGGAGACCGCTTTGACGCGGCGCGGCATCCCGCTGTGCCTCAGCTGCGATCGTCGGGCTTCTCGGCCGGTGCGGTCGCGACCGGAGTCGACTCCGGCGCCTGTGCCGTCGCCTGCGAGGCTTGAAGCGCCTTGGGGTCGTCGTCCTCGTCATCGTCCTTGCGCTCGCCGGTGACCGTCTCTTTGAACTCGCGGATTCCGCGACCGAGGCTGCTTCCCAGCTCCGGTAGACGTTTCGGGCCGAAAACGATCAGGGCAATGATGAGGACGATGCCGATCTCGAGGGGACCAATGTTTCCGAACATTGCCTCCATGGTAACGGGGGGGATCGGCGGCCGGATCAGCGCCGACGCAGGTTTTAGATACCCGTTAGTGGGGTTTTGTCGCTTTTGCGTCGAAGAGGTCCGGATCAAGTCTGCCTCCCCCGGGTTCGATAAGGAAGAAATGCCCGAGCCGACCAACCGCACCAAGCGCGCCGCCCAGTTGCACATCTGCCCCGAGTGCGGGTCGGAGCTGGTCCAGCCGACCTGCTGGGAGCAGGCGGGCGATCGCGCCCACTGGCGCGTCTGGCGGCGCTGCCCGGAGTGCGAGTGGGCCTGCCAGGGCGTGTACGGCGAGGACGAAATCGACGCCTTCGACGAGCAGCTCGACCGCGGCGCCCACGAGCTCGCCGACGAGCTGCGGGCACTCGAGCATGCCAACATGTCGGACATGGCCGAAGCTTTCATCGCCGCCCTCGACGCCGACCTGCTCGGCGCCGACGACTTCGCATGAGCCTCGAGGGCGCCGCCGCCCTCGTCACGGGCGCTTCCAGCGGGATCGGTGAAGCGACCGCGCGGGCCTTCGCCGCCCAGGGGGCAGCGGTGGCGCTGCTCGCCCGGCGTGGAGATCGACTCGACAAGCTGGCTGGCGAGATCGAGCTCGCCAGCGGCAAGGCGGTCAAGCTCGAGGCGGACGTCAGCGATCGCGCCCAAGCCGAGGCGGCCGTCGCCGAGGCGGCCGAGGAGCTGGGCCGGCTCGACGTCGTCGTCAACAACGCCGGCGTGATGCTGCTCGGCCCGATCGAGAACGCGCCGACGGACGAGTGGCGGCGCATGATCCACGTCAACGTCTTCGGCGTCCTCTACTGCACGCACGCCGCGCTGCCGCTGATGCTCGCGCAG